>NZ_DASQVQ010000001.1:0-140500 GCF_035640695.1 Mycobacterium sp.
TGTCGGTCGGCATCGCCGCGATGGTCACCCGAGAGTTCAACAGCCACGGCATCCGCAACACCGTGCACGTCGACAGCCCGTGGGGGCAGTGACGTGGTTGCCGACACACCCGCCAAGATCTATTCCGACCAGCGCACCGTCGTCACCTATCTGGGCGACTCCGGCACCGGGTTCCGGATGCCGTTTCGGGAGAAGTGGCGCGCCCCCGATGCGATCGCCGCGGTGATCGGGTTCGTCACGACCGGCGCCGCCACCACCGCCGCGCTGACCAGCGGGCACGCGCTGACCATCTTGGTGGTTGGCACGGCGCTGACGGTTAGCGCGATCTGGCTGCTGGCCAAGCTGCCCGCCAACCGCCCATCGGTCGCCACCCGCGCCCGGTGGATGTGGGCGCGATTGCGGCCCCGGATCTACACCGGCTGATCGATGTCGTTGGCTCCGCTGGGCGCGGTGGGCAACCTGCGCCTGACCTCCTACGGCGTGTACGCCGAATACCTGCTGTCGGGCGTGCCGTTCATTTTCCTGTCTGAACAATGGCAGAACACGGTGGCCGCCGAGCACGCCGAGCTGTGGCGCACGCTGCCGTCGGGCGCGCAAATCAGCGGGCTAACGGTTCCCGTGCCGGCCCGCACGGCCCTGCGCAAAACCCTTGCCGCCCATGGGATCTTGGCCGGTGGTGCGATGTCAGCCGAGGCCGAACCGTGGGTGCGGTACTGCCGCGCCTGGGAGCCGATACTCACCCGCCACCACGCCAGCCGGCGCATCTACTGGCTGACGTTGCCGCTGGAATACGGCCGCGCCGGGTGTACCCCGGCGGGGACGTGGCGGCGGCTGGTCGACTCGGTGCGGGGCAGGGATAAGGACAGTGAGCAGTCGCTGGCCCACTACCGGGCGCTGGCCGCGGAGATGATGGCGGCGCTGCCGGCGGTGTTTTTCCCGAAACCGGCGAGCGTGGAACAGATTTGGTGGCACTGGAACTACACCGCCAGCCGCGGGGTATGGGCGCATCCGCTGCCCACCGTGCCGTTTGACCCGCACGCCAGCCTCCCGGGGTCGGCGTTCAGCCCGGTGTACCTGGATGAGGCTGCCGCGGCGCTGCGCGGCCGCCGGTGGCGGGCGGCCCGCTCGGAGACCGACGCGTTCGTACGCACCTACCGTGACCCGGCCGACGAGGTCGGCGACGCGTATCAGGCGCTGCTGCCGCTTCAGGATTTCCCGGATTCCGGGATCGCCTGGCCGCGTTCGGCCCTGTTCAAGGTGTTGGACGACCTGAGCCGGCCCGGTGTGAGGCTGGACTGGACGATTTCCGCCGCGTTTCGGCCGGCCGAGGCGGCGGTAGCGGCCGCCCAGAACGTGATCACCAACATCACCGACCAGTTCCGCCAGCGCGGCCGCCACGCCGGTGCCGACGACGAGTTGATCCGCAAGCTTGCATCGGGCAGAGAATTGACGTCGGAGCTCAAACGCGGCACCGCCGAACGCGGCGTCGACGTGGCCATCGTCTTCGCCGCCGGCGCAGGCAGCGCCGACGAGTGCAACACCGCGGTAGCGACGCTGACGCAGACGTTTCGCCGCCAGGACATCGGGTTTCGCCGCTGGCGCGGCGGGCAGGCCGCGCTGTGGCGGGCATTCAGCCCGGGCGGCGAAGCGGCTGGCGCGTTTGCCGAGTTCCGCAACCCCACCAGCACCGAGCGGTTCGCCAAGTTCGTGCCGCTGCTGGCCGCCAAGCTGGGCAATAACACCGGGGTGCCGCTGGGCATGAACCTGTCCAGCCCGGGCCTGCGCGACGTGGTGCTGCTGGATCTGCTCAACGCGCCAGCCCGCGACACCGGCGCCAACCTGGTCATCTGCGGATCACCCGGCCGCGGGAAATCGCACATCGGCAAGCTGCTGATCCGGGCGTGGCTGCTGCTGGGGGTCGGGGTGCATGTCTTCGACCCCAGCGAGCCGCGCGAGCACCAGCGGGCGCTGGCCGATGTCGACGACACGGTCGTCGTCGACCTGGCCCGTCCGGGGATGTGCATCGACCCGCTGCGGATATTTCCGTACGACTCCGCCGCCGAGCACGCGGTGGACCATCTGCTGCCGCTGCTGGGCTATTCGGCGGTCAGCCGGCAGGCGGCACGGCTGCGCGCGCACCTGGCGCCGGAAACCCGTGACGCCAACGGGATTGGCAGCCTGGCGCGGTTCATCGAATACCTGCGGGGGCTGCGCGACGGCCGCGACGGTGCCGACGACGACCTATTGGTTGTGCTGGAGGGGCTGCGCACCGAACGCCACCTGAGGGCAGTGTTCGACGAAACGCTGCCGGTTGCCGACCTGGCCCGGGCGGCGGCGGTGATCTGGAACACCGCCGGCTTGGAGCTGCCAACGGTGACCGAGGAGTACGCGGTCCATTTGCATCACCTGACCACGCCGCGCCAGCGCGCCGGTCAGGCGATCTATGGGCTGGCCGCCGACCTATCGCAGACTATCTTCTTCTCGAGGCGGGACCGCCCCGACGTGCTGGTGGTGGAAGAGGCAGCGCCGTTGGCGAATTCGCCGGGCGGGCAGAAGTGCTGCAACCGCATCATCCGCCAGGGCCGGAAGAGCTGGACCGGATTCGTTGGGATCAGTCAGCACCCGATCAAGGACTTCGGGGTACTGGAGGACGAATTCATCGACCAGCGGTTGTGCTTGGGTTTCACGGAGGCGGGGCTGGCTCGGGCGACGCTGCAGTGGTGCGGCCGGGACCTGGACCGCCACCCGGAGTTGCTACGCATGTACGTCGAGCACACCAGCCCGGTGCAGCTGGTCGACCACGGCGACGACACCATCGACAGCCGCTACGGCAGGGTCATCCCGGGCCGCGAGGGCGAGGCTTGGTTTCTCGACGAGTTCGGCGGGTTCGGCAAGGTGCGGCTGTTCGAGGCGCCGACCGCGCGGCTGGCCCACCAGCTGGACACTAATCCGCAACGCACGGGGCGGTTTCGGTGAGCTGGCGCCGGTCGGTGCGGACGCTGGCCACGGTGCACGCGCTGGCGATGTTGGCGGTGTGCGCGGCGCCGCGGGCTAGCGCTTCAAGTAACGCGGTGGTGCTTAACTGGACCGGGCTGCGCGACAGCTACGGGGTGCCGATCGGCGACTATTACTTGTCGCTGGCCGCGATCCCCGAGCAGGTCACCCGGGCCGGCCCGGGCCTCGGCTGGGATCCGGCGAGTTGGCTGGCGTGGACGGTGCACGCGTTCGCGGTGCTAGGCACTCAGTGGACCGTGGCCAGCATGCTGACCTCGGAGGCGGGGCTGTTCGTGGGGATCATCGCGATCGCGCTGGTGATTCTGCGGATCACTGTCAGCACCTACTGGCTCACCGTGATCGGCGAGATCGCCCGCGCCGTCACCACTGCGGTTATCCAAGTCACCACCGGACTGGGGTTGTTGCTGATCGCGATCCCGATCGGGGTGTTCGCCGGCGCCGTCACCATTCGGCGCGGGGAGACCGGCCGGGGTGCGACCATGATCCTGATCGCGATGACCGTGCCTGCGTTGTCGGTGGCGGTGTTCGCCGACCCGGTGGGCGAAATGTACGGGGACAACGGGTTACTGGCGTTCGGTCGGCGGCTCGGGTTTTCGGTCGCCGAGGCCGCCACCCACAACGGGCAGCTCGATCCGGGCGTCGGCGTGGGAGGGCAGATCGACGCGCTGACGGCCAGCCTTATCACCCACACGGTGCGAGAACCGTTGCAGCTGTGGAACTTCGGGCACGTCGTCGACCGGGTCGGCAACTGCGGCGCGGCCTGGTCGGCCGCATTGCGCGACGACACCTCCGACAGTCCGGTGCATGCGATGGGCGCCTGCGGCGATCGCGCGGCAGTCGCCTACGCGCAGCACCTCGACGGCTCCAACGTGTGGATCGGCATGGTGTTCGTTGCGGCAGCGTGCCTGGTGGCGCTGTTCGTGGTGGTATCGGGATGGGCGGTGCTGCGGGTGTCGGTCAAGGCCATGTGGACCACGGTGATCCTGCTACCGGTGCTGTGGAGCGGCGCCATCCCCGGCGCCCCGCAGCGGCGCGCGATCGCGGTGGTGTGGGACTTCTTCGGCCACGGCGTGGAGGTGACGGTCTACATCGTCTACGTCAGCGTCATCGGGCTGGCGATCGAGCGTTTGGTGTCGGCGCCGTTGCCGGCCCAGCTGGGCGGCGCCAATCCGTTCGCGCACGTGCTGATGATGGGGGCGGCGTCGCTGGCCGCGTTGTATCTGCTGCGCCACGTGCGCGCCGAGATGGCCGGTCACCCGGGTGGGCACGCAATGCTGGGCCGTGCCACCGATGTCGCGCTCGGCATGGGCATCTCGGCCGCCGTCGGTGGCGCGGGGCGGGCGGGTCTGCGGGGCGTCCGTGGTATGGCTCGCGAACTGCGTGCGCGACGTGATCCGCCGCCGTGGGAGCAGCTCGACAAGGCCACCGAGAACCCCCGGCAGGTGCACGGGCCGCCGATGCCGGGGTGGGAGCCGCTCCTGCACGGACACAACGGTTCCGGCGAGGATGGGCGTTCGGGCGGCGGTCCCGATGGCGGTCGAAAGCTGACCCGTGCGGCATCGGCCACACCGGTGATGGTGAGTTACCCGGTGCCGCCGGTGGCCGAACCGGCGCGCGGTGGCGAGGCCGGCGACGTTAATCAAAGCCCCGAGCTCCCCGAGAACCAGCCGCACGAAGAGTCACCGACTACGGTCAATCCCATCATTGAGCCAGGAGATCCACTGCAGCGATGACTTCGCCTACCGAGCAGCGCCGCGCCTTCGACGCCGCGATCGAGCACTACAAGTCCGGTGACACCGACCGGGCGCTGGGCGCGTTCACTTCGATCACCAACGCCAACCCGGGGATGTCCGACGCGTGGCTGGGCCGGCTGGCCTGCGACGACGACGCGGTGTCGACCCTGGCCGGCGCGCACGCCAATTCGCGCGCCCTCTACCGCGAGACCCGCCGGCTTGGGTTGCCCGACGGGCAGCTGCACGCCCGCACCCATGCCCCGCTGTATCTGACGCTGCCGGCCTGGTCGCGGGCCAGCATCGGGCTGGCGTACGCCAGCGCACTGATCATCGCCGGCGACTACGCCGCGGCCGCCGACGTGCTCGAAGACCCGGTGATCACCGAGGACGCCCAGGCCGCCCAGTGGCTGCAGTTCGTGCGGGCGGCGCTGTTTCATCGGGCCCGCCGCTGGCCCGATCTGCTTGCCGCGGCCGCCAAGTCGCCGCCGCCGCACGCCACCCACGTGATTGACGAGGTGACGGCCGCGGTGGACACCTTGTCGGCGGCCGCGGCGGCGTCACTGGGGCAGGTGCAGGCGGCGCTGGACACGCTGCAGCGGGTTCGCACGGCTAATCCATATGTGGCCGCCGACGTCGCGCTGACGCGTGGGTGGTGTCTGCGGGAGCTGGGTGACGAGGAGGGCGCAAGGGCTGCTTTCCGGGAGGCGGTGGTCGACGGTGAGCCGCTTGCGGCCGCGCGCCAGGCGTTGGAGAACTCTGACTACCGGCTGGTGGTCTCCGACGTCGAGACGATCGCTTCCCGTTCAGATGCGTGGGACCCGTCGACGGAAGTCAGCCGCGCGCAGCGCGAGGCTTTGGAGCTCGCGGCGCGGCAGGAGGCGGTGCTGGCCTCGGCGCAGGCCAAGCTCGATGAGTTGATTGGGCTGGAGGGCCCCAAGGAACAGATTACGGTGTGGCGCACCGAGATTCAGATCGACCAGATCCTGGCGGCCCGCGGCGAGCAGGTGTCGGCGACCAACGAGAACCACATCGTGCTGGAGGGGCCGCCCGGCACTGCTAAGACCTCGTTCGCGCGCATCGCCGCCGAAATCCTGTTCGGGCTGGGCAAGATTGCCCGACCCGAGGTGTTGGAGGTCACGGAAGAGGATTTGGTGGTCGGGTATGTGTCACAGACCGCCGCGCGGATGAAGGAAGTCTGCGAAGAAGCGCTTGGCGGGGTGCTGTTCATCGACGAGGCCTACCGGCTGGTGCCCGAACACGAGGGCCACAGCTTCGGCAAGGACGCCATCAACACCCTGATGAAATACATGGAGGATCATCGCGAGGACTTCGTGGTGATCGTGGCCGGCTATCCCACCGAGATGCGCCGGTTCATGGCCGCCAACCCCGGGCTGGCGTCCAGATTCCATCTCACGCTGACGTTTTCGTCCTACACCCCGGCGGAGATCGTCTCGATCGCGCAGTTGATTGCGGCCAAGGAGAAGGTGGCCATTTCTGACCGCGCCTGGCCGCTGCTGCACGCCGAGGCGGCACGACTGCGGGAGACGCTGTCCGGGGACGGCACCGCTTTGGATGTGGCCGGCAACGGGCGGTTCGCACGGAAAGTCGTGGTGCACTGCAAGCACGAGCGGGCACGGCGGTTGTCGACCGTGGCGCCGTCGGACTTGGCGACCATGGATGCTTCGGCGCTGGTTGTGAGTGAGGACGACATGGCTCGGGCGTTGGCGGCGGCGCTGGGCAGTGGATGAGGGCTAATGGCCGGTCGCTGGCCGGTTGCTGGCCGGTTGCCGCGGGCGGATGGGAGCGGTGGGAGAACACCGGAGTCGGTTTGCGGCGTGATCCGCGCCCTGGCAAAGTTCCGCCGTACTAGCCTGACGTCAGGGTCATGCAACGTGTCGGTCGGGACAACCCCGCTACCGGCGAAGCTGGACCACGACCACCGAATCGCATCCGAAGGCGAGAACTCTCATGACCAAGGCCTACAAATGGCTGCGCGGGGGCGCTGTCACGATGGGGGCCGCGGCGATCATTGCCTCTGGACCGGGCATAGCCCGGGCGGATGAGCCGTCGTTGTTCGCCGAGTGGTCGGGGAATGGCCGCAGTTTGAAGTTGGCGCCGGACGGCACGGGCACACTCGGCATGGTCTCCGGTGCGTCCTCGGATGGCGAAAAATGGTCGGTCACGTGGAAGGGCGACCCCAGTCAGCGGGTCACCATCTCGTTGGCATCCCTGATTTCACGTAGCGGCGCCGGACTCGACCTCAAGGTTGGTGACCAGTACGTTGCAACACTGCAGAAATCGAGCGGCTACACGGTGTTGGATGTGGGTTCCGAGAAATTGGGCGTAACCGTCATGTCGTGCACACTGCACCGGACGCAACATGCGCCGCTTTGCGGGGCATGACGCCCGGCTCATTCGGGTAACCGCTTGAAATGAACGTCATCAAATTGATCAAGATGGGGTGGCGCGCCGACTGGGGGTTGACGTGAGTGCTCGCCGGATTGCTCTTTGCCTTTATGCTGCGATGCTGTCCACCTGGGCGGTGCTGCTGAGCGCACCCGCCCCACCCGCGTCGGCCCAGCCGTGCCCCGACGTTGAGGTCGTGTTCGCCCGCGGTACCGCCGAGCCGCCTGGCGTTGGCGGCACAGGGCAGGCGTTCGTCGACGCGCTTCGCTCGCAGGTCGGCGGCAGGTCGGTGGGGGTGTATGGGGTCAATTACCCTGCTAGCAGCGATTTCGGCGCCGGCATGGATTTCGCCAGAACGGTCGTCGACGGGATCAGTGACGAGGCCGCTCATATCCAGTCCACGGCGGCGAACTGTCCCACGACCAGGATGGTGCTCGGCGGATACTCCCAGGGCGCCGTCGTGACGGGTTTCGTCACTTCGGCTGCCGTACCGGAGGGAGTACCTGCTGCGTTCGTGCCTGCGCCGATGGCGCCGGAGGTGGCCGACCACGTCGCCGCGGTCGCTCTCTTCGGGAAACCTTCCGATCAGTTCATGCGCCAGTACGGCGCGCCGCCTGTCGTGATCGGCCCCCTGTATAAGCCCAAGACGATTGAGTTGTGCGCGCCCGGTGACTCGATCTGCTCTGGTGCTGCCGATGCGACGGCCACCGTCTCGCACGCTCTGTACTCGGTCAACGGGATGGTGGGCCAGGGCGCAAGTTTCGCCGCGAGCCGGCTCTAGCGGAGTGCGCATATGCGGCGGATCCGGTCCCGGGCTGGGGTTTTGCGAATAGGCTGGGTTTATGGGGGAGCGACCGCCGCCATCCGTAATTGTCATCAGGTTGGCGTGGTGCTGCCTGATGGCCGGCGTGGTGGCGGCCGCACTGATGTTTCCTTTCGCGGGCGGCATCGGGCTGGTGTCGCTGCGCGCTGCGGACGTCGTCGGCAACGGCTCCGCACAGCTTCTCGAGGGTGACGTCCCGCAGGTGACGACGATGGTCGATGCCGCGGGGAAACCGATCGCGTGGGTGTATTCGCAGCGCCGGTTTGAGGTGCCCAGTGATCGGATCGCCGACACGATGAAGCTGGCGATCGTCTCGATCGAGGACAAGCGGTTCGCCGAGCACAACGGCGTGGACTGGCCGGGCACGCTGACCGGACTATCCGGCTATGTATCCGGCAACCTCGACACCCGCGGGGGTTCGACGATCGAGCAGCAGTATGTCAAGAACTATCGGCTGCTGGTCGCCGCGCAGACCGACGCCGAGAGGCGCGCCGCAGTGGAGACGACGCCGGCGCGCAAGCTGCGCGAGATTCGGATGGCGCTTACCCTCGACAAGACCTTCCCCAAGGCGGAGATCCTCACGCGCTACCTCAACTTGATTGCGTACGGCAACGGCGCGTTCGGTGTCCAGGATGCCGCCCAGACGTATTTCGGTGTTGACGCATCGCGGCTGAACTGGCAACAGGCGGCGCTGCTGGCGGGCATGGTGCAGTCGACCAGTCTGCTCGATCCCTACACCAATCCCCAAGCCGCGTTGGATCGGCGAAATGTGGTGCTGGACACCATGATGCAGACAGTCCCTCAGTACGCAAAGGAGTTGCGCGCCGCCAAGGCCGAACCACTGGGTGTGCTGCCTCGGCCCAACGTGCTGCCGGGTGGCTGCATCGCCTCCGGCGATCGCGCGTTCTTTTGTGACTATGTGCTGGATTACCTCGCACGGTCCGGCATCAGCAAGGAGCAGGTCGCACGTGGCGGTTATCTGATCCGCACGACGCTGGACCCGAAGATGCAGAGCTCGGTCAAGCAGGCGGTCGACAAGGTCGCCACGCCCACCCTCGACGGCGTCGCTTCGGTGATGAGCGTGATCAGGCCCGGGAAGGACGCCCACCAGGTGATGGCGATGGCCAGCAACCGGACCTATGGGCTCAACGGCGATGCCCATGAAACGATGCAGCCGCAACCGTTTTCGCTCGTCGGCGACGGCGCCGGGTCGATATACAAGATCTTCACGACGGCCGCGGCCATGGAGATGGGCATGGGCATCAACACTCAGTTGGAGGTGCCGGGCTTCTTCCAAGCCAAGGGCCTGGGTAGCAGCGACACGCCGGGTTGTCCCAAGGAAACCTGGTGCGTGAGGAACGCCGGCCGCTATCGCGGTTCGATGAATGTCACCGACGCCCTGGCCACCTCGCCGAACACCGCTTTCGCGAAGTTGATTCAACAGGTTGGGGTCCCGCGCGCGGTGGACATGGCGGTGCGACTGGGGATGCGGTCCTACGCGATACCGGGAACGGCGCGGACCTACGACCCGTCAGGCAACGAAAGCCTGGCCGATTTCATCAAGCAACACAACATGGGCTCGTTCACCTTGGGTCCGTTTCAGCTCAACGCGCTCGAGCTGTCGAATGTGGCGGCAACGCTGGCTTCCGGCGGCATGTGGTGCCCGCCCAGTCCGATCGACAAGATTTTCGACCGAAGAGGAAAGGAGGTGTCCTACACCGTCCAGCCGTGCGAACAGGCGGTGCCCGAGGGACTGGCCAACACACTCGCAAACGCGATGAGCAAGGACCACCAGGGCGGCGGCACCGCGGCGGGCTCGGCCGGCTCCGTGGGCTGGAACCTGCCGATGTCAGGCAAGACCGGCACGAGCGAGGCACATCGGTCATCGGGATTCGTGGGCTTCACCGACCACTACGCCGCGGCGAACTACATCTTCGACGACTCCAACACGCCGTCAGGCATCTGTTCGTTTCCGCTGCGCAAGTGCGGCAGCGGCGACCTCTACGGCGGAAACGAGCCCGCGCGCACATGGTTTGAGGCGATGAAGCCGATCGCCACCGCTTACGGTGACTTGCACCTGCCGCCAATCGATCCCCGCTACGTCGAGGGCGCCCCGGGCGGCCGGGTGCCCAGTGTGGAGGGCCTGAATGTGGATGCGGCGCGGCAACGCCTCAAGGACGCCGGCTTTCAGGTCGCCGACCAGACGATATCGGTCAACAGCTCGGCGCCATACGGCACCGCGGTAGGGACCACCCCGAGCGGTCAAACCATCCCAGGCTCGCTCATCACGATCAACCTCAGCAACGGGATTGCGCCGGCACCGCCACCTGAGGAGCGCGCGCCGGTCCGCGGGCCCACCCGCCCGTACCTACCTCCCCAGATCGGTTCGACGGTCATCGAGATTCCGGGACTGCCGCCGATCTCCGTGCCCGTGCTCGGGGCGCCACCGCCGGCCCAACCCCAACCACCGGGCTAGTCGTCGACCGGCGGCACCGCCGATGGCCCGATAGAGCCATTCACGGCGGGCATGGCGCCGGGCGCGCGGATTACCAGCGGTACGGCCGGAAAGTAGGCGGCCATCTCCGATCGAGATTTGCGCAGGGCCGCGGTGCCGTAGCCGCGTTTGCGGTGGTCGGGGTGAATCCAGATCCGCACATTCACCTCACCGCCGGCGAGCTCACCGAACACCATGCCGACCTTCTGCTGTCCCTCGACGGCCACGAGCCAGACCGCATCCTCATTATGAAACCGGGTCTGCGCCGAACCGATCTCGTCGTCGAGATCACTGGCGGGTGCGCCCGAGCCGTCGCCTGCCGCTCCGACGTCGGCGGTCCGTGCGGCGAAGATGTCGCGGTCCGACTCGGGGGAGAAGGGGCGCAGCATCAGAGTCTCGCCCGAGCTAGCGGGCCGCTCCCGCGCGGTGAAGCTCAGTTGGGCGTTGAGGTTGTCAAGCTCGGTCGCGATCTGCTGTCGCGCCTCCTTCGTCAGCTGGTCGAACGACATAGCCATCACCGCTTCGGCCGCCGCGGGCGGGATGTCCAGCAAATCGGTAATCGCGTTGACTGCGGCGAATCGATCATCGGCGCCCACGATCAGGTCAAGAACCTCATGACGACGTTCGAGTGCGCGGACGAGCGCATCGGTGATCTCCCGGCGGGCCGCGGCGCGATCGTGGTCGGTCATCGTTCGGACTATATACGCTGGCTGGCTAGGTCCCAGCGGCACAAAGCGTCCGACGCGACAGCCGTGCTAACCGGCGGGCATGGCCGAATTGGATGTAGCAAACAGCCGTTCGGTGTCGGGTTTGCTTTTCGGTGACCGCATCCACTGCAGAGCCTGGTCGCCGGTAACCGCCCGCAGCGGCAGGCAGAAGGCGCACAGACCGGGACCGAACATGGGATAGCCGCAGGCGGCGCACCTGTGGACAGCGGTCATCCGGTCTCCCGCGCGCCGAGACCAGAAGCGCGCCGGGTGAGTTGCTGACGCCTCATACCGGACGGCTACCCGGTTCTCAAGATCACTTAACCCTGGTGTCAGCGCTTCACCGCAGAAGCGGTCAGCGCCTTCGGTAGTTTCGGCATGTGCCCGACCTGATGAATCGCCAGATCGTGCTGCGTCGCCGGCCGACCGGGCTGGTCCAGCCCGGTGACACCGAATTGGTCACCTCGGCGGCGCCACAGCCCGCTGAGGGCGAGGCACTGGTTCGCACCACTTACGTGGGCATCGATGCCGCCGCACGGACCTGGCTCAACGACCAGCCGAGTTATCTTCCGCCGGTGCAGCTCGGCGAGGTGATCCGGGCGGCCGGCATCGGCGAGGTGGTGGCGTCGCACTGCAACGCGTACACCGTCGGTGACGTCGTCACCACGCTGACGGGCTTCCAGGAGTACGTGATCGTCCGCGACGACGTGTTCAGCACCCCCATCCCCGGCGGGAACACGGTCGACCAGTTGGCGGTGATGTCGGTCTACGGCCCCACCGGCGCCACCGCCTACTTCGGGATGACGGACATCGGCCGGCCCCAGCCCGGGGAGACGGTGGTGGTTTCCGCCGCGGCCGGCGCCACGGGATCGGTGGCCGGGCAGATCGCGAAGATCGCCGGCGCCCGGGTGGTTGGCATCGCCGGCGGCGCCCACAAGTGCCGGGCGGTGGTCGAGAGCTTCCGGTTCGACTCGTGCATTGACTACAAGAGGGGGGCCCTCGGGGCGGCGCTCAAGGAGCACTGCCCGCGCGGGGTCGATGTCTACTTCGACAACGTCGGCGGGCCGATTCTCGACGCGGTGCTGGGCCGCCTGGCCCCCAAGGCCCGGGTCGTGCTCTGCGGCGTCATCTCCAGCTACCTGACTGGCGAACACCCGGGGCCGGCCAACTACGTGAATTTGCTGGCCAAAACGGCGCTCATGCAAGGGTTCAACGCGCTGGACCAGTGGGGCCGCTTTGACGAGGCATTCGCCGCGCTCCGCGAGTGGGAGCAGGAGGGCCGGCTTGTGCACCGCGAGCACGTCTTCGAGGGAATCGAGTCGTGCGTCGACGCCCTGAACGGGTTGTTCACCGGGGCCAACATCGGCAAGACGCTGGTCAGAGTCGGCGAGCCGACGCCGGCCTGAGCCGCGGCCGCGCCGCCCGCGTGGGCGGGCAGGCCGGATTAGGGCATGCTTTTCGACGTGAACGTGGAATCGCTGCTGCAGTCGATCCCACCTCTCGCGGTCTATATCATCGTCGGCGCCGTCATCGGCATTGAAAGCCTTGGTATTCCGCTTCCCGGCGAAATCGCGCTCGTCAGTGCTGCCTTGCTGGCCTCACGCCACACCCTCGATATCAGCCCCGTGTACGTTGGCGCCGCCGCCACCATCGGAGCCGTCGTCGGTGACACCATCGGATACACGATCGGCCACCGGTTCGGCATGTCGCTGTTCGAGCGGCTCGGCACACGCTTTCCAAAACATTTCGGCCCGGGACACGTCGCGCTTGCCGAGCGGCTGTTCGCACGCTGGGGGGTGTGGGCGGTGTTCTTCGGGCGCTTCATCGCCCTGCTGCGGATACTGGCCGGGCCCCTCGCGGGTGCGCTGAGAATGCGCTACTGGAAGTTTCTCGCCGCCAACGCCAGCGGGGGGCTGTGCTGGGCCGGCGGCACCACGGCCGTCGTCTACTACGCGGGCGTGGCCGCTGAGCGCTGGCTTTCCCGGTTCTCGTGGATAGCTCTCGTCGTCGCTGTGATGTGCGGTGTGGCCGCGACGCTGCTGCTACGGGAACGCACCAGCCGCGTGATCGCCGAACTCGAGCAAGAGCACGACTGGGAAAGCCTGAAACGCCACGAGTAGCGCGGACCGCGCACGGCCGACAAAGACGACCGTCCCGTCCGACGAATTGTCGGACGGGACGGCTTGGTTTGGTGTCAGTGTGACCAGACGCCGAAGGGCACGTACGGATCGGTGCCGAAGGGCGTGTAGGGGTTGGCGCCACCGACGCTGCTGTCCTGCGGGTAGACCGCGATGGGACCCCCCGGCGGGAGGGCGACCGTGCCCGGTCCGCCATCGCTGGCGAGGGCCGGAGCGGCCAGTCCGATGGCCAGTGCTGCCAAGACGCTGGAAGCGATACCGGCAAACGTTAACTTCTTCATCTTTGGTGCCTCCTCTTGTTCGAGCTGTGCGGAGGCTCGCGGACCGAAATCCGCGGGTCTGTCGCTACGTGATCGGCTCTTTGGTGCTCCCTTGCCGATCTATCCGGCTAAACAGCCAGGTCCAGCCGATCCATCCCCGGTTGGCAGCATATGGTGCAGGCGTGGCAGGATCACGACGTTCAATGCATTCCTGCCATGCGGTGTTGAGGTGAGCAGCGACCAGTCATGCGGACCGTAACGAGCTGCCACGAGTCAGCAAAAGCTGCGAACTTGGCCTGGAGGAGCTGTCAATTGGCAGTAACCCGTTGCGGCGGTGACTTTGGGGAGGATCCTTGAAGCAGAGGCCAGCTGGGCCCAGCCTGTCGTGAAGGATCGTCATGTCGCTCAAACCGGGACATATTGCACCGGTGCTGGGCGCCGCGGCGATCGTCGTGTCGGTTGCCATCGCGCCGATCGCGGTTGCCGACCCGGTGTGGCCCTTCGCCGGCGCCGAGCCGGCCGACGCCACGATCGAAGACCTGCAATCCCAGGGCTACGACGTCGCGATCAACTGGGTCAACGGTATTAGCACCGAGCCGCTGTCGCTGTGCAACGTCACCGGGATCCACAACCCTGACATCGCGCCGGCCAGGCGAGGCACGTTGACGACCGTCTACGTCGACATCGTGTGCCCAAGTGGTCCTTTCGACTAGCAGCCGCGTCGGGTCGGCGCCGTGGGGGCCAGCCCGGGTTCTGCGTTAACGCGTGGTGACGAGAATCGGTGCATCAAGCGACCGTGCGATGAAGCCTCCAAGTCGCGGTTCGGCCGGAATCCGGACAGAATCTTCGACGTGTCCACAGCTGCGCACAACGTCGACCTCGAAATCAGCGCGAAAGCACGGTCAACGAACAGAAAGGTTGACGGCGCTCGGGTGCCGTGGACACGTCCGTCCCACTCCGGTGACGTGGCGCAGGCGCAGGTGTTCATCGACCTGCTCAAAGCTGAGATCCTGGATCTGGAGCAGGGTGTTGATGCGCTGGAGCAGCGCGGCCATCGTCGAGACACCAAGCGGGCGGCCGACCGTGAACCGCCCGGGTTGGTGTGCCAGCGCGAGCGACTCGCCGAGGCGCGGCGCTTGCTCCAGGCATTGCGGATCAGGTTCCTGCTCGACTGAGTCGCGCCGTGCGGCAGACATGTGCGGCGTTATCCAACACGGCGTCTGTTGATGAAACACATACGGTAGTAAGAGGACTCGCGGGACCCGATGCAGGGCGTCGGGGGTGCGAGCATCTACCATCGCGGCTGCATAGGGGAAGGAGTGGTGGTGGAGCCGCGCGACGTCGAGACGATCGACCGCGAACTCGAACTGGTGACAGCGGTCGCCGCGGCGATCCGACGGCTCGGCGGCTCACCCACCATTGCCCTGATCGACGACCTGCTCGACGAGCGGATCGCGACGAATCGAAAGGTCTGTGAATAACCTCGGGTAAAGACGGCTGTTCCCCGGGGCTTGTCGGTCCGGCTTCATATAACGCGAGGATGCTGATCGATGACATCGCCGAGGCGCGAGCGGCCCTCGTCAAGGCGGCCGGCGGGTTTCTGCGCAATCCGGTCCGGGAGCCGCACCTGACTTGCCGCGTCTGCGCTGCTCCGGTCGGCGGGTTCGAGTACTGCTGGCGATGTCACGAGCACCAGCGGATCGCGGCGGTGGCCGAGCTGGTGGTGCCGCTGACCTATGCCATTGGCAGCACCGAGTCCGCGGCGCTGCTGCGCGACTACAAACATCACCCGACGCGCAAGGTTCGCGAGCAACACGGCCTCATCATCAATTGGCTGATGTTCCTGGCGATCGCATCGCATGAGCGGTGCTTCGGCGCTGCCGTCGGGCTGCCGGTGTCGCTGCGGCTGGTGATTCCATCGCTGACCAGTCGCCGCGGGGTACACCCGTTACTCGAGATCGCCCGGACGATGAACGCCGTCGGCGACACTGTCGCGCTGATGCCGACCGGTGGGTGTGACCGGGTGGTCAATGCCGACAAGTTCGCGTTGGCATCCCACATCCGGCTGGATGGCCAGCACGTCATGGTGCTCGATGACGTCTGGACCACCGGATCCAACGCGCAGTCGGCCGCTTTGACGCTGCGTCGCGCCGGCGCTGCGGCGGTCAGCGTGATGGTCGTGGGCCGTTGGCTCAGCCCGCATTTCGGCGGGACAGCGGACTTCATCGAGACGCGGCTGCGCCGGGATTACGACGCCGGAATCTGTCCGGTGACCGGCGGGCAATGTCCTTGAACGCGTTGACTAGGCATTTTTGCCGGCTTTCTTGCCGGCTTTCATGAGCGCCGTGCCGATCGCTGGAGGTCGGCAAGCTGCTCGTCCGGCAACACGAATCGGTCGTGAAGACGCCAGAGCATCCGCTCGAGAGTTTGACGCTCCCCTTGCTCTGTGCGCATCATGCGCCGCAGCAAACGGGCGTCGGTTGAGTTGCCTCGGGTGAGATGTCTCGCCACGGCGTTCTCGTACTTCTCGATCCTGCGATCGAGGTCCGTGCAGCGTTCCCGCAATACTCGGCGGAAGTACTCGGCTTGCTGCCGATCAGCTGCCTCGCTTGCCTTGATCCTCTGATCGATGCGGCTGAGGGTGCTGTGCACCCGGCCAACCTAACCGACGGCGGTCCGGCACGCGAATGCAGTCCGCGAGGTGTTCGCTTTCGGTCACTGTCGTCATGGCCTTACGGCTGGCCGCGTGCGTGGATCGACATCCGACCAATCAAGTCACGCAGACGCAACTCGTCGTCGTGGCCGCAATAGCTGTCTAACCATGCGTGCAGGCGAGTGACGAGGTTACCGGAAATCGCTAGGTCGTTGCGCACGATCGCCGCCGTCAGCAACCCGATCGCGAAGAAGGTCTCACCGATACCGATGGCGACGTATAGGTTATTGCGTTCGGCCACGTCGAGATGTGCGCCCGCGACTTCCGCGAGCGCCCAAGTCAATTCGGCTTCAACCACTCGAGAACCGGGTGTCGGGGTCGCCATCGCCTACAGGGTACCGGCGCGCTGGCACGCCGACACGGCGAATACGTGCTCGCCCGATGGCGGTGCTGTGTGCCGCCCCTTCACGATCGCCGCATGACTGTCGCACCTAGTCCCCGGTCATCGCTTGGCGAATCGTCTCGAGGTCGTGGTCGTCGATTGTGATGACGCCGAAGCGGAACTTTGCTCCCCAGCGTTTCTTGTCGTCGATGAAGTCGAGTCGGTCGATGAGTGAGCGGATCGGCGTCTCGGTGCAGTCCATGAAGTCGACGTTGCGGCGCCACGGGTGAAAGTCCGGTGCCATTTCGGCCTGATACGGCACGTCGTCGGCGATGCGGCCGATGGCGGCGAACGCCTGCAGCGGTTCGCCGTTGGCATAGGCGGTCTTTGGTGAATAGAACACAATCCAGTCGCCGCGGACCATCTTGCGCAGCATGTGCGGCTTGCCGTGGTTGGCCTGGGTGAAGCCGCCGTCGACACCACGCTGGACATGGTCGAGGCTGACGACGTTGATCCAGTTGGTCATGGCATCGACGGTAGGCCGGGGGTGTGACAAGAACGCCGTAAATCGATCGTCGGGGTCCTGTATGGGACGTTCAGCGGCGGCGTGCTTGGGCGCGTCCACGACCCGGCGATGGTCAGGCGAAGACGTCGCCCAGCGTGACGGTTTGCAGGCCGCGGCTATGGATGAGGTCGACCAGCTGCGGATAGCAGTGCGTGATCGGCGGCTGGTTGGCGTGGGCGAGCACAATCTGCTGCGGTTGAAATGATTCCGCCGCGCGGGCGATCAGATCGGTCTGATTAATCGGGCGCGAGTCGCCGACGGTGCCGCTCCACAGCGTGACCGTGCGGTAGCCGAGATCGGCAGCGATGCGGTCTGTGTCGGGGCTGTGGCGCCCGTACGGCGGCCGAAAGAAGGGGGTGCCGTCCACCCCGTAAGTATTTTTCAAGAAGTCGGCATTGCGCCGGATCTGATCGGCCGCCGCGGACGGGCCCAACCGAGTGATGTCGGGATGCGACCACGTGTGGTTGGCCAGCTGTATTTGACCCGAATCCACCATTGGCCGCAATGCGGGCGCATTCACCGTCCACGACCGGTAGACACCGTTGACGAAAAACGTGATCCGGGTGCCGGTGTCGCGACAGAAGTTGGCGAATGCGGCGACCACCTCAACACTGGTGCCGTCATCCACCGTGAAGGCCAGCATATTGCCGTCCCCGGGAAGACGGGTCAGGACCCCATTGGGGGCGGGCAGCCTGGCCGCTGAACCCGCTGACCGGATCGGGTCGGCGTACGCATCCGGAGCGGTCGCTGTCGCGGCCAAAAACCCCACCGCGATGGCGCGCATCAACGTCCGGCGATCGAGGTTCGGCATGGGCTGAGACGGTACTGAGTCACCCGCGCCCGCAAAGCGTCCAAATCGGAAAGAGCAAGAGAACTCTCGGTGAGTGCGGTGGGCATGACACGTCGACGGACACGGCGGATGCACGGGCGACAAGTTCGATGGTCGCCCCGGCAAGCCGCCGATGCGGTCTTCTCATCAAAGCTCAACGGCTGCGTCGCGGTCGACGCCGTGCTCGGGCCCTGTCCGCTCGGTCACGCGGTGGCACGCTGTTTCACGGGCACGCGCTCGCGCGGCGTGTTCGCGCCACACTGCGCGGCGCGCGGCGCGTCGCTGCTCATGGCGCTCGAGCAGCTGGCCGATGACGTCGGGAAGCAGATGGCGTTCGGTGCGTTCGGCTTCCGCGTGCACGGTGCGCGGCCGGGCGTCGTTGGCGACGATCGCACGGAAGCGGTGTGCGGCCACGTACTTGTTGCCGCGGCGCAGCACGTGAATATCGCTGCCGGCCAGCGGTGTCGAGTGGTCGTGATCGGCCTCGCCGGGCAGCCGCTCGTAGACGTAGGCATGGTTGTTGTCGCGGCCGCGCGTCATCGCCACATACAGCATCGCCCGCGTCGCTTTCTCGCCGAGGATGGCATGGGCGGTGTCGGCAGTGACTCCTTGCGCCGAGTGCACCGTCGCCGCATACCCGAGTGTCACATGGTCGCGCAGATACTCGCCGTCGAACACCACCCGGGCATTGTCGACCGTGCGCTCGGCGACGAGCCGATAGTGGTCGGCGTCGACGGCCACGACCCGCCACCGGTTGCCGTTGCGGACCTGGTCGACCTGGTGCCCGGGTCGGTGGCGGGGGCCCGGCCCCACGGCGATGCTGGAATCGTTGCTTCTGCTCAGCACCAGATCCCCGGCGCGGATCCACTGATCCCGCGCACCGACCACACTTGGGCCGTCGGCGGTCAGCGTGTCGTGCAGGCGGCGGTTCAGCGCGTCGGCGACTTCCCAGGTGTCACATATCAGCAGCGAATCCCTGCCCGCAGCGCGGTCCTTGAGGTAGGCGAGCTGCGCGTCTGCGGCCATCGCGATCGGGTCGCCGGTGTGCAGCCGGCCGTTGCCGCGGTACCACGCGACCGCCTTGCGGAGCCGGCTGCCGTGCGCCGAGCGCAGCGCCAACGACGCGTCGCGTTCGTCGCGGTTGCGCATACGCCACACCTCCGAAAGCCGCTGCGACCACGGCAGCTCGGTGCACAGCTGCTCGAACATGCCGCCGCGGGCGCGCACCGGCGCCAGCTGGTATGCGTCGCCGACGAGCACCAGCTTGGCGCGGCCAACCACAGCGCACGACAGCAGCTTCTTCAGCTCGGGGGTGCCGAGCATCGACGCCTCGTCGATGACGACGACCGCGCGGGCATCGACGGGCAGCGCGTTGTCCTCGATGAGATGCAGCGCCTTGGCGACGGTCAGGCCGCGGTCGCCGGCGCCTTCCTGCACCGCCGCGTCGACGGCTTTTCCGGTGGGCGCCAACACGAGGACATGCTTGCCGGCGCGGCGCGCGGCGGCGCGAAGCGCCTTGAGGGAGTGGGTCTTTCCCGCGCCAGCGGGGGCTTGCAGCGGCTGGATGAGAAAAGGGGAAGCGGCGATGTTGGCGACGACGCGCTGCTGGTCGGCCGACAGGTCGCCGAGGTCTTGCTCGCGCAGGTCGAGGCGGCAGCGGTTATCGGAATCGTCGACCATCGCGAACAGCCGCTCCTCTTCGGCCATGACGAAATCGATGGTGTATTTCTCGTGGCCCTCGCGTTGGTGGGCCTGCCTGGGTGCGCTGACCCGCACGCTCACCGCGTCGACGATCTGTTCGATGATGCGGCGCGGGTCGCCGGGCGCGTCGATCGGCAGTTGCGCGCCGACGAGCTCCACCATGTCGGCGCGGGTGAACGCGGGCTTGTCGATGCGCGCGGCCAGCGCCGCGATGCGCGGCCGATCCAGCGTGCGCGGTTGGGTGCGGCGGCGCTCGTCTTTCGCGGCGTAGTGCGCCTCGCGGCGCAGGGTCAGCCCGCGCGGGTCGGCGCGCCACATGTGTTTCAGCGCGGCCCACGGGAGCGATTCGGGTTTCGGTGGCCGGGTGGCCTTCTGCGCGGCCTGAAGCTGTGCCGGGGTGGGTTCGCCCTCGACGACGACCAGGTTGTTGCGCGCCCATTCCCGCAGCCGGCTGGAGCGCCGAGACCACGCCTTGATGCAGGCCGAGTCCACGCCGGCGATTTCGGCCATGCCGGTGTGGGCGTCGGTGGGGGTGAATTCGAAGCCCTTTTCGGCGTGCAGCTCATGGCGCAGCACCGCCTGGTAGATCACGCCGGCGGCTTTGGCCTCGTGGTAGAGCGACTTCGAGTCGAGCGACACCAGTTGCCCGTCGGCGCGGGGCTGGCGGTTGGGAACGACGACGTGGCTATGCAGGTGCGGGTCGCCGGCGCGCGAGGTTTCGTGCTGGTAGGCGATCGCGACCAGGCCGGGCAGTTTTTCCAGATCCTTTGCACCGGTGAGCCTATTGTGGGTTCGGGTGTACCCGGCGTGGGTGTGCAGATACTCCATCGCCGCCCGGACCGCCGTCACGTGAGCGTGGGCGATTAATTTCTCGCCGACGTCGTCGGTGAGAGCCCTGAACAGGGAGACGCTTTTCGGCGCGGCGAAAGTAAGGTCGAAACCGTGCAGGCTCTTCACGCCGAACGCGCGCCCGGCGGCGCCGTTGGGCGCCGTGCCGTCGTCCAGCCAGGCGGCCGCGGTGTCGGTGTCGGCGAACCCGCCGTCGAGGTCCGCTTCGGTCAGGCCGGTGAGGTCGGCGACTTTGGCTGCGTCGCCGGCGATTAACCATGTGGGCGCGCGGGTGTCGGCCGCACAGTAGTACTCGGCCAGCCCGCCGCTGGCCTGCGCACGATCCGCCGACGCCGGCTTGACATCGTTGGCGCTGTCGTTGTAGTAGCGGATGCTCCACCGCGACAGCTGCGCGATCGTCAGGATGTCGGCCACCTCGCTTCCGTGGCGGGCTCGCTTGCGGCGAACCATATTCGGACGCGCCGCGGCGCGTCGCCAGAGCGTCGCCGCGGGGGAGCGGTAGTGTGACCGCACAGCGGTGCGGCTTGCATTCAGCCGCCGCGATTTCGGACGCCACGGGCCCGAAATCACTCTCTCACAGGTTTGTGCCAATGTGCCGCACGAATTTTCAGGAGTCAAGGCGGGTAGCGCCGGAGGAAGCCAGTTGGTGGGGTCGCCAAGTGGGGGTCGCCAAATGATGCACATGACGGATGCCGGTGGGGCTTAGGCTGCGGAGGAAGGCGTGTCGATGTGCATAGGGAGTTATCTGTGTTGGAGGAGCGTGTGAGTGTCGACGGCGTCGCGTCCCGCGGCGGCGACGTCGACCGGCTGGAGGCGGCGGCTGAGCGGCTGCGTCGGGAAGTGTTCGCACTCAAGGAACTTGGCGACCAGCACGCTGACCTCGGTCGCCAAGTGGAAGCGCTGAACGCCAAACGCGAGGCGGTGGCTCGCGAGTATCAGAAGCGCTACCAGGAGCTGGCCGGCGGTCGCTTGGTGATCCACGCGCTGCGCCAGCTCGGCATGAACGGACAGCTGGGTGGTGTGGCCGCGAAGAAGGCGAGGCGCAAGAAGGCGTCGGCGCACACGCCCGGCGCGTCAGGATCGCAGTCAAGCACACCAGATCCGGAGCGCACTACGTCGGTCGCGGTGAGCTGAGATGTGGAAGATCCGGATCGCTTTGGCACTGGCGGCAGTCGACGCGGTGCTGTTGTTGTGGCGCGTCGGCGAACAGAGTTATGGCTGGTTCACCGCGAGCCTTGTCTGGCAGTAAATTGCGCCGGACTCCGGCCGGGCCTTGATGCGGGCCCGGCCGGCGGCGCGAGAAGTTAGGAGGCCACCGCCGGGTAGTCGTCGGCGGTGGGGTCGGCGCTGAACTGTTCGCCGTCGGTGCAGACCGCGATCGCGGTGCGGTGCGCGCGGGTGAGAAGTTCCAGCGCGCTGTGCAGTCCTTTGTGGTCGCGGATCTGCCAGGTGATTGGTCCGGTGTGTAGATCCACCCAGCGCACGGTGTTGGCGCCGCACTTGCTCGGTGCGCTCTGGGGCACCACCGCGTAGCTGGGGCGGCCCGTCCAGTCGATGGCCACGACCGGTTTGGCGAATGGGCCGTTGAGTTCGGTTCTGGCCGCTGGGATTTCGGGTGGGATCCAGGCTGCCTTGGCGCGGGCGGCCGCGAACGCCTCCAGCAGGCCCTGTGCGGCGTCGGCGGTGGACAGCGTCATCATGATTCCGCCCCAGGTCAGCACCATCCGCACCAGCGGAGTGCGGGCGTGGTGGACGGTGATGTCGCCGTCCTGGGCGCCGCGGATGGCGGCGATGGTGTGGGTGATGATGCCGGCGGGCAGGGTGCGGATCGGCGCGGATGATCGAGACATGCTGTGCTCCTTCGCTGGTAAGTGATGCGGTAGCCGGTTTGGCTGCGGCCCGGGGGACCGGCCGGGTGGCGGGGTCAACCCCTTTTGAGCCGCCGCGCTGGAGGTGAATTTCGCCGCGAGCGGCAGCGAGGGGTGGTGTGGGCGAAATTCGGCGGAGCCGCGCGGGCGCAGCGAAGGTGAGCGTCAGTGAGGCGCAGCGCAGAACGCGCGAGCGCGATAAGCGGCGTGGGTTGACACCGTCGGGGCCCCGGCCGGTCACACTGGGGTCAGCGGACGGCTAAAGATGGTGACGGGCTACGGATACGGGCACTGGCCCGACGCGCTTATCAGATCGCGAATGTTACGAAGCCGACGTTGAGAGCGCCCTTAATTTGCATCACGGGCCTCTTCAGTAGTGGGGGTAGTGCTCGGTGGGTTCTTGCGGGAAGACGGGCTGCGGGAAGCCGTTGGGGTGCAGGCACCGTGGGCACGACGACGCCGGCTGGGCCAACCGACTCGCGGGGCACCGAAAGCGCTGCCGCCACCAGGGTGACGACCGCGACCAGTCCGGTGGCGGCAAGCCCTGTGACACCCCGCAATGAGCCGTACCCGGGTTGCAATGAGCCGTACCCGGGTTGTTGGCGCGCCGCACCGATGATGTGGTGGTCGAGGTGGCCGCCGACCGTGTCAGCCCCCGTGGCCGCACCCACGTGGCGATGGGTCGCTTCGGCGGCCTGGTTTCGCACCATGTCTTTGTCTATGCCCGACGCGCGCCGGCTGGCAACCGCAAGCGCCATTGGTTAACGGATTCACAGGATCGCGGGCTCTTCAGCGACCACCAGCATCGCTTCTCCGCGGGACGCCGCCGGCCGGTGAAAGTGCAGTAGCGGAACCCGATCGTGAGCTGACCGGGAGCGTACGATGCGGGCTGAAGCTGGTGCCGACCCTGGCGAGGTGCGGAATCGGGGTGCGGGTGGGGATCCACACCGGTGAACGCGTGCGGCGCGGCGACGAGCGGAGCGGAATGGAAATTCATGCAGCCCTTTAGGATTGGACAGTTCTCGGTCGCGCGAATTGGATTCGGCACCATGCAACTTCCCGGGCCCGGGGTATTCGGGCCGCCGCGGGATCGCGATCAGGCCCTGGCCGTGCTGCGGCGGGCGCTGGAACTCGGCGTGGACCACATCGATACCGCGCAGTTCTACGGACCGGACGTGGCCAACGAATTGATTCGCGAGGCGCTGCATCCTTATCCAGACAACCTCGCCATCGTCAGCAAGGTAGGCGGCCGGCGCGACGACAACGGCGGCTGGCTTCCCGCCCAGCAGCCCGACGAACTGCGTCGCGGCATCGAAGATAATCTGCGAACCCTCGATGTGGACCAGTTGGCCGCGGTCAACCTGCGGGTGATCGACACCGAGGCCGCCGATCCCAACCAGCCCGGGCGGCTGCATCGCGAGGAGTTCGATCGCCAGCTGACGGCCATGATTCGGGCACGCGACGAGGGCCTGATCGCGGGCATCGGTCTCAGTAACGTCACCATTGAACAACTGCTGTACGCGCTGGACCGCACCGAAATCGTGTGCGTGCAGAACGCGTACAACCTGATTGACCGCACGTCTCAGCCCGTGCTGGATGAGTGCACGACGCGCGGCATCGCGTTCGTGCCGTTCTTTCCGCTCGGGTCCGGCTTCGCGGCCGATAATCCCGTCTTGGGCCACGAGGTGGTGCGGCGCGCCGCGGCCCGGCTGGATCGAACGCCGGCCCAGATCGCGTTGGCCTGGACGTTGTCGGTGGCGCCCAACGTGCTGCTGATTCCGGGTACCTCGTCGGTGCACCACCTGGAAGAGAACATGGCCGTTGCCGACATCGAGCTCGACGAGAATGACCGTCGGCAACTTAACGCTGTCGGCTGAGCCTGCGCAAGCGCGGGAAACGCGGTGCGAGAACCAGCTAGCGGGTCTTCTTCGTGTTGATGTCTCCCTTTCCGGTGGCCGCGCCTTGGGCCGCGTCTTGTGCGCCGTAGCAGTCCAAGGTCAGAAACACCCGGCCGGTGGTCGGCTGGTTTCCGTAGCCTGGGCCTCCGAAGTTCGTCGGCTGATCGCCACCGACGAACACGCCGCCGACGGTGTTGGAGGTCAACCAGCTAGGTGTGCCCGGGGTCATGTCGCGTTGGCGGATCACTTTGCAATCGCCCTGCGCCAACTTGTCTCCAACGGTGATGGACACGACCGCGGTAAGGCCGGCCTGTTTCAACGCAGTCTGCGCTTCAGAGAACGTCTTGCCAGTCATGTCGGGCGATGTCTTAGCGGCTGCAGTCCCGGTGGCGAGCGTAAGCGCGGACGCACCGCCGGCTGCCGCGCAAAGGACCACCAGCTTCTTCAAAGCCTGACTGGTCATGGTCAGTGCTTCCGCTTCGGATGCGTGCAGTCCGCCGTGATGTAGACGGTGGTGTATTGCGTCTTGAAGACCGCTCCATCGGCACCGGCTGTCACGGGGGTCACGATGGCTTGCCCCGGTGTTATCGATGAGACGGTGCATTGGTCAAGTGACGCGCTGCCGATCCGGTTGAGCATGACCCGGTAGCCGTTGGACTGCATCCTGCTCACCACGTCCTGCGCTGTATCGGGGGACGAGGCGGAGCCGGTAAACGGCGCCGGCGGGTTCGGTGGGTACAGGGAGGCGTGGGCGGTGCCGGCCAGTGCCACAGCCGCGGCTGCGGTCGCGCCGGTGACTATGGGCAGTGCGATTGGCTTCATTTGAGAACTCTCTGTTATGTGCTGCGAACGTTCAGAATTCGGTGTGCGCTCGGTGCCCGCACATGGTCACAGAGCGGTGCTGAGAAATCGCTGAGGTGCTTGTTACGCGGGCTTTAAATTCAGCCACTGCCACCGGAACGTGGTTCCGCTGCTAACCGAATATGTCGTTGAGGGTGACCGTTTGCAGGTTGCGGCTTTGGATGAGGTCCATCAATTGGGCATAGCAGTGGGTGATGGTGGGCAGGTTGGCGTGGGTGAGCACGATCTGTTGCGGCTGAAATGATTTGGCGGCGTTGGCGACGAGAGTCGCTTCGTTCTCAGGCGCTGAGTCGCCGATCGTGCCGCTCCACATCGTGACCGTCGTGTAGCCCTGATCCGCGGCCACCCGGTCGATGTCGGCGTTGTGAACGCCGTAGGGCGGACGGAAGAAGGGGGCGCCGTCCATGCCATAGGTGTTCCTCAGGAAGTCGGCGTTTCGCCGTATCTGGTCGGCCACCGCGGGCAGGCCCATGCGGTTGAGGTAGGGGTGCGACCAGGTGTGGTTGGCCATCTGGACCTGACCGGAGTCGACCATGGGCCGCAGCGCCGGTGCGTTTGCCGACCAAGATGGGTTGTTGCCGTTGACGAAGAAGGTCAGCCGGGTTCCGGTGTCATGGCAAAACTGCGCGAACGCCCCGACCACCGGGACGCTGGTGCCGTCGTCGACGGTGAGCGCCAGTTGATTGCCGTCCCCGGGCAGCCGGGTGAGCACACCGGCTGGTGCCGGTATCCGGCCCAGGGGAATCTTCCACCGAATGGGGGCACCGACCGCGGCCGGCGCCCGGACTATGGTTGCCAGCACGCCGGCCGCAACCGCGTACAGCATCCTACGCCGATCCATGTACTGCATGCATATATTGTGACCCCGTGACATGGCCGGTGGAAGGCTTCATTCCCTCTGCCGCTTGAATTCCCGGCATCACTGCGCTGACTCCGGTCGCCGTCGAACAAGGATGGCGGCCGGCCGCTGTGAAATCACTGAGTCGCAGGCAGGCGACGCCCTCAGTGTTCTCTCAGCTGGGCGCCGGTGCATTGAGCTGCAGCCGCTCGGCCAGCCAGGGCAGTTCCAGGGTGAATGCCGCCGAAAAAGCCCGCCAGTCGTGGGCGCCGGGCACTTCGCGGTACTGGCTCGCCATGCCCGCCGCCGTGGCCGCCTGATAAACCCGGTGGGCATCGCGCTTGGTGTCGCGGTCTTCGTTGCCGACCACGATGGCCGCCGCGCTTTGCGGATAGCGTTGGGTGGCAAGCAGTTCCAACGGGTTAACCTGGCTGAAAGCCTTGCGGTTGCCGCCGAATGCCTCGACGATGGTGTGCGCCGAGTCGCCGAGCGTGGGTTCGGCCGATCCGGAGATGTCCAAGAACGTGGGATACACGTCGGGATGGTTGGTGGCCAGTTGCAGTGCGCAGGTGCCGCCGTAGGACGCGCCGGCGATCGCCCATCGCTTCGGGTCAGGCTCGACGGTTAGATTCGACTTGATCCAGGCGGGCACATCCTTGGCGAGGTAGGTGTCGGCCTTGCCGCGCCGCGAATCCAGGCAGAGCGGGTTGCCGAACCGGCTTCCGGTGGCGTCGGCGACAACGACCACGGGGGCCAGCCCGTCGTGCCCGGCGGCGAATCGATCCATGGTTTGTGCCAATCCCCCTGCACGCAGCCAGTCCCGCGGCTCGCCTGGTTGGCCGGCCAACAGCACGAGCACCGGCAGCCGGGGGCGCGGATCGCTGAAATAGGCCGGTGGCAGATAGATTTTCGCCTTACGCGTCGAGAAGCCGGCGGACGGGGCGGGAATCACCGCCGATGCGACTTTGCCGTGCGCCGCCAATCCGGGCGGCGACGATGAGCGCCACGCCACCGGCGGCGCATCGGGCAGCGGGCGGGCATCACTTCGGGTGTCAACCAGCGCGACGTCGTCGGTGTGGGCCAGTCCGATTGCATCACGCGCTGTTGGATACGCGCCATAGGCGACGTTGACCTGGTTGGCGCACCCGGCGACAACCAGAGACGCCGCCGTCATGAGTGCAACGGCGCCGCCCGCGCGGCGTCCGGCAACACTGCGCGTAGTCGCCACAAACAGCGCGAAAAGGGCGGCGCAGGTGCACAAATAGGTGGTGGGGGCCAAACGGTCGGGAAACAGCATCCACACGTGGCGCACCAGATGGTCGAGAACCACCGTCACGGTCGCTGCGGCCAGCAGGCACGCGGCCAATTCCGTGATCGCCGCCGACCGGCGACGACGCGCCAGCACGGTCGCGCCCACCAGCCATAATCCGGCGACCAGTGCGGCCAGCCGCGACAGGACCGGCAGCGGCCCCGAGAGGAGCGACCAGTCCAGCATCGCCGATCAACTCCCTCTCCGTTGAGGTGGGACGCGCCCGTCACCCAGTGGACGTGCGGGGCCGTGCCGCTGTCATTATCCACCGAATGGGCTGAGGAAATGCTGACAAAGCGGTCTTGAACGTCGTGTCGGGTTCAAAGCCTTTGGTGGGCTTCGGATTTGTCCGCGCCGGATTCAGGCGTTTAATGGTGTGACAGTTGTTGGGCTGAGATTGGCGGTGGATATGCGGTCACCCGGCGGGTCGTCGGTGCCGGCGGTGATGGCCGCGGCGCCCGGTCAGGGCGGGCGGGCATGACGGTGCCCCTTCTGGGCCCACTGAGTTTGTCGGGTTTCGCGAATTCGTGGTTGTTCCTGTACTTGTTGGTCGTCGCCGCGTTGGTCGGGTGCTATGTGGTGGTGCAAAGGCTGCGGCGCAGACGGGTGCTGCGTTTCGCCAACATGGAGCTGCTGGAGCGCGTCGCGCCCAAGCGGGCGCCGCGGTGGCGTCACCTGCCGGCGGCGCTGCTGGTGGCTTCGCTGGCGCTGTTGACCACGGCGATGGCGGGCCCAACCCATGACGTGCGGATTCCGCGAAACCGCGCGGTGGTCATGCTGGTGATCGACGTGTCGGAGTCGATGATGGCTGATGATGTCGCCCCGACCCGCCTCACCGCGGCCAAGCAGGCGGGCAAGCAGTTCACCGACGAGTTGACCCCGGGCATCAACCTTGGTCTGGTCGCCTTCGCCGGAACGGCGAGCCTGCTGGTTCCGCCGACGACCAACCGAGAGGCGATGAAGGCGGCGATCGACGGGTTGCACGCCGGTGAGCGCACCGCCACCGGTGAAGGCATCTATACCGCCCTGCAGGCCATCGCGACCGTGGGGGCCGTGATGGGCGGGGGTGATTCGCCGCCACCGGCGCGGATCGTGCTGGAATCCGACGGCAAGGAGACCGTGCCGATGGATCCATCCGCACCGCGGGGCGCGTACACGGCGGCCCAGTCGGCCAGGGATCAGAAGGTGGCGATTTCGACGATTTCGTTCGGGACTCCGAACGGTTATGTCGACCTCAACGGGCAGCAGGTGCCGGTACCGGTGGACGATCAGACCTTGCAGAAAATCGGCGAGATCACCGGCGGCCAGGCGTTTCACGCAGGAAGCCTGCAGGAACTCAACGGCGTCTATGCCACGCTGCAGCAGCAGATCGGCTATCAGACCATCCGGGGGGACGCCAGTGACGGCTGGATGCGTCTGGGCGGGCTGGCGTTGGTGGCGGCGCTTATCGCCGGCGTGATGATGAACCGCCGCTTGCCGAATTAGAGCTGGCTGAAAAGCGCCCTGGGCGATGCCGCGCCGAGCGCTGTTGGCGGGAAGCGGCCGAAGCGTTTCGGCTAGTCGGTCCGCCCAGTCACGCGCCGGTCAGGCCGGAAGCCGGCGGTTGACAACGACGGCGAGCAGTGCAGCGACGGTTGCGACCAAGACGGCCAAGCGCAGCCAGGCCGCCCCTGCAGGTCCCGGAACATTTTCATAGCCGACCTGCTGCTGCACGGCGGCGTAGCTGCGGTTGACGTCGTCGACGTTGGTTGCCGTGTAGGACTGTCCGCCGGACAGCGTGGCGATCTTGTTCATCATCGAACCATCAACCGGCACAGGCAATTGTTGGTTATTCACCTCGACCCGGCCGGCTTTCGTGCCGAACGTGATGGTCGAGATCGGTATCCCCCTGTCTTTCGCCGTGCGCGCCGCCGTGTATGCACCGCGTAGATCGTCCGGATGCGTCGGCTTGGTTTCTTTGCCATCGGATTCCAGAACGATGCGCGCCGGGGGAGGCGTGGTGTTACCACTGCCGAGAACGGCCGCCACGGTCGCGATGGAGTCCAGGGCGGCGAAGATGGCATCCCCGGTGGCCGTCGCGTCGGCCGGGCGAAGATTATCGAGCGCGGCCACCGTGGCCTGATGGTCCGGAGTGGGTGAGACCAGGACGTTTGGTGTGCCGGCGAACGCGACCAGTCCCAGGTTCACCCCCGGGGTCAGCTGCTGCGCAAAACGTTTTGCCGCTTGCTGCGCGGCCGCGAGCCGGCTGGGCGCCACATCGGTGGCGCGCATCGACTGCGACACGTCGATCACCAGCATGATGACGGCGCGGTTACGCGGAACCCGTTGGTCATGGGTGGGGCCGGCCAACGCGATCGTCAACAACAGCAGCGCCGCGGCCAGCAGAGCCATCGGCACATGCCGCCACGGGTGTGCGCGGCGTGGGACGACCGAGTCGACCAGCTCCGGGTCGGCGAACCGCCGCATCCGATGGCTGCGGCGGCTTTGCGCCACCACATACAGCGCAACCAGTCCGACGGGCACCAAAGCCAGCAGTAGCAGCGGCCGGTGCGCGAAGCCCGCCAGCGAAACCACACCGAGTCCCGGCACGGTCACGATCGCCCCCATCCCGTCAACACGACTTCCCCGCCGTTAATCGGTGAGCCGATGCCGGTACCGACCGGCTGTTTTACGCCTTAACGTGGTTGCTTCGCCGGGCATTCGGCTCACCTCCGCTCATTCGTGGGGTCCATCGAGCCTAAGCAGGGGATGCTGAAAGCCAGCTGAGAGTGCTCATGACAAAGGTCACACCCGGCAGCCGGCACCGGTCGCGGTGGTACGGGCGGCGGGCCGGCGTCCGGGCAACTTGCAGGTAGCACCCATGCCACGACGCAGGCGACCGCAATTCGCCTACCGCGCCGCCGGCGTAGTGTCGCGACCGTGGAAAGCGATGCGCCGTGAACGCTGCCGCGTTGTTCATCACGGTTTTTCTGGCATGCGCCGTCGAGGCGGTGGAGGCGACGACGGTTGTATTGGCCGTCGGCATCGCACGTCATTGGCGCTCGGCGCTCGGCGGCACGGTAGCCGCCTTGTTGACCCTCGCCGCGATCGTGGCCGTGCTCGGTCCGGCCATAACGGTGTTGCCGCTGAATGTCTTACGCCTGGTGGTCGGAGGAGTACTGCTCATCTTCGGCCTGCAATGGCTCCGGAAGGCAGTGCTGCGTGCCGGCGGGTTGAAAGCCCTCCACGACGAGGACGCCATCTTTCGCGAGCAGCTTGCGGTCGCCGAAGCAACGGCCAGCGGACGGCGGGGCGCGATCAAGGATTGGTACGGGTTCACCCTGTCGTTCAAAAGCGTTGTTCTGGAAGGCCTTGAGGTCGTGTTCATCGCCCTGACTTTCGGGGCGAACCAGCACGACATCCCGCTAGCCGCGATCGCGGCGGTTGTCGCGGTGTGCGTGGTAGCCGGGGCCGGTGTCGCGGTGCGAGCCCCGCTGTCGCGGATCCCGGAGAATTCGATGAAATTCGTGGTTGGTGTGCTGCTGTGTGCTTTCGGCACCTTCTGGGCAGTCGAAGGTGTGGGCGCCAGTTGGCCTGGATCAGACGCGGCGATTGTAGGGCTCGTCGCCTTCTACGGCGGCGTCGCCGTGCTGCTTTCCGCGGCGTTACGGGCTCGGGCAAGGGTGTCGACATGATGGCGCGACTGAAAGCTTTCGCCGCGTTCTGGTACCAATTTTTCATCGGTGATGACTGGACCGTGGCCGTGGGCGTTGTCGTTGCCCTCGTCATCACCGGTCTAATGAACCGTGTGACACCGAACGCGTGGTGGATTACTCCCGTTGTGGTGGTAATCCTGCTGTCCGCCAGTCTGTATCGGGCCGCCGGCCGCGTCGTCCGATCGCAGTCCGATGATCACTGAAGTGCGTGCCGGGGCGTGTCACCGTCGACGAGGTTGCACTCGATCTCCATGCTGGTGAGCGGGCGCTCGAAGCTCGACTGCGGTTAGCATCGTCTCGAACACGTCAAGCGAGAGCTGCACGGGGGGATCTAGCCGCCAGTCAGCGCACCACAATCGTGTGCTCCTCGCGGGGCACGAGCTCCCCGATGACGGGCGCGCCCGGGATCTCGCCGGCGAGCAGCAGGCCGCCTGAGGTCTGTGCGTCCGCGAGCAGGACTGCCTCCTCCTCTCCTACCGCGGACAGGTCGACGTGCGGGGCAACCCAGTCGAGGTTGCGCCGGGTGCCGCCGCTGACGTAGCCAGCCGCCAGCGCCTCGCGCGCCCCGGCCAAACATGGCACAGCCGAGGAGTCGATCACCGCCGTGATGCCGCTGGCCCGTGCCAGCTTGTGTAGGTGTCCTAGCAGCCCGAAACCGGTGATGTCCGTGGCGCATTCGACGCCCGCGGCCAGCGCCGCCCGGGCGGCCTCGGCGTTGAGTGTCGTCATCACTTCGATCGCCTCCGGAAAGCGCTCTCCGGTGGCCTTGTGCCGGCTGTTGAGTACACCAATTCCGAGTGGCTTGGTCAACGACAGCGGCGTACCGGGTTTGCCAAGGTCGTTGCGCAGCAGCCTGTCCGGGTCTGCCGTTCCGGTCACCGCGAGCCCGTACTTGGGCTCCGGGTCGTCCACGCTGTGCCCACCGGCCAGATGGCATCCCGCCGCGACGCACACGTCCAGGCCGCCGCGCAGCGTCTCGGCCGCGAGCTCGTAGGGCAGGACTTCCCGCGGCCAGCCCAACAGGTTGATCGCGACCACCGGCCGTCCGCCCATCGCGTACACGTCGGAAAGCGCGTTCGTTGCGGCAATCCGGCCCCAGTCGTACGCGTCGTCGACCACCGGGGCGAAAAAGTCCGTCGTCGCGATAAGCGCCGTGCCGCCCTCGATGCGCACCGCTGCCGCGTCGTCGCCGCCGTCCAGCCCGACCAGCAGCTCGCCGGCTGGATCCCGGGGCTGACTGCTGGTCAGCCCGCGGACCATGTCCTCTAGCTCGCCGGGCGGGATCTTGCACGCGCAGCCGCCGCCGTGCGCGTATTGGGTCAATCGGTAGGCCATGGCTCACATGGTGCCCCACCGGCGAGGCCCGCCACTGGACGGCTGCGATGATGTACGCCATGGCCCAGGGAGGCGTATCCGGTCTGGTGACCGGCACGGTCTTCAAAATCGTCGAGCGGCACGTCCTGTCGCTGGCGGGTTCGATTCCCGTCCGCCTCCGCCACGCTTTCAGGGGCTGAGATGGGTGATCCGCGACGACGTGTTCCCCGGACCGACGTGCTGCTCGCCGATCCGCGCCTCGCCGAGGCCGAGCGGGTGCTGGGCCGCGCACTCGTGAAATCGGTGGTCGCCCAAGCCCAGCAGCGGGCACGCGCCGGCGAGATCGAGCCGGAGCGGGTCGCCGAGCATGCCGTTGCTGCACTCCCCGTCACCGCGGCGAGCCTGCGGCCGGTGGTCAACGCCACCGGCGTCATCGTGCACACGAACCTCGGCCGCGCGCCGCTGTCGCGGGCCGCGCTCGACGCAGTGGTGACCGCCGGCCGCGCCACGGACGTCGAGTTCGACCTGGCGACCGGTCGCCGGGCCCGCCGTGGCCGCGGCGCGCTGGCGGCACTGGCACGGGCGGTACCCGCCGCGGGCGGCGTGCACGTCGTGAACAACAATGCCGCCGCGCTACTGCTGACCGCGCTCACCCTCGCTCCCGGTAAGGAAATTGTGCTCAGCCGAGGCGAATTGGTGGAAATTGGCGACGGGTTCCGCATCCCGCAGCTACTGGAGTCCACCGGCTCAACGCTGCGCGAGGTCGGCACGACGAACCGCACCAGCCTGCGCGACTACACCGAGGCGATTGGGCCCGATACCGGCTTCGTGCTCAAGGTGCACCCGTCGAACTTTCACGTCACCGGCTTCACCTCGGCGGTCGGGATCGCCGAGTTGGCTCAGCTGGACATCCCGCTGGTGGTCGACATCGGCTCCGGGCTGCTGGCCACACATCCGTTGCTACCCGGCGAGCCCGACGCGACCACGGCCCTGCGGGACGGCGCGGATGTCGTCACGGCCAGCGGCGACAAGCTGCTCGGCGGCCCCCAGGCTGGGCTGCTGTTGGGCAGGGCGGATCTAATCGAGCGGCTCCGGCGTCATCCGGCGGCGCGCGCCGTGCGCGTCGACAAGCTCACGCTCGCCGCGCTCGAAGCGACCCTGACGGGTCCGCCGCCGCCGGTGGCGGAGGCGCTGATCGCCGACGTGACACAGCTGCGTGTCCGGGCCGAACGGCTCGTCGCGCGGCTGCCCGACGCGCGTGCGGTGGACTGCGTCGCGGCCGTCGGCGGCGGCGGTGCGCCGGGCGTGAGGCTGCCCAGCGCCGGCGTGAGCCTGCCCGAGTGCTACGCCACCAGGCTGCGCATCGGCACCCCGCCGGTCGTCGGGCGCCTGGAGGACGGCCGGTGCCTGCTGGACCTGCGCACGGTGGCGCCGGAGGAGGACGAACTGCTGCTCACAGCGGTGCGGGCATGTTCGTCATAGCCACGGCGGGCCACGTCGACCACGGTAAGTCGACGCTCGTGCACCGGCTCACCGGCATGCGGCCCGACCGGCTGGACGAGGAGCAACGCCGCGGGCTGACGATCGATCTCGGCTTCGCGTGGACCGAGATCGACGGGCGGCAGCTCGCGTTCGTCGACGTGCCGGGCCACGAGCGATTCGTCGCCAACATGCTCGCCGGGGTGGGTCCGGTGCCCGCGGTGCTGTTCGTCGTGGCGGCCAACGAGGGCTGGATGCCGCAGTCCGGCGAGCACCTCGCCGCGCTCGACGCCCTCGGCGTGCGGCACGGGCTGCTCGCGATCAGTAAGGCCGACATCGCCGATCCCGGACCCGCAATCGAGCAGGCGCTGGAGCGGTTCGCGGGCACATCGCTCGCCGATCCGCCGGTCGTGCTCGGCGCGGACCTGGATCGGGTACGCGCGGAACTGCTTTCGTTGGTGGACCGGCTGCCGGCGCCCGACCGAAATGCCGATGTGCGGCTGTGGGTCGACCGCTCCTTCACCGTCCGCGGCGCGGGCACGGTCGTCACCGGCACGCTGGCCGCTGGCACCATCCGCGTGGGTGACGACCTCGAACACGCCGGGCGGCGCGTCACCGTCCGCGGTCTGCAGTCCCTGGGTCGCGACCGGAACGAGGTCGGCGCGGTAGCCCGCGTCGCCGTGAACCTGCGGGGCGTCGACCGAGCGCACATCGGTCGCGGCGACACCTTGCTGACTCCGGGTGCATGGCTGGACACCGCAGAGATCGACGTCGCCCTGCGGTCGGCGGGCAAGCTGCATCGGCAGCTCGTGCTGCATCTGGGTTCCGCTGCGGTCCCCGTACACGTTCGTGCACTGGGCACGGCCGCGGCGCGGCTGCGCTTGACGCGGGCCTTGCCGTTACGCGTCGCGGATATCGGGTTGCTGCGGGATCCGGGCGAGCACCGGATCGCAGCCGGGGTCGAGGTGCTCGACGTGCGGCCACCGCAACTGCGTCGCCGTGGCGCGGCGCGGGCGCGGGCCCAGGAGCTGGCGGGCCGACGCGCTGGCCGGCCTGACTGCATACGGGCGCGTGAGCTGCGCGCGATGGGCCTGCCCGAGATCGGGCAGCGGGTGGGCGAGTGGGTGGCCGACCCGCAGTGGTGGGCGAAGCGGCGGGAACGCGCCACCGCGGCCGTGAAGCAGTGGGCCGCCGAGCACGACATCGCGGCGGGGATGCCGCTGGAGACGCTGCGGCAGCAGGCCGGGCTGCCCGCCGCCGAGCTGGTGCCCAAGCTGCTCGAGGGCACCGGCCTGGAGGTGGCCGGGGGGCTGGTTCGGCCACCGGGCGTGAGCCTGCCGGCGTGGCTGGACAAGGCGGTGCGGACCGTGGAGGAGTGGCTCGCGGCCCAGCCGTTCCGTGCGCCGGAGGCCGACGAGCTGGCCGAGCTCAAGCTCGGCAGCCGTGAGCTGGCCGCGGCGGTGCGTGCCGGGCGGCTGACCCGGATCGCCGAGGGCGTCGTCCTCGGTCCCGACGCTTTCGAACGGGCGGCCGGGATCCTCGCGACGCTGCCGCAGCCCTTCACCGTGAGCGAGGCCCGCCGTGCCCTGGGCACAACGCGCCGCGTCGCCGTGCCGCTGCTGGAGCAGCTCGACGCCCGCCGGATCACCCGGCGGCGGGACGACGGCACGCGGACGCGCGCCGTTGCGAGACCCTGAACCGCAGAGTTTGATCAGAAGACCGGCCGGGTAGCCGCGACGAGCCTTGAGAGAGGGACGCTGATGGACATTGCGAAGTTGATCCAGTCGTGGCCGGTCTACCGGCAGCTGACCGGTTCAGATGCATTGGGCCGCGGCAAGGCTGCCCAATCCGCTCGTTCCGCCGGGCTGACGCCCCGAACCGCCGAAGCTGACCACGTCGCCCACTCCGTTTGTCCGTTCTGTGCGGTCGGGTGCGCGCAGCAGGTGTATGTCCGCGACGGGCAGGTCGTCCAGATCGAAGGTAACCCGGACAGCCCGATCTCGCGAGGCCGCCTGTGCCCCAAGGGATCTGCGAGCACGCAGTTGGTCACGGGCCCGCAGCGCGTGAAGAAGGTGCGCTACCGTGCGCCATACGCAACCGACTGGCAGGACCTCGATCTCGACACGGCGATGGACATGGTCGCCGACCGGGTGCTCACCGCGCGGCGCAAGGGCTGGCAGGAGCTCGACAGCAAGGGCAACAAACTGCGCCGCACGATGGGCATCGCGAGCCTCGGCGGCGCGACGCTCGACAACGAAGAGAACTATCTGATCAAGAAGCTCTTCACGGCGCTGGGGGCCCTGCAAATCGAGAACCAAGCGCGTATTTGACACAGCGCCACGGTTCCCGGTCTGGGAGCCTCCTTTGGTCGCGGTGGTGCGACGGATGGTCAGCAGGACCTCGTCAACTCCGACTTCATCGTCATCATGGGGTCGAACATGGCCGAGGCCCATCCGGTGGGGTTCCAGTGGGTGATGGAGGCCAAGGCGCGCGGGGCCGAGGTCGTGCACATCGACCCGCGGTTCACGCGCACGAGTGCGGTCGCCGACCGCTACGTGCCGCTGCGCGCGGGCAGCGACATCGCCTTCCTCGGCGGAGTGATCAACTACATCCTGTCCAACGAGCTGGACTTCCGGGAGTACGTCACCGCGTACACGAATGCCTCGTTCCTCATCGACGAGCGCTATCAGGACGCCGAGGACCTCGACGGGCTGTTCAGCGGATACGACCACAACTCGGCGTCATACGATCCGGCAACCTGGCACTACGAGACGACGCACCCGGGAGGGCGCGGCGGGGCCGGCGCCCGGGAGCGGGCCGCCCCGGACCAGCTCGGGTCCGGTGGGGTGGCGATCGAGGCCGGTGCCGATATCCCCGCCGACTCGACACTGCAGCACCCGCGGTGCGTCTACCAGATCCTCAAGCGACACTACGCCCGCTACACGCCGGAGATGGTGGAGAAGGTGTGCGGCGTCCCGGCCGAGCAGTTCCTGCGGGTCGCGCGGGCGTGGACGGAGAGCTCCGGTCGCGAGCGCACTGCCGCGCTGGTGTACAGCGTGGGGTGGACGCAGCATTCGATGGGCGCCCAGTTCATCCGCGCCGGCTCCATCATTCAGCTGCTGCTTGGCAACATAGGCCGGCCCGGCGGCGGTGTGTTCGCGCTGCGCGGTCACGCGAGCATCCAGGGTTCCACCGACGTACCGACGTTATTCAACCTGTTGCCCGGTTATCTGGCGATGCCGCATGCGGGCCAGGCCACACTGTCCGACTACCTGGACAGAATCAGGAGCCAGAACCAGAAGGGGTTCTGGCACAACGCCGACAGCTACATGGTGTCTTTGCTCAAGGAGTACTGGGGCGAGCGGGCCACCGCGGAGAACGACTATTGCTTCGATTACCTGCCGCGGATCAACGGCGACCACGGCACCTACCGCACCGTCATGGACATGGTCGACGGGAAGGTTTTCGGCTACTTCCTACTCGGCCAGAACCCCGCCGTGGGATCCGCCCACGGACGGCTGCAGCGGCTGGGCATGGCCAACCTCGACTGGCTGGTCGTGCGCGACCTGGTGATGATCGAAAGTGCCACGTTCTGGAAGGACGGCCCGGAAGTCGAGACCGGCGAGATCACGCCGGAGACCTGCCGGACGGAGGTGTTCTTCATCCCGGCGGCGTCGCACGTGGAGAAGGCAGGCACGTTCACCCAGACGCAGCGCATGCTGCAGTGGCGAGAGAAGGCGGTCGAACCGCCCGGCGACGCCCGCTCGGAGCTGTGGTTCATGTACCACCTCGGTCGCAGGCTCCGCGAGAAGCTGGCCGGCTCGACCGACGAGCGCGACCGTCCGCTGCTCGACCTGGCGTGGGACTACGAAGTGGAGCGTGACGAGCCTTCGGGCGAGGATGTACTGCGGCATATGAACGGCATCGATCTCACCACCGGCCGCGCCGTCAACGGCTACGTCGAGCTCAAGGCCGACGGCAGCACCGCGTGTGGCTGCTGGATCTACAGCGGCGTCTACGCCGACGATGTCAACCAGGCGGCCCGGCGCAAACGGCACGACGAGCAGGGCCCGCACGAGTCGGAGTGGGGGTGGACGTGGCCGATGAATCGGCGGGTGCTCTACAACCGGGCATCCGCCGACCCGGAGGGCCGGCCGTGGAGCGAGCGCAAGAAGCTGATCTGGTGGGACCCCGAGAAGGGCGAGTGGACCGGTCACGACGTGCCGGATTTCGAGAAGGCCAAGCCGCCGCACTACCGCCCGCCCGAGGGCGCAGTGGGCGTCGAGGCGCTGCGGGGAGACGACCCGTTCATCATGCAGGCCGACGGCAAGGCCTGGCTGTTCGCGCCCAACGGCCTGCTCGACGGCCCGCTGCCCACGCACTACGAGCCGCACGAGTCCCCGGTGCGCAACGCGCTCTACGCCCAGCAGGCCAACCCGGTGCGGAAGGTGTATGGGCGGGCGGACAACCCGTCGAACCCGTCGCCGCCCGAGGCGCACGGCGAGGTGTTCCCGTTCGTGTTCACCGCGGCCCGGCTGACCGAGCACCACACGGCGGGCGGGATGAGCCGCCAGCTGCCGTACCTTGCGGAGCTGCAGCCGGAGCTGTTCGTGGAGGTGTCACCGGAACTGGCGGCCGAGCGCGGGCTGGCCCACTTGGACTGGGCGCACGTGATCACCAGCCGCACCGCGGTGGACGCACGGGTGTTCGTGACCGACCGGATGGCGCCGCTGCGGATCGAGGACCGCGTGGTGCACCAGGTGTGGATGCCCTACCACTGGGGCCACGTCGGGCTGGTCGACGGTGACGTGGTGAACGACCTGCTCGGGGTGGTTGCCGACCCGAACGTGTTCATTCAGGAAAGCAAGGTAGCCACCTGTGACATTCGGCCGGGGCGGCGGCCGCGTGGGAAGGCGCTGCTGGAATACGTCGCCGAGTACCGGCGCCGGGCCGGCATTACGCCACGGACGGGCACGGTGTTGGACACCACCCGCGCCGCAGGGGTGTCCCACATCGAGCCGGAGGAGCAGGCATGAGCAGCGACAACAGCCTGTACGGGCCGCTGGACGACCCGGCCGGCAACGCCGGACACGACGACCACCCACCCCGGGTCGGGTTCTTCACCGACACCTCGGTGTGCATCGGGTGCAAGGCATGTGAGGTGGCCTGCAAGGAATGGAACCTGGTACCCGACGACGGGTTCAACCTGCTGGGAATGTCCTTCGACAACACGGGCATGCTCGGCGCGGACACCTGGCGGCACGTCGCGTTCATCGAGCAAGCGCGGCCGCTGGGCGGGCAGGACCCGGGCCTGGCAGGGCTGCCGACCGGCCCGTCAGGAAGCCAGCACTCGGCGGACACCGTCGCGTCGTCGATCGAGCAGACCGAGCGAGGTGGCGGCGAACTGGGCACGACGCCAGTAAATCTCGGGGTGCCGAAGTTCGAGCGGCCCGGCGACGGAACGGGCGCGGAGACCCGCACCCAGTTCCGCTGGCTGATGAGCTCCGACGTGTGCAAGCACTGCACCCACGCGGGTTGTCTCGACGTGTGCCCGACCGGCGCACTGTTCCGCACCGAATTCGGCACGGTTGTTGTGCAGCAAGACATCTGCAACGGGTGCGGCTACTGCGTGTCGGGTTGCCCGTACGGGGTGATCGACCGGCGCGAAGACGACGGCCGCGCGTGGAAGTGCACGCTGTGCTACGACCGGTTGCGAGACGGCCTGGAACCGGCGTGCGCCAAGGCATGTCCGACCGACTCGATCCAATTCGGTCCGCTCGAGGAGCTGCGCGAGCGCGCCGCCCGCCGCGTCGAGGAGCTGCACGAGCGCGGAGTGCCGGAGGCGCGGCTGTACGGTCACGACCCGAACGACGGCGTGGGCGGCGACGGCGCGTTTTTCCTGCTGCTGGACGAGCCGGAGGTGTATGGGCTGCCGCCAGACCCGGTGGTGCCTACGCGGGACGCGCCGGCGATGTGGAAGTACGCCGGGATGGCGGCGTCGGCGTTGGTCGCCGCTGCGGTGTCGGCGTTCGTTGGGCGGGAAAGGCGATGACCGACGGCGGGAAAGCGAAAGACCCGTTGCCGCGCCAGCCGCGCGCGGAATTCCGGTCGTACTACGGGCGCGCGGTGCTCAAGACACCCGTCTGGGAGTGGAAGGTTCCGGCGTACCTGTTCGCGGGCGGGCTGTCCGCGGGTTCGGCGATGCTGGCCGCCGGAGCCGACTTGACGGGGCGGCCGGGGCTGCGCCGGGTGAGCCGGCTGGGGGCGCTGGCCGGCATCCTGGCCAGCATGTACTTCCTCGTCGCCGACCTGGGCCGGCCGGAGCGGTTCCACCACATGCTGCGGGTTGCGAAGCCCAGCTCGCCGATGAGTGTCGGCACGTGGATCCTTGTCATGTACGGTCCGGGCGCCGCCTTCAGCGGGGTCGCGGAACTGTTGCCGAAAGCCTGGCGGTGCAGTTGGTTCGGAAAACTGCTGAGCTGGTCCGCACGGCCGGCCGGGCTGTCGGCGGCGGCCGTCGCGCCCGGGGTCGCGTCCTACACCGCGGTCCTGTTGTCGCAGACTGCGGTGCCGGCATGGCACGAGGCGCACGCGTACCTGCCGTTTGTCTTCACCGGCTCTGCTGCGGCGAGCGGCGGCGGCCTCGGCATGCTGATGGCCCCGGTCGGCGAAGCCGGTCCGGCGCGACGGCTGGCCGTCGCGGGCGCTGGGATGGAGATCGTCGCGTCGCGGCTGCTCGAGCAGCGGCTTGGACTGAGCGCCGAGGCGTACACGACGGGAAATGCCTACCGGCTGCGGAAGTGGGCGGAGTACCTAACGGTCGGCGGGGCGCTGGGCACAGCGGTGGCGGGCCGCAGCCGGCCCGCGGCCGCACTGTCCGGCCTGGCACTGCTCGCCGGCAGCGCGTTGCAGCGATTTGGTGTGTTCGAGGCCGGTGTGGAGTCCACTCGGGACCCGCGATACGTCGTAGTGCCCCAACGGGAACGCCTCGATGCCGGCCGTCCGGCCAGGGGAAACGAGCGTCCGGGGCCACGATTCCGGCGGTTCGTCGCGGCGACCCGAAGCATGCGTGCCGCCGCGGCGCGGGTGACGGGTGAGTCTGGCCGCCGTTGAACCCCGCCCGGTGTCTCAGCCGGCCTGCCGCGGCTGTTCAGAGCTCGCCGGCGACCAGTAGGCGAGCATCTCGGCGAACGTCTCGAAGGCCGCCGCGGAAACGCCATAGGTCGCCTCGAGATGGATACTCAGCGGATAGCCCAGGTCGGCGACGCCATCGATCACTCGCTTGTACAGGTCGACCATCTGCCGGCGGCGCTGAGCAGGTTCGCTGTCAGCCAACCCCTTCACAACCGCCTGCTCCTCGGCGACGGCGGCATTTCCCGGGTCCTGGATTAGCCAATCGATCAGCCCCACCCGGTTCTCGACCTTCGGCACGAAGCCGAACGACAGCAGGATCTCGGGGCGATGATCGGTGTTCCTGGCGAACTCGGACAGGAATCGCACAATTGCGTCGGAATACAACAGTTGGGTCATGCCGAACGTCGCACCCTGGTTGCATTTGAAATTGAACCGGCCCTGTTCACCGTCCCGGGTGGGGATCAGGATCACGCCGCGATTGGCCACCAGCTCGCGATAGATCGATAGGGCGTCGGTCGGCGCGACGCCTGAGCCCTCACCGTCATTCATCGTGCGCGGTACGCCGACGAAGACAATGCCCTCGATGCCCGCTGCACCGAGATCGGTCAGCCGCCGGCGCAGCGACGGCTCATCCATGAAGGCGGTCACCTGGGTGCACAGCCCGTTCACCCCGGGCAACTCCGGCTTGATGATCGACCAGAACTCCAGCACGTCGAGCTTCGGCTTCATCTCGACGGGCCGGTCGTCCTCCTCCTGGATCATCCCGGGAATCATCACGTGTCGAATCCGGCCATCGAGCCCGGAATCCGCGGAGAATCGCAGCACTTTGCGCGCTTCTTCCATCGCGTACTCCCGACCGCGTTCCACGTTCGGCGGTACCAGCTCGAGCGCGATGGTGTTGAGGGTCACGAGGCTGCTCCTCATTGGGCGTAGTGGTCGATTTCCTTAGCGTCGCCGCGCAGTACACGATCCAGGCCAAACTCAGGCATACCGCTCACGATAATTTCTCAAGGATTTGAAGGATTTGCGCCTACGCGCATGCGATCAGTCGAGTCGGGGTCGGATTCGCCTCGCCCGGAAGGCCACGGTTGCGGCACCGGTCGGGCGCGTACTCGTTGCGGCCACCAGAACCAGCGGCCGAGAAGCGCGGCGATGGACGGTGTCATGAACGAACGAATCACCAGAGTGTCGAACAACAGGCCGAGCCCGATCGTCGTGCCTACCTGACCGACGACGATGAGGTCACTCACCACCATCGAACCCATGGTGAAGGCGAACACAAGCCCGGCGGATGTGACCACCGCACCCGTGCCGGCCATCGCTCGGATAATTCCCGTGTTCAACCCGGCGTGAATTTCTTCCTTGAACCGCGACACCAGCAGCAGGTTGTAGTCGGAGCCCACCGCCAAGAGGATGATGACCGACATCGCCAGAATCATCCAGTGCAAATTGATGCCCATAAAGTCCTGCCAGATGAGCACGGAAAGTCCAAAGGAAGTGCCTAGTGACAGAAGCACTGTCCCGACAATGGTAAATGCGGCGATCACACTTCGGGTGAGGATCAGCATGATGATGAAAATCAGGCAAAGCGACGATATTCCGGCGATCAGGAGATCGTAGTTCGAGCCGTGTTGCATGTCCTTATAGGTCGCAGCAGTGCCGCCCAGATAGATCTTGGAACCCTCCAACGGGGTTCCCTTGATGGCTTCGAACGCCGCATTCTTGATGGCGTCGATGTGGGAGATTCCCTCGGGCGTCGCGGGATCTCCCTCATGCGAGATGATGAACCGCACGGCCTTGCCGTCCGGTGACACGAACATCTTCAGACCACGTTTGAAATCGGGGTTGTCGAAGACCTCCGGTGGCAGATAGAAGGAATCGTCGTTCTTCGACGCGTCGAAGGCCTGGCCCATCGCGGTCGCATTCTGCTGCATGGCCTGCATCTGGTCCTGCAGACCGCCGAAGGTGCTGCGCATCGTCAGCATCATGGTCCGCATGGTCTTCATCGTGTTGATCATCGGCGGCAGCAGCGCAAGCATCTGCGGCATGAGCGAATCCAAGCGATCCAAATCCGGCATGAGATTCTGAATGTCGTCGGTCAACGTGTCGATACCGTCGAGCGCGTCGAATATCGCTCTGATTGACCAGCAGATGGGGATGTCGAAGCAGTGCGGTTCCCAGTAGAAATAGTTACGGATAGGCCGCCAGAAATCATCGAAATCGGCAATGTGCTGTCTTAAGTCATTGATGTCGTTCACCATGCCATGCATTTTGCCAACCATGGAATGAGTGGTGTCGCTGATTTGTCCGACCAGATTCATCATTTGTTGCATGGTGTTGATCACGGTCTGCATTTGATCAGCCATGACGGACATGTCATTCATGCGGGCTTGCATATAATCCATATTCATTGTCTGGGTGGTGCCCTGCATGCTGATCTGGAACGGGATCGACGTGTGTTCGATGGGCGTGCCCAGCGGCCTGGTGATGGTCTGCACCCGGCCGATACCGGGGATGTGGAAAACGCCTTTGGCAACCCGGTCGACGACCAGCATGTTGGCGGGATTGCGCACATCGTGGTCAGTTTCGATGAGCAGCAATTCCGGATTCATCCGGGCCTGCGGAAAATGCCGGTCGGCCGCCGCGTACCCGAGGTTTGCCGGGATATTGGGAGGCAGGTAATTGCGGTCGTTGTAGCTCGGCTTGTAGCCAGGGAGCGCCAGCAGGCCCACGAGGCACAGTGCGGTCGCTGCGGCGAGGATCGGGACGGGCCAGCGCACGACCGCCGTGCCTACCCGACGCCAGCCACGCGTATTCATCTTCCGCTTCGGCTCGAAGAGGCCGAAACGACTGGCAGCCGTGATCAGCGCGGGCGCCATGGTCAGTGCGGCCACGACTGCGACCAGCATTCCTATCGCCAAGGGCACGCCGAGAGTCTGGAAGTAGGGCAGCCGGGTGAAGCTTAGGCAATAGGTCGCACCGGCGATCGTCAAACCTGAGCCCAGGATGACGTGGGCGGTCCCGTGATACATGGTGTAGAAGGCGGCTGCGCGATCCTCGCCGGCCCCACGCGCCTCGTGATAACGGCCCACGAGAAATATCGCGTAATCGGTTCCCGCCGCGATCGCGAGCGTCGTGAGCAGATTGACCGCGAACGTCGAAAGCCCGATCAAGTCGTAGTAGCCGAGGCAGGCCACGATTCCCCGGGCTGCTGCCAGCTCGATGAAGACCATGGCGAGGACGAGAAGCACCGTGATGATCGAGCGGTAGACCAACAGCAGCATGATGAAGATGACCCCGATGGTCACCATCGTGATCATCCTGATGCTCTTGTCGCCGGCGTGCTGTTGGTCGGCCATGAGAGCCGCGGGACCGGTGACATAGGCCTTGACCCCGGGCGGCGGGGGAGTATTCGCCACGATGTTCCGGACCGCTTCGACAGACTCGTTGGCCAAGCTCTCACCCTGGTTGCCGGCCAGGTACAGCTGCACGTACGCGGCCTTGTTGTCGGCGCTTTGCGATCCTGCCGCGGTCAGCGGATCACCCCAGAAGTCCTGAATGTGCTCGATGTGCTTCTTGTCCGCTTCGAGCTTTTTGACCAACCCGTCGTAGAAGTGGTGGGCGTCGTCTCCGAGTGGCTGGTCGCCTTCCAGCACTACCATCACGGAGCTGTTGGAGTCGAACTCCTGGAAATCCTTGCCGACGCGCTGCATCGCCTGCATCGACGGCGCATCGTTGGGGGCCAACGACACCGAGTGGTTTTGTCCGACTGTTTCCAACTGTGGTGCGGCGACGTTCACGAGGACCGTGAGCCCCAGCCAGAACAACAGGATCGGCACACAGAACAGCCGAATTACGTGGGGGATGATCGGGTGGGCGCCGACATGCTTGTTGCTCATGCGGATTTCACCAGACAGAAGGTCTGGGCGTTGACTTCTTCGGCGACTTTCTGATCCTTGACCTCACCGTTCACGGTGATGCGGCAGCCGATGCTGCTGCTATCGCCCTGGGCGACGATGTTGGCGCTGGCCGCGGGGGCGGTGGTCGTCAGGGTGATCGACCACGGCAGGGTGGTGTCCTTTACTTCCTGCGGCTGCGCCTGGAGGTCGAGGTAGTTGATGGTCGCCACGGTCCCTTCGGGTCCGAAGATCTCATAGGTCACACGCTTGGGATTGAACGGCTTGGGGTCATTGGCTAGGCCACTGCCCGCTCGCGTGGTTTCGGTCTTGCCGAACACTCCGTGAAACCGATAGACGCCGAATCCCGCGATGGCGACCGCGACCACGATGATCAGCGGCATCCAGATTCGCTTGAGAAGTTTCATGGTCGTGATCCCCCGAACCCGTCATCCGTTTTTCGACGGTCGACGGTCATCTCCGCGTCGTGCAGAGGTGCGTTCGGTAGCGTATCCGTGCCATGTCCACCGCCTTCTCCCATGGTCCCGACCGGTTAGCCGATTTAACGGAGAGATTAGTTCACTTAACAGAATCCGGAAAACTTAGGCTCGGAACTGAGAGATCGAGCGGCGCCCACCTCCCAGTTAGCGCCGCCCGCCGTAGCGGCGGTGGACCGACGGCATGGATGCGCAAACAATCCGAATAGACCTGCGGTGCAACATGTTTCGCGAGAGATGCGCTGGACTGGTCACCGGGCGTGACCCAATACGTGACGATGCCCACAGCGGCAACGGGGCTGGGTCGACCGGCCGTGCGGGGATACACTCCAGCCCATGAAGGCAGGCTGGCTCGGCGCAATCGCCGCGTTGGCGATCGCGCTGGCGGCGCCGGCGCACGCCGACGTGGATGCCGATTTCGCTGCTCGGCTCCACACCTACGGCGTCTACGGTCCCAAGGACTACAACGCGTGGCTGGGCAAGATCGTTTGCAAACGGCTCGGCATCGGCCAGGACGCCGATGCGTACAAGTCGGCCGATTTCATTCTCCGCAACCTGCCCCCACACTCGACCGTGGCACAGTCGTGGCAATTTCTCGCCACCTCGATCGACTTCTACTGTCCCGAGCTGAGACCCGTCCTGGAAAGGGCTGCAGCGGCGCCCACCTGACGCGACGGCCGGTCAATCACGGCGATGCTGTTGGTGCCCGATCGCGCCCGCATCGAAGTCGCTGGTCGGCTGCCATTGAGGGGGTCGCGAACCGGCTTGCCGCCGCGATGTGCGGAATCTGCTGTTCGGTTTGCGGCAGCGCTGCGATACTCATCGAATGCCGGCCATCATTCGGATGCTGACAGCAGCCGCCGTCTGCGCTGCCACTGCTCTCGGATCAGCGAGCCCCGCCGCGGCGGACGAACCGATGGACGGCGTCTACCTCTACCAACAACAGGGCGTGGCGCCATACCAGTGGTCCATCTATCCGACGTGCGTTCCCGCCGGCTGCACTCTGCACGTACAAAGTTCACTGCCGAATCATGGGCCGCTGAGCGATGAGCCGGGGTTCAGCGGCGACGCCCGGCTGAGCACCAACGCGGCACAGGGCATTCCGCTTTGGACTGTGGTGAATCAACAAGCACAGATGACCTGCCCGGATGGCAGCAAGGCGCCGGCACAGCAGGTGTATGCATGGGACGATGCGACGCTCACCGGCACGCAGACGACGACCCATGCCGCCGTGTGTGGGCTACGGCCTGGGCTGGTGAAGGAGCCGTTCACGCTCAAATATTTGTCGCCGTTGCGCATCCCGGTCGAGCTTTACCCGCTGCAATGCCCGACCTGGCCGCACTGTGAGGCCAACACGGTGATCCCCGGCGAATTGTCGCCACCTGCGGCATAGGCTGTCGTCAAACACTACGGTCGGCGCGCTGCGCGGCGGTTGCGCTGCGCCGACGCGCTCCGACAGTACGATCTACGACGATGGCTCGGCGAAGGCTCGGCGAACGAGAGGAATGCGTGACCACGGCGAAGACCGCAGAGCGCGAACGCGCGAGCCGGCCGACCAGCAACGACGATCCGGGTGGATTCCGGCAGCGGCTGCTCGACGGGCTTGCCGGCTCAATCGCGGACAGCGGCTACACGCGGACGACGGTGGCCGACATCGTGCGGCGCGCGCGCACTTCGCGCAGGACGTTCTACGAACATTTCTCCAGCAAGGAGGACTGTTTCGTGGCGCTGCACAACGACAACACCGCGGAGATGATCCGGCAGATCTATGCCGCGGTCGACCGGACCGCGCCCTGGGAAACACAGGTGCGGCACGCGGTAGAGGCGTGGATCGCCTCCGCGGAGTCCACGCCCAGCCTGACGCTGAGTTGGATTCGCGACGTGCCGGGCCTCGGCGCCGCGGCGCGGCGGCTGCAGCGCGATGTCATGGAGCAGTTCATCGTCATGGTCCAAATACTCAGTGACACAAGCGAATTGCGCGCTGCCGGTATTGAGCCGGTATCGCGATTGCGCGCGATCATGTTGATCGGCGGGCTGCGGGAGCTGACGGCCGTCACAGTCGAGAGTGGCGGTCAGATCAGCGATGTCACGCAGGAAGCCGTCGATGCCTCCATCGCCCTGGTCGCACCGCGTTAACGGCTGCGCCACGGGGATCTACGCGATGCTCATTTCCGCGCGCCGCCGCATGCCTGAGCCAGCAGGCGTGAAAACGACATCGTCGTCGATGGGACCGCGCCGGAGCAGGCGGACGTCGCGGACGTAGTTTTGGTGCAGGCGCCAAGGCGCGCGCTCGCCTTGTTTTGGTAGCTCCGCGGCACTTCGTAATACGTAGCCCGACGCCAAGTCGATGATCCGATCGGCGGCCGTCGTCCTGCTTGCGTCGGGAGTGACCGCCGCGTAGTCATGTCGGTCCATGTGGTTGAGCAGCCGGCACACATACTCGGCGACGAGGTCGGCCTTGAGTGTCCACGAGGCGTTGGTGTAGCCGATCGTCCACGCGAAGTTGGGGACGCCGGACAGCATCATGCCCTTGTACGACACCGTTTCTGAGAGCTCCACGGGCCGGTCGTCGATCACAAGGCGCATGCCGCCGATGGCAAGCAGGTTCAGTCCGGTCGCGCTCACCACGATGTCGGCAACGAGCTCGGCGCCCGACCGCAGCCGAATGCCCGATTCGGTGAAGCTGTCGATGTGGTCAGTCACCACCGATGCACGGCCTTCGCGGATCGCGGTGAACAGGTCGCCGTCTGGCACGAGACACATCCGCTGATCCCACGGGTTGTACGTCGGCGCAAAGTGCGTGTCGACGGCATAGCCGTCGGGCAGTTGCTTGGTTGCGGCCTTGCGCAACAGCGCCTTCATCAATTCGGGCCTGCGGCGGCTGAGCTGAAAGAAGGCGGTTCCCTCGAGCGCGTTCTTCCATCGAACGATCCCGTACGCCGGCTTCTGCGGAAGCCATGCCCGCAGTCGATCGGCGATCGGATCGCGCGCCGGACGGGCCGCGATGTAGCTGGGTGAGCGCTGCAGCATCGTGACGTGTTCAGCGGACTCGGCGAGCGTCGGCACCAGCGTGACCGCGGTTGCGCCGCTTCCGATAACGACCACACGCTTGCCGCGGTAATCCAAGTCCTCCGGCCAGTGTTGGGGATGGATCACTGGCCCGCCGAAACGCTCTACACCGGGAAAGCTGGGGGAGAAGCCCTCGTCGTAGCGGTAGTAACCGGAGCAGACGTACAGGAATTGGCAGCTGAATGTCGCCGACGCGGCAATGTCGCTGCGATGCACGCTGACGGTCCAACGTGATTCGTCGCTGTTCCAACTGGCATCGAGGACGCGATGGTTGAGCCTGACGAGACGCCGGACATCGAATTCGTCCGCGGTGTCATTGATGTAGCGCAGGATGCTCGGGCCATCGGAGATCGCCTTGGGCTCGGTCCATGGGCGGAACCGGTAGCCGAGGGTGAACATGTCCGAGTCGGAACGGATGCCGGGATAGCGGAAGAGGTCCCACGTGCCGCCGATGGATTCGCGGGCCTCGAGCACCACCACCGACTTGTTCGGGCATTCGCGCCGAAGATGACACGCCGCGCCGACGCCGGACAGGCCGGCCCCGACGATCACGACGTCGCTGTGTTCGATCGGTCCACTCGACATGCCTAACCTCTCGTACGAGCAGCTGGTACGAACACGTACCAGTCGTTGGTACTAGACCGTACCAGGCCCGGGCGTGCCAGGGAAGCGAAGCCGGGAACGGTTGTACGGGGCCGGTACGTTGGCGTACCGTGGGCGGTACCTGGCAGTACCACGATGGAAGGGTGGCGACCTGGGTGAGGCGCGTGGAATCGCGTCCTCGATCTGATCACTGAGCAAGCGACCTGGGGACCCGGCACCCACACCGAACGCGAGGAGCAGCGATGAGCAGATTACGGCGCAGGACGATCAGCGGCCGCACCGTGGTGATCACGGGCGCGGCGTCAGGCATCGGACGCGCGCTGGCGCAACGGCTTTCGGCCCATGGTTGCCCGGTAGCCATCGCCGATGTCGACGAAAAGGGCCTGAAGGAGACCGAGACCTCGCTTCTCGGGCCGTCGCTGGCACGAGTGCTGGATGTGCGTGACGCCGAGGCGCAGCATGATTTCGCCGCCCAGGTCCGAGATTGGGCGCCGCAGTCGCTGGGCGCGGTGTTCAACAACGCCGGCGTCGCCGTCGCCTCCAGCGTCCTCGACGCGATTCCGGAGGACGACGACTGGCTGTGGAACATCAACTTCCATGGTGTCGTTAACGGCACCCGGGCGTTCCTGCCGATCCTCGTCACACAGGACGACGGCGCGATCGTCAACACTTCAAGCGTGTTCGGGCTCGTCGGCATGCCCAATCAAAGTGCTTACTGCTCGGCGAAGTTCGCGGTCCGCGGGTTCACCGATTCGCTGCGGCAAGAATTGCGCGGCACCGGCGTGACGGCGATCAACGTCCACCCGGGGGGTATCAACACCAACATCGTTCGCAATGCCCGCTTCCGCAGGGATCCGGACGGCCGCGGCCGCACGCACGAACAGATGAGCGCCGAATTCGCGGCGATCGCGATGACTCAGCCGGACAAGGCCGCCGCGATCATCCATCGCGGCGTCGAACAAGGTAAGGCGCGCATCCTGGTCGGCCCGGACGCCTATGTGTTTGACGCACTCGCGCGGCTGGCTCCGAGCCGTTACTACGACGTGATGAGCGGATTCGAATCGCTCCTCAGACGGCGCACCAGAGCGGTTGCGCCACAGCAGGCCTAGGTCCCTACGGCACCAGCACGACCTTGCCGACGTTTTCCCGCGCGGCAAGGATGCGGTGCGCCTCGGGCGCCTTGTCAAACGGCACTGCGGCGTGCACTACCGGTGATACGGTGCCGTCGGTAAGTGCCGCAGACAGGGGGCCGATCCACGGTTCTAGCGTGCCGCGGTCATCCCACAGGCGCAGCATGTTCAGCCCGATGACGGCCTTCGACTCCTCGAGCTGCCTGATCAGATTGAACCCACGAAACATTGCTAACGCCTGTGGCGCAGCTCTGCGCAGCGAGCGAGTCTCGCCCTGCTGCATCGCCGACAACCCGTATGCGACGAGCCGTCCGCCTGGCCGCAACAACTCGTAGGACCGCCGCAGCGACCTGCCGCCGATCGCGTCGAGCACAATGTCGTACGGGCCCACGCCTTTCCACCAGCCGGCGCGCCGATAGTCGATCGCACGGTCCACGCCAAGCTCGGTGAGCCGCTTGTGCTTGGTGGGCGACGCAGTGCCGTGCACCTCCGCGCCGGTGGCCTTGGCGAGCTGGACCGCCGCGATGCCGACACCGCCCGCCGCCGCGTGCACGAGCACGCGCTCGCCGGTCCGCAGCGACCCGTAGCCGTGCAGCGCGGCCCAGGCGGTGGAATAGTTGACGGGGATTGCGGCACCCTGCTCGAAGCTCATGGATTCCGGCAGCCCGACCGTGTCGAGAGCGCGAACGTTGACGATCTCGGCGTAACCGCCGAAGCGAGTGCCGGCCAAGACCCGTTCGCCGACCCGCCCGGGGTCGACGCCATCGCCGACCGCCGCTATCGTCCCGGCCACCTCGTAGCCGACGACGCATGGCGGCTTGGGCGCATCCGGGTACAGGCCGACACGGGCGAGATGATCGGCGAAGTTGACACCCGCCGCTCGTACGGCGATGCGCACCTGACCGGCAGTGGGCGGCGGCGGGTCCGGCCGGTCTTGCACCTTCAGGACCGATGGGTCGCCGTGTTTAGTGATGACGACTGCGCGCATGGCTCCTCCTCGATGCGAACTCTATGCGGTCGGCGGTTCACGGTGACAAGGGTGTGCCCACGATCATGGCGTCAACGCGTGTGACTCTGGCGCGCGATATTCAAAGACGTTCCGTTACGAGCAGTTTCACGTCCCGTCGCGGAACGACGGCGATGCCGCGTGGCACCGATCGGGGCGGCTTTCTGCGGCGTTCCCTGGCCGGCATGGCCAGCGCCACCATGCCCATCATCGTCCCGACAGCCACCGCCAACTCGTACATCGCGAACGCAGCACCGAGACAGCGCCGATACCCGCCGCCGAACGGCATGTACTCGAAGGGCGTCGGACGGTACGCCAAAAAGCGATCGGCGTCGAACCGATACGGGTCCGGGAACAGCTCCGGGTTGAAATGCACTGCCGGCACTGCGATTCCGACGATTTCGCCGGACGAGAGCCGTACTCCGCAGATCGTTCGTGGCTCAACGAGCTTTCGCAGCACGACCGGCACCGCGGGATGCATCCGCAGGGTTTCGGCGATGACCGCCGACAAATACGGCATTTTCGCCATTTGTTCCGGCGCCGGGTCGGTGCACAGTTCGTCGGTCAGTCGCTCCCTTACACCCGGCTCGTGATGAATGTGGTACAGCGTCCAGGCCAGCGCGGCGGCGGTGGTGTCGTGGCCGGCAACGACGAGAGTGCGCAGTTGCTGCTGCAGCTCCTCGGCGTCGAGCGCGGCGCCGACGTCGTCCTCGGCCTCCGACAACAGCTGGGTGAGAATGGGACCCCGTCCGGTGACCGGACATTGCGGACCGAGTCGGATCTGATCGGACAGCATGCCGTCGAACTGCGTCCGGAGTCGGACGAGTCGTGCCCACGGTCCCAGCCCCGCCAAGTTCTTGCGCAAGCTCGGCAGCAGCATCAGCGGCGCGGTGTTCGCGTTCATCAGCGCGCTGACCACTACCGCGTACGCCTCGCAGCGAGGTCCTGCCTCGACGCCGAGCACCGTCCGAATAATGATCCGCAGCGTGATCGACTGTGCCGTCGCGTGCAGCGCGACCCGGTCGCCGGCCCGCCACGGCTCGATCTCGTCGACAACGGCTCGCGCCATGCCGTCGGCATGCTCTCTCATCTGTGCGCCGTGAAACGCCGGGGACAGCAGGGTGCGCTGGCGGCGGTGCACCGCGCCCGACGTCAGGATCACCGATTCCGGTCCGACGATCGGCTCGATCGGGTTCGGCGTCGGAGCGCACAAGACTTCCCGCGGTGTGGTCAGGATTTCGCGGGCGGCCTCGCGGGTCGCAACGAAGTGGACCGGACCCATGCCGGGGAAGATGACCGTGAATGGTTCCTTGTCGCCGGCATGCTGGCGCATGAAGCGGTCCGGGTCCATGCCGGCGCGCGCCGAGCGCAGCCAATCGCGCCATGAGTCGTGTCCTGGCCCCGACGAACCGGCATGCACCGACGGCCTCCCAACGGTCGTGCACTGATCGTCTACTTGCCTTGTCTCATTAACTGGGTCTCATTAACTGCCACGAGATCAGCGGCTGGGAGGTTCAGGCGGAATTCCGCCGTGTTTTTGTGAAGCCGCCGTCAATTTTGCGAGGTCAAAGGGTCCGCAGTGTGACCACATGCGTTTCCGCTGGTAAGCGGGGTATTGCCTAGTTTCGGATTCAAATCGTTTAGCTGGTGTGCTTTGCAGAGTCACGGTGCGGCGACGACAGGAGTTCCTCGACGATGTGCGCCGCGACCACGCGGGACTGCCGGGCCACGAATGCGATGAGCCCCGGGCGCGACATGAAGCCGACGAACCGCAAGCCCTCGGCGGCGGGCACCTCGCCGGCAGCCCGCGGCACCCCGCGTTCGTCGAGCACGCCGAGGTGTCCTACCAACGATTCCAACCCGTGGGAGTACCCCGTCGCACATATGACCACATCGGGGCCGATGCGTCGCCCGTCGATCAGGCACGTCATGTTGCCCTCGAAGTGATCGATGGTGGGAACCACCTCGATCAGCCGATCCCGGATCGCGGTGAGCACGGCTTTGTCGACGATCGCGGGCGCCCGACCGAGCCGGATTCCCCGACTGAACACGCCCTCGGGTGGCTTCGGCAAGCCGAATTCCGTCAGGTCCCCGATGCTGATTCGGCGCCCCAATTCCGCCATCGTGTCGGAGAACCAGGTCGGCGCGCTGTACAGCGGCGCCGCAATGAAATCGGACGGAAAGCCGAAGGGCAACGCGCGCAACATGATGTTCGGCGGCGTGCGCACGGCCAGCCAAGCCTTGGCCGCCCCGCCGGTGGCAACGTCGTGGACGATCTCCATTGCCGACGAGCCGGCACCGACGACGAGAACGCACTTGTCGAGGTACGGCGCCGGGTTGCGATACGCCGCCGAGTGCAGCATTTCTCCGGTGAAGGTTTCGCGGCCCGGCCAGTTCGGGATTCGAGGGGTGTGCTCGTATCCCGTGGCGACCACCACCTGGCGGCTATCGATGTCGTCGCCGGAGGTTCGCAGACACCAGCCGCCTGGTCGTGGATCGATTCGTTTGACCTCGGTGTTGAGCCGCAGTTCGATGCCGTCCTCGCGGGCGTGGCGGTCAAGATGTTCGACGACCTGATCCCGGGTCGGAAACACCGGCGTGTGCTTGGGGTATGGGCGGTTCGGCAGATGGGAGAGCTGTTTGCCCGTGTTGAGTCGCAGCTTGTCGTAGCGGCCGCGCCAGGATGAGCCCACGCCGTCGGCCCGGTCGATCAGCAGTGGGCGCAAGCCGCGGTCACGCAGACTCAGCGCGACCGAGAGACCCGCCGGGCCCGCCCCCACGACCACTACCTGGTGCTCGGCCACTGCCTGGTGCTCGGCCACTGCCGCCTCCTGATCGGTGGAGTTATGTTCGCACGGCACGCATCATGAATCGCTCCCGCCTCAGGTCCGGCTCCGCGCCGGAGCAGGGGAGGTTTCGTCGTGCACCGATTCCAGCTGAGTCACTATGCGCTGACCTCCCCTCCGCAGCCGTCAAACCCTCTCAGTGACACGTCGGGCCGTTCGTCGTGGTTCACCAGCTCAGCAAACAGATCTGGCGCACCCTGCCGTTGCCACGGGTTTCATGACCGGCGGTTCTGCGCTATGTTTCGCACGGCGCAGACACAAGGTGGAGGTCATGTGAGGAAGCTTGTCGCCTTGGCCGGCGGATCCTTCGCGGCGGTCTCGATGGCGCTGATCACCGCTGGCCACGCCGTCAGCGACGCCCCGCTCGACGTCTCCGGCCAGCCGTTCGGCAAGGCTGAGGCGCTGCTGAAGCAGCAGGGCTACAAGGCCGTTTTCGGCGGCTCGGTCGGCAGCGACGTGCCCCAGGCCCAGTGCGTCGTCGAGAGCCAGAAGATGCTGCCCAAGGCGCGCATCTCGCTGATGCTGAACTGCACCAAGGCGGCGCAACCGCCCGCCGACGCCCCGCAGCCGGCTGGCGCGCCCGGCGCGCCCGGCGTCCCAGGGCCACCTCACGTTGGCAGCAACGGCGTCACGACGGTCACCCCGACCCCGGTGGGCCCGCAGCCGGGGATGAACGTCGGCGGCTGAGCGCAGGCGGCGGCTGAGCGTCGGCGGCGTAGCGTCAGCGGGGCGGGGTCCAGGCCACCGGCAATTGCTTGATCCCGTGGATGAACGGCGACAATAACCGCGCCGGTTCCTCGGTTGCGACAGTGTCCGGTATCTGGCGGTACAGCTCCTCGAACGCGACGGTGATTTCGCGGCGGGCTAGGTTGGCGCCAAGACAGAAATGCGTGCCGCCGCCGCCGAAGCCGGCGTGGGGATTCGGGGCGCGCGTGACGTCGAACGTCCACGCATCGGAAAACGTGGTCTCGTCGCGGTTGGCTGAGCAATACCACAACGTGATCTTGTCGCCCGCTACCAACTTCGTCCCGTTCAGTTCGGTATCTTCGACCACTCTGCGGCGCATGTAGACCACCGGCGACGCCCATCGCACGATCTCCTCCACAGCGGTGGGGGCGATTCTGTCGTACTCCGCCCACCACTTCTTGCGCTCCTCGGGGTAGCGGGACAGGGCGAGCACGCCATGGCTGATCGCATTGCGGGTGGTTTCGTTGCCGGCGACCACCAGCAGGATGAAAAACGACGCGATCTCGGCCGACGTCAGCCGCTCACCGTCGACCTCGGCCTGCACGAGCGCAGTGGTCAGGTCGTCGTGGGGGTTGACCCGTCGGTCTTCGGCCATCGCGGCGGCATAGGCGCCGATGTCCGTTGCCACCTTCACGAATTCGCCGTAGTCCGTCGCGATGTCAGGGTCGCCGAACCCGAGAATGACGTTCGTCCAGTGGAACACCTTCTGATGATCGTCTTCGGGGATGCCCATCATGTCGCAAATAACCTGCAGCGGGAGGGGGCCGGCCAGTTCGGAGACGACTTCGCCGGCGCCATCGGGGTGCCGCGCGATCATGTCCGCAACCAGTCGGCGCGCGCGCTCTCGAACGGAGGCTTCGGTGTGCGCGACGACCTTTGGGGTGAACGCCTTCCGGACGATGTTGCGCAGCCGTGCATGGCGCGGATCATCCATCACAATCATCGACCCGAAATACTCCGAAAGCTCGGTGTTGGAGTCGCTGATGACGATGCTCGGACTCGAGCTGAAGATGTGCGGATGGCGGCTGGCGTGCCATACATCGTCAAATTTGGTCAGCGCCCAATGTCCGAGGTGGTCTTCGACGCCGGGCGAATCCAAGGCGGCGTGAAATGAGATCGGCGCCACCCGCCGCAGTGTCGCGAATGCGCCGTCGCGGAAGTCGTCATCGCGAGCCCAGAAGTCCCACGACGAGAGATCGATTTGGTCCAGTGGCACGTCGGCGGGTGGTGTGCCGTTGACCCGAGTTGCGATACCCATAATCGGCCGTCCCCACTTCGTTGAGAGAGACGAGCTCAGCTTATCGTTGCGCGCTTAGAGTGAGGCGGTGGCCAAGCGCATCGTGGTGTGGGGCACCGGCTTCGTCGGCAAGCTGGTGATCCCCGAAATCGTCAAGCACCCATTGTTCGAGCTGGTGGGCGTCGGGGTGAGCAACCCAGAGAAGGTCGGCCGTGACGTCGGCGATATCTGTGGCGTGCCGGAGCCCCTCGGTGTGACCGCCACCGACGACGTCGACGCGCTGATCGAATTGAAGCCCGACGCGCTCGTCCATTACGGTCCGACCGCCGCACACGCCGACGACAACATCCGGCTGATCACCCGGTTCCTGCGCGCCGGCATCGACGTCTGCTCGACCGCGATGACGCCGTGGGTGTGGCCGACGATGCACTTAAATCCGCCGAACTGGATCGTGCCGATCACCGAGGCATGCGAGCTGGGGGAGGCGTCGTGCTTCACCACCGGCATCGACCCCGGATTCGCCAACGACCTGTTCCCGATCACATTGATGGGGATTTGCTCGGAGGTGCGCAACGTGCGCGCCTCGGAGCTGCTGGACTACACCAACTATGAGGGTGACTACGAAAACGAGATGGGCATTGGCAAGCCGCCGGAGTTCCGTCCCCTGATGGAAAACAGCGACGTGCTTGTATTTGCTTGGGGCGCAACGGTTCCGATGATCGCACACGCCGCGGGAATCATGCTCGACCAGATCACAACCACGTGGGAGAAATGGGCGACACCCAACGAGCGCAAAACCGCAAAGGGGGTCATCCAGCCGGGGCATGTCGCGGCGATCCGCTTCACGATCAACGGCGTCTACCGGGGCCGCACCCGCATCCAACTCGAGCACGTCAACCGCATCGGGCACGACGCCGCGCCGGATTGGCCGTCAGGAACCCAGGACGACGTGTACCGCGTCGACATCGAGGGAACGCCAAGCATTTTCCAGGAGACTGCTTTTCGGTTCACCGATGGGTCGGGCCGTGACGCCGCCGCGGCCGGTTGCCTCGCGACGGGCATGCGCGCACTCAACGCGGTGCCCGCGGTCAACGACCTCGCACCCGGCTGGGTGACTGCACTGGATCTGCCGCTGATTCCCGGGGCCGGGACCATTCGCTGAACAATCGACCGCTAGCGCTAGGGTTCCAGCCATGGCGGAGACCGTCGGGTTGTCGGTCGGTGCGACCAACTTGGCCGCGGTGGTGCCCGGGCGCGCGGTGGTGACGCGGAAATCGGTGCTGACGCTTTTCCGGCACCGGCAACCTGAGGTGGGTGTGCCGTCGGAAAACCCAAACCTCGACGAGCGCGGCCTCGTCGTCAGCGGCTTCGTTGACCGCGTCGGCGACCCCGTGGGCATCGTGGCTTCGGACGGCTCGACACACCGAGGCGAGGTGCTCCTGGCCGACGCACTGCGCGCGCTGCTGTACGCGGCCACCGACGGCCGGCCACCGGCCGAGCCGCCGACCGTCACCCACCCCACGCACTGGCGCCCGGCGAGCGTGGAGGCATTGGGCCGAGCACTGTCCGCGCTGCCGGAATGGTCGCGCGGCACGAATCCGGCGGCGCCGTTGTCGGATGCGACGGCCGCGCTGACCGCGCTGCGGGACAATCCCGGTGTGCCCGCGCGGGGCGTGATCGCACTGTGCGACTTCGGCGGCACCGGCACCAGCATCACGCTGGCCGACGCGGCGAACGGCTTTCAGCCAGTCGGCCCGACGGTTCGCCATGTCGACTTTTCCGGCGATCTGGTCGACCAGGCGCTGTTGAGGCACGTGATCGCCGACCTGTCAAGCGCCGGATCGGTCGACGTCTCCGGCACCTCGGCCATCGGTTCGCTGAACCGGCTGCGTGCCGAGTGCCGAGCGGCCAAGGAGCGGCTGTCGGGCGCCACGGTGACGTCGTTGGTCGCAGACTTGCCGGGCTCTCGCAGCGATATCCGGCTCACTCGCAATGAGCTCGAGGACGAAATCCGCCCGCCTCTTGAGGAATGCATCGCTGTGGTGCGAGACACTATGGACCGCAGCGGGATTCGTCCGGCTGACCTGGTCGCTGTTGCCGCAGTCGGTGGGGGCGCGAACATCCCGGCGGTCATCACCACGCTGTCCGAACATCTGCGTGTGCCGGTGATCACCGCGCCTCGGCCGGAATTGGCGGCCGCCACGGGCGCGGCGCTTCGCGGCGGACGCGGGCCGGCCGACGAGGGCGCGACGGCTCTGGCCGCGGCCGCACCGTTGGCCGCGGTGCCGTATGCGGGCGAACCGTCGGGCACCTTCCGGGCGCTGGCCTGGTCGGAAGCCGACGACGAAACCGAGGACTTCACCGATTACGCCGGCGATTATTCCGGCGACTATCCGACAGCCGGCGGTGCCACCGGCGCCCGTCCGCTCGTCGAGTTTGAGCAGCCGGAAGGCGATGCGTACGAGGAGGCGCAAGCGAAACCGCGCTGGTACCGCCGCCCACTGCCGGTGATCGGGGCGCTACTCGCGGTGCTGTTGCTGTGCGCGGTCATCGCGTTTATGGCTCTGCGCCACGGCACCAGTCCAACTTCGGTGACGACCACAACCACGCCGACCCCGGCCCCGACCGTGGCGCCCACGACACCGCCGCCGGCGACGGAGGCTCCCGCCCCGGTTGAGCCGCAGGCGCCGAAAACCCGCACGGTCACCGTCCCGCCGCCGGCGCCGAGCACCCAGGCGCCGCCCGCAGCCCCGCCGCCGGCCGCGCCGCCGCCGTCCACCGAAACGCCCACCTCGGAGGCCCCAGCGCCGACGACCCAACCTCCGTCGACGACTCAAGGGCCGCTTATCCCGACGATCCCCCCGATCCCGACGATTCCGGGACTGCCGCCGTTCATCCCTCAACCTCAAGCGCCGGCAGGCCCGTGATGCGCAGACTGGCCAGCGTCGGGTTCTAGGTAGCGGCCGTCAGCGCGGCCAACTCTGCTTGACCAGAAGCATTTTGGCCAACGGGATCTTTATGGGTTCCGGTGCTGCGGCGAGGCGCGTAGTAAGGCCTGATTCCAGCCGGTCGAAGAACTGCCGGACACGCTGCGGCCCGTCGTCCAACGCCGTTGCGAGCGTGGGAAACACCGATGCGCGTGCGAAGGCCGTCCAGCGAGCAGCAAAATCGTCAGCCTGGCGATCGGTTGCGAATCTTCGCCAAATCTCGTCGTCTGCAACGAATGTCTGGAAATGCTCGATCGTCAGTCCGGCGAAGCGCCCTCTGGGTGCGAATGGTGCGGTGAGGTCGGCCTCGCTGCGCGCGACGGTCGGCAGCGCCATCCTGCTCACCTCGTCCCGGCTGACCGCGCCCTCGCCGGCCATGCCGGCTAGCTCGGCGACGATGCCTTGAAGCAGTGGCGTGTAACCGAAGTCGCCGTCGTCGAGTGCCATCGTCAGCACCACGAGCTGACCGCCTGGCACCAGCTCGCGGCTGCGGGCCGTCAGGAACGCGATCCAATCGTCGGCGGCCTGCCGGGTGTAGGCACCGCGGGCTGCGTCGTCGCGGCTGTAGGCGATCTGTATGTGATCCGGAATCGAGGCAGGCACGCGGCTGAGCCAGTGCACCGCCCACGAACTCCAGCCGAGTGTCACGGTGTTGGACGGCAAAATCTGTTGGTAGAACGACCTACCCACCGCGGAGGGGAAAACGGCGGGATCGTCACGCAGATAGCTATGGGCGTCCGTGGCGAGTGTGTGGAACAGAGTCGTGTAGTCGTTCTCGGCCACGTCGGTGTGCAGGACGCAGATCGCGCGACCCGGCTCTGCGCGCTTGCGCAGGCGCGTGATCGCCGCGCCGATGGGCAGCAGCGAGTTGTGTCCGGCCGACGCGCCGTAATCGGCGATGACAATCGGCTGTGGGGCCCGAGGCAGCTCGACGTGCGCGGCCGCGTCCTCGAAGAGCCCCACGGCCGGCAACAGGCCGGCCGCTTGTACGCGGGACCTGCGGTTATAGGCACCGCCTGCCTCCAACGGCGCCGGCCGAACTGGCACGTCCGGTGACATGCCGAGACATTAGCGCCGGATCGGCTGCTACACGGAGTTTCCTTTCGGATACACCACGCCCGTGAGCTGTTCGGAGATCTCCCACAACCGCTTCAGGTCGGCCGGGTTACTTGCACGATCCGGGATCGCGGCGCGCGCGGTCGCGCCGGTCAGCTCACCGATACCCCTTGGCCCGTAGTAGCCGCCACCCTCGGCCTGTGGACTGGTCGCGGCGTACAGCGCGGGCAGGATGCCCACCTCGATGTCCTGCCAGACGAACGGAGCGACGACGCGGGTGAGCCGGTAGAACCGCTCCAACAGCGACGGGGTCTCTCGGCCGTGTGACGGCCCGCTGAGCTGCAGGTTGGTCTTCGTTAGGCCGGGGTGAGCCGCGTTGGACACGATGCCCCAGCCGGCCTCACGGCTGCGCCGGTCGAGCTCGAGCGCGAACATCAGCGTCGCCGATTTGGACTGGTTGTAGGCGCCGGTGGGGTTGTAGTGCTTCTCCCAATTGATGTCATCGAAGTTGATCCCGCCCAGTCGGGCGGCAATGCTGGAAAGCGACGTCACCCGTGCGCTGCCTGCGGCCCGCAACAGGGGAAGCAGCTGACCGGTCAATGCGAAGTGCCCCAGGTGATTACAGCCGAATTGCAGCTCGAAACCGTCCTCGGTGGCTTCCCGCTGCGGCGGCTGCATGATGCCCGCGTTGTTGACCAGGATGTCGATTGGGCGGCCCTCGGCATTGAGTTCCTCGGCGAGCGCCTTGACGCTGGCCAGCGACGCCAGGTCGAGGCGCTTGATGGTGAGCTTCGCGTCGGGCACCTGTTGGCGGATCCGCTGGATGGCGGCTTCGCCCTTGCTCTGGTTGCGGATGGCCATCACCACATCGGCGCCGGCCGCCGACAGCCGAGTGGCGAGGCCGAACCCGAGCCCGCTGTTGGCGCCCGTCACAACGGCCATCCTTCCGGACAAGTTGGGAACGTCGGTGTCGAAGGTTTCGCGAGCCATGGCATCACTCCTTGGTCTGGGCTGCCTCGTTTGTCTTGGCTGCCCCGATAATAACGGACCGATGGGCTGATAACAAGAGTCCAGCGGTCTGATAGTTTAGAGACGTGACGTTCACCTTCCAGCGGGCTCGGCGGCCCGAACAGATGGCAGCCCGACGGGCGGCGATTCTGGAGTCGGCGCGGGCGATGCTGGCCGAGAAGGGCGTCACCGAAATCAGCCTGCGCGAGCTCAGCGCACGGGTGGGGCTGGCGAAGTCCAACGTGCTGCGCTACTTCGACAGCCGGGAGGCGATTTTTCTCGAGTTGCTCGATGAGGAGATTCGGTCATGGCTGGCGGAGCTGGAAGCATTGCTCGGCAAGCCTCGGCCGCGAAAGAGCAGCTACGCCAACGAGTTCCGGGTCGGCACGACGATTGCCGACTCGCTGGCGGATCGACCGCTGCTGTGTGAGTTGATCAGCGCGATGGCAGGCGTGCTGGAGCGCAACATCTCGACTTCCTTTGCCCGGGACTTCAAGGTGCGTGCGATGGAAGACATCGATGCGTTGGCGCGGTTGGTAAGCCGCCAGCTGCCGTGGCTTGCGCCGGAATCGGCGGCTCTCTTTGCCGAGGGGGCACTGGCGCTGGCCGCCGGCATGTATCCGTTCTCGATGCCGACCGAGTCGGTGCGGATCGCGATGGCCGAAATCGGCATGCCCAATCCGCGGGAGCGATTCGCCGACGGGTTGCGCGACGGGCTGGTGACCTGGCTCGTCGGCGCGGCCGTTCGGAGCGGCTGAATCACCGCGTCGGAGGTGGCGTCGGCGTAGCTTCGGCCACATGACGACCCGCAACAGAACACCGCGACGCCGCCGCATCACTATGTGGCTCAACGGTGAAGGCCTCTAAGCTGGTCGGGATGTCCGCGCTTGACGCCATCGCTGAGTGGCCGTGCTCGAATGTGGCCGCGGCCGTTGTCGGGACGTCGGGTGTGTTGGCCGAATACGGCGACACGCGTCGGCGCTTCCGGTTGGCGTCGGTGACCAAGCCGCTGGTTGCGCGCGCGGTACACGTCGCGGTGGAAGAGGGCGTGGTCGAGTTGGATACGCCGGCGGGCCCGCCGGGGTCGACGGTGCGGCATCTGCTGTCGCATGCGTCCGGGCTGTCGATGCGGTCGGACGACCAGATGGCCGAGCCGGGCAAGCGCCGCGTGTACTCCAACTACGGCTTCCAAGTGGTCGCCGAGACGGTCGAACAGAAGTCCGGCATCGAGTTCTCCCGGTATCTGGGCGAGGCGATCTTCGAACCGCTGGGCATGGCGGAAACCACGCTGGGCGGCGGCGCGGAGGTCGCGGGGTTCGGTGCTAGCTCCACCGTGGCGGACCTGGCCGTGTTCGCCGGCGACTTGCTGCGGCCGGCGACGGTTTCGACACAGTTGCACGACGAAGCGATATCGGTGCAGTTTCCGGGACTTGACGGGGTGCTGCCCGGCTTCGGAGTGCAGCGGCCCAACGACTGGGGCCTCGGCTTCGAGATCAGGGACGACAAGTCGCCGCACTGGACCGGCGCTACGAATTCAGGGCGCACATATGGGCATTTCGGCCAGTCCGGCACCTTCATATGGGTTGATCCCGCGCGTGACTTGGCCCTCGTCGTGCTCGCGGACCGCAACTTCGACGACTGGGCACGCGATTGCTGGCCCCGGTTCTCAGACACGGTTCTCGCCGAATTTGCCGCAGACTAGCGCAACACATGCCTCACAAGGCACAATAGGCACGCACGGCACAGCTGCTCGTCGGTTTCGCCAGGTCGTTGGGGAAGACGTCCCTCGTGGAGCCGAAGGAGCAACAGATGCGTGCGTCGAACCAGTTCGCCGACGCGACGACCGGCGTGGTCTACATCCACGCCTCGCCCGCGGCGGTGTGCCCGCATGTCGAGTGGGCGCTGTCGTCGACCCTGCAGGCCCGCGCGGACCTGAAGTGGACTCCTCAGCCGGCGATGCCTGGACAGCTGCGTGCGGTCACGAACTGGGTCGGCCCGGTGGGGACCGGCGCCCGGCTGGCCAACGCGCTGCGGTCGTGGCCGGTGCTGCGGTTCGAGGTCACCGAGGATCCCAGCGCGGGCGTCGACGGGCATCGCTTCTGCCATACGCCGCAGCTCGGATTGTGGGGCGGCGCGATGAGCGCCAACGGCGACATCGTGGTCGGGGAGATGCGGCTGCGCACGCTGATGGCCGCGGGCGCCGACACGTTGCTGGCCGAACTGGACTCGGTGCTGGGCACGGCATGGGACGAGGCGCTCGAGCCGTATCGAAACGGTGGGGACGGCGCCGAGGTGTCTTGGCTCAGCCGGGGAGTGGGTTAGCGGCGTGGCACCCGCGAGTGCGAACATAGCTATGCGGCCGCGGCGTGTGGCATCGGCACATTCACACTCGGGCTAGGTCTTTGGCCTCAGCATCTTCAGCGCGCCGGAAACCGCCGACACTTGGGCGGGCAGCGGGCACGCGAACTCGCCGTCGGCGTAGGCGTTGATGCCGGGGCACTCCACGTGGATCGACTTCGCGCGAGCGGTGGTGACATCGTCGAGGTGAATGTGCGTGCCCTTGAAAACCGTGGGGAACAGCCGAACCAGCTTGGTCCGCGACGACGTGCGGACCATCGTGATGTCGAGTTGACCGTCGGAATGGTCGGCATTCGGGCAGATCAACATGCCGCCACCATAGCTTTTGGTGTTGCCCAACGCGGCGAGCGTCAGGTCGGCGGCGATCTCCTCGCCGCCGTCGAGCACGAGGCGGAACGGGAGCAGCCGCAGTTGCGACAGCTCGGCGAGCATCGCGACGTTGTACCGCATTCGGCCGTGCGGCCAGCGCATCCGGTTGGTGCGGTCGCTGACCAGCGAGTCGAAACCGGCGGCCATGACGGTGCCGAACCACTTCTCCGTTCCCGTGCTGGCGCGGATGTGCCCAAGGTCGACGGTTTCGGCCCAGCCGTCGGCGATGACGTCCGCGGCGGCCTCGGGATCGCCTGCGGGCAGCCGGTATTCGCGCGCGTGGTCGTTGCCGGTGCCGGCCGGGATGATGCCGAGCGGGATATCGGTGCGGGCAAGCGCCTGCAGCGCGAGGGAAATGACACCATCACCGCCGGCAATCACCAGCGCATCGGTGCCGCGGGCCAGTGCATCGTCGATCAGCCGGCGCGCGTGGTCGGCGTCGGTGCCGACGATTTCGCAGACCTCGACGCCGCGGCGCTGGAACTGGGCAATCGCCCGCTCGGCAGCGTGTGGGGCGTTGCCGTGCCCGGACATCGGATTGGTTAGCAGCGTCACGCTGCCGATATCGTGCCGCTGGCTCAAGGTATTAGCTTGCCCGGGTTGAGGATTCCGGCCGGATCGAGCGTCGCCTTGACCGCCCGCAACACCGCGACGCCGAGGTCGCCGACCTCGTTGCGCATCCACGGCCGGTGATCGACGCCCACCGCATGGTGGTGCGTGATCGTCGCACCGCACCGCACCATCGCCTCCGACGCGGCCGCCTTGGCGCGGCGCCACTGGTCGATCGGGTTTGCGCGCTGGCCCGCGACGACGGTGAAATATAGCGACGCGCCGGTGGGATACACATGCGAAATGTGGCACAGCACCAGCGCGGGTGTGCCGGAATCGCCGAGCGAGCTGGTGAGTGCTGCGGTGATCGCGGCTTTCATGGCGGCGATATTTGACCAGTTGGTCGCCGTCTCAAGCGTTTCGCACAGTGCACCCGCTGCCAGCAGCGAGTCGCGCAGGTACGGCGCGCTGAACCGGCCACGTGCCCACGCCCGCGCCGGCGCCTCGCCAAGCGACGTGCCGCCGTGGGCTGCCAGCACCGCGCGCGTCTCGGCGTGGCGGCTCTCGGTATGGGCGGCGGTACCTTCGAACACCGTGATGGCCAGGCAGCCGCCGGTGATGCTCTTTTCGCCGATCTCCTCGGCGGTGGCGAGGTTGACGCCGGTCTCGGCTTCGTCGGACAGCCGGATCACGGTGGGCCCCGTGCCGATCTGGGTGACCGCGCGCAATGCTGTTGTGCCGGTGTCGAAGTCGGGAAACGACCACGCCTCGTACAGAGTGGTTTCGGGGATCGGGTGCACACGTAGCCGCACTCGGGTGATGATGCCGAACACACCCTCCGATCCGGTGAGCAATTCGCGAAGGTCCGGTCCGGCGGCCGATTCCGGAGCCCGGCCGAGGTCGAGCACGCCGGCCGGCGTGATCACGCGCAGACCGCGGATCATGTCGTTGAAGCGGCCGTAGCCGGCCGAATTCTGCCCCGAGGACCTGGTCGCTGCGAAGCCGCCGATGGTCGCGAATTCAAAGCTCTGCGGGAAATGGCCCAGCGAGAAGCCGAGGTCGCCGAGCAGGCGCTCGGCGTCGGGTCCGGTGACACCCGCGCCGAGTTCGGCCTCGCCGGAAACCTCGTCGAGCGCATGCAGTTGGTCGAACCGCCGCAGGTCCAGGGACACGACGGCGCCGAACTCAGCACGAACCGGATCGAGCCCACCCACCACGCTGGTGCCTCCGCCGAACGGGACGACCGCGATGCGGTGCTCGGCGCAGTGGCGCAGGGTCGCGGCGATCTCGTCCTCGTCGCGGGGTAGCAGCACTGCGTCGGGCGCGTCCTGCACGCCGGTGTCCTTGCGGCGCAGCAGATCGAGCGTCGACTTGCCGCCGGCGTGCAGCAGCCGGCCGCGATCGTCGACGCGGCAAAATTCGGTGCCGACGATGTCGGCCAACGCGTCGCGATCCGCCGCCGACAGCGCCGACGGCCGCACCCTCACGTCGTGGATCTCGGGCGCGGCCAACGGCGACTCCTGGACGCCGAGCGCCTGTTTCAACAGCGAGCGAATTCCCTCGGACAGCGGCCTGGCCGCCGCTGGATCGCCCCAGGCGTTCCACTTCATCGGCGGAAGTAAGGCATCAAGGTCGCGCATGCGTTACAGTATTACAGATGCTGTCAATCAGTAACGCTGAATCGGTCGACATCGCCGACCGGATTCTCGACGCCGCCGCCACCTGTGTCCGGCACTTCGGCGTCGACCGTGTGACCCTCGCGGAAATCGCACGGCGGGCCGGAGTCAGCCGCCCGACCGTCTACCGCCGGTGGCCCGATACCAGGTCGATCCTGGCCGCGCTGCTCACCGCCCGCATTACCGGCGCGTGGCGCGACGTGCCGTCGCGGGGGACGGGCCGCGAAGCGCTGGTCGCGCGGATCGTCGCGGTGGCCGATCGGCTGCGACACGATGACGTGATCACGTCGGTGCTCCGGTCGGCGCCCGACCTGGCGATGATCTACATCGCCGATCGCCTCGGCAGCAGCCAGCAGATCATGATCGACGCGGTGGCCGCGGAGCTGCTGGCGGGACAACGCGACGGCAGCGTGCGCGCCGGCGACCCACGCCAGCTCGCCGCGATGGTGCTACTGATCACGCAGTCGACGATCCAGTCGGCACAAATCGTCAAACCGATCCTCGATGACGACACGCTCGCAACCGAACTCGGCTATTCATTGAACGGATATCTGTCATGACCAGCTCCACCGCGCTCAACGCTGCTCGTCGCGCCGCCGAACTCGCGGCCCTGGCCGACAACGGGCGCGTCGACGTGGTGGTGATCGGCGGCGGAATCACCGGAGCCGGCGTCGCTTTGGACGCCGCCAGTCGTGGGCTGAGCGTTGTTCTGGTGGAAAAGCACGATCTCGCGTTCGGCACGAGTCGCTGGAGTTCCAAGTTGGTCCATGGCGGGTTGCGGTATCTGGCGACCGGCAATGTCGGTATCGCGCGGCGCAGCGCCGTCGAACGCGGAATTCTGATGACGCGCAACGCTCCTCACCTCGCGCACGCGATGCCACAGCTGGTGCCACTGTTCCCGTCGATGGGGCGTGCCCAGCGGGCGATGGTGCGTGCGGGCTTTCTGGCCGGGGATGCGTTGCGGCGGCTGGCCGGTACGCCGTCGTCCGCATTGCCGCGGTCGCGTCGTGTGGGGGCGTCGTGGGCGGTCGAGCTGGTTCCGGCGGTTCGACGGGATGGCCTCGACGGCGGTTTCCTCGCCTATGATGGGCAATTGATTGACGACGCGCGGTTAGTCGTCGCGGTCGCGCGCACCGCCGCGCAGCACGGCGCCAGAATCGTCACCCGCGTCGCGGCCTCCAAGGTGACCGGCGACTCCGTCCGGCTCAACGACCAGCGTTCGGGCGACGCTTTCGACGTGTCGGCGCGAGTGGTGATCAATGCGACGGGCGTCTGGGCCGGAGAAATCGACCCGTCGCTCAGGTTACGGCCCAGCCGCGGAACACATTTGGTGTTCGACGCGGAGGCATTCGGTAATCCCACTGCGGCGCTGACTATTCCAATCCCGGGCGAGCTCAACCGCTTCGTGTTCGCGATGCCCGAGCAGCTTGGCCGGGTGTATCTCGGCCTGACCGACGAAGACGCGCTCGGCGCGATTCCCGATGTGCCGCAACCGACTGCGACGGAGATCAGCTTCCTGCTCGACACCGTCAACGCCGGGCTGGCCACCGCGCTGACTATCGACGACGTCGTCGGCGCGTACGCCGGCCTGCGGCCTCTGGCCGATACCGGTGCCGGCAATACCGCGGACATCTCCAGGGATCATGCGGTCGTCGAGTCGTCAACCGGCGTCATCAGCGTGATCGGCGGCAAGCTCACCGAGTACCGGTACATGGCCGAGGACGTGCTGAACCGAGCGGTGCAGTTGCGGGGCCTCGATCCGCGCGGCTGCCGGACGCGGAACCTGCCGCTGGTCGGCGCGCCGGCGAACCCCGTGTCGAGGGTCATCGAGGGCGGCCGGCTGCCGTCGTCGCTCGTCGCCCGCTACGGCGCCGAGGCCGCGAACGTCGTCGCGGCCGCAGCCTGCGCGCGTCCGACCGATCAGGTGGCCGAAGGCATCGACGTGACCCGCGCCGAGTTCGAATACGCGGTGACCCATGAGGGCGCGCTCGATGTGGACGACATCGTCGATCGCCGGACCCGGATCGGCCTGGTGCCCGCCGACCGCGACCGCGTCGTCGGGGTGGCGGAGGAATTCCTGGACCGGGTGGGCTAAGTTACAGCGGGATGTTCTTGTGCCTGCCGCGGCGGGCCGGCGCCTCCGCCAGCGCCTGCGTCAGCTTGCTCCGGGTGTGCGCCGGATCGATCTTCTCGTCGACCACGCCGATATCGATCGCGGCGTCCACGCCGCCGGCGATCTTCTCGTGCTCATCGGCAAGCTGTTCGTGCAACGCCTCGCGCTCATGCTCGGGCACGGCGGCCAGCTTCTTCTTGTGCAGAATCCCAACGGCAGCCTTGGCACCCATCACCGCGACCTCGGAATCGGGCCAAGCGAACACCTTCGTCGCGTTCAGCGACCGGGAATTCATCGCAATGTAGGCCCCGCCGTAGATCTTCCGGGTCACCAGCGTTACGCGGGGCACCGTGGCCTCGCCGAAGGCATGGAGGAGCTTGGCACCGCGGCGAACCACGCCGTCCCACTCCTGGTCAACGCCAGGCAGATAGCCGGGCACGTCGACGATGACGACCAGTGGAATCCCGAACGCGTCGCACAGCCGCACGAAACGTGCGGCCTTCTCCGCGCTTTCGGAGTTCAGGCAACCGCCGAGCCGTAGCGGGTTGTTTGCCAGCACTCCGACGGTGCGGCCTGAAAGCCGGCCCAGCCCGACGACGATCGACGGTGCCCACTTGGCCTGGAACTCATCGAACGGCGCGTCGTCATCGAGTACCGCGGTGACGATCGGGTGCACGTCGTAGGCCCGCCGCGCCGACTCGGGCAGCAGCGCCGCGATGTCGGTGTCACCGGCCTCGGCCTTGCCGCGGTCGAAATGTCCTTGCTGACAGAATAATCCGACCAGCCGGCGCCCACGCTCGTACGCGTCGAGTTCATTGTCGGCGACGATGTGGCACACGCCCGACTTCTTATGGTGTGTCTCCGGGCCGCCAAGCGAGGCCATGTCGACATCCTCGCCGGTCACGCTGCGCACCACATCGGGCCCGGTGACGAACACGCGGCTCTCCGGCGCCATCACGACGACGTCGGTCAGCGCCGGCCCGTACGCCGCGCCGCCCGCCGCGAAGCCGACAACCACCGAGATCTGCGGCACGTAGCCGGATGCCCGGATCATCGCCTCGAACATCAAACCGACCGCGTGCAGTGCCTTTACGCCCTCGGCCAGCCGGGCACCGCCGGAGTGCCAGATGCCCACGATCGGGCTCTGCTCCTCGATGGCGGTGTCGTAGGCGTCGACGATGTGCCGGCAGCCTTCGACACCCATCGCGCCGCCCATGACGGTGCCGTCGGTGCAGAACGCAATGGTGCGCACGCCGTTGACGGTGCCGGCCGCGGCCAGCACGCCAGAGCGGTCGCGCTCGTGCAGCAACGCGACGCTGCCGTGGTCGAAGAACGTGCTCAGGCGCAGCAGCGGATCGCGGGGGTCAAGCGATTCGCCGACGGCCTCGGGTGCCATGATGGTCATTGGAACCTCCTGGAAGCGCGTCGGGGATCGGCGTCAGCCCCGGTAAGCATCAAATCAGTACTTACCGAAGGCGAGCGCCACGTTGTGCCCACCGAACCCGAACGAGTTGTTAATGGCGTACTTGTAATCGCCGTAACGAGGCTCGCCCGCAACGACGTCCAGATCGATCTCTGGATCGGGTGTTTCATAGTTCAGTGTGGGCGGGATGACCCCGTCACGCAGCGTGAGCACGGTCAGCACCGACTCGAGCGCACCCACTGCACCAATCGAGTGGCCGAGCGCCGACTTCGGCGCATACACCGGGGCGTGCTCGACACCGGCGACCCGAATCGCGTTGGCTTCTGCCGTATCACCGATCGGCGTGGCCGTCGCGTGCGCGTTGATGTGGTCGATGTCCTTGGGGGACAACCCCGCAGTCTCCATCGACCGCTTCATCGCATATCCGGCACGTTGCCCGTCGGGCGCCGGCGCCACCATGTGGTAGGCGTCCGACGTGATGCCCGCACCCATTAGCCGGGCCAGCGGCTTGGCGCCACGGGCCTTCGCGTGCTCCTCGGTCTCGATGACCATCAGCGCACCGGCCTCGCCGAATACGAACCCGTCGCGGTTCTTGTCGAACGGGCGGGACGCGTTTTCCGGGTTCTCGTTGTTGGTCGACATCGCGCGCATCATCGAGAACGCCGCGATCGGATACGCCTCGATGGCACCCTCCACGCCGCCGCAGACCGCGATGTCGGCATCGCCCATCACGATCTGACGCCAGGCGTGTGCGATCGCCTCCGAGCCCGACGAACACGCCGAAACCGGGGTCATCACGCCGGCACGCGCGCCGAGCTGCAGGCCGACGACGGCCGCGGCGCCATTGGGCATGATCATCTGAACGGCGAGCGGCGACACCTTGCGGGTGCCGCCCTCGTTCATCAGGTCATAGGTCTCGACGATCTTCTCGCCGCCACCAAGCCCGGTGCCGATTACGACCGCGAACCGTTCCTGATCCACCTCCGGTGCGCCGGCGGCGTCCCACGCCCAGCCGCCGAGCAGCTTGGCCATCCGCTGCACATACGACATGCGCCGCAGATCCAGCCGCGTCATGTGGATGTCGATGCCCTCCTTGAGATGGCCACCGATCCGCACCGGCAGGTCAAACTTCGTTACGAAGTCGTCTTCGAGAGTGTGGATGCCGCTCTCGCCCGCCAACAGGCCTTTCCAAGTGGTCTCGATGTCGGGCGAAATCGCTGTTGTCGCCGTGACGGCGGTGACTACGACATTTGGAAAACCGCCGTTGGCAGTTGAGGGTCGGGTCATGCGCGATCGGCTTCAATCTTGGCGCGAAGGGCCTCGGCGGCCTCGGGGTTCTCTTCCTCGAGCTTCTGGATGTAGGAGACGACGTCACCGACGGTGCGCAGACCAGCGAGGTCCTCGTCGGGAATCTTCACGCCGTACTTGTCCTCGGTCTGCACCGCGATCTCGACCATCGACAGTGAGTCGATGTCCAGGTCGTCCACAAAGGACTTCTCGACGGTCACCTCGGACGGCTCGATGCCGGTGACCTCTTCGATGATCTCCGCGAGACCGGCGATGATTTCTTCCTGAGTGGCGGGCACAGTGGCTCCTTCTTCATTGGTGTTGTTACTTGCAACAAAGTCGATATGCGGTTGTGGCCCGGCAAGCCGGGGGTTCTCAGTCCTGCCTAGAGCTCGGTCAGCCCATCCAGGTCTGCGGGGGATTTGACGGCGTGCGCCGGCACCCCCCGAAGTTCTCGTTTGGCAATGCCGGCGAGCGTCCCAGCCGGCGGAAACTCGATGATCGCGTCGACGTCGCGCTGACGCAGGGTATCGGTGCACAGGTCCCAGCGCACCGGCCGGATCAGCTGCGCCACCAGCTTCGTCATCGCGTCCGCGGCCGAGGCTACCGGCTGTCCGTCGGCGTTGGACAACAGGGTGATCGTCGGCTCGGTGATGTCGATGCTCTCCGCCGCGGCGGCCCACGAGTCGAGGGCGGAAGCCATGAACGGGGTGTGGAACGCGCCGGCGGTGGCCAGCGGGCGCACCCGGGCCTTGGCCGGCGGATCCTCGGCAAGCTTTTCGAGTGCCGTCTGCCGGCCTGCGGCGACAATCTGACCGGCGGCGTTGCGATTCGCCGGGACCAATTCCAGCTCGTCGAGCCGGCTCAGCACCTCTGCTTCGTCGCCGCCGAGCACGGCGGCCATGCCGGTCGGCTCGTTAGCGCAGGCCTTGGCCATCTCGGCGCCGCGGGTCGCGGCCAGCGTGACCGCGTCGTCGGCGGAGATGACGCCCGCCATCGCGTAGGCAGCGATCTCGCCGACGGAGTGCCCGGCGGCCACCGTCTCGTCGTCGATCGACAGGTCCCGTCGCGTCAGCTCCTGATAAGCGAGCAGGGTGGCCGCGACCACGAGCGGTTGGGTGATGGCGGTGTCGGTGATCTCGTCGGCCGACGCGGTGGTGCCGAGGCGGGCCAGATCCAGGCCACTGGCCTTGGACCACGTGTCGATTTGGGCGGCCGTACCGGGCAGCTCAAGCCACGGAGACAACATCCCTGGGGTCTGCGATCCCTGGCCGGGCGCAAGCAACGCAATCACGTCTCTAAGAGAACACTGTGAAACTGGATTTACGCGGTGTAAGAGATTATGAACCTTCTCTTACTTTTTTGTGGATGCTCCACAAAACAGCATGTGATGGGACGCCATTGAGACCGTTCTGCAATTTGTCAGCCCGCACGGTTGACGGCCGATGGCGCGTCGGAGCCGGATGCGACCGGGCCGACAGGAGCGAATGTTGTGCTGGGGTTTGTCGCCTGAAAGGTAAGTCGACCGACGGTCGCGGCGACCCGCAAGACATAAGCATCCCGCGGCGACGTCGGATCGCGACCGGTGAAGTCGGTGATGCGCTTGAGGCGGTAGCGCACCGTGTTTGGATGAACGAACAATTTGCGGGCACAGGATTCGATCGCGCCGCCGGAGTCCAGATACGCGTCCAGCGTCTCGGTGAGCGCGGGCCCGGCGTCGGCCAACGGCCGCATCACCTCGGCATCCAGCGCAGCGATCGCGGATGCGTCGCCCAGCAGTGCGCGTTCGGGCAGTAGCTCTCGGGCCAGCACCGGGCGCGGCGCGCCACTCCAGCCGGCGACCGCGTTCATGCCGGCGATCGCCTCGGTTGCGCTGCGGTGCGCCGCGGTGAAAGTCGGTGCGGTGGGGCCGATCACCACAGGTCCGTCGGAGAAAGCGGTCAACAGGTCGGCGAGAAACCGATCGGCGGGCGCCAGCGCGCTCGAGACGATCGCCACCAGCCAGGTGCCGTGCACGTCGGACAGCGCCGCCCGGCCGTGCTGGTTTGCGATGTCACGGACGTCTTCGGTGGCGATATCGACGCGGTCGGGCCGGGGCAGGCCGACGATCACCGTGGCGGGCGCGGTGGTGTCCCAGTTCAGCGCCGCCGCGCGAGACTGCAACTCGGGGCCGGTGTCGCCGCGTACCACTGAATCGACGAGGTTGGCCTCCATCCGGCTGTCCCAGGCGCCGCGGGCCTCCGCGGCGTCGGCGTAGGCGGAGGCCGCGGCGAACGCAAGGTCGCGGCTGTACCGCAGAATTCCGGCGGTCAGCGCAGTCGCGTGCTCCTCCGATCGGGCCAGCATCGGCACGACCTCTTCGAAGAACTCCATCGTGACGCGGACCATGTCGACCGTTTGCCGCAATGCGATGCGCCGGGTCAGGTCCTGCGGAACCACCTCGAAGGCCTGCACCGTATATCCGACGTTGCTCGCCGGGTTGCTCATCCACTCGACGAAGTTCACCACCGCCGTCTGCACCACCAGATGCACGCTGGCACGTTGCGACGCCTCAAGTTCGGCGAAAAACGGCAGCTTGTCCTGCATGGCCGCGACCGCCTCGGTGGCGAAGCGCCCGGAATATTGCTTGAGTTTCCGCAGCAACGATTCCGGCACGTTCTCGAGCAGCTGTAGCGACGAGCGGGGCGGCACAAACCGGTTGTCGGTCATGCCTAAAACCTACGCCACTTTTCTGGACGTTTTCGCCAACTCGCGCTCGCCACCCACGCGCTTTACGCGACGCCCGGGTCGGACGTCTGCTCGGGCGCGGCCAACACGTCGTCGATCCTGTAGCGCTTGGCGGCCTCGACCGCGACGGACTGGTCGATCTCTCCGTCGCGTGCCAGGCCCTCGAGCACCGCGACCGCTACCGATTCGGCATCGGTGTTGAAGTAACGGCGTGCGGCCGGCCGGGTGTCGGAGAACCCGAACCCGTCGGTGCCCAAGGTGATGAACGTGTTGGGCACCCACGGCCGGATCTGCTCTGGCACGGCGCGCATCCAGTCCGACACCGCCACCGCGGGCCCACGGGTGTCGTTCAGCACCTGCGTCACAAACGGCAGCCGCGCCGGGCGCTCGGGGTGGCGCAGCTTTTCCTTGTCGATCTCGACACCCTCGCGGTTCAGTTCACCCCAACTGGTGACCGACCAGACATCGGCGGCCACGTCCCAGTCGGCGGCCAGCATTTCGGCGGCCCGCAACGCGTCGGGCATTGAAACGCCGGACGCCAGAATCTGCGCGGCGTAGGAGCGCTTCTCGGGTGCGGGCCGGTAGCGGTAGATGCCGCGCAGCAGGCCCTCGACGTCGAGGCTATCGGGTTCGGGCGGCTGCACGTACGGCTCATTGTAGAGGGTGAGGTAGAAGAATACGTTTTCCGGATTCTCGCCGTACATTCGGGCGAGACCGCTTTCGATGATGTGGGCGATCTCAAAGGCGAATGCCGGATCATAGGCCACCACAGCGGGATTGGTCGCCGCCAGCAACAGCGAATGACCGTCGGCGTGCTGCAGGCCCTCTCCGGTCAGCGTGGTGCGACCCGCCGTCGCACCGAGCGCGAAGCCGCGCGTCATCTGGTCGGCCGCGGCCCACAAGCCATCACCGGTGCGCTGGAAACCGAACATCGAATAGAAGATGTACACGGGGATCATCGGCTCGTTGTGTGTGGCATACGAGGTGCCGGCGGCGGTGAATGAGGCGGTCGAGCCGGCCTCGTTGATGCCCTCGTGCAGGATCTGGCCGACTTCACTTTCCTTGTAGGCCAGCATCAACTCGGCGTCGACGGAGGTATAGAGCTGGCCGTTGCGGTTGTAAATTTTCAGCGACGGGAACCACGAGTCCATGCCGAATGTGCGTGCCTCGTCGGGAATGATCGGCACGATGCGAGGGCCAACCTCCTTGTCGCGCAAGAGTTCTTTGAATGTCCGCACCGTGGCCATCGTGGTCGCGACTTCCTGGCTGCCGGAGCCTTTCTTGAGAGCCTTGTACGTGTCACGGCCGGGCAGCGTCAGGGCCTTGGACTTCGTCCGGCGCTCCGGCACGAAGCCGCCGAGCGCGCGCCGGCGGTCCAGCAGGTAGCGAATCTCCGGGGTGTCGGGCCCGGGGTGGTAGTACGGCGGCAGGTATGGATTTTCCTCGAGTTCCTTGTCGGACACCGGGATTCGCTGCGCGTCGCGGAAGTACTTGAGGTCTTCGATCGCCAGCTTCTTCATCTGGTGGGTGGCGTTGCGGCCCTGGAAGTGCTTGCCCAGCGAGTACCCCTTGATGGTCTTCGCGAGAATGACGGTGGGCTGGCCCTTGTGCTCCATCGCCGCGCGGTAGGCGGCATACACCTTGCGGTAGTCGTGGCCGCCGCGCTTGAGATCCCAGATCTGTTGGTCGGACATGTTCTGCACCAACGCCTTGGTCCGCGGGTCGCGGCCGAAGAAGTGCTCGCGCACGTAGGCGCCGTCGTTGGCCTTGTACGTCTGGTAGTCCCCGTCGGGCGTGGTGTTCATCAGGTTCACCAGTGCACCGTCGCGGTCGGCGTGCAGCAGGGCGTCCCACTCGCGTCCCCAGACCACCTTGATCACGTTCCAGCCGGCACCGCGGAAGAACGACTCCAGCTCCTGGATGATCTTGCCGTTGCCGCGCACTGGGCCGTCGAGTCGCTGCAGGTTGCAGTTGACGACGAAGGTCAGGTTGTCGAGCGCCTCCAGAGCCGCGACATGGGCCAGCCCGCGACTTTCGGGCTCGTCCATCTCGCCGTCGCCGAGGAACGCCCAGACATGCTGGTCGGAGGTGTCCCTGATGCCGCGGTCGTGCAGGTAATGGTTGAATCGCGCCTGGTAGATCGCGTTCAGCGGGCCGAGGCCCATCGAGACCGTGGGGAATTCCCAGAAGTCGGGCATCAGCCGCGGATGCGGGTACGACGGGAGCCCGCCGCCGGGATGGCTGTGCTCCTGACGGAAACCGTCGAGCTGGTCGGCGGTCAGCCGGCCCTCCAGGTAGGCACGGGCGTAGATGCCGGGGGAGGCGTGACCCTGGATGAATATCTGGTCGCCCCCGCCGGGATGCGACTTGCCCCGGAAGAAGTGGTTGAAGCCGACCTCGTAGAGCGCCGCCGACGATGCGTAGGTCGAGATGTGCCCGCCGACGCCGACGCCCGGCCGCTGCGCCCGGTGAACCATGATCGCCGCATTCCACCGTATCCACCTGCGGTATCGGCGTTCGACCTCCTCGTCGCCGGGGAACCACGGCTCCAACTCGGTCGGGATGGTGTTGACGTAGTCGGTGGACGTCAACGCCGGAATGGCGACCCGCTGCTCGCCGGCCCGCTCAAGCATCCGCAGCAGCAGATAACGGGCCCGCGCCGGGCCGGATCGCGCCAGCAGCTCGTCGAATGACTCCAGCCACTCGGCGGTCTCTTCGGGGTCGATGTCCGGCAAATACGATGCCACGCCTTCGCGGATCACTCGCACGCGGTCTGATTCGTTTGGCGTGCTTGAGTTTTTCGCCAGATCCTGGCGCACGAACTCGGTGGTCAACTTCCGCTCCTTGGTAGGCGGTGCAGGCTCACCTGCCTATCGTCCCCCCATCGTGCCGCACATGCACCACCGGTGGTGGTTACTGCCCAGTACCGACGATCGGACCAGCGAACCGGTAACGTCATTCACCGTGCTGAACGGATCGGCCCTCCCGCCGTTGGGACCGGGGCGCCACGGTCGCACCGCGGCTGCCTTGCGGCGCTGGCGAATCGGCGGATCGGTTGCCGGCATGCTGTCCGCAGCGCTGATGATCGTGGTTGGCTGCACGAGCGTCACGAGTGGCAAGGCCGTGGGCAACGGGACGGAAGCCCCCGCATACCGGACGTCCATGTCTGCGTCGGTATCGGCGTCGGCGGCCAGTTCCAGTGAGCGCGAATCCAAGCGTATGGACTCGCTGACCACCCAGGCCGTGCACAACTCGTGTGACGCGCTGAGCAGCAGCAGCGTCAATGCGGTCACAGCGGTCAACGCGTTCGTCAGCGCAGTCAACAGCGGGGGCGACGCGGGGGCCAAGGAGGGCCCGGCGATCGATGCGCTGAATAAGAGCGCCGACCTGGTCTCTTCGAGCCTGACCGACGTGCTGTCCACCCAGTTGCGCGACGGGCTGACGGCGTATGTGAACGCGTCGAGAGCGGTTGGCGACGCGATCAAACGGCATGCCCCGAGCCAAGAATTCAATGATCAGGTCAACAAGCTGAACGGCGCGAGGTCGGACGCGATGAACTTGTGCGACGCCGCATATTGACCAATCCCCGCGAGGGTGGCCGTCGGTGACACCGCGGCGTGCGACGATAGGGCCGGACACGCCGGTCCAGATGTGAGGAGGTTTCAAGGTGGCCGCGGCGGGTGACGCGCCGAACTACGCCCGCAGACTGGGCGTCCAGCAAAATCAGGTTGTCCAGGAGCTCGGCTGGGATGAGGACACCGACGACGACATCCGGGCCGACGTTGAAGAGGCCTGCGGCGGCGAACTGCTCGACGAAGACGCCGACGAGGTCATCGACGTCGTGTTGCTGTGGTGGCGCGACGGCGACGGCGACCTGGTGGATCGGCTGATGGATGCGATTACACCGCTGGCCGAGGATGGCGTGATCTGGGTGCTCACACCGAAGACTGGCAAGCCCGGGCACGTGTTGCCCGCCGAAATCGCCGAGTCGGCGCCGACCGCTGGCCTGATGCAGACGTCATCGGCCAACCTCGGCGACTGGAGCGCCAGCAGGCTGGTGCAGCCGAAATCGAGGGCCGGGCGGCGCTGATGAGCGCTCGCGCGAAGAAGAGAAGGCACTGATGAGCGCTCGCGCGAAGAACAGAAGGCACTGATGTTAGAGGTGGGCAGGCCGGCTCCGGACTTCACGCTGCGCGACCAGAACAATCAGAAGGTGTCGCTAAGCGACTACCGCGATGCCAAAGACGTGTTGCTGGTGTTCTTCCCGCTCGCATTCACCGGCATCTGCCAGGGCGAGCTGGACCGGATCCGCGATCATCTACCCGAGTTCGAGAACGACAACACGCAGACGCTGACCATCTCGGTGGGACCGCCTCCGACACACAAGATTTGGGCCACCGAGAACGGGTACATGTTCCCGGTGCTGTCCGACTTCTGGCCGCACGGCGCGGTCAGCCAGGCCTATGGGGTGTTCAACCCGGACGCCGGGTACGCCAACCGCGGCACATTCGCCGTCGACCGCTCTGGCGTGATCCGGTTCGCCGAGATGAAGGGGCCCGGCGAGCAGCGCGACCAGAAGGTCTGGACGCAGGCGCTGGCCGCGCTGCGCGGGTGAAGACCGCAGTCGCGAAGGAGTTCGCCGCCGGACGGCCAGACGTGTAGCCTGCGCGGCAAAGGGCGTGTAGCTCAGTGGTAGAGCTCTGGTTTTACACACCAGCGGTCCCCAGTTCGATCCTGGGTGCGCCCACTGGTCAACCGACGCTCATCCGGGCGGCGCGAAGAGCTCCAGCGCGATGCCATCGGGATCGCGGAAGCTGACTCCCGAGCCGTAGCCCGCGTCCACGATGCCGCCGTGCCGAATGCCGAGCTCGTTGAGTTTTTGCAACCAGTTCTCGAGCTCGCCACGGTTGGCGACGCCGAATCCGACGTGGTCGAGGCCGACGCGGAACTCGCTGAACTTCTCGTCGGGCGCCGACCGCTCATGCTGATGGATGCCGAACAGGGTGCCGCCGTCAAACGCCCAGACGACGTGGCGGAATCCGGCGTCGGTGTGTTCGTCCAGCACGGGATCCGAGCCGATCAGCGCCTGATACCAAGGGGCGCTGGTCTCAATGTCACGCACGGTGACGGCGACATGGTTGAGGGCCGGGAACGTCATTGGTGTCCTTCCTTTTAAACAATCCGCTTACCACGCCGGGCGCGAGAACGCATGTCCCGCAAGTAAAGCTCGTAACCGAAGGTCCACAACCTCGGCGGAATGACTCGATCGGCGATTCGCAGGCCCGCCAACAGCCATTCGAATCGCCTCTGCTGCTTGTTGGTCCACCGCAGCCGCATTAAGGACCGGAATTCCGGCGGCAGGAAACCCGTGGTCGCGAACAGGTTGATCGGGCCGGCCGTCAGCCGCAGCGGCCACGGCAGAAACGCCAAACTCGCTACGCCGTAGAGATGTTCGCGCACCGGTGGGTCGATTCGAAGCTCGTCGAGGCTTCGTTTCCAGTACTCGTCGAACGCCGCCCGGTCGGGCGGCCACATGTCGTCACGCACCTGAAGGGTGGTGGCTAGCCGCTTCGCGTCCTGATAGACCGCATCGGCCGCGGCGTCGTCGAGCGGACCGTACAAGAACTCGTGCTGGTCGAGGTAGTAGCGGTAGAGGCAGGCCGCCACCCACAGCTGCAGCCGCGGATCGAACGCGTTGTAGCACACTGGGCTTGTCGGCCCCGACCGTACCCGGGCGTGCACGCCGTCGACGGCGTGGCGGATCATCGCCCGGTCGGTGTCGGTGCCGACGGTGGCCGCGGCCAGATACGTGCCCGTGGTGCGTGCCCGCTTAAACGGGTGCTTGTAGACGTTGCCGGAATCGACGGGGCTTTGCAGCACGCCGTATCCGACGGCGGGCATGGCCAGCTGCATGATCACGTTCGCCGCGGGCAGTAGCACCGCAGCCGGGTTCAGCAGATCGGCGACTCGGCTGCGGCGGCGTGCCATGCTGCCAGTAGATCAGGTTGTGAGACGCTGCCCATGTGTTTGCGCTAAGAACGCGTGCGCTGGCCATCCTGGCCGGGTACCTCGCCGACACGCTGGTCGGCGATCCGCGGCGCGGGCACCCGGTCGCGTTGTTCGGCGCCGGCGCGACACGGCTCGAGCGCGCGACCTACCGCGACGCGCGGTGGGCCGGGGTGGTGCACACCGCTGCGCTGCTTGTTTCGCTCGGCATTGCCGGGGCCGCGGCGCAAAAGCTGGCCGCCCGGTTCGGGATGTATGGGCCGGCATGCATCACCGCCGCGGCGACGTGGGCCGCGCTCGGCGGCACGTCGCTGAACCTGACCGGCCGCGCTATGGCTGAACTACTCGAGCGCGACGACGTCGACGCGGCCCGGCGGCTGCTGCCGTCGCTGTGCGGGCGCGACCCCGACGTGCTCGACGCCGACGCGTTGACGCGGGCCGCGCTGGAATCGGTCGCCGAGAACACCTCCGACGCGCAGGTCGCCCCGCTGCTGTGGGCCGCGATCGTCGATGCGCCCGGCGTTCTGGTGTACCGCGGCCTGAACACGCTTGACGCGATGATCGGCCACCGCTCGCCGCGCTACCTCCATTTCGGCTGGGCCGCAGCGCGATTGGATGACGTAACGAACGTAGTGCCGGCACGTCTCACCGCCGTGCTTGTGGCGCTGTGCGCCCCGGCGGCCGGCGGATCCCCGGTAGGGGCGCTGCGGGCCTGGCGCTGTGATGCCGCACGCCATCCCAGCCCGAACGCCGGTGTCGTCGAGGCTGCATTCGCCGGAGCTCTCGGGCTGCGGCTGGGCGGGCCCACGCAGTACGCCTACGGGCTGCAGATTCGTCCGACACTCGGCGACGGCCGCGCACCAGAGATTGCCGACCTGCGGCGGGCGGTGCGGCTGTCTCATGCGGTACAGGCTGCCGCCCTGGTCATCGCGGTCGCGGTGCTCAGCGTCGGTGGCCGTAGCGGTCGGCCAGCTTTTCCTCGCGCGTGACCGGAACGCGTTCGGGGGTCGGCTTCTCGCTGCGGCGCTGACGGACCTCGGCGTAGACGAAGTAGCCCAATCCGATCGGCGCGATGACGCCGAAGGCGATCCACTGGATTCCGTAGGACAGGAACGGGCCTGCGTCGAGGTGGGGCAGCGGAATTGCGCCGAGGCCGCCGGGCTGATTGTCGACCAGCTGCAGGTATGGATCGGCGACCGCGGTGCCGGTGAGCTGGCCGACCTGCTGCGTGTTGATCGAATACACCTGCGTCACGCCGTCTTGCCGGAACGGGTCCTTCCCCTCGGCGCGGGGTTCGGAGTCGCGCAGCCGCGCCGTGATCGTCACCGGGTCGCCCGGGGGCGGCGGAATCGGCGGCACGTGCGATCCCTGCAGCGGCCGTGCATAGCCGCGGTCGATCAGGATCGTCGGACCGCCGTCCACGACGAACGGCACGAGCGCCTCGAACGCCGGTTGGCCGTCGATCACCCGCAGCCGCGCAAGCACCTGCACATTTGGCAGGTACCTTCCGGTCGCGGTGACCCGTCGCCACTGCGCGTCGCCGGCTTGTGGCAGCACCGTTTGCAGGGGCACCGGATCCGCGTTCAGCGACTGCGCGATCTGGTTGTTCTCCCGTGAGGTGCGGGTGTTCTTGCCGAGCTGCCACGGGGCGAGCACGGTGAAACACAGGTAGGCGAAGGCCACCACGACGACCGCCAGTGCCAGCCAACCCGGCCGCAGCAGGAAGGCACAGCGCCGCATCAGCTCGCGATACCCCGCTCGGCGAGCTGCTCGTCGACCCAGTCGTGCAGTCCGGGAAGCGACGCATCGATCGCGGCGAACGTGTCCTGGAAGTCGGCATGCGAACCGTAGTAGGGGTCTTCGACGTCGGGGATATGCGCGCCGGCGCGCGGATCGAATGACCGCAGCAATCGAATCTTGTTGGGCGGCACGCCCATTTGTCTCAGCATCCGGGCGTGGTTGCGGCCCAGCGCCACAATCAGATCGGCAGACAGATGATCGGGGTCGAGCTGCGCGGCGGTGTGGGTCGTGGGGTAGCCGTGTGCGTGCAGCACCCGGTTCGCGCGCTCGTCGGCCCCGCTGCCGACGTGCCAGTCGCCGGTGCCCGCGCTGGTCACCCGCACCAGGTCTGCCAGGCCGCGTTCGCGGATTTGATGGGCGAACATCTTCTCGGCCATCGGGGAGCGGCAGATATTGCCGGTGCAGATGAACGTGATGTGCAGCGGCTCAGACACCCAACACCTCGCGCAGGTCGGCGACGGTTCCCACGTGCTGCACGGACCGGTCGCTGGCCGGGTCTTCGAAATCGGCGCGGCCATAGCCCCAGTCGACGACGATCGTGTCGATGCCGTGGTGCGAGGCGCCGTGGACATCGTGCGACCGGTCGCCGACCATCAGCACGTGCTCGGGCATCGGCTCCAGCTGCGACAGCGCGTGTGCGATGACATCGGCCTTGCTGGAGCGGACGCCGTCGACGCTCGATCCGGCGATCACCTCGAAATGTTCGTGCAGGCCGAAGTGCTCGAGGATGCGTTCGGCGATTGGCTCGGCCTTGGAGGTCGCGACGGCCAGTCGCACCCCGGCGGCCCGCAGGTCGGCGAGCAGCTGGGGAATCTCGTCGAACACCTCGTTGAGGATCCAGCCGCGGGTGGTGTAGTCGGCGCGGTAGGTGGCGATCGCCGCCTCGGTGCGCTCACCCAGACCCATCGACCGCAGCGTCTGGTGCATCGGCGGACCGACGACCATGCCGGCGAGGTCCCGGTCCTCGGGCACGGGCGCGCCGACCTCGTTGAGTGCGTGGCGAAAGCTCGACACGATGCCGCGCGCCGAATCGGTCAACGTGCCGTCGAGGTCGAATATCACCAGTTGCGGGCGGGGATGCACACGCTCATTCTCCCTGATTCGGATGCGAGGCCCACCCGGGCCACCGGCGGCGCATTACTGTTCTCGTGTGACCTTGCGCGCGGCAGCCCGCTATCACGGTGACCAAGCCGTCGGGCCGGGCATGCTCGATTTCGCCGTTAACGTGCGACATGACGCCCCGCCGTCATGGCTGGTCAGCAGGTTAGCCGCGCGGCTGTCCGAACTTGGCCGCTACCCGAGTGATTGCGACCAACGGGCGGCGGTCGCGGCGGTGGCCGAACGGCACGGTAAAGGTGTCGACGAGGTCCTGCCGCTGGCCGGTGCCGCCGAGGGTTTTGCGCTGCTGGCGAACCTGAAGCCGCGCCGTGCGGCGCTGATTGCGCCGTCATTCACCGAGCCCGAGGCTGTGCTGGCCGCCGCGGGCGTCGCGCTGGCGCACGTGGTGCTGCCTCGGCCGTTTCGGCTGGCCGACGCCGACGTGCCGGACGAGGCCGACATGGTCATCGTGGGCAACCCGACCAATCCGACAGCGGTGCTGCATCGGCGTGCGGAGGTTCTGGCCTTGCGCCGGCCCGGCCGGATCGTCGTCGTCGACGAGGCGTTCGCCGACGCGATGCCGGGTGAGCCGGAGTCGTTGGCAGGCGACCGTCTGCCCGACGTGGTGGTGCTTCGCAGCCTGACCAAGACGTGGGCACTGGCCGGGTTGCGTGTCGGTTACGCACTGGGTGCCCCCGAGGTGCTGGCGCGGTTGACGGCGCAGCGCGCACACTGGCCGCTTGGCACGCTACAGCTGGAGGCGCTAGCGGCGTGCTGCGCAGCGGGTGCGGTGTCTGACGCCGTTGCGGGTGCGCAGCGGCTGGCGGCGATGCGCGCGGAAATGGCGGCCGCGCTGACGTCGGCCGGCGCCGACGTGGTCGACGGTTGCGCACCCTTCGTGCTCTTCGGCGTCCCGGATGCACAGCTGGTACGGAAGCATTTGGAAGCCAGAGGTATTGCGGTGCGTCGCTGCGATACCTTCGTCGGCCTCGACGGCCGGTATCTGCGCGCGGCGGTGCGTCCGGAGTGGCCGGTACTGGTCGGCGCCGTCGCCGAGGTGCTGCGGTGAGGGTGCGGCTGGCCGACGTCATCGGGGTGCTCGACGAGGCCTATCCGCCGCGCCTTGCCCAGTCCTGGGACTCGGTGGGGCTGGTGTGCGGCGATCCCGACGACGACATCGACACCGTGACGATCGCCATCGACGCCACCCGTGCCGTCGTCGCCGACGTGCCCCATGGAGGGCTGTTGCTGGCGCATCATCCGTTGCTGCTGCGCGGCGTGGACACCGTCGCGGCCAGCACGCCCAAGGGCGCGCTGGTACACGAGATGATCCGCACCGGCCGCTCGCTGTTCACCGCGCACACCAACGCCGACGCGGCGTCACCAGGAGTATCCGATGCGCTCGCCGCGGGGCTGGGCCTGGTCGTCGAGGACGTGCTGTCGCCGGTTCCGGACCGGCCGGAGGCGGACAAGTGGGTGGTCTTTGTACCGCCGCAGAATGCGGATGCGGTGCGGGAAGCCATGTTCGGCGCCGGCGCGGGCCGGATCGGCGACTACTCGCATTGCAGCTGGAGCGTCACCGGCACCGGTCAGTTTCTGCCGCGCGACGGCGCATCGCCTGCTATCGGATCCGTCGGGACGGTCGAGCGGGTGTCCGAGGACCGGGTTGAGGTGATCGCCCCGGTGTCGATGCGCGCGGCTGTGTTGGCCGCGATGCGCTCGGCTCACCCCTACGAGGAGCCGGCGTTCGACGTGTTCGCGCTCGCACCGCTGCCGGGTGACGTCGGCCTCGGCAGGATCGGCACACTGGACGTTCCTGAGTCCTTGCGCGCGTTCACTTCTCGGGTCTCACGTGCGCTTCCCGCCACATCGTGGGGTGTGCGGGCCGCGGGTGATGCTGATGCGTTGGTGTCGCGCGTGGCGGTGTGCGGCGGGGCGGGCGACTCGCTGCTAGATGTCGTCGCGCGCGCCGGAGTCGACGCGTATGTGACCGCCGACCTGCGCCATCACCCGGCCGACGAGCACCGTCGCGCATCCGAGGTGGCACTCGTCGATGTCGCACACTGGGCAAGTGAATTCCCGTGGTGTGCGCAAGCCGCCGACCTGCTGACGGGCCAATTCGGCTCATCGCTTCGCGTGCGGGTGTCGCACGTACGCACCGATCCGTGGAATATCGAGGACGAAGAGCCATGAAAGCTGAAATATCACAGCAGCGTTCGCTGGCCGAGCTGGCCGGGCTCGATGCGGAGTTGATCCGGATCGCGCACCGCGAGTCACATCTGCCCGAGCAACAGCGATACGAGCAGGTGCAGGCGGATCACCGCGCCGCTAACGACCGCTTGGCCGCGCTGCGGCTTGCACTGGACGACCTCGACGCCCACATTTCCCGGTTCGAGTCGGAGATCGACGCGGTGCGCCAGCGCGAGGACCGTGACCGCTCGTTGCTGGAGACCGGATCGCCAGATGCCAGGCAGCTGACCGAATTACAGCACGAGCTGGACACGCTGCAGCGCCGTCAGTCAAGCCTGGAGGACTCACTGTTGGAGGTCATGGAGCGCCGCGAGGAGCTGCAGTCAGAGCAGGCCCGCGAGCTGAGCATGATCGACGGGCTGCAGACCGAGTTGGCCGGCGCGCAGCAGGCCCGGGACGCGGCGATGGCAGAGATCGAGCAGACGCGCGGGACCCGTGCCGAGCGGCGAGCGGAACTGATCGCCGGCCTTGACCCCGAGCTGGTGAGGATCTACGAACGGCAACGCACGACCGGGGGCGTGGGAGCGGGCCCACTGCAGGGCCGGCGGTGCGGCGCATGCCGAATGGAGCTGGACCGCGGGGAGCTGGCGCGGATTTCCGCGGCGGCCGAGGACGATGTGCTGCGTTGTCCGGAATGCGGCGCAATCCTGTTGCGGGTGAAGGGCTCCGACTCGTGAAAGTGATCGTCGAGGCGGACGGCGGATCGCGCGGCAATCCGGGGCCTGCCGGATATGGGTCGGTGGTGTGGTCGTCGGACCACTCGACCGTGCTGGCCGAAAGCAAGCAGGCGATCGGCCGGGCCACGAACAACGTCGCGGAATACCGTGCCCTGATCGCGGGTTTGGCCGAGGCCGCCAATCTCGGAGCCACCGAGGTGGCGGTCGCGATGGATTCTAGGCTCGTCATCGAGCAGATGTCGGGGCGCTGGAAGGTCAAGCACCCCGACCTGGCCGAGCTGCATCGTGAGGCGCAACGGCTTGCCGCACGGTTTGAGCGGGTGAGCTACCGGTGGATTCCGCGGGCGCAGAACGCACATGCCGACCGCCTGGCGAACGAGGCGATGGACGCGGCAGCGGAATTGGCGCAGTCCGCGCCACCGGACGGATCGGCCTCGGCGCCGGTGTCGGCTTCGGCGCCGCCGTCGGCTTCGGCACCGCCGTCGGTTTCGGCACCGGTGTCGGTTTCGGCACCGCCGCCGTCGTCACCGCCGGGTTGGACCGGGGCCCGGGGTGCGCCGACGCGGCTGCTGCTCTTACGCCACGGCCAGACGCAGCTATCGGCGCAGCGGCGTTATTCGGGGCGCGGGAATCCGGCGCTGACGGATCTGGGTCGGCGGCAAGCCGACGCGGCCGCGAAGTATCTGGCCGAGCGCGGCGGGATCACGGCCGTCATCACGTCGCCGTTGCAGCGAGCCTGCGACATGGCCGCCGTGGCCGCCAACGCGCTGGGCGTCGACGTCGTCGTCGATGAGGACCTGATCGAAACCGACTTCGGCGATTGGGAAGCGTTGACTTTCGGTGAGGCGGCCGAACGCGACCCGGAACTGCATCGCCGTTGGCTGCGCGACACGGGTGTGGCGCCGCCGAGCGGCGAAAGCTTCGACAGCGTCGCCGAGCGGGTGCGGCGGGCGCGGGACCGGATCATCACCGCATACGGCGGCGCGACGGTGGTTGTGGTGTCGCATGTGACGCCGATCAAGACGATGCTGCGGATCGCACTCGACGCCGGGCCGGGCATTTTGTACCGGTTGCATCTGGACTTGGCGTCGTTGAGCATCGCCGAGTTCTATCCCGACGGTGCGTCGTCGGTACGGCTGGTGAACCAGACGGCGTACTTGTAGTCAGCGGGCCTCGATCTTGACGGGCATGTGCCGCACGCCGGCGTGTTTGTTACTGCGGACGTATTCGACCGGACCGGTTAGGGTGATCGCACCGACGCGGTCGAGCAGTGTGTCGAACATGACCCGCATCTCCATCCGCGCGAGAGCGGCGCCGAGGCAGAAGTGGCTGCCTCGACCAAATGCTAAGTGCGGATTAGGGTTTCGGCTGATATCGAACCGGTGCGGGTCTTGGAATGTCTGATCGTCGCGATTCGCAGACGCCCACCACAGCGTCACCTTGTCACCGGCTTTGATGTGTTTGCCGTGCAGTTCGACCCCGCGGGTCGCCGTGCGCCGGTTGTACGGGGTCGACGATGCCCAGCGCAGCATCTCCTCGACAGCGGTGGGCAATCCGGCTCGGTGCTGGCGCAGCCGCTCCCAGGCGTCGCGATCGCCTGCCAGCGCCAACATTCCGATTGCGATGGAGTTGCGAGTTGTTTCACTGCCGGCGGCGATGATGAGGCTGAAGAACATCCGCTGCTCTTCAGCGGTCAGCGGTTGGCCGTCGATGCTCACGCGTGTGACGATGGAGAGCAGGTCGTTCGACGGCTGGGTTCTCTTACGCTGCAATAGATTTGTAGCGTACGTAAACATCCGTGCCTGTGCCTGCGCGAGACGTTCGGTTGTCTCGCCAACCTCTCGGTCCTCGTAGTCGAGCGTCACATTGGCCCAGCTCATCAACTCATGGCGGTCTTCCTGGGGCACGCCGACGAGCTGCGCGACGGCCTGCAGAGGCAATTCCCCGGCGACGTCGACGAGAAAGTCGCAGTTACCCTTCGACAACGCCGCGTCGACGATGTCGGCGGCCCGGTGCCGCAGATCCGTCTCGATGTGTTGTAGCGCGCGCGGAGCCGTGCTGGGTGTGAGCAGGCGGCGGATCTGGGCGTGCCGCGGGTCGTCCATCATGTTCAGCAGCACGCCGACGGCGTAGCCCGCGGGCATGTCCTCGAGCGTGGTGCCGCCGCCCTCGCGGTCGCCGCCCGTCTCCGAGGAAAACGTCTCGGCGTCCGCGGCGGCGTCGACGATGTCGGCGTATCGGCTCAGCACCCAGAATCCCTCGCCGCCGGGACTGTGAGCGGTCGGTGGGTGAAACCAGACCGGAGCCGCGCGCCGCAGCTCATCGAACACATGGTGAGGGAAGCCCCTGGCGAAGCGGTCCAGGTCGGTCAGGTCGACGTCGTCATGCACATCAATACGTTCTCATTTGTCGGGCTTGTCGGTGGCGACGGTCATTATCGCAAGTATGTTCGATTTGGCGGGTCGGACGATCGATCCGCCCCGATCTGCTGATGAAACATTCAGAACGACGATGCAGGTTCCACGAGGCTGAGTATGGCGTAGCCCATGCAGATCAGCGCATTAAGCACCACGAGAATCAGGCCCACAACAATCAACCAGTGGATGACGCAGCGGTGTTGGCGTGCAGATCTGGCAACACGTTGCTGGTGCTGTATCTCGGTCGCGACAAGTGCGAAGTTGACGTTAGTCAATTCGGCGTCCAGGCAGGGTGCGCCGGCGGCGATCTCCTGCAGCCGTGCCGGCGGAATTCCGATCCCCACGTCGGCGAAGCGCCGGCTCATTCGTCGCGCCTGGCGGCGGCCGAGCGGCTGCAATGGGGTCGCCATGGACCACCATTCTCCTCCGCTGGGCCGTCCGCGGAGGGACGGTTTACCGGAACTGCACGCCGCCAGGCGTTGGGCGGAATCAGGCGCCCGCAAACGACTCGGCGAGTTGGGTGAGTCGCACGCTGTTGCCGGACGGGTCGCGGAAGCCGCAGTCGATGCCGTACGGCATCTGATGGGGCTCTTCGGTGAACTCCACGCCGCGGGCTTTCATTTTCTCGTAGGTCGCCTGGCAGTTGTCGGTCGTCAGGAACACCGTGCCGGCGAAGCCCTTGGCGACGAGGTTCAGCACTTCGGCCTGGGTGGTCTCGTCCATCACCGGCGGGCCGGGAACTGCCATCAGCACGATCGACACGTCGCCCTGTCCGGGCGGCCCGACGGTCAGCCATCGGAAATCGCCGGCGTCGGGCAGCGAAACGTCTTGGCGGACTTCCATGCCCACCTTCTCGGTCCAGTACTTAAGTGCAACGTCTTGGTCGTGTACCCAAAGCTGGGCGGTGGAGATTTTGATCATGCATCCGACGCTACGGTCGGCCCCCGCCTCGCGTCTTCTCCCGGTGTGCTGTCTTGACCCGGCTGTCAGCCGGTGGGCGGGTGTCACGCTGCAGGATGCAGCTGGGCACCCGGGCATAGATGCTCGCCGGCGGCAGGCTCGTACGATAGGCGGCCGGCGGCATGCCGTACACCCGGGTGAATGTCGTGGTGAACGACCCGACACTGTGCAGGCCCACCATCACGCAGATGTCGGCCACGGAGCGATCGGTGTAGCGCAGCAACGCGGCGGCCCGTTCCAGCCGCCGCGTCTGCAAATAAGCGCGCGGGGACTCGCCGAACGTTCGGCTGAACATTCGGCTGAAGTGCGCCCGCGACAGCCCCGCCGCCGCGGCCAGGTCCTCCACCGTGATGTCCTCCGCGTAGCGCGCGTCCACGAAATCTTTGGCGCGGAGAAGGTAACGGGCCGGGGGCACCTGCGGCATTGAATAAGTATCGCCCCCTCGCGGAAGACACGCTCGACGCAGTACGTTTATATTGCGGACGAGTTGGCCGGGCGGCCGCGGATCACCACACGGTGAAACGAGGAAAGTCCGGACTTCGCAGAGCGGGGTGATTGCTAACGGCAATCCGAGGTGACTCGCGGGAAAGTGCCACAGAAAACAGACCGCCACCCATTGGGTGGTAAGGGTGAAACGGTGCGGTAAGAGCGCACCAGCATTCCGGGCGACCGGAATGGCTAGGCAAACCCCACCCGAAGCAAGGCCAAGAAGGCCGCACCAAGTGCGGCTGCGCAGGCGTCCGAGGGTTGCTCGCCCGAGCCTGCGGGTAGGCCGCTCGAGGCACCCGGTGACGGTGTGTCCAGATGGATGGTCGCCGCCGCGCCGCCGTGGTTATGCGCTGCGGCGCGGAACAGAATCCGGCTTACAGGCCAACTCGTCCGCCCGCCGTTAGAGCTCTTTGTTGACGGCCTTGTCCAACGCCTTCAGCGCATCGTCGAGCTGCTCGCGGCAGCGCTGCGCGAGGTCGGCCTCCCGCTGGTACAGCAGACCGTAGGTGAACGTGTCTTCGCCGGCCGCGTGCGCGGCATCGGCCTGCTGGCTCAGGTGCGCACGACTGACCACGCTGTCCTGATGATCGCCGAGCAGCGACTGAATGTTCTTCGCCGCATCGGACGTCTTGTTCGCCCCCGTAGCTGCGGCGGTATAGCGCAGTCGCTTGGCGCCCTTGCGTATTCGGTGCAGCGCCTCGTCGCGGTTTTCAGCCTCGGCCTTCGCCGCCCGTTTGGCGTGCTTGCGGACCCGCTTGTAGGCCGCCCCGATCGTCGTGTCGGTGGGCGGTTCCTCACCCGGCGGCGGAGGCGGCGGTTCTGCGACCACGAGCGCCTCCAGCGCGTCGAGCAGCCGAAAGTAACGCTGAGAGCGCATCGCGCTCAATGACTTCCGTAACCCCGAGCGGTAGCGGCGGCTGGCTCCGTCGACCAGGCGCTCGCGCACCGGGCCACGCACCAACTCCTTGGGCAACTCGTCGAGGGCCTGCTCGTACCGTTCGGCGAGCACCTCCGCGTCGCGGGCCACACCCAGCACGCTGGCCAGCTGGCGTAGCTCATCAAGGATCCACGCGTCGCCGGACAGCCCGAATTCGGATCCCGAAGTCTGCAACAGGCTTCGAATCTTGCGTGTGGTCACCCGCATCTGGTGCACCGAGTCATGGGCGTCGTCGCGCACCGCCCGGTCCCATGTCAGCAGTTCATCGATCTGCTCGGCCACCGCGCGATGCACCGGTTCGTCCGGCACCGGCGCCGATTCTTCGGCCGGCGCTGACGAGTCCAGCACCCGTGCCAGCTTCGAGCCGTGCCCGGCCGGGACCGCGCCGGCATCCCGCAACCTGTTGCTCAACCGCTCGAGCAGCTCCCCGTCGGCATTGCCTTCGGCGATGCCTTCCTCGGCGAGCTCGAGCTCCCACTCCCGCCATTGCTGGTCATCGTCGCCGTTCGACCACGCGCGGACCTGGTCGTCGGCGAACTCGGCCAGCGCGGTGCCGTTCGCCCCGTACAACACGTCGACCGTTCGGTTCGTGTGAATCCGGGCGACCGGCGTCAGCGGGCGGTCGCGCACAATCGCCAATACCACGTCACGCAACTCGGCCGGCACCTCGTTGTCGTCGCCGTCGCCCAGCGGTTCGCGAACCTCGGTGCGGGCCCCCTGGCCCGCCGGCAGCTTCAGGTGCCAGCCGGCGTCGGTGCCGCCAGTACGCCGCCGCAGCGTGATGTGGTGGGCGGCGAGGTCGCGGGCCGGCGTGTCGAAGTAAACGGCATCGAGCGTCTGGGCCGGCGCGCGTTCCACCCTCGCGACCGAGGCGATCCCATCGAATGACGGTGTGACCGTTGACTCGACGACGTCGAACTTGCGCTCAACCTCGAGGTGACGGGAGGCCGAATCGCCTGCTGCGGAACTCGCCATGGTAGAAGTCATTTTTCCTTTCGGTGCCAACAATGACCGTGAACAGCAGTTTGACAGCGTGCCACAGAAAGGTAAACAGCCGCCTAGGCGAGCGGGCGAGCCGCGCGCAACGGCTTGCTAAGAGGCGCGGGTGAACTCGCCGGCCGCGTCCCAGGCCCGGCGCTCGGCGCCGAATGCAACGGCCTGCTGCTGCCGGAAGTCGGCAATGCTGTCGGCGTTGTCGGCGAGCAACCGGTGATAGTCGGCCAGCGAGAACGAGCCGTCGCTGATATCCACCCGGCCGCGACCGGCGGCGATGTCCGCGCGAAGCGCCAACAATTCCTCGGCGCCCACCGGGTAGAAGCTGATCCGGTCGAAATAACGCAGCAGCCACGGTGTTCCCGGCTCGAACGACTCGGTTTCGCGCGGGTGACGGTGATTCCACACCTGCGTCGTCCGACCGACGAACTGATACCCGCCGGGACCCTCCATGCCGTAGATGCACAGGTAGGCGCCGCCGATGCCGACCGCATTCTCCGGCGTCCACGTGCGCGCCGGGTTGTACTTCGTCGTCACCAGCCGATGCCGCGGATCCAGGGGAGTGGCAACCGGTGCGCCCAGGTAAACGTCGCCGAGCCCGAGCACCAGGTAGTCGGCGTTGAAGACAATGTCGTACACCTGCGACACATCGTCGAGACCGTTGATGCGCCTGATGAACTCGATGTTCCACGGGCACCACGGCGCATCTGCTCGCACACCGTTCAGGTAGCGCTGGATCGCTTCGTGCGTCGCCGGATCGTCCCACGACAACGGCAACCGCACCAAGCGGCTGCTCACGACGAGTTCGTCGGAGGCCGGCAGCGCGGCGTCCATGCCCCCCAGCAGCTCGGTGACGTCGGCGATGCACAGCTGCTCCGGCGCGAACTGCACCTGCAGCGATCGCACGCCGGGCGTCAGCTCCAGCAGCCCGGGCACCTCGCGGTCTCGCAGCTTCTCGTACAACACGTGCACACGCGCCCGCATGGCCAGGTCGAGCGCCATCGGCCCGTATTCGACGAGTACGCCGCCGTCTCCGGCCCGTCGGAACGTGACCTCGGTGCCGTCGGCCGCCGTATAGCGGGTCAGCACGCCATCGTCGCCATCGCTGGACGTGGAGATCACGAGTGGGAACGACGCCCGTCGCCGCAAGTCCAGCGACCGCAGTGACGGTGCTCGATCGGCCCGCACCGGCACGAACCGCACCGCGTCGCCGGGCGCCATCTGGCCGAGCTTCCACCGGTCGCCCTCGACCACGGTGATCGGGCAGACAAACCCGCCAAGGCTCGGTCCGTCGGGCCCGAGCAGGATCGGAGTGTCACCGGTGAAGTCAAGGGCGCCAATGCAATACGCGGTGTCGTGGATGTTCGACGGGTGCAGGCCGGCCTCGCCGCCGTCGCTGCGGGCCCACTGCGGCTTCGGGCCGACAAGCCGCACGCCGGTGCGATCGGAGTTGAAGTGCACGGTGTAGTCCGTGCCCACCAGCGTCTCGATGTCGGCACGGGTGAAGAATTCCGGCGCGGCGTGTGGGCCCTCGGTCACCGCGACTTCCCACCTGCTGCCGATGCTGGGCTGGTCCTCGTTGGCCGCCCGGGCTGCCCGCTCGCCGTTGGTCGACGCCGGCGCGCCGTTGGCCGTCAGCCGATCGGTGGCGAGTAGCGGGCGGCCGTCGTGGCCGCCGAACGCGCCGAGCGTGAAAGTTGCTGCGCTGCCGAGATACTGCGGTTCGCACAATCCGCCCTCTACGAGCACATAGCACCGCATGCCCGGGCCGGTGATCATCCCGACGTCCAGCACACCACCCGCCGGTATCCGGACGGACTGCCACTGTGCCACGGGCGCGCCGTCGACCGTCACCGGCACCGGGGCGCCTGTCACGCATACCTGCGCATCGCCCGAAAAGCGCAGCAAGGGGCCGCCTTTCGTGCATTCGAGCCCGGCGGCGCCCTCTGCGTTGCCGAGCACTCGGTTGCCGATCCGAAACGACAGGTCGTCCATCGGGCCCGACGGCGGTACGCCGACGTGCCAGTAGCCGATCCGACCCGGCCAGTCCTGCACGGTGGTCAGCATTCCCGGCCGAAGGACCTCGATTTGGGTCATGACGCCGGTGAGCCGCTGGCGTAAAGAGATCCAGTCTCGGTGATCACCATGCGCACCGGCGTCGGATCGAACCCGTTGCAGGGATTGTTGATCTGCGGGCAGTTCGACACCAACACCAGCGTGTCGATATCGGCGCGCAGCGTGACCTTCTTGCCCGGCGCCGACAACCCGTCGACGATGCCGAGAGTGCCGTCGGCCTCGACCGGAACGTTCATGAACCAGTTGATGTTCGACACGATGTCGCGCTTGCCGAGGCCCCACTTGGCGGCCTCGGCCAGGAAATTCTCGACGCACGCGTGCTGGTGGGCGGTGTGATGGCCGTAGCGCAGCGTGTTCGACTCCTTCGAGCAGGCGCCGGCGATCGTGTCATGGTTGCCGACGTCATCGGCGGCCACCGTCATCAGCGGCGTGCCGTCCGCGGCCCGCAGCACCGAGCCGGTGGTCAGGAAGATGTTGCGCTGCGCGGTGACGGTGGCTTGCGCGCTGTAGCGCACGGTGTGATCGTCGGCGGCATACAACAGGCAATCCACCGCCTGGTTGCCGTGCAGGTCGATGATCTGCAGTTGCTGGCCGGTCCGCACCACCGCCGACCATGGCGCACGGGCGGCCACCACCTCGTCGGAAACGATCCCGGCTTTCACGGTGGCGGTCAATTCGCCGCCTCCGAACCGCCGGCCGCCACCCACGCCGCTTCGGTGTTGAACACGGCACGCAGGTATTCGGGGTCGGCGTTGATCGGCGTCGCCAACTCCTGGCCAGCGCGCCAGGCGATGACGTCGAGCGGCGTCACCGACGGGCTGGGGTCCAGCGGGTGGGCGGCATTGGCGATCACCAGCGCGACCGGCAGGTGCACCAGCAGGTCGACCGCGGCGCCGGCCCCGGCCGATCCGGTGAACTCCAGCGCGCCGCTGGTCGGATCGACGCGAATGCCGCGGAAAAACGACACCGACGGCGCGACATCGCGCACGTCCAGGCCGTGCTTCATCGCGCCCAGCAGCATCAGGCCGCGGCCGGTCGCGGTCGGCCCGCACAAGGTGTCGTGGTGGCCCGAGGAATCGGCGACCACGGTGGCGAGCAGCCTGCCCTGGTCGGAGAGCAGCGGATGGCCCGCGCCCAGGTACGCCTGCCACGGCACCTTCATCGTGTCGGCCACATTCAGCCGCTCCCACGGCGCCTCGGCGCGGTACATCAGCAGGTGAGCACACGCGCCGCCGCCCGGATCGACCAGTCGCACGCGACAGCCCCGGCCGAGCACCTTGGTGGCGTAGCTCTCGGCCGGAATCGACTCCGCCCAGACCAGTCGCGACGGGTCGATGTCCGCCGGGGTGTCCGGTATCCGCATCGCCGCGTGCTCGGCCTGAGCGCGGGCGTGCGATCGCGCTCCGTCGGTGGACGCCGTGCTCACGGGCTGGTCTCCTGGTCCGGGCCGAGGCCTGTTACCTGTCAAGTGAAAGTTTTGGCAGACCGCATTCCCGCCCGGTGTCGTGGTTGTAACGAGTGCGTTGACAACTATTTCTATCAAATGACAGGAAATATGCCAACCCGACCGAAAGGCCTGCGTGCGGTGCAAGAATGAGGCATGCACACCGACGGAAGGGGACGTCCGCGACTGGAGCGGTCCCGCCGGCCGGGCCAGACCGCCAGGGACGAGATCCTCGACGCCGCGGCGGAATTGTTCACCAGCCTCGGCTACGCGAGCACATCGACCCGGCGCATCGCCGAGGCCGTGGGCATTCGCCAGGCCTCGCTGTATCACCACTTCGCCACCAAGGACGACATCCTTGACGCGCTGCTGGCCGGCACCGTCGACGACCCGCTGCGGCTGGCCATCGAGCTGCTCGGCGAAGACGGCCCGTGCGCACCTCGGCTGCACGCACTCGTGGTCAGCGACGCCACACAGCTGTGCCGCAGCCGGTGGAACCTCGGCGCGCTCTACCTGCTGCCCGAGCTGCGCATCGACCGCTTTGAGATGTTCCGGCTGCGCCGCGACGAGCTACGCGCCAACTACCGCCGGCTTTCCCACGGGGTCAGCACGGAATGCGACGGGCCGCCGGACGCCGAGGATCTGCCGTTCCGGCTCGTCGAGTCGGTGATCAACCGACGCTCCGACGAAAGCGTGTGCCCACCGGAGTATGCGTGGGTGATCGCCGACGGCGCGCTGCGCACGCTGGGCTGGGGCGGCGACTTCGCGCGGCTGCGCAAGTCGACGGCGGACCGGCTGAATCTGGCCTATTAGAAGCTGTGCTCGTCGGCGGGGAACGCCCCGCTGGCCACTTCCTCCGCGTACTGCATTGCGGCGCGACGCAATTCGGCGCCCACCTCGGTGAAGCGCTTGACGAACCGGGCGGTCTTGGCGCCGGTGAGCCCCGCCATGTCCTGCCAAACCAGCACTTGAGCGTCGCAGTTGGGGCCTGCGCCGATGCCGATCGTCGGGATGGTCAGCTTGCCGGTGATCTGGGTGGCCAGCTCGGCGGGCACCATCTCCATGACCACTGAGAACGCGCCGGCCTCTTGGACCGCGATCGCGTCAGCGATGGTCTGCTCGGCCGCGTCGCCGCGGCCCTGGACGCGGAAGCCGCCGAGCGTGTTCACGCTTTGCGGCGTGAAACCGATGTGGGCCATCACCGGAATGCCGGCTGCGGTCAGCGCAGCGATCTGGTCGGCGACGCGTTCACCGCCTTCCAGCTTGACCGCGTGCGCGCCGGCCTCCTTCATAAAGCGGGTCGCCGATGCAAGCGCATCGGCGGGTCCGGCCTCGTAACTGCCGAATGGCATGTCAGCCACCACCAATGCGTGCGGCGCGCCGCGAACGACGCCGCGCACCAGCGGAATCAGTTCGTCGATGGTGACCGGCACGGTGGTGTCGTAGCCATAGACGACGTTGGCGGCCGAATCACCAACCAGCAGAACCGGAATACCGGCGTCGTCGAAAACGCGTGCGGTGGAGTAGTCGTAGGCCGTCAGCATGGCCCATTTGTGGCCCTCGGCCTTCATCTTCTGCAAGTGATGCGTGCGGACCTTGCTCCGCGGTGTGGCCGAAGTACCTGCGCTCGGCGCAGCGCCGTAAACCGACTGCTCAGACATCGTTGTCCCTCGTGGGTGGTCGGGTCGATCCTCGTGGCCCATGCGGGTCCCCGGGCTCGTCTGACAAGTTCAGTGTGCCATCCGCGCTGGCTGAAGTGGAAACCGCCAGCGAGTGGACTTCCTCACACTTACGATCACCCTCATGCAACGGCTCAGCGGGCTCGACGCAAGCTTCTTATACCTGGAATCGGCCAAACAACCGCTCCATGTCTGCTCGATCCTCGAATTGGACACCTCGACGATGCCCGGCGGTTACACCTTCGACCGGATGCGCGATGAAATGTCATTGCGCGCCAAGGGAATCCCGATCTTTCGGGAGAAGGTTCTCGACAGCCCGTTCAATCTCGATCATCCGGTGTGGGTCGATGACGAGGATTTCGACGTAGATCGCCACGTGCACCGCATCGGCGTGCCGGCCCCGGGTGGGCGCCGCGAGTTGGCCGAGATCTGCGGTCATATTGCGTCGTTGCAGCTGGACCGGAGCAGACCCCTGTGGGAGACATGGGTGATCGAGGGCGTCGCCGGCACCGATGCCGGCCATGGCGGACGGCTGGCAGTGATGACCAAGGTGCACCATGCCGGTGTCGACGGCGTCAGCGGCGCGAACCTGATGTCGGTGCTGTGCAGCACGGAGCCCGACGCACCGCCGCCGGATCCGGTCGAGGGCGTCGGCGGGGCCAACCAATTCGAACTGGCTGCGAGCGGGCTGCTGCGGTTCGCGACCCGGCCGCTGCAGCTCGCCAATGTGCTGCCCACGACCGCCGCCAGCGTCGTGGAGACCATCCGTCGGGCCATGAGCAATCAGGCGATGACCCGACCTTTCCGGGCGCCGCAGACGGCGTTCAACGCCAAGGTCTCCGGTCACCGCAACGTCGCGTACGCCCAACTTGACCTGGAGGACATCAAGACGGTGAAAAACCGGTTCGGCGTGAAGGTCAACGACGTGGTGATGGCTTTGGTCGCCGGCGTTTTGCGGCAGTTCCTGCTCGACCGCGGGGAGCTACCAGAGGAACCCTTGGTGGCCATGGTGCCGCTGTCGGTGCGCGAGAAGTCGGATCGGGCGGGCCGTAATCAGGTCTCGGGCATGTTCTCCAGCCTGGAAACGCATATCGCCGATCCCGCCGAGCGGTTACGATCGATTGCCACGGCCAATTCGACTGCAAAGGAACACAGTTCGGCGATCTCGGCGACGCTGTTGCAGGACTGGTCGCAGTTCGCCGCACCCGCGGTGTACGGGATCGCGATGCGGGTCTACACCAGTAGCCGGCTGACCGAAAGCAGGCCCGTGCACAACCTGGTTGTCTCGAATGTGCCCGGACCGCAGATGCCGCTGTACTTCCTTGGCGCTGAGATCAGGGCGATGTATCCGCTCGGGCCGATCTTCCACGGCTCCGGGCTGAACATCACCGTGATGTCGTTGAACGGCAAGCTCGACGTCGGGATCATCTCGTGCCCGGAGCTGCTGCCCGACCTGTGGGACCTTGCCGACGACTTCGGCGTCGGCTTGGAGGAGCTGCTCGCCGCGAGGCCATGATCCGCGCGTGCATCCGGCGCCGCCTAACGCAGGCGACCCTGGGGTTTCTGAGCGGCCGGGGCAATGATGGGACGCCAACTCGGCCGCGACGTGGCTCGACGTCGCGAATACCACACAAGACACATTTGCCACCGGCTCCAGGTCGGTGGCCGCTGGCCTGCGGCGGCTCATGGCAGCATGTGGGCCATGATCCTCAATCGCCGACTGTCCGTTGTCGTCGGCAAGACGATGACCTGGGCGGTCGTGATCGCCACCGCTGTCGCGGCGAGCGGCTGCAGCCGAGTGGTCGGCGGGCGTGCGACCATCGCGATGCCCAAGGTGGGAGCGCCCATCGAGTGGCACCCCTGTCAGTCCAGCTCATCCGACGGCCAATCCCACATTCCGCCCGGCGCCCAGTGCGGCAAGCTGGGCGTGCCGGTCGACTACGCCAAGCCTTACGGTGACGCCGCCGCGATGGCGTTGATCAAGTTTCCGGCCACCGGCGCCAAGATCGGCTCACTCGTGATCAACCCCGGCGGCCCTGGGGAGTCCGGGGTGCAGGCCGCCGCGACGATGGTCACTAGCCTGCCGCAGCAGATTCGCGAGCGGTTCGACCTGGTCGGATTCGACCCTCGCGGAGTGGCGAATTCGATGCCCGAGGTCTGGTGCAACTCCGATGCCGACAACGACCGGCTGCGCGCCGACCCGCAGGTCGACTACAGCCCGGAGGGCGTCGCGCACATCGAAAAACTGGCCGATGAGTTCGTGCAGCGCTGTGTCAACAAGATGGGCACTGCGTTCCTCGCAAACGTCGGCACAGCCAATGTCGTCAAGGACCTGGACGCGCTGCGGGCGGCGCTCGGCGACGAGAAGCTCACCTACCTCGGATACTCGTACGGCACGCGCATCGGCTCGGCGTACGCCGAAAGCTATCCGCAGAAGGTGCGGGCGATGGTCCTGGACGGTGCCGTCGACCCGAACGCCGATCCCATTGAGGCCGACATCCGACAGGCCGCCGCGTTCCAGAAGGCGTTCAACGACTTTGCCGCCGACTGCGCGAAAAGCCCGGACTGCGCGCTCGGCACCGACCCGGCCAAGGCCGTCGACGCTTACCACAGCATGGTCGATCCGCTGGTGGACAAACCCGCACCGACCACGGACCCGCGCGGCTTGTCCTACAGTGACGCGATCGTAGGCACCATCCTGCCGCTGTATTCACCGGGGCTGTGGCGCCATCTCACCCAGGGCCTCAAGGAGCTCAAGGGTGGTCGCGGCGACACCATGCTGGCGCTTGCCGACCTGTACATGGGCCGCGACCCGCAGGGCCACTACAACAACTCCACCGACGTGCGGGTGGCGGTGAACTGTGTCGACCAGCCCCCGGTGAAGGATCGGGACAAGGTCGTAGACGAGGACCGACGCGTTCGCCAAGCGGCGCCCTTCATGAGCTACGGCGAGTTCACCGGCCACGCGCCGCTGAACACATGCGCCTTCTGGCCGGTTCCGCCGACCAGCCGGCCACATGAGATCTCGGTCCACGGTCTTCCGCCAATCCTGGTGTTCTCGACGACCAACGATCCGGCTACGCCCTATCAGGCGGGCGTGGACCTGGCCAAGCAGCTCGGCGGCGCCCTGGTGACGTTCGACGGCACTCAACACACCGTCGTACTTCAGGGCAATGCTTGCGTCGACGACATCGTGAGCCGATACCTGATCGACCTCACCGTGCCGCCGCCCGATGCGCACTGCTGATGCGCGGCAAACGCTGCGGACGGTGCGTTCGGGCGTGCTCAACGACCTGTACGGAATGCCACTAGGTAACGGTTTGTCACCGTAGTGCCCTCCGGTTCCCCCGAAATATGTTGCGCATGCGAACATGTCAGCCATGCGGCGGGTGAGACTTTTGTGCTCGGCGCTGCTGTGCGTGGGGTTGGGCCTATCGACATCACCGACGGCGCGGGCGGTGCCCGACGCCGGCCAATTCGGCGTCCAACCGCCGAACTGGGGAGGCTGCCAGCAGTGGGTGGGCGACACCAGCGCATTCCCCGCGGCGCGCTGCGCGACAGTCTCCGTCCCGATTGATTACGGCCGGCCCAGGGGCGCGCAAGCTCAACTGGCCGTAATCCGTGTTCCCGCAGAAGGTCCGCGCATGGGCGTGCTGCTGATCAACCCGGGTGGCCCCGGCGCATCGGCCGTTGACACTCTCGCATCGTCGGCGGCGTCGATCCATGACAGCGAGATCGGCCGCCGTTTCGACCTGGTCGGCATCGACCCGCGCGGCGTTGGCCACTCCACCCCCCAATTGCGCTGCCGCACAGACGAAGAATTCGACGCGTGGCGCCGCGAACCGATGGCCGATTACAGCCCGCCGGGCGTCGCTCACATCGAGCAGCTCTATCAACAGCTCGTCCGCCGCTGCGCCGACCGGAATGGAACGGACTTTCTGGCCAACGCGGGCACCACCGTGGGCGCCCGCGACATCGACGTCGTTCGTCAAGCGCTCGGCGAAGCACAGATCAACTATCTCGGGTATTCCTACGGCACCGCGTTGGGCACGGCGTACGCCGAGGCGTTCCCGCAGAACGTGCGGGCGATGGTGCTCGACGGCGCCGTCGACCCGACCCTCGATGCGATCGAGCAGACCGTCCGCCAGATGGCAAGCTTCCAGCAAGCGTTCGGCGACTATGCCGCCGACTGTGTCAAAGTAGACGGCTGCCCGCTCGGCAACGACGCATCGCAGGCGGTGGCGCGCTACCACGCGTTGGTCGACCCGCTCGTCGGCGCGCCGAGACCAACGCCGACTGACCCGCGCGGGCTGTCGTACCAGGACGCGATCACCGGCACCATCAACGCGCTCTACACGCAGCGCTACTGGAAGTACCTCACCAGCGGACTGCTCGGCTTGCAGCGCGGCACCGACGCCGGCGACCTGCTGATGTTGTCCGACGACTACCAGGGCCGAAATCAATCCGGCCATTACTCAAACCTGCAGGACGCATTCACCGCGATCCGCTGTGTCGACAACGTCGCACCGAAGGACCCAGCGGTCTGGGCGGCCGCCGATCAGCGAATCCGTCAGGTCGCGCCGTTCCTGTCCTACGGCGAGTTCACCGGGTTTGCCCCGCGCGACGTCTGCGCATTCTGGCCGGTTCCGCCCACGTCGCAACCGCACCAGGCCGTTTCGCCGGGCCCGGGCAAGGTCGTCGTCGTGTCCACCACGCATGATCCCGCGACCCCGTACCAGGCCGGCGTGGACCTAGCCCACCAGCTCGGGGCGGCGCTGATCACCAACGAGGGCACTCAGCACACCGTTGTGTTCACCGGCAATCAATGCGTCGACACCGCGGTGACGCCGTTCTTCGTCGATCAGCTGTCACCGCCGGATAATTTGCGGTGCTAAAGGCAGCAACCGCGTAACACAGAATTAACAGCCGGTGCCTACGCTGCGGTGCATGGACCGACAGAAGGAATTCGTCCTGCGCACGCTGGAGGAACGGGACATTCGATTCGTCCGCCTATGGTTCACCGACGTGCTCGGATTCCTGAAATCGGTGGCGATCGCGCCGGCGGAACTGGAGGGTGCGTTCGAGGAGGGCATCGGGTTCGACGGCTCCTCGATCGAAGGATTTGCCCGGGTGTCGGAATCCGATACCGTCGCGCGGCCGGACCCGTCGACGTTCCAGGTGTTGCCGTGGACGACCAGTACCGGCCAACACCACTCCGCGCGGATGTTCTGCGACATCACGATGCCTGACGGGTCGCCGTTCTGGGCTGACTCGCGGCACGTCCTGCGCCGGCAACTCGCGAAGGCCAGCGACCTCGGATTCTCGTGCTACGTGCATCCGGAGATCGAGTTCTTCCTGCTGCAGCCCGGACCTGACGACGGCTCGCCGCCGATTCCCACCGACAACGGTGGCTACTTCGACCAGGCCGTGCACGATGCGGCGCCGAACTTCCGACGGCACGCGATCGATGCGCTCGAGCAGATGGGCATCTCGGTGGAGTTCAGCCATCACGAGGGCGCGCCCGGCCAGCAGGAGATCGATCTGCGCTACGCCGATGCGCTATCGATGGCCGACAACGTGATGACGTTCCGATACGTGGTCAAGGAAGTGGCCCTCGGCGAGGGCGTACGGGCGTCGTTCATGCCGAAACCGTTTGGTGAACACCCGGGCTCGGCGATGCACACGCACATGAGCCTGTTCGAGGGCGAGGTCAACGCATTCCACAGTCCAAACGATTCGCTGCAACTGTCCGACATCGGCAAGTCGTTCATCGCTGGCATCCTCGAGCACGCCAGTGAGATCAGCGCCGTCACGAACCAATGGGTGAACTCCTACAAGCGACTGGTGCAGGGCGGCGAGGCGCCTACCGCGGCGTCATGGGGCGCGGCGAACCGCTCGGCGCTGGTGCGGGTGCCGATGTACACGCCCAACAAGGCGTCGTCGCGGCGGATCGAGGTGCGCAGCCCCGACTCGGCGTGCAACCCTTATTTAACGTTCGCGGTGGTCCTGGCCGCGGGGCTGCGCGGCGTGGAGAAGGGCTACACGCTGGGGCCGCAGGCCGAGGACAACGTCTGGAGCCTGACACCCGAGGAACGCCAGGCGATGGGCTACCGCTCACTGCCCGGCAGCCTCGGTGTGGCGCTGGAGGAGATGGAGAACTCCGAGCTGGTCGCGGAAGCATTGGGGGAGCACGTTTTTGATTTCTTCCTGCGCAACAAGCGCGCGGAGTGGGAGAACTACCGCAGCCAGGTCACCCCGTTCGAACTGAAGACCTATCTGTCGCTGTAGCGCCGTTGCGTTAACGTCGTGGTCGTGGCCAAACCGACGACCGAACGTCCCCGCGTGCCCAGCGTGGGCCGGCTCGGGCTGGTCGCGGACTCGGCGACCAACGACTTGGCCCGGCTCGGCTGGACCACCGACGACTACGTCGAGCTGCTGTGGTCTTTGTCGCGCGCCCCGGACGCCGACGCCGCGCTGCGCACGATGGTCCGCCTCGCCGACGCGTTGGGCAGCGGGTGGGATGAGCTGGACGCGGAGCTGCTGAAGGATCGTTCGCTGCGTGGTCGGCTGTTCGGGGTGGTCGGCTCGTCGCTGGCGCTCGGCGATCACCTGGTGGCCAACCCGAGGGACTGGCACTTGCTGCAGGGTACAGTGACGCTGACAGCGGCCGACGACCTGCGCCGCGAATTCGTGGACTGCGCGGCCGAATCGTCCAGCACGGCAACGCCTGTGATGCAGGCGCTGTACAAACTTTACCGTGACCACCTGCTGGTACTGGCCGCGCTTGACGTCGCGGCCACGGTCGAAAACGAACCCGTGCTGCCGTTCGCCACGGTCGGCGCCGCGCTGGCGGACCTCGCCGACGCCGCACTGGCCGGGGCGCTCGAGGCGGCGATGCGGTCGGTCTGCGGGGACGGGCCGCGGCCACGGCTTGCCGTCATCGGGATGGGCAAATGCGGTGCGCGAGAACTGAATTACGTCAGCGACGTCGACGTGATCTTCGTCGCCGAGAACGCCAACGCCGCAGCGACGCGGGTGGCCGGGGAAATGATGCGGTTGGCGTCCGACGCGTTCTTCCAGGTCGACGCCGCGCTTCGGCCCGAGGGCAGGCACGGCGCGCTGGTGCGCACGCTGGAGTCGCACATCACCTATTACCATCGGTGGGCGAAAACGTGGGAATTCCAAGCGCTTTTGAAGGCCCGGGCCGCCGCCGGCGATGCCGAACTGGGCCAGCAGTACATCGATGCGGTAATGCCGATCGTGTGGACGGCCAGCGAGCGTGAGGATTTCGTGCCCGAAGTCCAGGCGATGCGCCGCCGCGTCGAGGAATTGGTGCCCGCTGATGTTCGCGACCGCGAACTCAAACTCGGCACCGGCGGGCTGCGCGACGTGGAGTTCGCCGTGCAACTGCTGCAGCTCGTGCACGGTCGCAACGACGACACGCTGCACGTCGCCTCTACCGTCGACGCGTTGGCCGCGCTCGGCGCCGGCGGCTACATCGGACGCGATGACGCCGCCAACCTGACCGCGTCGTACGAGTTTCTGCGGCTGCTCGAGCACCGGCTACAACTGCAGCGGCTCAAGCGGACTCACCTGTTGCCGAGGGCCAACGACGACGAGGCGCTGCGCTGGCTGGCCCGCGCCGCGCACATCCGGCCCGACGGCCGGCACGACGCGCTCGGTGTACTCCGCGAGGAACTCAAGCGCCAGAATATGCGGGTGTCGCGGCTGCACGCCAAGCTTTTCTACCAGCCGCTGCTGGAATCCGTCGGGCCCGGCATACGGGGCATGACCGCCGAGGCCGCCGAGCGCCAGATCGCCGCGCTCGGATATATGGCGCCGCAGAACGCGCTGACACACCTGGCGGCGCTGACCAAGCAGCGGGGCCGACGCGGCCGCGTGCAGGATGTGCTGTTGCCGACGCTGCTGGATTGGCTGTCGCAGGCCGCCGATCCCGACGGCGGCCTGCTGGCCTATCGCAGGCTCTCCGAGGCGCTTTCCGAGCAGCGCTGGTATCTGTCGACGCTGCGCGACGAGGGCGCGGTGGCCAAGAGACTGATGCATGTGATCGGCACGGCGCCGTCGTACGTGCCGGAGCTGTTGATGCGGGCACCGGAAGTCATCCAACTGTATGGCGACGGCCCGGACGGGCCGAAGCTTTGTGATACCGACCCGGACGCGGTGGCCCGGTCGCTGGTCAGCGCGGCGAGCCGGCACGACGATCCGGTCCGGGCAATCGCCGCCGCGCGCAGCTTGCGGCGCCGCGAACTCGCCCGCATCGCGTCGGCCGACTTGTTGGGACTGCTTGACGTGACCGAGGTGTGCCGGGCGTTGACGTCGGTCTGGGTGGCCGTGCTGCAGGCGGCGCTGGACGCGGTCATCCGGGCCAATACGCCGGCCAGCGGGCGGGCGCCGGCGTCGATCGCGGTAATCGGCATGGGGCGCCTTGGTGGGAGCGAGCTGGGCTACGGCTCCGACGCCGATGTGATGTTCGTCTGCGAGCCCGCGGACGGCGTCGACGACTCGGTCGCGGTGCGGTGGGCGACCACCGTCGCCGAGCAGATCCGGTCGCTGCTGGGCACGCCCAGCGCCGACCCGCCGCTGGAAGTCGACGCGAACCTGCGCCCGGAGGGCCGAAGCGGCCCACTGGTGCGGACATTGGCGTCGTACCAGGCGTATTACGCACAGTGGGCGCAGCCGTGGGAGGTGCAGGCGCTGCTGCGGGCGCACTGCGTCGCGGGCGACCCCGGCTTGGGTCAGCGGTTTCTGGTGATGGCCGACAGGACACGATACCCACCGGGAGGCGTGTCGCGGGAGGCGGTGGATGAGATCCGTCGCATCAAGGCACGGGTGGACGCCGAGCGGCTGCCCCGGGGCGCCGATCCGAACACCCACACCAAGCTTGGCCGCGGCGGGCTGGCCGACGTGGAGTGGACCGTGCAGTTGTTGCAACTGCGCCACGCCCACGAAGTGCCTGCGCTGCATAACACTTCGACGCTGCAGACGCTGGATGCGATTGGCGCGGCCCAACTGATTCCGGAGGGCGACGTAGACCTGTTGCGGCAGGCCTGGCTGACCGCCACCCGGGCGCGTAACGCGCTGGTGCTGGTGCGTGGCAAGCCGACCGATCAGCTGCCAAGCCCGGGGCGCCTGCTGAACGCGGTTGCGGCCGCAGCGGGCTGGCCGAGCAACGACGGCGGCGAATTCCTGGACAACTACCTGCGAGTGACGCGGCGGGCAAAGGCGGTCGTACGGAAGGTCTTCGGGTGAAGTATTACATCAGCAGTGCCTACCTGGACGGCAAGGAGATCATCGAAATAGCACGAGCTGCAGATGATCTCGGCTATGAAGGGATTGGGATCCCGGATCACGTGGTCAATCTGGAAAGGCTGCAGACCCCGTACCCGTACACGCGCGACGGGCAGCGCCGCTGGCCGCCGTTCACCCAATGGCCCGATCCATGGGTACTGGTTGGCGCGCTCGCCCAAGTGACGCAGCGCCTGCATTTCGTGACAACGGTCTACATTCCGGCGATGCGCGACCCGTACTCGGCGGCCAAATCCATTGGCACGGCGGCCTATTTGGCAGACGAGCGCGTTGAGCTGGGAATCGGTGTGGGGTGGTGCGCCGAGGAGTTCGCGTTGTTGGGCCAACGATTCGACCGTCGCGGCAAACGCACCGACGAAATGCTGGAACTGATGCGTGCCCTGTGGCAGCCGGGATGGACGGAATTCGAGGGCGAGTTCTACCAGACGCCGCGACTGGAGATGGCGCCGACGCCGCCGCGGGTGCCGATCTTCGTCGGCGGCCTCAGCGACATCGCGTTGCGACGGGCGGCACGCCACGACGGCTGGATCGGAGACTTGATCACCACCGACAGTGCGCTGGCGGCGGCGCGGCGGTTGCGAGAGTTGCGGGCCGAAAACGGGTTGTCGATGGACGATTTCACGATTTTGACGCCGTTGACTGATGCTTTGTCGATCGCGGATTACGAGCGTGCAGAGGCGGGCGGCATCACCCACATCCTGACGATGCCGTGGATGTTCTACTCGGGTCCGGGCGCGTCGCTGGCACAGAAGATCGACGACATGAAGAAGTTCCGCCGCGACCTGGCGTTGGCTTAGCCGGCGACGTAGCCGCTGGGTGTCCCACGGCTTGGCGTCGTTTCCTGTACCGGCATGGTCTGCGGGTACGGCACGCGATAGGCGAGTCCGAGGTTCGCGGTACCCAGCGCCGCGTTGGGTGCGCATAGCGGTAATTCGGGCAGAGCGCGCAGCACCGGATTGCCCCAGTCCGGGCGCGACGGGTCAGGGTTGGCGGCGAAGTTGAACGCCGATGTCATGTCGCCGGTGACGCCGGCCCGCCACTCGGTGAGGTTAGGCACTGGCACGTTGAACCGTTTGCCGATCAACCGCAGCTGCGACGTGTGGTCGAACGTTTCGTGGGCGACGAGTCCGCCGCGACTGTACGGAGATATCACGAAACACGGCACGCGGTAGCCGAGCCCGACGGGACCACGCACGCCCCCCGAACCGGTCACGGAATTGATGTTGACCGAGTCGGGAATGTATTCGCCCGGTGTGCCCGGCGGCGGCGTTGGCGGCGTGACATGGTCGAAGAAGCCGCCGTTTTCGTCGTAGCTGATGATCACCGCGGTCTTTTCCCACACCTGCGGGTTAGAGGTGAGAATGCGCAGCAGGTTCACGATGCCGATGGCGCCGACCGCGGCCGGCAGTGCGGGATGCTCGCACTCGATGACCGGCGGGATCACCCACGAGACCTGGGGCAGATTGTTGGCCGCCACATCGGCGGCGAACATTAACGGATACGTTGGAACAATGCCGTGCAGGAACAGTGGCGACATGGGGTTGGCCGCTTGCTTGAACGATCCCACCAGGCCGTCGAAAATTACCTGACTGATCGGTCCGACTGCCTTGTTGCCGTAGACCTTCCAACTGACGCCGGCATCTTGCAGATTCTCGGGCATGATGCGCCAGGTGTACTTGAACTTCGGTAAGACATAGGGCTGCACCAGCATTGGGCCACCCTTGTCGCCCTCAGGGTTGAGGGTGGCGCTGAGCCAATACAGCCGATTCGGCATCGTCGGGCCGAGCACCGAGCAGTGGTAGTGGTCGCACAGGGTGAACGCGTCGGCGAGGAGGTAGTGAATCGGAATGTCCTCGCGCTGGTAGTAGCCCATCAAGGCCGGCGTATTGCCAACTGAGCGGCTCCTCGCCGACATCGGCAGCCACTGGTCGTTGGCGCCGCCATGCCACGCTTCGTGCATCCCGGTCCAGCTGTGATCGGGATCGTTGGTGCAACTGCCGGTCAGGCTGGGCCCCTTGGTGGTGTCGAGGCGGAACGGCAACGTCACTCCGTTCGGGTCGACCTTTTGCGTCTGCGGGTTCCAGCCCGCTTGTTTGAAGACGGGGGCGGGGTTTTGCGTGTCGTGGCCGAACCCCTCGACATCGGAGAGCCTGCCGAAATAGTGGTCGAATGACCGGTTCTCCTGCATGAACAGGACGAAGTGCTCGATGTCGTCGAGAGAACCAGGACCGGGGCCCATGGCATAAGCCTTTTCGATGACGGGTTCTGCCCATGACGCAAGAAGAGCGGCTCCGCCGAGTGCAGTGACTTTCGCCAGGAATTCGCGTCGCGACATTCCAGCGAACGGACCTTCCGACATCGGCCCACCGTAGGGCGCATCGCAGCAACTGGCGCCATCCCAATCACCGCTGTATCAGCAGCGATCGCAAATTGTGATCTCGGCGAGATGCCTACCGTCGTGCGAACCGTCGTCGCCAGCCGGCGACGCCACGATCGGCGTACCCGCCGCGTGCTGCCGTCGTGCCGGCGGGGCGTCGCCGGCTGTCGATCGCATAGGCGCCCGGGCCGGCGAAGAGGATCAGGAGGAACGAGAAGCAGAACAGGATGGCCAACTCTCCTGAGTTGCCGCCGATGGCTCGATCAAAGGGCCAGAACACCTTTGGGCCCGCATTGAATGGCCAGTGCTGCCAGAAGTAAGCGACCGCCATCGTGCCCGATGCCAGGAATGCTGCTGGTCGAGTGAACAATCCGATCATCACCAGCAGTCCGGTGACGAACTCGATCAGGGATGCCCACCATCCGGGCCAGTCGCCGACATGGATCTGCATGGGAAGCGCGAGAGGCCAATTGAACAAGCCCATTGTCCCGTGAAGCGTAAACAGTAAACCGATCATGAACCGGAAAATGCTGAGGACCGTGGGCGAGTAGGTGCTGAGTCTGGCTTCGAGATTGGTCGTCATGAGCTGACCATACGCTGAGAGCCATGGACACAATGACGATGGCGCGACAGGAACGTGAACAATTCGCGGATATGCTCGAGGGGCTTGCTCCGCACCAGTGGGAGGCGGAGACGTTGTGCGAGCGATGGCGGGTGCGCGACGTCGCCGCACACGTGATCAGCTACGACGAGTTGGGCCCCGTAGGGTTGGTGCAGCGGTTCGCCAAGGGCTTGTTTCTGGTGAACCGGGTCAACGCGGTTGGCGTCGGCGATTTCGCCGACCGCACGCCGCTCGAGATCGTCGAATTGATGCGCCGCCACGCTGAGCCGTCGGGGTTGACTGCTGGCTTCGGCGGCCTGATTGCGTTGACCGACGGGATGATCCATCAGCAGGATATTCGCCGAGCCCTCGGGTTTCCGCGCACGATCGCAACGGATCGGCTGTTGGCCGCGTTGAACTTCGCACGCACCGCGCCGACGATCCGCGGCGCGTGGCGGGCTCGCGGGGTGCGACTGGTTGCGACCGATCTCGACTGGGCCGCCGGTCGTGGCCCCGAGGTGCGCGGGCCGGGAGAGGCGTTGCTGATGGCGATGGCGGCGCGGCCTGCGGCGCTGGCGGATCTGGAGGGTCCAGGTAAAGCCAAGCTGGCCGGCCACATCGGGGGATAGGCCGTCCCAGCGGATGTGAACCCGCAGGGCAAGCGCTGGCGGACGGCACAGGGCTGGCTGGCGAGGCTCTGCTCGCGGGTCAGAGTTAGCTGGCTTACACGTCGAAGTAGAGCGCGAATTCGTAGGGATGGGGCCGGATCTGAACCGGCTCAATCTCGTTCTCCCGCTTGAACGTGATCCACGTTTCGATCAGGTCCGGCGTGAAAACCCCGCCCTCCGTCAGGTATTCGTGGTCCTCCTCGAGCCGGTCGATCACCGCGGACAGCGAGGTCGGCGCCTGCGGGATGCTCGCGGCCTCGTCCGGCGGCAGCTCGTAGAGGTCCTTGTCCACCGGCGACTGCGGTTCGATCTTGCGCTTGATGCCGTCGACGCCCGCCATCATCATCGCCGAGAAGGCCAGGTACGGGTTGCCCGAGGAGTCGGGGCAGCGGAACTCCAGCCGCTTGGCCTTCGGGCTGGTGCCGGTGACCGGGATGCGCACGCACGCCGACCGGTTGCGCTGGCTGTACACCAGGTTGATCGGCGCCTCATAGCCCGGCACCAGCCGCTTGTAGCTGTTCACCGTCGGGTTGGTGAACGCCAGCAGCGACGGCGCGTGATGCAGCAGGCCACCGATATAGTGGCGGGCCATGTCCGACAGCCCCGCGTAGCCGGACTCGTCATAGAACAGCGGCCCGCCGTCCTTCCACAACGACTGGTGGCAATGCATGCCGGAGCCGTTGTCACCGAAGAGCGGCTTGGGCATGAAGGTGACCGTCTTGCCGTTCTGCCAGGCGGTGTTCTTGATGATGTACTTGTACAGCATCAAATCGTCTGCCGCGTGCAGCAGCGTGTTGAACTGGTAGTTGATCTCGGCCTGCCCGCCGGAGCCGACCTCGTGGTGGCCCTTCTCAAGGACGAAGCCGGCGTTGATCAGGTTCGTCAGCATCTTGTCGCGCAGGTCCACATACTGGTCGTTGGGCGCCACCGGGAAGTAGCCGCCCTTGTGGCGGACCTTGTAGCCGCGGTTGGGGCTGCCGTCGTTCTCGGTCGCGTTGCCGGTGTTCCACCAGCCCGAGATCGCGTCGACCTCGTAGAACGCGCTGTTGGCGGTGGAGTCGAACGCAACCGAGTCGAAGATGTAAAACTCGGCCTCCGCGCCGAAGTACGCGGTGTCGGCGATGCCGGTGCTGATCAGGTAGTTCTCGGCCTTGCGCGCGATGTTGCGCGGATCCCTCGAGTACGCCTCGAGGGTGAACGGGTCATGGACGAAGAAGTTGAGGTTCAGCGTCTTGGCCTCGCGGAAAGGATCGACCTGCGCGGTGTCCGGGTCCGGCAGCAGCACCATGTCGGACTCGTGGATCGCCTGAAAGCCGCGAATCGACGAGCCGTCGAACGCGATCCCATTTTCGAAAACGCTCTCGTCGAACGCCGCGGCCGGAATCGTGAAGTGTTGCATGACGCCGGGCAGATCGCAGAATCGGACGTCGATGTACTGAACGTCCTCGTCCTTGACGACCTTGAAGACGTCGTCGGGCGTCATATCGGCCACTGAAGTGCTCTCCTTTATCTAGTAACCCGCGGGATGACGCTATGGAGCCGATGTTGCGCGTTCGTCAACCGCATGTTGCGCCGACGTTACGCAATCCCATTGTGAGACGCGGCCGGTTGAGCCCGCATTTGACCCCTCTATCCTGGGGCCATGGACCGCCCCGGCGCATCTTGGCTGTCGGGTCCCGAATCGGCAAAACCGGGTGGGGCGACCGACTACCCGGGAGAGCGGCTGGGTTTGCCAGCGACGGGTTCCCGGTCACCGGCCCACATCGGCCGCCGCGTCGCTGCGCTGCTGGTCGACTGGCTGATCGCCTACGGAATCGCCGCGCTCGGCGTCACCGCCGGCGTGTATTCGACAGCCGCGTTGTCGACCGCCGTGTTGGTGATTTGGTGCGGGCTCGGCGTTATTGCGGTTCGGCTCTTCGGATTCACCCCTGGGCAGCTCGCGCTCGGACTGGTCGTGATACGGATCGACGCCGCCGGAAACGTCGGGCATGTCGGCATCGGTCGCGCCGTCGCACGCGGGCTGTTGATCGCACTGGTGATACCGCCGCTGTTCACCGACTCCGACGGCCGTGGGCTGCACGACCGGATCACCGGCACCGCGGTGGTGCGGCGTTAGCTATCGCCGGCTATCGCCTGCGCACCGTGCGTTGGACGCCGCGCATTTTCGCGGCCGTCGGCACCGGTCCCTTAGGCATCGCCGCCATGCCCGTGCGCGAACCCAGCGCCGTCAACCGCGACTCCAGCGAATCCATCTGCTTGGCGGTGATGTTCGCGGGCAGCTTGGTCAGGTGCCGTTCCAGCTTGGCGAGCGGCACCTCGCCTTCACCGTTGCCCACCATGACGTCGTAGATCGGCACGTCGCCGACCAGCCGGGCGGTCCTCTTCTTCTCCTGCGAAAGCAACGGCTTCACCCGCGCGGGCGATCCCTCGCCGACGAAGATGACACCCGGGCGGCCGACCACCCTGTGCACGGCGTCGAAGTGCCCGGTGGCGGCCACACCATGGGTGACCCGCCACTTGCCGCGCAGGTTGTCCAGCGCCCACGCCGCCGCGCCGGTTTGACCCTCCGCCTTGCGGTAGACCGATTTCTGCGCGCGGCGCCCGAAGATGATGAACGCCACCAGCGCGCCGAGCACCACGCCGAACACGATCAGCGTGACCATCGTGAAGCCGCCGGACAGCGCACCGGCCGTCGTCGCGGCGGCGACGATCAGCACGAACGCGCCGATCATCAACGGCAGTAGCCATTTGTCTTCCTTGCGCTGCATCTGGAACGCCTGCCACAGCTGCTTGCGGCGCTGCTTTGACGCCGCCTTCCGCTCGGCCTTCGCCTCCGCCTTGGCGGCCTTGATGGCGGCGGGATCACGAGTTTTCGCCATGCGCCAAGGATACGGGTGAGCCGCCAGCGTCAGGCGCGGGTCCGAGCCGTGATGGCCTGGGCATAAAGCCGCCCGGCCCGATACGACGACCGCACCAGCGGACCGGCTAACACCCCGGCGAAACCGAGCGCTTGCGCGAATGCCGCGTGCTCGGTGAACTCCTCGGGCTTCACCCACCGCTCCACCGGGTGATGGCGCACCGATGGGCGTAGGTACTGGGTGATCGTGACGATGTCGCAACCGGCGTCGCGCAGGTCGGTCAGCGCCGCACGAACCTCGTCCGGGGTCTCGCCGAGACCCAGGATCAGATTGCTCTTGGTCACCAACCCGTAGTCGCGGGCCGCAGTCAGCACGTCGAGGCTGCGCTCGTAGCGGAAGGCCGGACGGATGCGCTTGAAGATGCGCGGCACCGTTTCGACATTGTGTGCCAACACTTCCGGGCTTGCCTGAAAGACTTGCTCGAGCAACGCCGGCTCGCCGTTGAAGTCGGGGATCAGCAACTCGACGCCGGTCGACGGGTTGAGTTTCTTGATCTGGCGCACGGTTTCGGCGTAGAGCCACGCCCCGCCGTCGGGCAGGTCGTCGCGGGCCACGCCGGTGACCGTCGAATAGCGCAAGCCCATCGCCTGAACGCTTTCTGCGACTCGCCGCGGCTCGTCGCGGTCGAATTCGGTGGGCTTACCGGTGTCGATCTGGCAGAAGTCACAGCGACGGGTGCACTGCTCGCCGCCGATCAAGAACGTGGCCTCGCGGTCCTCCCAGCATTCGTAGATGTTCGGGCAGCCCGCCTCCTCGCAAACGGTGTGCAGCCCTTCGCGGCGTACCAGTTTCTTCAGCTCGGTGTACTCGGGGCCCATCCGCATGCGGGTCTTGATCCACGGCGGCTTGCGCTCGATCGGCGTCTGCGCGTTGCGGACCTCGAGGCGTAGAAGTTTGCGGCCGTCCGGAGCCGCCGGGCCAGCGACATCGGATCCAGAAGCGACGGTCACGGTATCGATGCTAGTGCGAGTGGGCCATCGAGGACGTCGCACACGGCCTCGGCAACCCGCGCCCGGACCTCATCGACACCGACGCGGTGGCCCAACTCGGCGGTCAACGACGTCACCCCCGCGTCGGTGATGCCGCACGGCACGATCGGGCGAAACGCGGCGAGATCGCAATCACAGTTCACGGCGAACCCGTGCAGCGTTGTCGCCCGCTGCACCCGCACCCCGATCGCCGCCACCTTGCGTGCGGGTCGCGTGTCGTCGGCGGGCAGCCACACACCGGAGCGGCCCGCGACCCGGCCAGCGGGCAAGCCCACGTCGGCGCACACCCTGATCAGCGACTCTTCAAGGCGCCGAACATAATTCACCACATCAATGGGGTCGGCCAAGCCGATGATCGGATAACCGACCAGTTGGCCGGGACCATGCCAGGTGATCTTGCCGCCGCGATCGGTGTCAACCACCGGCGTCCCGTCGAGTGGACGCTCGTGCGCTTCGGTGCGGCGTCCGGCGGTGTAGACAGACGGATGCTCCAGCAGTAGCAGCGTGTCGGGGCCACCGGCCAGCCGGGTCTCGACCAGTCGCCGCTGCAGCTCCCACGCCTCGCGGTAGTCGACCGTGCCGAGTTGGCGCACCTCGATCGGGGTGGCCGCGGCGCGGATCGAAGACGTCACACTGTTGACGGTACTAGGAAGTGTTGGGCGCCGGCGTCGAGTGTGGCGTCGAGTGTGGGTGCGGGGCGTCAAGTCTGAGTGGGTGGCGTCCGGTGTGCGCTGAGGGCGAGGAATCGCCGGGCGTGTGCGCCCAGGCCGCACAGTCGGCGCCGTGGTTTCACAGTCGGCGCCGTGGTTTCACAGTCGGCGCCGAGGTTTCACAGTCGGCGCCGAGGACGTCATGGTACTAGCCGCCGTCGCGCGGCGTGGTCGCGTAGGACAGGGCCTCGCCGATGGTGTTCTGGTGGAACTGGAAACCGGCGCGTTCCAGCGCCGCCGGTATCGCCCGCTGGCCGGACAGCAATCCCTCGTCGGCGAATTCACCGAGCAAAGTCCGAATCGCGAACGCAGGCACCAGCAATGGTGTCGGCCGGTTGAGCGCGCGGCCGAGCGCGGTGGTGAACTCCGCATTGGTGACGGGTGCGGGACCGGTGAAGTTGAGCGGGCCTGACACGCCGTCATGGGATATCGCGAACAACAGGGCGCGGACCTCGTCCTCGAGGCTGATCCACGGCATGTACTGGCGGCCACTGCCGATCCGCGCGCCCAGCCCGAGTGAAAACAACGGCCGCAGCCGCCCGAGGATGCCACCGTTGGGTGACAGCACAAGACCGGTGCGGACCAACACCACTCGGACGCCGGCCTGCTGGGCGGGCCGCGTTGCGGCCTCCCAGTCCTGGCACAGCTGCGCGAGGAAACCCGTTCCCGGCGGGGCGGTTTCGTCGGCGACACGGTCGCGGGTGTGGCCGTAGTAGCCGACCGCGCTGGCGTTGACGAGCACCTTGACGCCGGCCTCCACGGCCGCCGCCGAGAGCACCTCGGTCGGCACGATGCGGCTGTCGCGCAGCTGTTGCTTGTATTCGCCCGACCACCGTCTGTTGCCGACCCCGGCCCCGCACATGTTGACCACGGCGTCCACCCCGCGCAGCGCGCCGGCGTCGAATTCACCGGTTTGGGGACTCCAGTGCAGTTCGTCGGCATTGGACGGCGCACGCCGCACGATGCGCAGAACCCGATTGTCCGCGGCACGCAGCGCCGACACCAGCGCCGAACCGATGAGGCCCGAGGACCCCGCGATCGCGATCAGTGCGTCCGCCACGTCGGTCAAAGCCCCAGGTCAGCCTCGAAAGCTCCCTCTTCGAGCCGACGCTTGACGGTGGTCAAGAACCGTCCGGCGTCCGCCCCGTCGATGAGTCGGTGGTCGTAGGTCAGTGGCAGGTAGCAGACCGACCTGATGCCGATCGACTCGTTGCCGTTCACGTCGACGATCACCCGGGGGCGTCGCACGATCGCGCCGGTGCCCAGCATCGCGGCCTGGGGCGGCACCAGGATCGGCGTATCGAACAGTGCGCCCTGGCTGCCGATGTTGGTGATCGTGAAGGTGCCGCCGGACAGCTCGTCGGGCTTCAGCTCACCCGAGCGCGCCCGAGCCGCGATGTCGGCGATCGCGCGCGCCAGTCCGCCCAGCGACAGATCGCCCGCATTGTGGATCACGGGGGACAGCAGGCCTTGGTCCGTGTCGACCGCGATGCCGAGATGTTCGGCGTCGTAGTAGGTGATCTCCTTGGTTTCCTCGTTGTAGCTGGCGTTGACGTTCGGGTGGATCTTCAGCGCGTCGATCACCGCGCGGGCGATGAACGGCAGGAACGTCAGGTTGACGCCTTCGCGCTCGGCGAACTGCGCCTTGGCCCGTGCCCGCAGCGCCACGATCTTGCTCATGTCGACCTCATGGGTCTGGGTGAGTTGCGCTGTGGCCTGCAGGGATTCGCGCGTCTTCTTCGCGGTGAGCTGACGGATGCGGCTGGCCTTCTGGGTGGTGCCGCGCAAATGCGCGAGCGCCCCGACGGGCGCGGCGGCCGCCGCGGGAGTGGGCTCGGCCGCCGCGGCCGGCACCCGCGGCGCCGCCTCCGGAGCCGGCGCCCTGGCGGCCTCGGCCGCCGCGAGCACATCTTGCTTGCGGATGCGGCCGCCGACGCCGGTGCCCTTCACCGTGGCCAGGTCGACGCTGTGCTCGTTGGCCAGTTTGCGCACCAGCGGGGTGACGTACGGGCCGCCGTCGGTCTGCGCCGCCGCGGCCGCGGGCTGCGCTTCTCGCCGGGGTTCTGGCTGAGGTTCTGGCTTGGGCTCGGCCTTCGGCTCTGGCTTGGGCTGCGGCTTGGGCTCGGGCTCCGGTTCGGGCTTGGCCTCCTCGGGCTCCGGCCTGGGTTCCGGCTTGGGTTCCGGCTTGGCCTCCTCGGCGGGTGCCTCGGCACCGCCTTCGCCGGGCTCACCGATTTTCGCCAGTTCGCCGCCGACGCCGACCGTGTCGTCCTCCTCGGCGGTGATGGAAATCAGCGTGCCGGCCACCGGAGACGGGATCTCGGTGTCGACCTTGTCGGTGGATACCTCGAGCAACGGTTCGTCGGCCTCGACCCTGTCGCCGACCTTCTTCAACCAGCGCGTCACGGTCCCTTCGGTGACGGATTCGCCCAGCTCGGGCATTACCACCGGGGTCGACTTGCCGCCGCCCGAGGCCTGTGCCGCCGGCTTCGGCGCTTCCTGCGGCGCTGCGCTGGGCGCTTCCTGCTCCTCGGCGGCCGGCTCCGGTTGGGCGGCGGGCTCCTCCGCGGGCTTTTCTTCCTCGACGGGCTGCTCGCTTGGCGGCTGCGGCTGCTTGCCGTCGCCCTCGCTCGCATCGCCGATCTCCGCCAGCTCACCTCCGATCTCGACGGTGTCGTCCTCCCGGGCGATGATCTTTTTCAACACACCGGCGGCCGGCGACGGGATCTCGGTGTCCACCTTGTCCGTCGACACCTCGAGCAACGGTTCGTCCACCTCGACCGTGTCGCCTTCTTGCTTGAGCCACCGGGTCACGGTCCCTTCGGTGACGCTCTCGCCGAGTGCGGGCATCTGGACTTTGGTGGCCATGTCTGTTGACTCCTCCAGCAGTCGGTCGTCACACGCGTTGACCTCTGGCTTACCACAGCACTGTGTCGCAGGTGAGGCACCCAAGTGGAATGCGGGATTCATCATTCCCCGCGGTGGCGCCGACCCCGAGTTCGGGGTCAGATGTCTGGCACTATCGATGATGGGGTTAGTCAAGGAGTAGTAACCCGTTGGGATTGTTTGACAGGTTCAAGTCGGGCCGCCACGGCCGGCGAGGCGGCGTAGACGTCGGTTCGGCCGCCGACCATCGCTATCTGCAGGACTGGGCTGCCGCCCACACCGGCGTCGAGGCCTATGTGGAGCCGCGGACCAATTTCACCGATGTCACGGTCGTGTTGGTGGCCAGCGACGGTGAGTGGACCCGCCGCCGGGTTGGTGGTGAGTCCGGCGCCCGCCGGCTGGGTGAGCAGCTGCGGATCCCGGTCTACGACGTGCAGCGGGTCGGCTACCCACGGCGCATGCGAGACTACGACGCGCGTCGTCGCGGCGAGCGGCGACAGGGCGCCGAAGAGGGTTGATCCGGCGCCTTGACAACCCCCGCGGTATGCGGGCAGGGTCCACGAAATGACGGCAACGGCAACGCAACCCGCTCGGCGCGTTGTCACCAGCGAAGATGGCGTGCAGATCGCCGTTTACCAACACGGCAATCCGGATGGCCCGACGGTGGTGCTGGCGCACGGCTGGCCCGACTCGCACGTGCTGTGGGACGGCGTCGTGCCGATGCTGGTAGAACGGTTCCGGGTTATCACCTACGACAACCGCGGCGTCGGTGGGTCATCGGTTCCGCGCGGGGTCGCCGACTACACGATGGAGCGTTTCGCCGACGACTTCGGCGCGGTGATCGACGAGCTGAGCCGCGATGAACGAGTGCATGTGCTGGCGCACGACTGGGGGTCGGTCGGGGTGTGGGAGTACCTCGGCAGGCCCGGCGCCAGCACCCGCGTCGCGTCCTTCACGTCGGTGTCGGGCCCGAGCAGCCACCACACTGCCAACTACATCAGGGACCACCTCAAGCGGCCGTGGCGGCCGGTGCAATTCCTGCGCGGCCTGGGTGCGATGTTGCGACAGACTTATATGGTGGCGTTCGCGGCGCCGGTGCTGCCGGCGTTGCTTGCCCGGCTGTTCCTCGCGGGCCTGCTTCGACATTCCCTCATCGTCCGTGACGGCATCCCGGCACAGCAGCTGCACCATTCGGAGGCGTTCGGGCGCGACGCCGCCAACAGCATCAAGGTTTATCGCGCCGTCGTTCGCGGAATGTCGAAAGTCAGACGTGACCACTACGTCGACGTGCCGGTGCAGTTGATCGTCAACACCAAGGATCGGTACGTCAAACCACACAGCTATGACGACACGTCGCGGTGGGTGGCCCAGTTGTGGCGCCGCGACATCAAGGCCGGCCACTGGGCGCCGTTTTCGCATCCGCAGGTGCTGGCGGCGGCGACGACCGAGTTCGTCGAATTCATCGAGGGCAAGTCGGCCAGCCGTGCGCTGTTGCGCGCGAAGGTCGGCCGTCGGCGCGAGCCGTTCGGGGACACACTCGTCTCGGTCACCGGCGCCGGAAGCGGGATCGGGCGCGCCACCGCGCTCGAATTCGCCCGGCTGGGCGCGGAATTGGTGGTCAGCGACGTCAACGAGGCCACGGTCAAGGAGACCGCCGCGGCGATCGCGGCGGACGGTGGAGTGGCACACGTTTACACGCTTGACGTCGCCGACGGCGACGAAGTGGAAGCGTTCGCCGAGCAGATCTGCGCAGAACACGGCGTTCCCGACATCGTCGTGAACAACGCCGGTATCGGGCAGGCGGGCCGCTTCATCGACACGCCGCGTGAGGAATTCGACCGCGTGCTGGACATCAACCTGGGCGGAGTCGTCAACGGGTGCCGTGCGTTTGCGCGGCGACTCGTCGAGCGCGGGATCGGCGGCCACATCATCAACGTCGCATCGATGGCGGCGTACTCGCCGTCGCAGTCACTCAGCGCGTACTGCACCAGCAAGGCGGGTGTGTACATGTTCTCCGACTGCCTGCGCGCCGAATTGGATGCGGCGGGAATTGGTTTGACGACGATATGTCCGGGAGTGATCGACACCAACATCGTGCACACCACCCGCATCGACGCCCCGCCCGGCAAGGACGGGCAGGTCGACGCGCGGCGGGAGCAGCTCGAGAAGTTCTATCGCGCTCGGCGCTACGGACCGGAGAAGGTCGCCAAGGCGATCGTGTCGGCCGTCAAGAAGAACAAACCGATACGGCCGGTCACGGCGGAGGCCTACCTGGCCTACGGCGCCGCAAGGGTCGCGCCACAGGTGCTGCGGAGCATCGCACGCGGAAAGGTGTTATAGCTCAGCCGTTCTCGGCGATGTCCTGTAAAACCGCGAACATGGTTCGGGTCGGTACCCCGGTGCCGCCCTTGCCGGTATAACCCCATGGGCCGCCGGTGTTGTACGCGGGGCCGGCGATGTCGATGTGCGCCCACTGAACGCCGTCGGCTACGAATTCGCGCAGGTAGGTACCTGCCACCAGCATGCCCGCGTATCGCGACCCGCTGACGTTGGCCAGATCCGCCACCGTCGACTTGAGATCGTCCTTCAGCTCGTCGGGCAGCGGCATCGGCCAGCCGCTCTCGCCGACCGCCTGCGAGATCGCGGCAACACGGTCGCGGAACTTGTCGCTGCCCATCACGCCGGGCGTGCGGGCGCCGAGCGCGACGGTCTGCGCACCGGTCAGCGTCGATGTCTCGATCAGATAGTCCGGGTTGTCCTCGCAGGCCCGCACGATGGCGTCGGCCAAGATCAACCGGCCCTCGGCGTCGGTGTTGAGCACCTCGGAGGTGATGCCGCCGTAGTGGGTCAGCACGTCGCCGGGCCGCTGAGCGGTGGCCGACGGCATGTTCTCGGCCATCGGCACCGTCGCGATCACATCGATCGGCAGCTGTTGTTTCGCGGCCAGTACGACGGTCGCGATCACCGCGGCGGCGCCGGCCATGTCGGAGGTCATGTGGTGCATGTTCTGGGCCGGCTTGATCGAGATGCCGCCGGTGTCGAAGGTGATGCCCTTGCCGACCAGCGCCACGGTCTTGGCGTTCTTCGGCTTTTTCGCCAGCTTCGCGCCGCGGTGGGCAAGCCTGACCAACCGCGGCGGTCGCGAGGAGCCCTTGCCGACGCCGACGATGCCGCCGTAGCCGCCGCGGGTCAGCGCCTTGTCGTCGAGGACCTCGGCCTCCAACCCGGCTGACTGCGCCAAAGCCTTTGCGCGATCAGCGAATTCGGCTGGGAAGAGATGGCTGGGCGGAGTATTGACCAGATCTCGCGCGGTGGTGACCGCAGTGGCGATCGACGTCGCCCGCTCTGCGGCCTCCTTGGTGGCCGCCTTGGTGTCGGGGGCGAGCACCGTGACCTTGCGCAGCCCTGAGTCCTTCGGCGCCGTCTTGTCGCTGCGGAATTCGGTGAACCGGTACGCACCGAGAATCAGCCCCTCGACCGCCGCCTCGAGGTCGACGGCGGACAGCGTGGTGACGACCGCCTCGACCTTGTCCAAGGCACGGGCCGCGACCCCGCCGGCGCGGCGAATCACATCGGACGGCCACTCGTCACGCGCGTCGCCCAGCCCCACCGTCAGCACGCTGGCGACGGGCAGCGCCGCGAGCGTCAGTCGGTGTACCTGATCGGTGCCGCCAGTCGCGCCAAGCGCCTTGATGCCGCCCTCGATCTCGACGACAGCGTCGTCGTTGAGGTACGGCTGTGCGGCCAGCACGGTCGGCCCGGCTTGACTGTCTCGGTCGCCGGACACCACCGGCACGATCAGCACGGCGTCGGACGCACCACGTTTCGGCAATGACGAGCTGACGGTGACGGTGGGGGCTTGATAGCCGACTTTCGCGGGACTCACGATCGTCCACACTAATCAAGCCGGATTAGGGTGGAGCGCCGTGAGTGAAATCCAGCACGGCCCCCTCGAGGACCGCCACCGTGGGCTCGGCGCGAGCTTCGCAGAGTTCAGCGGCTGGCTGATGCCGGTTTCGTATGCCGGGACGGTCACCGAGCACAACGCGACCCGCAGCGCCGTCGGGCTGTTTGACGTCAGCCACCTCGGCAAGGCCTCCGTGCGCGGACCGGGCGCGGCCGAGTTCGTCAACTCCGCGCTCACCAACGACCTGCACAGGATCCGACCCGGCAAGGCGCAATACACGTTGTGCTGCACCGATTCCGGTGGGGTGATCGACGACCTGATCGCCTACTACGTTTCCGACGACGAGATGTTCCTTGTGCCGAACGCAGCCAACACCGCCGCGGTTGTCGCTGCGCTGCGAGATGTTGCGCCGCAAGGGATTACGGTGACCGACGAACACCGCTCGCGTGCGGTCCTTGCGGTGCAAGGTCCGCGGTCGGCCGACGTGTTGGACGAGCTCGGCCTGCCGACCGGCATGGACTACATGGCATATGACGACGCGTCGTTTTCCGGTGTGCCGGTCCGTGTGTGCCGGACCGGCTACACGGGTGAGCACGGCTATGAGCTGCTGCCGCCGTGGGACCGGGTGGGTGACGTGTTCGAGGCGTTGGTCTCGGCGGTCGCCCGGGCCGGCGGCGAACTCGCCGGCCTGGGCGCACGCGACACGCTGCGCACCGAAATGGGATATCCGCTGCACGGCCACGAGTTGTCGCTCGACATTTCGCCGCTGCAGGCGCGATGCGGCTGGGCAATCGGCTGGCGCAAGGACAAGTTCTGGGGCCGCGACGCACTGTTGGCGGAGAAAGAGGCCGGGCCACGGCGGCTGTTGCGCGGGCTGCGTGCGGTGGGCCGCGGCGTTCTGCGTCCGGAGTTGACCGTGCTGGACGGCGGAACGCCCGTCGGGGTGACGACGTCGGGAACCTTTTCTCCGACACTGAAAGTCGGGATTGCTTTGGCGTTAATTGATACCGCCGCGGGCGTCGAGGACGGTCAGCGAGTCAACGTCGATGTGCGGGGCCGGCCGCTGGAGTGCGAAGTGGTCGCGCCGCCGTTTGTCGAGGCCAAAACCCGGTAGCGTACGGGGCTAGAATCGCGACATGACCAGCGGCTCCCTCGAGTTCACCGTTGTCCGCAACGCGCACCCGGCGAGCGACGACCGGCGGGCCGCAATCATGGCCGATCCGCCGTTCGGCCAGTACCACACCGACCACATGGTGTCGATCAGCTACACCGTCGACGACGGGTGGCACGACGCGCGCGTGGTGCCGTACGCGCCGCTCGAACTCGACCCGTCGGCGATCATGTTGCATTACGCGCAAGGCATTTTCGAGGGACTGAAGGCCTACCGGTGGGCGGACGGGTCGATCGTGTCGTTCAGGCCGGAGGCGAACGCGGCGCGAATGCGGTCATCGGCGCGGCGGCTAGCCATTCCCGAACTGCCGGAGGAAGTTTTCCTCGAGTCACTGCGCCGCCTGGTCGCGGTGGACGGCGCGTGGGTGCCGCTTGCCGACGGCGAGGAGTCGCTGTACCTGCGCCCGCTCGTCTTTGCCACGGAGTCGGGTCTTGGGGTGCGACCGGCCAAGCAGTACCGCTACCTGGTGATCGCCTCGCCGGCCGGCGCGTACTTCCCGCGCGGCATTAAGCCGGTCAGCGTGTGGTTGTCGACGGAGTATGTGCGCGCCTGTCCGGGTGGCACCGGCGCCGCGAAGTTCGGCGGAAATTACGCCGCGTCGCTGCTGGCCCAGGCCCAGGCCGCCGAGAACGGCTGTGACCAGGTGGTGTGGCTGGACGCCATCGAGCGGCGCTTCGTCGAAGAGATGGGCGGCATGAACCTGTTCTTCGTGTTCGGCAGCGGCGGCTCCGCGCGGCTGGTCACTCCGGAGCTGACCGGGTCGATTCTGCCGGGCATTACCCGCGATTCGTTGTTGACGCTGGCCATCGACGCGGGTTTCACGGTCGAGGAGCGCAAGATCGACGTCGACGAATGGCAGAAGAAGGCCGCGGCGGGGGAGATCACCGAGGTGTTCGCGTGCGGTACGGCGGCCGTGATCACGCCCGTCGCGCATGTCAAGTACGGCGACGGCGAGTTCACGATCGCCGACGGCGGCCCGGGTGAAATCACGATGGCCCTGCGCGACACGCTCACCGGTATTCAGCGCGGTACGTTCGCCGACACCCACGGCTGGATGGCCAAGCTCGGATAGCCGTACTGACCACGCCTGGGCGTGCCGACCACGGCTAGGCCGCCGCCAGGCCGACTAGCGCGACAGTGGTTGTCACCTCGATCACGGCGCCGAGTACGTCGCCCGTGATACCGCCGAAGCGACGCACGCAATGAGCAGCCAGCGCGGCGCCGATCACCAATGCCACCAGCACCGCGGCCGGGCCCTGCCACGGCCGGGGACCGGCGAAAACAGCTGCGGCGACGACGACGGCGACCCAAATCAGGACCGCCCACAGCGGCTGGGTGCCGGCCACTCGGCGGCCCAGCGTGCTGCCCTGCGCGGCTGGCACACCCGTCCGGCACGCCAGCAGCGCGGCCACCCGGCCCGCGGTCACGGCCGTCATGACCGACACCCACCGCGCGGCACCGGTCGGCAATTCCGCGAATGCCAGCGCCTGCCCGACCAGCACGACCACGATGGCCGCGACGCCGAACGGGCCTGCCGAACCGTCCCGCATCACCGCCAGCGCGCGCTCGGCCGGCCCGTAGCAGCCGAGCCCGTCGGCGGTGTCCGCCAGCCCGTCCACATGCAGGCCACGGGTGGCAAGAAGCAGCACCGCCACCGCCAGCAGGCCCGCCAGCGGGCTTCTTGGGCCGAACGCCAGCGCCGCCGCCCACAACGCCGCACCCGCCAGCGCCCCGAGCGCGAGACCGACGACGGGCAGTGCCGTCATCACGCCGCGGCCCGACCCCGAGCACGCCTGCGCGGGCAAGGGCAACACGGTGCCGAACGCGAAAGCCCCTGCGAGCGAACGGATCACGACGGAATCGACGGCTGGTCGCGGGTGCTCACCGCGGCCTCGTCGAACGTCGCCATCGAGGCCAGCGTGGCCACCGCGGCCCGCAGTATGGGCAGCGCGACCACTGCGCCGCTGCCTTCGCCGAGTCGCATGTCCAGATTGACGATCGGCTCGAGGCCCAGCCGGGCCAGCGCCAAATCATGCGCAGGCTCGGTGGACCGATGGCCTGCCCGCCACCACTGGCGAGCGCCCGGCGCCAGCCGCTCGGCCACCAACGCCGCCGCGGTGACCGCGACGCCATCCAGCAGCAGCGGCGTCCGCCGCACCGCAGCCTGCGCGCAAAAACCGGCCATTGCGGCCAGGTCGGCGCCGGCGCACGTGCGCAGCAGCGTAACCGGGTCGCCGACGTGGCGGCGGCTCCGGTACAGCGCGTCGCGCACCGCCGCCGTCTTGCGCACCCAGCCGGCGTCGTCGACACCGGTCCCGCGGCCGACCGCCGCGACCGGCTCGGTGTCCGTGAGCGCCGCCACCAAGACCGTCGCGGGAGTGGTGTTTCCAATTCCCATGTCGCCGGCGATCAGCAGATCTGCGCCGGCGTCGACCTCCTCGTCGGCGATCTGACGTCCGGCCTGCACCGCCGCGATGGCTTCCTCGTCGGTAAGCGCATCCTCGACCGCGATGTTGCCGCTGCCGCGACGGACCTTGTACGCGCCGATGGTCTCGGTAAGTGGCGCCCCGGCGGCGACCGCGATGTCGAGCACCCGTACCGTCGCCCCGGCCACGCCGGCCAGCACGTTGACGGCCGCGCCGCCGGAATCGAAATTGGCGACCATCTGCGCGGTGACCTCCGGCGGATATGCCGACACCCCCGAGGCAGCCACGCCATGGTCGCCGGCGAACACCACCACCCTGGCCCGCTGGAACTGCCGGGGCGGACACTGCCCCTGACACGCCGACACCCAGATCGACAGCTCCTCGAGCCTGCCCAGCGCACCAGACGGCTTGGTCAGCGTCTCCTGGCGCGCTCGAGCGGCCGCTGCCGCCGCCGCATCGGGCGCGACGATGGGGGCGAACTCGACCGGCGGGCTCAATCGAACTCCTTCAGCATCATCGGCTGGCCGGCCACCACCAGCACCACCCGGTCGCACAGCGCGGCAAGCCGCTGGTTCAGTCCGCCCAGCTCGTCGGCGAATCGCACGCCTGCCACCGTCGCCGGCACCACCGAGAGCCCGACTTCCGGGCTCACCACCACCAATGGCGGGCCGAACGCGTTGATCGCTCCGAACAACTCCTCGATGTCGAGCGCCACAGACGCAGCGTTGCCGCCTGACCACGCCTTGTGGCGGTCCAGCACCGCGGTCAGCCAGCCCGCAAGGTCGTCGACCAGCGTCGGCGTGCTGTGGTCTCGCCGCAATTTCGTTGCAACGGCACTGGTTTCGACCGTCGACCAGTGCGCGGGACGACGCTGTCGGTGCGCGGCCACCCGCTGTGCCCAGGCATCGTCGGCGTTGGCATCCGCCCCGGTCGCCAGGTAGCGCACCGGCTGCTGCGGGCCGACCTCTTCGGCTATCGCAAATTCGGCCCACCGGGACTTCCCCGACCGGATACCGCCGAGAACCAGCGTGCGCACGGTCAGTCGACTCTCAGTCGACCTTGTCGCCGCGGTTGACCTGTGGCCGCGGCGCCCGCATCTTGCGCAGCTGCGAGGCGCGGCTGGCCGCATACCAGCCCAGCTTCCAGCGACCCTCGGCGTGGTTCCGGAACTTCTGGTCCACCAGCTTATTTACCTTGCGGCCCAACAGGAAGCCGTCGACGACCATGATCGCGAACAGGACCAGCATGGCGGGAGAGATGAACGCCTGCACCCGCGGAGAGGGCACCGAGAACATGAGGAAGATCAGAGCGAGCGCCGAGGGCATGAACAGTCCCAGCAGATTGCGGCGCGAATCGACGACGTCCCGGACGTATCGGCGCAGTGGCCCACGATCGCGCGGCAGCAGGAAGCCCTCTTCGCCGGCCATCATCCGTTCGCGCCGATCGGCCACCTCGGACCGGCGCTCAGCGCGTTCGGTGCGGCGTTCCGCGCGGGTGAGCTTCTGGCGCATTTCCTTGCGACGACGCCGCGCCTCCGCGGTGGTCATCGGCGCCGGGGCGACCGGGCCGCGACGCCTTGCCGAGTCGCGCTTCGGCGTCGGTCGGCCCTTGGGAGCGGTGGTCCGTCGCGCCGAACCGGCCTCGGCTGCGGCCTCCACGTCCTCGTCGGACGGGTTCTCCGACGAGGTTTCGGGTTCCTTCTTGCGGCCGAGCAGACTCACGCCTGCCAGGTTACTTTGCATGAATGACGGGCAGGGAGCGGCCATGCGGGTGCTGATCGCCCCGGACAGCTTTGGCAACAGCCTGACGGCGGTGGAGGCCGCTGAGGCGATCGGCAGAGGGTGGCGGCGGGCCCGCCCCGACGATGAGCTCACGCTGGCGCCGCAATCCGACGGCGGCCCCGGATTCGTCGACGTGCTGGCCAGCCGCCTCGGGGGACTGCGGACGTTGCGGGTCTCCGGCCCGCTGGACGCCGACGTCGATGCCCGCTGGGTGCTCGACCGGCGGGCCACCGCGTACGTCGAATGCGCGCAGGCCTGCGGCTTGCATCTGCTCGGTGGACCGCCGACACCGCGGACCGCGCTGGCGGCGCACACCAGGGGAGTCGGACAGCTTCTGGGCGCCGCGGCGGGGGCCGGCGCGGCGCGGATCGTGGTCGGGCTCGGCGGCAGTGCCAGCACCGACGGCGGCCGCGGGATGGTCGACGAACTCGGCGGGCTGACGGAGGCGCGACGGCGGCTGGCCGACATCGCACTGATCGCCGCCACCGACGTCGAACATCGGCTACTCGGGCCGATGGGCGCGGCCCGGGTGTTCGGGCCCCAGAAGGGCGCCGACCCCGACACCGTCGCGATCTTGGAGCGCAGGCTCACCGACTGGGCGGTCGAACTCGACGCGGCGGCGGGCCGGCCGGTCAGCGAGGAGGCCGGCGCGGGGGCGGCCGGCGGCCTGGGCGCGGCGCTGCTGGCGCTGGGTGGGCGCCGTGAATCCGGCGCCGCCGTCATCGCCGAGCACACCGGGCTGGCCGAGGACATCGCCACCGCCGAGCTCATCATCACCGGGGAAGGCCGCTTCGACGACCAGTCCCTGCATGGCAAGGTCGTCAGTGCCGTCGCGGCCGGCGCCCGCGCTCGGGGAATCCCGGTGGTGGTGCTGGCCGGCCAGGTCACATTGAGTCAGCGGCATCTGCGGGAAGCTGGCATTTCGGCGGCCCACGCCGTCAGCGACTACGCCGGATCCGTCCGGCTGGCCATCGACGATGCGGCCAACCAGCTGGTGGGGCTGGCTACCCGGACCGCGGGAGAACGTCCATGGGTGCGGAGCGAAGCGACCGGGAGAGAATTGGAACTGGGGGAATAGCGCCGGCACAAGGTACCGTTGAGCTATTGGGCTTTGCTCACGGGAAAGGCATGAGGAGACGTAATGACTGTTCAGGGCGAGTCGGCCACCAGCACCGCCACCCACGGCGTGATCCTGACCGACGCCGCGGCCGCCAAGGCGAAGGCGCTGCTGGATCAGGAGGGCCGTGACGACCTGGCACTGCGGATCGCTGTGCAGCCGGGTGGCTGCGCCGGCCTGCGCTACAATCTCTTCTTCGACGATCGCAGCCTCGACGGCGACCTGACCGGCGAGTTCGGCGGCGTCACGCTCACGGTGGACCGGATGAGCGCACCGTACGTGCAGGGCGCCACTATCGATTTCGTCGACACAATCGAGAAGCAGGGCTTCACCATCGACAACCCGAACGCGACGGGTTCGTGCGCCTGCGGCGACTCGTTCAACTGAGGATTTAGCCGGTTCAAAACACGGTCGCGGTGCGCATCACGTAGGAGCACACCAGGATCTGGTTGTCCTGCGCCAACAGCTGGGCGACGGCCTGCTCGTCGCGTTCCCTCCCGGCCGTGGTCGCCGGGGTGACCCGCATGGTGAACAGCGCCTGCGCCTGATTGGGCGACGCAAATACCATCTTGTCGATCGATGTGACCTGGGCCTTCTTGAACTGCTTGCGGAATGCGTCGCTGCTGAGCTTCGCCAGTGCCTGGTCGGATCGTTTGTCGTGCACCGCGTCGTACATGCCGCACAACGTGTGGCGCGCGATCGTCTCGACGTCGGCGTTGCCCAGCGCGTCGAGGTAATTCTGGATCGCCGTCTTCGCGCCGGCGCTGGTGAGCTGGTTGGACGGGGCGTTATCGCTGCGCACGCCGTACACGATCGCCGCCCCGATGCCGGCTATCACCACCAGCGCCGCCAAGGTCAGCGCGAGAACGCGCCAGCTTCGTCGCTTCGGGTAGGGCACCGGTGGCGGCAGCATTCCGGGATATTCGGAGGCCGTGGGCGCTTCCTGGGTCGGGTGCGCCGACTGGCTGGGATACCGCTCCGAATAGGGGGGGTATGGGCCGGCCATGTCTGCAGGCTAGCGCACAGTGGCCGTCGACCAGAGGGTCGTTGCCTTGAGTAAGCTTATGTAGACCGCCTTACCGAATTGAAGGGTGACTTCGTGACCATAGCGGTGACCGGATCGATCGCGACCGACCATCTCATGCGCTTTCCCGGCCGTTTTTCCGAGCAGCTGCTGGCCGATCACCTGCAGAAGGTGTCGCTGAGCTTTCTGGTCGACGATCTGGTCGTTCACCGCGGCGGCGTGGCCGGCAACATGGCTTACGCGATCGGCGTGCTGGGCGGTCGTCCCACGCTGGTCGGCGCGGCCGGAATGGATTTCACCGACTATCGGGAGTGGCTGGAAGCGCACGGCGTCGATTGCGACAGTGTGCTGATCTCGCAGTCGGCGTACACCGCCAGGTTCGTCTGCACCAGCGACGACGACATGGCGCAGATCGCGTCGTTTTATCCCGGGGCCATGTCGCAGGCGCGCAACATCAAACTTGCCGACGTCGTAGCGCGCATCGGCACACCGGAATTGGTGATCATCGGCGCCAACGATCCGGACGCGATGTTCCTGCACACCGAGGAGTGCCGCCAGCTAGGCCTCGCGTTCGCCGCCGACCCGTCCCAGCAGTTGGCGCGGTTGTCCGGCGACGAGATCCGCCGGTTGATCGACGGCGCCACATATCTTTTCACCAACGACTACGAGTGGGACCTGCTGCTGTCCAAGTCCGGCTGGACCGAGGCCGACGTGATGAGCCAGGTCCAGTTGCGCGTTACGACGTTGGGGCCCAGTGGTGTTGACATCGTCGATACGGACGGCACCACCGTCCACGTCGGGGTGGTGCCCGAGACCCACCGCGGCGATCCGACGGGCATCGGCGACGCGTTCCGCGCCGGCTTCTTGACCGGCCGCAGCGCCGGCCTGAGTCTGGAACGCTCGGCGCAGCTGGCATCGTTGGTCGCGGTGCTGGTGCTGGAGGCTCCCGGCCCGCAGGAGTGGACGTGGGATCCCGATGTGGCGGTCCGACGGTTGTCGGACTCATACGGCGGGGAGGCCGGCGATGAGATCGGGGCGGCGCTAAGCCAGTCCCCGAGTCGCTCCGCTCCCGCCCGCCGTTAAATTTGGACGGGATACTGCGGTTCGCTGATGCGGGGCACCACGCTCTTCTCGACGAAGATCGCATGCCACAGCATGAAGATCAGCACCGTCCACAGCCGTCTGCTGTGATCGGTTGCGCCGGCGAGATGTTCGTCGAGCATTCGCCGCACCGCGGCGATGTCGATCAGCTCGTCCGCCTGTGACGTTACGACCATCTGATGCGCCCAGTCCAATAGCTCGCCCGCTTGCAGCCAGTGCCGGATCGGCACGGGAAAGCCGAGTTTCGCGCGGTGGAGCACATGGTGCGGCACGATCGGTTCAAGCGCGCGCCGCAGCGCGTACTTCGTGGTGGTCCGGGTGATCTTCTGCTCCAGCGGCAGCCGCGAGGCGACGGCGAACACCTCCGGATCCAGGAACGGCACCCGCAATTCGAGCGAGTTGGCCATCGTCATCTTGTCGGCCTTGACCAGGATGTCGCCGCGCAACCAGGTGAACAGGTCGATGTGCTGCATGCGGGCCACCGGATCCCAGTCGCGGGAGTCCTCGTACAGCGGGGCGGTGATGTCGGTGTGCGTCCACTCGTCGCGGAACCCGCGCAGCACCGCGCGCAACTGGGGGTCGGAAAAGCTGCGCGCGTTGCCGTAATAACGCTCTTCGAGCGTCAGCGACCCGCGGTGCAGCAGGCTCTTGCCGCGCATCCCGTCGGGCAGCGGCGTCGACACCTTCCGCATCGACCGCCGCAGGCGCCCGGGAAGATAGTCGAAGGGCTTGAGCGACAACGGTTCCCGGTAGATGGTGTAGCCGCCGAAGAGTTCGTCGGCGCCCTCCCCCGACAACACCACCTTGACGTGCTTGCGCGCCTCGCGGGCGATGAAAAACAGCGGCACCAACGCCGGGTCGGCCACGGGCTCATCGAGGTACCAAACGATTTCGGGTAGCGCGGCGACGAACTCGGCCGGGCTGACCACCTTTGCGACGTGGCGGGCGCCGATCGCCTCCGCCGAAGCGACCGCAACGTCGACCTCGGAGAAACCTTCGCGCTCGAACCCGGTGGTGAAGGTGATGAGCCGCGGATTGTGCCGGATGGCCAGCGCGGCGATCGCGGTGGAGTCGATGCCGCCGGACAGAAACGCGCCGACGGTCACGTCAGCGCGCATGTGCTTGGCCACCGAATCCTCGAGCACCGCGGTGATTTCGTCATAGCGGGCCTGCTCGGAGGCGGCGGTGAACGGGCGCACGTCAAAGCGCGGCGTGAAGTAGCGGATGATTTCGGGCTGCTGGCCCGCGCGGATGCGCGCATAGCTGCCGGACTCCAGCCGGCGCACGCCGGAGTGCAGCGTTTCCGGCTCGGGCACGTACTGCAGCACGGTGTAATGCTGAACCGCCCGCCGGTCGATCGCGGCGTCGATGCCGATCGCGTCGGCGAGGTCCAGCAGGCATTTCTTCTCGCTGGCCACTGCGATGCCGCCGGTACCGGTCGCCAAAAACAGCGGCTTGATGCCGAATGGGTCACGCGCACAGAACAGCTCGCGCTCGACGGTGTCCCACAGCGCGAACGCGAACATGCCGCGCAACCGGGGCAGCGCGCCGTCGCCCCAGTGGTGGTAGGCGGCGATGATGGCCTCGCCGTCGCCGTCGGTGTGAAACACTGCGCCATGCTTCTCGGCGAGCTCGGCGCGCAGCTCCAGGTAGTTATAGATCTCGCCGTTGAACACCAGCATGTAGCGGTCCGGCTGATCGGCCGGGCCCCAGCGCAGCGGCTGGTGTGAGTGCGCGATGTCGATGATCGACAGCCGGTTGAAGCCCAGCACCACGTGGTCGTCGGACCAGGTGCCTGGCTCGTCGGGACCCCGGTGCCGCATCAGGTGCGACGACCCCGCCACGGCGTCGACGATTTCGGGCGTGACAGGCGCCGACGGGGCACGCAGAAACGCCAGCAGTCCGCACATCGCGCCCAGTATGCCGCACCGGTTTTTTCGCCGGTTGCTTCGCTCCGGGGCGGCGAGCGGGAGGTTCCCACCCTCCGGAGGGTGTGTCGAGCTTGCCGGTGGGACGTGGTCTACGCTGCGTAGTATTCGACTGTCCGGAGCACAGGAGGCGCCAAGGTGAGACGCCGCGGGCTGGGCCGTTCCCGTCGACTGCGACTGGTCGCAGGGGCCGCCACGCTGGGCCTGCTGGCGCTGACCTTGAGCGGCTGCAGCTGGTCGGAGGTGCTCGGCCTTGGCTGGCCCGAGGGCATCACCCCGGAGGGCCAGGTCAACCGCGAGCTGTGGATCGGTTCGCTGATCGCGGCGCTGGTGGTTGGCGTGATCGTCTGGGGCCTGACATTCTGGTCGGCGGCGTTTCACCGCCACAAGAAGACCGACACCGATTTGCCTCGGCAGTTCGGCTACAACCTGCCGCTGGAGTTGGTGCTGACGGTCACGCCGTTCCTGATCATTTCGGTGCTGTTCTACTTCACCGTGGTCGTGCAAGAGCGGATGCTTCACCGCACGCCCGACCCCGAGCTCGTCGTCGATGTCACGGCGTTCCAATGGAACTGGAAGTTCGGTTACCAGAAGGTCGATTTCAAGGACGGCACGTTCACCTATGACGGGGCCGACGCGGCCCGCAAGGCGGCTGTACTGTCCAAGCCGGAAGGCAAGGACAAGCACGGCGAGGAGATCGTCGGCGCGATCAGGGGACGCAATCCCGAAGACCGGACCTACCTGAACTACGACAAGGTGGAGACGCTCGGCACGAGCAACGAGATCCCAGTTCTGGTGTTGCCCAGCGGGAAACGCATCGAGTTCCAGCTCGCGTCGGCCGACGTGATCCACTCGTTCTGGATCGTCGACTTCCTGTTCAAACGCGACGTGTTCCCCGACCCGCAGGCGAACCACTCGGAAAACAAGTTCCAGGTCACCGAGATCCAGAAGACCGGTGCGTTCGTCGGCCGCTGCGCCGAGTTGTGTGGCACCTATCACTCGATGATGAACTTCGAGGTTCGGGTGGTGGCCCCCAACGACTTCAAGGCCTACCTGCAGCAACGCATCGCCGGCAAGAGCAACGCCGCGGCACTGGCTGCGATCAACCAACCGCCGACCGCGATCACCACGCATCCATTTGACAGCCGCCGCGGTGAGCAGACACTGGCGGGCAATAAATAAGGACGCGCCATGCATATCGAAGCCAGGCTGTTCGAGATCCTGACCGCGTTCTTCGCGTTGGCGACCGTGGTGTACGCGCTGCTGACGGCCTACTTCGCGGGCGGTGTGGAATGGGCCGGTACGACGGCGATGGTGATGACGACCGGTTTGACCCTGATCATCGGGACGTTTTTCCGGTTTGTCGCTCGACGGCTGGACATGCGGCCCGAGGACTACGAGGACGCCGAGATTGCCGACGGCGCGGGGGAGCTCGGGTTCTACAGCCCGCATAGCTGGTGGCCGATCTTCGTGGCGTTGGCGGCCGCTGTCACGGCCGTGGCCATCGCGCTTTGGCTGCCGTGGCTGATCGCGGCGGGTGTCGCGTTCATCCTCGCGTCGGCGGCGGGGCTGGTATTCGAGTACTACGTGGGTCCAGAAAAGCACTAGCTACGATTTGGGCCAGGTCACAATCGGGCAGTCAGTTGGCCGGCGAGCCGTTGTCGCAGATTCGCTCAGCGAGCGTCTTTCGGTAGGGTTGCCGAGGCGCATGAGGAGGGGGCAGCCAGCCAGATTGCGCCGCGACGTAGTGGAGAAGGACAGGCATAGATGAGCGGGCCGAATCCCCCAGACCCGGATTCTTACGGAAGGCACGCGGCTGAGGAGCCGGGCGACCAGCCGACGCAAGATCACCCTATCCAGGAAGCCTCAGAAGCCCACGAAGCGACCGGCGAAACCGAGTTTTACTCACAGGCCTACTCCGCGCCGGAGTCCGAGCAATTCAACAGCGCCCCGTACGTGCCGCCCGAGCCGGGCCTCTACGACTACGACGCCGCCGAGCCGACCGAACTCGTCGAGCAGCCGCCCGCGCCGCGCTGGCCCTGGGTGGTCGGTGTCACCGCGATCATTGCGGCGATCGCGTTGGTGGTGTCGGTTTCGCTGCTGGTGACCCGCACCAACACCAATAACCTCGCGACGCCCGCCACCACCACGACACCGCGTGCACCGGTCACCACGACACCGCCGCCGCCACCACCGCCGCCGCCGCCGACCAGCGAGCAGCCGCCGCCACCGCCGCCGCAGACGGTGACGATCACGGAGTCGCCATCGCCACCGCCCCCGCCTCCGCCGCCGGCGACCTCCGAGGCGCCGCCGCCGGTGACCACCACCACGCCTGTCCCGGTGACGACGACCACGACGACGACGCCGGCCGGGCCGCGCCAGGTCACGTATTCGGTGACCGGGACCAAGGCGCCGGGCGACATCATCACCGTCACCTACGTCGACGCCTCGGGCCGGCGGCGCACGCAGCGCAACGTGTACATCCCGTGGTCGCTGACGGTGACGCCGATCGCGCAGTCGGACGTCGGCTCCGTACAGGCGTCCAGCCTGTTTCTGGTCAGCAGGCTGAATTGTTCGATCACCACGAGCGACGGGCAGGTGCTGTCCAGCAATTCCAGCAACTCGGCGCAGACCAGCTGCTGATGGTGGTGGCAAGTCGATCCGCATGGTCGCCGAACTCTGTGGACCGCACCTTGGCGGGGGTCTGCGCGGTGATCTGGCTGGCCTTTATCGGGGTCGCGGTGGCTGCCACGGTCGTGCTCGTCGACAAGGGCAGCCGTGGCCACCATGATGGCGGCGGCGGATCGCACACACCGTGGCTGCTCTACGCCGTGATCGGTGTCTCCGCACTGATCATCGTCGGGGCGATACCGCTCTTGCTGCGGGCGCGACGCAGCGGGCAGGCCGAACCGGCGCGCGGGCCAGTGCGGCCGCCGGCAGCGGTGCAGCGGTCCGCGGCGGCCGGGCCGTTGCCTCCTGGCCAAGAGGCGCCCACCGAGAAGCTGCGCGTGTTCGGCTCGATCGCCGATCCGATCGGCCGCGATTCGCCGGTTTACCGAGTACCCGAACCGGCGCCACGGCGGTTGGCCGCCGGGCTGTCTGAGGCAACGGTCGAAAGGCTGTGGCTGCGAGCCACCTTGGTGCTCGCCGGCGCGATGGGCCTGGCATTGCTTGCGGTGGCCACCGCGACATATCTGATGGGCGTCGACAAGGACCGGCTGGCCTTCATCGCCTACTTCTTAGCGGGCGCGATAACCGTTGCGATGCCGGTGATTCCATGGCTGTACCTACGCCAATTGCGCGCGACGGTCGCGGGTCGGCTGGGCTGAACCGTGTCGGCTAGTGCTGACCGCTCGGCTGCTCGCCGTTCGGCTGTTGGCCATCCGGTAAGGAGCCGTTGATCGATTCCTGATGCTCGCGCACGGCGGTCAAGGCACGCCGCTCGTGCTCGTGCAGCATCTCGGTCAGCAGTTCGTGTTCGGGCAGCGGATCCGGTGACAGGAAGCTGCCCGTGCCGGGTGCGCCGGCCAAGCCCAGCTTGTTCAGCCGCTTGGGCAGCGGGGCGCCCTGGTACTCCAGCGGAATCGGGTGGCCGTGCTCGTCGACCGGGCCCAGCGGCTGGTGCAGTTCGATGTAGGCGCCGTGCGGCAGCCGCTTGATGATGCCGGTCTCGATGCCGTGTTCGAGCACTTCGCGGTCGCTGCGCTGCAAGGCAATTGCCCATCGATAGGCGATGAAGTACACGATCGGGGGCAGCACCACCATGCTGATGCGACCGATCCAGGTCGTCGCGTTCAGCGAGATGTCGAACTTGAACGCGATGATGTCGTTCATCGCGGAGAGTGTCAGCACCATGTAGAACGTGATGGCCATCGCGCCAATCGCGGTGCGCACCGGCACATCTCGAGGCCGCTGCAACAGATTGTGGTGCGCGACATCGCCGGTGGCCATCCGCTCGATGAACGGCCACGACGGCAGCAGGACGAACACCAACCCCATGATGAGTGCGACCCACACCGGCGCGGGCACGGTGTAGGGGCCGAGGTAGAGCTCCCACGCGGGGAAGATGCGTGCCAGCCCCTCGGTCCACATCATGTAGAAGTCGGGTTGCGTGGCGGCCGACACCTGGGACGGCTTGTACGGGCCGTACTGCCAGATCGGGTTGATCTGCAGCAGCCCGCCCATGAGGGCGAGGATGCCGGTAGTCATCGCGAAGAACGCGCCGGACTTGACCGCGAAGATCGGCAGGATCCGCACGCCGACGACGTTGTGCTCGGTGCGGCCCGGGCCAGGGAACTGGGTGTGCTTCTGATACCACACCAACGCGAGGTGCACACCGATCAGCGCGAGGATGATCGCCGGGATCAGCAGCACGTGCAGCACAAACATGCGGGGGATGATGTCGTGGCCCGGGAAGTCGCCGCCGAACAGCGCCCAGTGCAGCCAGGTGCCAATCACCGGAATGCCGATGGTGATCGATGAGAATGCGGCCCGCAGCCCGATACCAGACAACAGGTCGTCGGGCAGCGTGTAGCCAAAGTAGCCCTCGAACATCGCCAGGATCAACAGCAGTGAGCCGATCACCCAGTTGGCCTCGCGCGGCTTGCGGAACGCCCCGGTGAAGAAGATGCGGGCCAGGTGCACCATGATCGCTGCGGCGAACATCAGCGCCGCCCAGTGATGGATCTGCCGGACGAACAACCCGCCGCGGACCTCGAAGCTGATGTTCAGCGCCGTCTCATATGCCCGCGACATCTGAACCCCGCGCAGCGGTTGATACACCCCGTTGTAGGTGACCTCGGTCATCGAAGGGTCGAAGAACAGCGTCAGATACACGCCGGTGATCAGCAGCACGATGAAGGAATACAGAGCGATCTCACCCAGCAGGAACGACCAGTGGGTGGGGAAAACCTTGTTGATCTGCCGCTTCATCCCCGATGCGAGGTGATAGCGCTCATCCATCGCCTGGGCTTGCTCGGCGGAGATATCGCTGAGCTTGGGGGGACTGAGCTTGGGACTCATGATCTGCGCTCCCAGAATGCCGGCCCGACGGGCTCGATGAAATCGCCGTTGGCGACCAAATACCCGTCCTGATCAATGGTAATCGGCAGCTGCGCCAACGCGCGCGCAGCCGGACCGAAGATCGGTTTGGCGAAGTGCAGTGCGTCGAACTGGGACTGGTGGCACGGGCACAGGAAGCGGTAGGTCTGCTGCTCGTACAGCGATGCCGGGCAGCCGAGGTGGCTGCACACCTTCGTGAACGCGAACAGGTCGCCATAGTTGAAGCTCTCCTGGCCCTTGCGCTTGACCACCTTGTCCATGTCGCCCGGCCGGATGCGGATCAGCGAGACCGGATTGCGGACCCCTAGATAAATTTCGGAGATCTTGTCGTGCGACTCCACGGTGGTGCCGTCGCCGTCGGATTCCCGCCACGGGAACACGGTTTCCATGCCGCCGGCGTCGATGTCTTCCGGCCGGATCTTGGTCAATGAGTGCGGCTTCGTGCTGCCGCCCGAGACCGAGCGGGCGAGATAGATGGTTTCGCCCTTGAACGTTGGCGTCCAGCCCGAGGTCCACAGCACCGCCCTCTTGCCGTTGGCGGTGGGCACCACGGGCTTCCACGGGTTCTTGATGATGCCGCCAGCGGCCGCGACAAGCGTGCCGAGGCCGAACGCGCCGAACCCGATGCCCAGCGACCTCAGGATCAGCCGGCGTCGCGGCAGCGTCGAGGTGTCCAGGGTGTCGGCCAGCTCGGCGACGATGGTCTTGCGGTCGACCTCCGACGACGGGCCGTCGTGGCGGTCCTGGATCGCGATCTCGTCGGGAATGAACTTCTTGGTGAAAAGTATTGCGCCAACGGCGATTGACAGCACCGACAGCCCGAACGTCAGTCCATACAGTGGGGTGGTCAGCGCGTAGATGCGCTGGCCGGGGTCGCCAAGCGGCTTGTACTCCCACGGCCAGAACAAGAAGATCACGAGCAGCGCAAGGCCCATTAACCCGGCGAGCAGAAACCAGAACGCCACCTGGCGTTCGCTGCGCTTCTCGGCGCGGGTTTCCTGGCCCGGCCAGCGCGGTTCCCGGTAGACGATCTCGACGCCGTCGAGTTTGGTGCCCAGATCGACCAGCTCGTCGCGCGACATCCGCTCGAGCTCGCGCTCGTCAGGGACCCTCGCTTCGCTCCTGCCCGCCGAAGCCGATTCTGGTGTCGTCTCTGGTGTCGTCATGCCCGTGATCCGATCCACAGGGCCACCCCGATCATGGCCACGATCCCGATAATCCACATCGCCATGCCTTCGCCAGCGGGCCCGTAGCCGCCCAGCCCGTAGCCGCCCTGGTTGGGGGTTTTGGTGGCGGCCCTGACGTAGGCGATGATGTCGCGTTTCTCGTCCGGGGACAGCTGTCGGTCGGAGAATTTCGGCATGCTCTCCGGCCCCGTCAGCATCGCCGTATAGATCTGCTGTTCGGTAGGCGGTGCCAGGTCGGGGGCGTACTTGCCGGACGACAGCGCAATGCCCTTGCCGGTGAATTGGTGGCAGGACGCGCAATTGAGCCGGAACAGGTCGCCGCCGCGGGCCGGGTCGGTGCCGATCAGCGAATGCTGGGCGACGCTGCCGTCGGGGTTGCGCACCACCGTCGGCCCGCCGCCGTTGGCCTGCACGTAGGCGCCGAGCGCGTCGATCTGTTTTTCGTCGAAGATCGGGGGCTTGCGCGGGGCCTGCGCCGCCTCGCTTTGCAGCGGCATCCGGCCGGTGGACACCTGGAAGTAGACGGCGGCCTCGCCGACGCCGATCAGGCTCGGCCCGCGGTCGGTGACGCCCTGCAGGTTCGCGCCGTGACACGACACACATGAGGTGTCGAACAGCTGCTTACCGGTGCGCAGCAGCGCCGACTGGGATTCGTCGGCGACCGCAACCTGAGGCTTGGGGGTCAGCGTGGCGGCCAGTCCACCGGCGACGGCCAGCGCGATCACCAGCATCACCCCCGCCGACAGCCGGCGGCGCAGGCGGCGACGGGACTTGCTCTCCGCCGGACGGCGGATGAACCATCGTCGGCTCACCCCCGTTGTCTTCAAGTGAGTGCTCCCTTCACCGGCCGGACCGGGACTTAGCGGACGAAGTAGATCGTGGCGAACAGAGCGATCCAGACGATGTCGACGAAATGCCAGTAATAGGAAACGACGATGGCGGCGGTGGCCTGCGCGGGGGTGAACTTGCTCATCCGGGTGCGGGCAAGCAGGAAGATGAATGCGATCAGGCCGCCGGTCACGTGCAGGCCGTGGAAGCCGGTGGCCAGATAGAACACGGTGCCGTAGGCGCTGCCGGAAATCGTGGTGCCGTGTTGGACAAGGTGAACGTATTCGTAGAGCTGGCCGCCGATGAAGAACGCGCCCATCGCGAAGGTCAGCAGGTACCAACGACGCAGCCCGAACACGTCGCCGCGTTCGGCCGAGAACACGCCCATCTGACACGTGAATGAGGATGCGATGAGCACCAGCGTGACCGGCACCGCCTGGTACAGGTTCAGATGCGTGGGCGGCGGCGGCCACACCCCGCCGGACTGGGCTCGGGCCGTGAAGTACATCGCGAACAGTCCAGCAAAGAACATGAGTTCGCTGGATAGCCAGATGATGGTGCCGACGCTGACCATGTTGGGCCGGTTCAGCGAATGTACGCGTGCCGTAATCGCGGTTCCGGACGTTCCCACAGCGCTCGTCACATCCGCAAGTATGACGCTTTGTAGTTGTCGAACTCCACCCGGGTTGCGAGTTTCCTGCCGCCGGCTTGGGCGAAGGCGGCGCGGCGTGGGACCATCGGCGCGTGGCTGAGCCGCGATCCTCGTCGGCCGGGCCGTCGTGGCCGGGCGTGCTCGGTGCGCTTTCCGATGGCCAGAACCTCGCGCCCGGACAGGCGACCTGGGCGATGGATCAGGTGATGAGCGGTTCGGCGACACCGGCGCAGATCGCGGCGTTCGCGGTCGCGATGAAGATGAAGCGCCCGACGGCGGCCGAGGTCCGTGAGCTGGCCGACGTGATGCTCGCGCACGCGCTGCCGGTGCCGACCGACGAAATCGGCACCGACACGGTCGACGTCGTCGGCACCGGCGGGGACGGCTCGAACACGGTCAACCTTTCCACGATGGCGGCGATCGTGGTCGCGGCGGCCGGGGTGCCGGTGGTCAAGCACGGCAACCGGGCGGCGTCGTCGCTGTCCGGCGGCGCCGACATGTTGGACGCGCTCGGGGTGCGCATCGACCTTGGCCCCGATGAGGTGGCCCGCAGTGTCGCCGAGATCGGCATCGGTTTCTGCTTTGCGCCCCAGTTCCATCCGTCCTACAAGCACGCAGCCGTGGTGCGCCGCGAGATCGCCGTGCCGACCGTGTTCAATTTGCTTGGGCCGCTTACGAATCCGGCTTCTCCACGGGCCGGGCTGATCGGCTGCGCATGGGCCGACCTGGCCGAAGTGATGGCCGGGGTGTTCGCGGCGCGCCGCTCCAGCGTGCTGGTCGTGCACGGCGACGACGGGCTGGACGAACTGACCACCACGACCACCAGCACGATTTGGCGGGTGCAGGCCGGCACGGTCGACAGGTTGACTTTCGACCCTGCCGCTTTTGGTTTCGATCGGGCCCACATCAGTGAGTTGGTCGGCGGCGATGCCCAACACAACGCCGAGGAGGCCAGGTCCGTGTTGGGCGGCGGCGATGGCCCGGTCCGCGACGCGGTGGTGCTCAACGCCGCCGGGGCGATGGTGGCCCACGCCGGGCTAGCCAGCCATGCCCTGTGGCTGCCCGCCTGGGAGTCGGCGCTGGAGCGCGCCGCCAAGGCCATCGACTCCGGGGCGGCCGAACAGTTGCTCGCGCGTTGGGTGCGGTTCACGCAACGCGTCTGACCAGTGCGCTACGGCCTGCTCGGCGGCAAGGCGCGCCGAGCGCGCGGCCGACGACCACGACGCCCACCGGCCCGCGGCCGCCGCGGGTTCGGCATAGCCGGGATCGGTGCGGACGATCCGGACGCCCGGTTCGGCCAGCCACCGGGCCAGCAGCGCGGTCTCCTCGACCAGCGCGCCGCCGAGCGGTCCGGCATCCGGCAGAATGGCCTGCGCCCCAGCGCAAATCGCGTCGATCACCGGCATCGGCGGCACGCCCCGGCGCGCCGAGCCAGCGGCCGCCAGCTGCCCGTGCCGGATCACGGCCAACTGCCAGCCGC
>NZ_DASQVQ010000002.1:0-76591 GCF_035640695.1 Mycobacterium sp.
GGACATGATGCAATTGCGGGAGCCCGATGGCGCGTGAGATCTCACGCCAGACGTTTCTGCGTGGTGCCGCCGGAGCGTTAGCCGCCGGCGCGGTTTTCAGCTCGGTCCGAGTCAGTGCCGATCCAAATACTTCGGGCTGGACCGGTCTTTCCACCGCCATCGGCGGGCAGGTGCTAACGCCGGACAGCGGTGCGCAATTCGCGACGGCCAAACAAGTTTTCAACACCAACTACAACGACTCGACGCCGGCGGCGGTCGTCAACGCGACATCGCCGGCGGACGTGCAAAAGGCGATGGTATTCGCTGCCGCCCACAATCTAAAGGTCGCTCCGCGCAGTGGTGGGCACTCCTATGTGGGGGCGTCCACGGCGAACGGAGTCATGGTGCTCGACCTGCGTCAGCTGCCCGGGGGAATCAATTACGACGCCGCCACCGGGTACGTCACGGTGACGCCCGCGACCAGTTTGTATGCGCTGCACCAAGCGCTGGCCGCGGCCGGCCGGGGCATCCCGACCGGTACCTGCCCGAGTGTCGGTACCGCGGGTCATTCCCTGGGCGGCGGGGTGGGCGCGCATTCCCGGCACGCGGGCCTCATGTGTGACGCGTTGACGTCGGCGTCGGTGGTGTTGCCCGGCGGCCAGGCGGTCACCGCGTCTACCGCCAACCAACCGGACCTGTTCTGGGCGTTGCGCGGCGGCGGTGGCGGCCACTTCGGGGTGACAACATCGCTGACCTTCGCCACGTTCCCCACCGGCGACGTCGACGTCGTGAACCTCAATTTCCCGCCGCAGTCGTTCGCGCAGGTGCTCCTCGGTTGGCAGAATTGGCTGCGTACCGCCGACCGAAACAGCTGGGCACTGGCGGACAGCACCACCGACGCGCTCGGTACGCAGTGTCGTATTCTTGCGACCTGCCCGGCCGGGTCGGGTAGCGGCGCGGCGAGCGCCATCATTTCAGCCGTTGGAATGCAACCGACCGGGACCGAGAACCACACGTTCAACTATTTGGACCTTGTGAGGTATCTGGCCGTCGGGAACCTCAACCCATCGCCGCTCGGATATGTCGGCGGTTCCGATGTTTTCACGACGATCACTCCGGCCGCCGCCCAGGGGATCGCCTCGGCGGTCGACGCCTTCCCGCGTGGGGCCGGTCGTATGTTGGCGATCATGCATGCCCTCGACGGTGTCCTCGCCACGGTGGCGCCGGAGGCCACAGCCTTTCCGTGGCGTCGGCAGTCCGCGCTGGTGCAGTGGTACGTCGAAACAGCCGGTTCCCCCTCGGCAGCGACCAACTGGCTCAACACGGCACACCAAGCGGTGCAACCGTATTCGGTCGGCGGCTACGTCAACTATCTCGAGGCAAACCAGCCGCCATCGCGCTACTTTGGCCCGAATTTATCCCGGCTGAGCGCCGTACGGCAGAAGTATGATCCCGGCCGGGTCATGTTCTCCGGGCTCAATTTCTAGACGGTGCATGGCGAGTTTGAGGGCAGTTTGCCAGAGCTGGGAGCAGAATCATGAAGGCCGGCACCAACAAAACGAGCTTCACACGGATCATGGCGGCGGTCCTGGCCGCCGCGGCGGTCGCCGGATGCAACTCTCATCCGCAGTCATCGAGCCCGACCGCGTCGGGTGCAGCGGCCGTCATCAAGGTCGCCCTCTCCTACCGGCCGAGCGGCATGGCGGCGCTGAGCTGGGATCCGCAAAGCAAGAACATCACCGCCAAGCTGCAGATGGCCGGGTTTACCCCGGGCGGCACCTATGCGTTAGACATTCGCCGGGGCGGCTGCGCCACGTTGGGAAACGTTGCCGTCCCGTTCCCGGTCGTGACCGCGGACGGCGCAGGGGCGATCAACACCAGCGTCACCAGTGAGCAGCTCGCCCCAGGAGGTCTCCTCCCGGGCACCGCCCTCAATATGCACGTGGCTGCGGGCGCCCAGCCCGGCGGTCCCGATCAACTCGGCAACGCGCCGATCGCCTGTGCGGACATCACCGCCGCCGTCGCTACGACCACCCTCACCATGGCACCCGTGGGCCAACGTCCCCAGGGTTCGGCCAATTTGACATACGACCCGGGAAACAAAACCTTGACCGTCGCCACGTCGGCCACCGCTCTTGCGCCGGGCAGCGCCCACGCCCAAAACATCTACCTCGGCACATGTGAGGCTCAGGGAGCGGTCAAGTACCCATTGAATGATCTGGTCGCCTTGGCTAGCGGCGCCGCCTACCAGACCACGGTCATCCAGAATGTCGACCAGGCCCCGCCTCCGTCGGGGTGGTATCTCAACGTCCACCTCGGATCGTCGGCTCAGGTCCTGCAGAACGGCCAGCCGACCCTCTACTTCCAGCCGATCATCTGTGGAAACGTCGGGAAGTAGGCGTCAATGCCGTAGCGGCTTCGTCAGCAATATGCGACGGTCCTGAAGCGTTCCGTGCCGGGCTTGATCCGTCTTCAAGCCATAGCCGTAGGCATCTCCCGCAATCGTGGAGGTGCTGCAGGCAACCGTCGCGGTCGTGTGGCCGACAAGTCGGTGAGCTGGCTGCGGGACAACGCGCCGCCTTAGGCGTCGAACATCGCGAAGAGGCTGTTTAGGCCTTCCGCCAGGAGCGGGTGCGTGAAGATCGCGTCCGCCATGGCGGTGTAAGTGAGCTTGCCCAGCATGGCGACCTGGATCATGGTCATGATCTCGCCGCCTTCACTGCCGAGGACCGCGCAGCCCAGGATCTGCCCGCTGTCCGCGTCGATGACGGCCTTCATGAAGCCGCGCGTCTCCCCGGTTTCGAGGGCCCGGACCACGGCGTTCATCGGGAGCTTCGCCACGCGAATCGCGCGTCCTTGCGTCCTGGCCTCGCGCTCGGTGATGCCGGCGCGGCCAAGCTGCGGGTCGATGAACACCGTGTAAGGGACGATCCGGTCGCGCGTGCTCGCCTTCTCGCCGGCGATGAGGTTGGCGTGCAGGATGCGGTAGTCGTCGTAGGACGAGTGTGTGAAGGCCGGCGGCCCCGTGACGTCGCCCATTGCATAGACGCCGGGGGCACTGGTTTGCAGGTACTCGTCGACTTCGATGAAGCCGCGGTCATTGAGACGGATGCCGGCCTTCTCGACGGTGAGCGCGTCCGTATTTGGAATGCGGCCGATGGCCGACAGCAGGTGCGAGCCGTCGAGCTGTCGCTCACCGTCCTGGGTGCGAACGGTCAGCCGCAGGCGGTCGCCGTCGGTCGGCTCAACCCGGACCGGCGTCGACGAGGTCAGGACCGTGATCCCGTCGTCGCGCAAGATAGCCGCAACCTCGTCGGAGACGTCCTCGTCCTCCATCTTCAGCAGGCGCGCGCCGCTTTGGATGATGGTCACTTCGCTGCCGAACCGGCGGAACATCTGCCCGAACTCCAGCCCGATGTAGCCACCGCCGAGGATGATCAGGTGCTCCGGCAGCTTGTCCAACTCCATGATCGACGTTGAATCGAGCACGGCGACGTCGCCCGCGCCGGTGATCCCCGGCGGCTTGGGCCGGGTGCCCGCGTCGATGACCACCACCGGCGCGCTGATTTGCCGTGTCCCGCCGTCTGTCAACGCGACTTCGACCGTCGTCGGCCCCGTGAAATGGGCCTCGCCTTCGATCAGGTCAAGCCCGTCCTGCGCCAGGCGGCTCGCATAGTTCTCCCGCGCGCCGGCGACCATGGCCCGTTTGCGCTCGCGCACCGCGGCCAGGTCCACCGATACCGGACCGATACGCACGCCATACTCCGCGCCGCGGCGCGCCTGGTATGCGAGACGCGCGCTGGCGACCAGCGTCTTCGTCGGGGTGCACCCCGTGTTGACGCAGACACCGCCGAGGTGGTCACGCTCAACGAGCGCCACCTTCTGGCCCGCCTTCGCCAGGTCGACGGGGAGGAACCGGCCGCCTTGGCTGGTCCCTATCACGATCGCGTCGTAATGTTCATCGGCCATTGCGTCTTCTCCCCGCGCTGTCTTCCGCATGCGTCACTGGCTGTACTCAGCCGGGCGACGCATCCACATCGTCGGCTGGTCCCCGGCCAGGTCGCGATCCACGATCACCGCCACCTTGCCCACTACACCACGGCCCGCCTTCAGCGACTGCAGTCCCGCATTAATCGCCTCCACAGTGCTATCGATGGTCTGGCCGATGTGCGGGACCACAAGTCCCTGCGCCGCCCACTGCATCGCCAGATCCATCCCGCGCCGGAGAAAGACGCGCGCCTCGCTGTCGAGCGTGGCGGGGTCGGAGAAGTAGCGCAGCAGATTGACGTTGACGGCCGTGGCGCCGCGCTCGGCCAGGATGGCATCCACCGGGCTGTGCGTTTCGACCAAGCGCGTCGTCTTGCCGGGACCGACGCCGAGCACAATCCAGGTGCCGCCGCGCCGGACGGTCTTCGCGGTCTCGACAAAGCCCTGCTCGCTGTAGGTGGCGTCGAAGACGAGGTCAACGCCCCGGCCACCGGTCAGCTTGGCGATTTCGGCGCCGATGTCGTCGCGCTTGTAATCGAAAACGGCCTGCGCGCCGGACTGCCGGGCCAATGCGATCGATTGCGGCGTGCTGCCGCTGCTGATGACCAGTCCGGCCCCCAGGGCACGCGCCGCCATCTGCACGGCGAGATGCCCGACGCCGCCCCCACCGCCCGGGATATAGACCGTGTCATCGGCCTGGACCGCCCGGTAAAGACCCGCGAAAGCGGACAGGAAGGCCATCGGAAGCGCCGCCGCATCGCGGAAGCTCAGGGACGGTGGCTTGTGAACGGTGAGGAATTCGTGTGCGAGGGCATAGCCGCCTTCGCCTCCGCTTCCGCCGCTCGCGACCCAGCCGCCATCGCCGTTCAAATCGGCCATGGCGGCCACCGCGTCGCCGACGGCTACGCCATTTACACCATCGCCCACGGCGACCACCACGCCGGCGAGGTCAAGACCGAGAACGACTGGGGGCGTCCGTCCCATGAAGTTGAGGTCGGCGAGCTTATGCTCCAGTGGGTTGAGCGACGAGGCGGCGATGCGGACGAGTACCTGGTCGTCCGCCGGCTTAGGCACACGGACGCGAAGACCTTCAAGCGGGAGACCTGCCCGATGCCTGGTGTAGCCGACTCCGAGGAAAGTCTCTGGGATATGCGGTGTCTTCATCGCCAGTTCCTTAGGCGCTGCGTTGCCGATTGCGTCTGGAAATCAGAGCGCGACCGGGGTCTTCTGCCTCAGCGAGGTTCGATGCAGGATGCTCGCTGAGCTCGAATGCCGTGATCAGCTGGGCGACGTCGCGGCGGCGCGAACCTGCTGGCCAAACCGCCCAGGTGCGCCGCACGACCGGATCGTCGGCGAGCGGTGTCCATACCACGGTGCGCGGGATGGGATGGGCCCACAGCGGTGGGGCGAGCGCGAAGGCGCGGCCCGAGGCCACAGCAGTGAACATGACCGACGGGATCCGAAAATGGTCGCCGCCTGTAGTTCCCGCGTCAATACCGTGGGTGCGCATGATGGCGGCCAGCTCGTCGTACCAAGCGGGGCTGTTTGAGCGCGGGAAGCCGACCCAGTCCAGCCCGGCGAGGGCGTCGAGCCGGATGCCTTCGGGTTCGGCGAGCCGCGCGGCCAGCTCCTCGGCGAGAAGCACGCCCAGGTTCTCCCGGGCAACCAGCATGGTGTCGAACTCTGGGCCAGGGGGTTTTTCACGCATGAAGCTCACCTCGAGTTGACCGCTGCGCAGCGCGGCCAACTGCTCGGCCATTGAGAGGTGGCGGGGCTCCACTCGCGTTTGAGGATGATCCGCGCTGAACTTGGCGAGCGCCCGCAACACATCAGGCGCAAGTTCGAGGGGAATCCCGAGCCGGATGACACCACCGCCCTCGGCCATATACGCCGCAATGGCGCCGATTAGCTGGTCGTGGCAGGCCAGGACCGCTCGGGCCTCATCCAGCAGTACCCGTCCCGCCTGGGTGGTTTGCACTCCGGTACTACTACGCACGAACAGATCGACGCCGACCTGACGCTCGAGAGCGTTGATCGTCTGCGACAAAGCCGGCTGGCTTATGTGCAGCCGACGGCTGGCTGCCGAGAATCCGCCTTCCTCCGCGACCACCACAAACGCCTCCAGTTTTGCCGGCGTGAAGTGGTGATAGCTGCGGCCCTGCAGCGCCGCCGGCTCCACCGCGGCGGCCGCCGCTTCAGCCAGTCCCATTTGGCTTGGCCTATGCACCGCGCCGGCCGGCGTAGATCCGTTCTGTGGAACCGGCTTGAGCGCAGACGCCTCGTCGGAGTTACCCACCTTGCGACGACTGTCCAGTCGCGACAGCTGCATCCTTCCTGATCGCCGCGGCCCATCTCGGCCTTATGCTGCGGCGTCGCGCCACGGGTGCGAACGGTAACTGGTAGTAGGGCACCTGACGAACCTCCACGCTGAGTTAGACTCGAATTGAGTCTGACCATAGCAGGGTGCCGCCGCGTCGGTCAAGCTCATGGGACTCGAAAAATGTCTGTCCTATGCTGGCGGTATGAAGCACGACGAGTTGAAGGACCTCTACTGCTCCGTCGCCCGCACCTGGTCGGTGATCGGCGAGCGGTGGACGATGATGATCCTGCGCGAGTGCTTCCGCGGCGAGTGCCGCTACGACCACTTCCGCTCGAAGCTCGGCCTGGGCAGCAACGTGCTCAACGACCGACTCCGGGTCCTGGTGGCCGAGGGAATTCTGGACCGGGTTCGGTACCAGGACCACCCCGCGCGGTACGAGTACCGGCTCACCACCAAGGGCGCCGATCTCTATCCGGTGCTGGTGTCCCTCACTGCCTGGGGTGACAAGTACAAGAACGACATTCCACCGGTGCGGCTGATCCATCGCGGCTGCGGGCACCCGGCCGAGCCACGCATGACATGCGCCCACTGCGCCGAACCCGTGTCCTGGCGGGAGATGACCGCCGAGTTCGAACCGGACGCCTGGTAGGGCTTCCCGTCTCGGCGACAACTGACGTGAAGCTCCATAACGAAAGCGGTTGCGCGAGCAGTGGGGTTTCGCCGGACCGCAAATCGCGCTGGATCGGTTAGCGAAACCCGGTTCGGGCGCAACGCCTTTTGCGCTGGTGTGCTGCGGCGTTGGCGGTTGGATTCGGGGAGCACGCCGTAGCTCATGTACGCCGCGGGATGTCGGCGGCGACGATGCTCGTCATGATTGGCGGAGGAGCCGAGGCGCTGTCAATCGCGATCGCGGTGATCATGGTGTTGACACGGCGTACCTGGGCGGCGCAGGCGGCGATCGTGGTAGGGTTCGGCACCGCTCTGGCGTCCACGTACGGGCATTTGCTGCCGACGTTGTTGCCCGGTCTACAGGACAGCTTCGTTTCGCTGCCGCACACCGGTGTGACGTGGTATTCGTGGGTCAGCCTGGCCACAGCGATGGGCACCGGCATCCTCTTCGGGTACGCCGGCATCTTGGCGGCACGAAATAGCCCGCGGACGCCAAACCGCTGACCGGTTCACACCCGCGACAGCGCCGACGCGCAAAAAGTATTTCTCCGAAACCCGCGCTTGGATGCGCGGGTTTTTCGGTGGTCAGAGATCTAATTCGGCCCACACTGCGGCGTGGTCGGATGCTTCGTGCACTTTGGCGGTCAATGTGTCGTATATCGGCCAAGGGTTCTTGGTTCTCGGCCCTCGCCAAACGCCCTTACGGAAAACGCCGCCTTTGACGGCCCGGCGGAACAGGGCCGGCGACAGTAGGACGTAGTCAATTTTGTCAGTGTTTGAGCCGCCGTAGGTACCGTGGCGTCCCTGCCAGTCGAAGTCCTGATGGGTGCTGATGTCTTGCAGATCGGTTTTCGCTACCAGTGAGTTGAGTGGCTTGCTGTCGGGCGTGTCGTTTAGGTCGCCCAGGACGGCGATCTGGTCGAAGCCCTCGTCGATGAGTGAGTGGTAGATGTCGGCAACCCGTTTGGCTTGCCGGGTGCGTTTCTTCCCGCCCCCTGGATCGGCCGGTGTTGAATAGCCCTTGGACTTGAAGTGGTTCATCAGGACGAGCAACGTTGACCCACTCGGCGCTTGCAAGTGGTATTCGCAGCAGTCGCGCGAAAAGATCTCACCGTTGCTGTCACGATCGAAGACGTGTGTCCGGATATCTTTGAGCTCAAAGGATTCTCGCCACAAGAGCCCGACATCTATACCACGATCGTCGTTGCCTTCGACCAACATGCAGCGCTCGTAGGGCTTCCCGCCGGGGACAGCATCCAACACCGCGGTCGAGAACATTTCCAATGTTGGACGACTTTCCGCTTCCACCACACCCAGCACGTCGGCCTTTAAATCGCGCATCACCATGGCAGTGTGGTCCATCGCAAGGTCGTCAACAGCCTCGGTGCGCAGTTCGACAAACCCGATCCAGTCCGCACGGCCCGAGGCGACAATGTCGACGGTCTTATCCTTGTGCCGGGTCAGCAGCTTGCCGCGGATTATCCGCAGCCTGACCAAGTCCGACTCGTCGCTCTCTAGCAGACCCAATTGATCGAGCAACTCGAGGATCCGTTGCTTGGTCGTCTCGTCGTAGGTTGGCTTGTTGAATAGATCGTTGATCTCGGCATGGGCAGCCAACGTCTTCGATGTGGTGTCGGCGTCCATGGATGGTTTGAGGGCCTTTGCGCGCGCAAACAAATTCTCCACGTTGAATGTTGCGATGATCATGGCTACCAGTCCAGCACGGGCGTTGAGGCGACAAAACCGAAATACTGTGAGAAAACTGTGAGTTCCTTGTTCCAATTCGCCTGCGATGATTCGGCACATCTGTCGGGTTAATGCCGTACAACCGAGAAGTGTCCCGTTGGCAGACGGCAGGAAGGAAGTTCGTTATCTCAAGCAATTCGGTGCTGAGGGATATATGCCCATATATGCCTTCGCTGCGTGCGCCAATACCGCACCATTGACGCTGCAATCGCAAAATATCCGGACGTGCGGGCATTGTGACGGCCGCCTATGCGGCTGCGCGGGCAGCCACCAGCGCCGCTCGTTGATTGACGTGGTTCACGGCGTGCCCGATGTGCGTAATCCCCGGCGCGGCCTCGGTGAACTCGTAGGTGATGTGCGGAGCGGTCGGCGGATTCGTGCTGATGAACCGCAGACCGATGATCGCCGCTTGGATTGCCGCGACCGCGCCCGGCGTCTGTGCTCCGCCCTCGCCTCCGAAGAAGCCGCCGAGACCGCCGAAAGCGCCGATTAACGGTCCGGCGCCGCCGAGCTGACTGAGCATGCTCGGCGGCAGCGACCCGCCCGCGTCCCTCATCAACGACAACAGCGCGCGGACCTCAGCCGCCGAGAACCCCACTGGGTCATTGAGCTGAATGTCGATCAGCCCCTCGTAGACGTCGCGCATGATCGTGCCGGTCTGGCCGAACGGTGTGGTGGTGTACATGTCGCCCGGGTTCGCATGGTCATGCCACTCGACTGGGGTGTCTTGCAGCTGCACCGTGGCGATGCCGGCACCGCCGGGATCGACACCACCGGGAAACGTGTGGGCCGCCTGGCGCATCGGGTTCCCGAACGCGTAGCCGGCCACGAAGTCGCCACGGCGATCAGCCAGTCGGCCGCCGGGCTGGAGCTCTTGGAACACTCGCGACGCCGCCTCTGCGCCCTGGCTGTAGCCGCCGAGCATGAACGTCTGCCCCGGATGGTCTTCGATCCAATTGACCGCCCACTCGACCCCGATACGCACCGACTGCCGGTAGCTGGGAGCGTCAACGGCCCCTTGGACGAAACCGAATGTCCACGGGGCAATGACCGGCACTTCGAAGACCAGATCCTGGTTTGCGGCCTGCGCCACCCATGAGCAGTAGCCCGTGCCAGGCGCGGCCCATGTGCCACTGAATGTCAGGATTGCGTGCCGAACATGGAACACGCCATCCTGCGCAGCATTGAAGTCGGCCCAGGTCGCCACTACTGCTGCCTATTCCAAGGAAGCTCACGCAGTTCCGAAGCAAGCTGGCGCAGATTCGCCATCCCGTTGGGGCCGCGGCGTTCGAGCAAGTCCTCATAGAGCAGGATCAGAATGTCGGGCAGGTCGACGCGCACTCCGTCGCTGCCGACGTAGCGAAACGCGACGGCCTCGGCCGCGCCGACGCCGTGATCCAGGTGCGATGGTGTGCCGGGATGTTGCGTTCCATCGGGCATCGTGTGACGCCATGGGCCGCGGTCCTGCTCGCCGCGCTCATTGCGGTGGAGCTGATTGTGGCCGAGCGTGTAATCGTTGCGAACGTCGACCCATGCCCAGGGGCGAGGTTGCCCGTTCTCGAATACACCATCGAGGGCGTTGTTCGCCGCAACATCGGGTCCAGGCATCGCTTGCTCCTTCGCTTTCTGTTTCTTTACACGTTGATCGGATCACGGCTCCCACCCATTCGAATTAACCGAAACGTCGACCCGTCACTCACCCCCCGCTAATGATGAACGCCGGGCGACGGCGGTGGCGCCGCATACCTGCTGTGGCGCCGGTAAACCGGTAACGAGCGTTCAGGTCGCCTCTTGACTGGTATCCACGATCCGTTTGGCGATGTCCACCAGCTTGACATTGCTGGTCTGCGACAGCTCGCGAAGAAGTTCGAACGCGCGCACCGCGTCGACGTGGAACCGCTCCATAATGATTCCCTTGGCCTGACCGATCAAATCCCTTGTGGTGAGAGCGGATTCCAGTTGTTCGCCCCGGCGGCTGGCCAGGATGGCGGCGGCGGCGTGCGCTGCGAGAATGGAGCCCATGGCCTCGGCTTCCGCATTGAAGGCGTTGGGCTCGAAGGCGAAGAGATTCAGCGCGCCTGCCGTGCTGCCGCTGGTGTACAACTTGAACGACAGTCCGCTCAGCACACCCATCTCTGCGACGGTTCGGGAGTATCGCGGCCACCGCGACTCCGTGCGGAAATCATCTGTGCGAACTATCAACTCGTCGACGGCCGCCTCGAAACATGGTCCTTCCTGAAACTTCTCCTGTAGCACATCGAGCTGGTGCGGTAGATCCGATGTGACGGCGTGAGACTCGAACTTTCCGCCGTTTCTGATCAGCAGCACCCCGGCGGCGTCGGCGCCGGGAACCAGCTCCAGCGCCGTCGCCGTCACTTGCTGCAACACCTCTTCGACAGTGCTCGGCACCGCGACCTCACGCGCAAGCTCGGCCATTCTGATCGCCAGGTCACGATCCGGCGGCTGGGACATCTACCCTCCTTTACGCGCGCGCCCGGCTCGGAAGCTGCGGCGGCGCGGTAACACGATCGTTGCAGCATGCCATGTCCTCGGGCCGCACCGGCTCGGGCGCCTGCGCGGGGTTTCGGATACCCAACGCCGAGACGATGCCGCCAAGCAGGAACGCCGCCGCGGTGACGGCGGCCAATCGCAGAAAGCTGCCGTAGTCGAGCGCGCCGCCGGCGATCACGCCGGCGAAGGCGACCGCGATCAGCCCGGCGAGTCTTGACACCGCGTTATTGATCGCGGATGCGATGCCGCTGTGCGTCGCGTCGACGGCGGACAGCACGGCCGACGTCAGCGGCGTCACAGTCACCGCCAGGCCCAGCCCGAACACGATCAGCCCAGGAAACAGTTGCAGCCAGAAGTTGAACTTGCCCTCGACAGGATGCATCAAGAGGAATCCGATGCCTGCGAGTACGGGTCCAGCCGCCATGAACGCGCGCGGACCGAAACGTGCCGACAAAGCACCGAAGCGGCGGGCCAGCAGGAACGACAACACCGGCAATGGCAGCGTGGCCAGACCCGCCTCGGTGGCCGAAAACCCTGCCACCTCCTGAGTGAACAGCGAAATGATCAGCGTCCCAATCGACACACCCGCATAGATGAAAACTGTTGCAAGATTCCCGATTCCGAAGTTGCGCACACCGAATAGGCTCATCTGCACCATCGGATGAGGCGCGTGCAACTGCCACCACACGAACGCCGCGAGGCTGACCAGACCGATCACCAGCCCGCCCGCGACCGCGGGATGCCTCAACCCCAGCCGCTGAACTTCGATCAGCGCGAACACGGTGGCGGCCAACCCGACCGCCGCCAACACCGCGCCCAGCACGTCGATCGGGTCTCGGCGCCCGGCGGGTTCGCCACCGCGACTGAGCCCGACTGTCAGCGGATACGTAATGAGCACGGGAACCGCGGACAGGACGAAGATCCATCGCCAATGGAGCAGGTCGACCGCCAAGCCGCCGAGCAACGGCCCGAGCACGAACGCGGTGCCGGTCCAGGCCGTCCACGTTCCGATGGCCTTCGGCTGGTCCTCGCTGTCGAATGTCGAGTTGATCAGCGCCAGCGAGCTTGGCACCAGGAACGCGGCGCCAAGGCCCTGGATGGCCCGGGCAGCGACGAGCACAATGCTGGACGGGGCGACGGCGGCGAGCACCGAACCCGCCCCGAACGCGATCAACCCGAACCGCAGAACCGGCACCCTGCCGAAAACGTCGGAGATCGAGCCGGCGAGAAGAATCAGCGCGCCCAGGGTGAGTAGGTAGGAGTCGACGACCCATTGCTGGAACGGGAGGCCGCCACCGAGGTCCCTGGCCATTGCGGGCAACGCCAAGTTGACCACGGAGCCGTCGAGGAATGCCACGAAGGACGCCAGGATCGCGACCGCCATCACCCGGCGCTGGATGCTGGCGGGACGATTGGCTGCCGCGTCCACACCGAGCAGTATTCACCCGGGTTCGGACGCCGTTTCCACGTGCCCATCGGCGTCGATTTGCCGCAGGAACGGCTCGACCACCCGGAGGAAGCCCTCGGGGTCCGATGAGAACACAACGTGACCCGTTTGCAACGCGACGAATTCGGAATGTTCGATCCCGGCGTGCGTGGCCCGTCCGATTCGCACGGACAACGTGGGGTCGCGCACGCCCCAGACGACGAGTGTGGGCGCGCGAAGTGCAGGTGCGCGGGCGCGCAGGTCGTATTCCGGGCTGGCGAAGCTGCGCCACAGCGACGCGGCCGTCGCCGCCCCGTCGGCTGTGCGGGCGCGGGCCACCGCCTTTTCGACGATTCGCTCATCCGCCGCCGTCTGCGCCCTCATATAGAGCGGTACCAGCCGGGGCAGCAACCGGCGGGCGATCGCTGGTGTGCCCATCAGCCGGCAGAAGAGCATTGTGAATGCGTTATTCGGGACGAAGCCGCCGGTGTTCACAAGCACCAGTCCGGCCACGGTCTGTGGTCGGCTGATCGCCAGCCGCGCCGCCGCCGATCCTCCGACGGAATTTCCGATCAGGACAATGCTTTCCAATCTCAGTGCGTCGACGATGTCTTCCAAGACGTCGGCCAGCAGCGGGCCGGTGATGCCGTCGGCGCGGTCCGATTCGCCATGTCCGGGCCAATCCACTGCGATGACCCGATGGTGGCGGGACAACGCGTCGCTGATCGCGTCGAAATCATGGCGGTCGTGCAACGTCGCATGCAACAACACGATGGGGCGTCCGCTACCGGTGTCGCTGTATGCCACCTTGCCGGTACGCGCCTGCAGTGTAGGCATCTCGGCTCCTCTTGTTGACCGGCCGGTCGGTCAACTTTAGCGTTTGCGGCCCGCCGAGGGCAATGCCGCCTAGGCTGCTAGCACATGACCACCCGTCAAGCCGCCGCCGCGCGGACCCGGACGTCGCTGATCGACGCGGGCCTGCGATTGGCCGAGCGCACGGGATTGAGCGGTCTGTCTATCAATCTCCTCGTCGAGGAAGCCCAGGTTTCCAAGGGCACGTTTTTTCACCACTTCGGCGACCGGGCCAGCTATGTGTTGGCCCTCCATCGTGAGTTCCACGATCGGCTGCTGACCGAGATCCGCAAGGCGACAGCGGAGCTTGAACCGGGCCGCCGGCGACTGGTCGTCGCCGCCAATACTTACTTGGACGGTTGCCTGCGCGACCGTGGCGTGCGCGCGCTGCTGCTAGAGGCGCGCGCGGATCCGCTCATCGCCGAAGAGATCGGCACCCGAAACGCCGGCAGCGCCGCGATCGTTCAAGCCGATTTCAAGGCGATGAAGTGGCCTCGGCCGTATGAATGCGCTCAATTGTGGGTGGCGATGACGGCCGAAGCGGCCCTTCTCGAGCTGAAGGCGGGCAAGCGCAATGCCGCGGTGCGCGCCGCGTTGGCCAGGTTCACCGAGTCGTGACCTCGGCTGCTGACGCTTCGACGCTCGGCGCTTCGTCGCCGGCCCTGGTTCGGACGTGAATCGCAAACAGCACCAGCATGACTGGATATACGACGTAGCCGATGCGGCTGGCAGGCAGGAACAGCGTCGCGGCGATCACGGCGGCCGCCGAATACCACGCCACCGCGGCCTCGTCGCGGGGCGGACGCCACACCAGCCACCACAACAGACCCGACCCGCACAGACCCAGCAGGCCCAGCGCGATCCACCGCCCGTCTGCCAACGAGTCGGCGAGCACGTGACCCGGCAGCGGGCTGGCCGCCGGGCTGCGCACTCGGGCAAGACCCGCCGGGAACGCGAACTCGTGCACATACAGCCCGCGGGGCTGGGTGATCAGGACCGGCACGACGAACGCCGCCGTCGCCGCCACGCAGGCCAACCCGAACCGCCGCGCCTCGGCATGGCCGTGCCGAATGAGCGTCATCACGCCGAGAGCCAGCGCCACCGGCCACGCCGTCAGCTTCGCCGCACAGGCCAAGCCCGTTACCCCCCCGGCGAGCCCGGTCCGGTCCCCGCGCGACAGCGTGAGTGCCGCCAATAACAACCCGATCACCGGCAGATCGTCGCCGCCGGTCGCCAACGGCAGCGCGGCGACCGGTGAGGCCACAAACCACAGCCACGCCCGAACGCTGTCACCGCGCAGACCGCTGATCGTGAGCGACGCAAACACGAGATATGCCGCGGCGAACGTCCAGCGCACGTCGGTCATCACCTGCGCCGACTCCAGACCCCGGGCCAGCCGGGCCGGCATGCCCAGTAGCGCCATCGCCGGAAGATAAGGGAAGTAGTGGTTCATGTCGCCCAGCGCGCCGTCGTCGGTGGGATACAACGATTCCGGTCCCACCAGGCGTTCGGCGGCGTGCTGCACCATCCAAATTTCGTTCTGGCCTTGCCATTGCAACGCAAGCTGAAACAACGGGGCGAATAGCGCAACGAGCGTCACCGCGGACACCCACAGCCATCTCGCCCGCGGCAGTAACGCCAGGCCGAGGCCGCCGACGATGTACGCGCCGACCGCCCAGTATGCCCAGGTGCGTTGGGCGGGCATGCCTGTCACGCAGGTCACCGCGGCGAACACGGCGAAGCCCGCACACAGCGCGGCGGGTTCCGATAGCAGGTTGCGAAGCCGAGGCATCAGCGGCAGTCCTCGAGCCGCACCCACCGCGGGCCGGTCAGCACCACCGGCTCGACGAATCGGCTCACCGCGCCGCCCGCGCGACGACCCGCGGCGCCGTGTAGGCGGAGGCCACCGCCCACACCGAGCACACCACCGCGCCGACCGCCCCAGCGGCGCCGATGTAGAGGCCGTACGCCGCTGCCACCGGGGGATGGACGTTCAAGCGGTAGTAGGACACGGTCAGCAGGCCGATCAAGAGCGAAACCACCAGCGCCGCAAGGGCTGACAACCGCGGCGACAATCCGCGCGCGGTCATGGCGCCGGCCACCGCCAGTGTCGAGGCCAGCAGCACGATCAGCTGCCCCGCCCCAAACCGTGCCGGGATCACGATGCTGCCGAACGTGCCGCCGATCGCGCTGGCGTGGCCGCCGCCGTTCGCCGTCGTCGCCAGCCAGGGCAGCCAGCCGCTGAGCACGATCACCGCGGCGAACAGCGTGACCAGCCAGCCGGGTCGCGGGCGGATCATGTCTGGCACATTAGCGTGCGAGGGCTACGGGTTTTCCGAGGGTTTCCGACCCGATCGGCTCTACGCTGGACTTCCACGAAAGAGCGAGGGTGGTGTTGCGATGACGGAGCTCCCGGACTGGGCTCAGCGGCTGGATCTATCCCCTCACCCCGAGGGCGGCTGGTTCCGGGAGATGTGGCGCAGCGAGCTGACGATCAGCCAGTCGGCGCTGCCGCCGGACTATTCCGGGCCGCGCAGCGCCGGCACCGCGATCCTGTTCCTGTTGATGCCGGGCCAGCAGTCCGCTTGGCACACCGTGCGCAGCGCAGAGCTGTGGTTCTACCATCGCGGCAGCCCGATGCTGGTGGAGATCGGCCGCGAACAGTCCACGGCCACAACGCGTGTGCTGGGCGCCGATATTCTCGCCGGCCAGGAACCCGAGGTGGTGGTGCCGCCCCGTTACTGGCAGCGCGCACGTCCGCGCGACGACGAGCCGGGCCTGGTCAGCTGCGTCGTGGTGCCCGGTTTCGACTACGCCGATTTTGCACTCACTACGCACTAGCTCCGCGCCAGACGTAAAGGGCTGCACCGTCGTTGCTGCCGTTTATGTGTCTCGGCTTACTTGCTCAGCAGCCGCATGGCCGCCGAGACCAGCGCCGCGTTGTCGGGCGCCGTCGACCCGTCGGGCAGCCGCAGCGTGTCCTCCAGGCCGATGCGGGCCTGCAAGCCTCGCCGGCCGGCGTGTTCGAGCAGCGGCCAGCAACTGTCGTCCACGCCGTGCAGCAGCACCGGTGCGGTCGAACCGGCCGCCTTGACCTTGTCAAGCAGCGCGTCGGCGGTGTCGGTGTCGCCGTCGGCCGGCAGCTCGATCATCACGCGCATGCAATGCCGCGCCAGCTCCGAGCCCGCCCACGAGGCGGCCGCCTCGGCATGAAATATGCCGACTTCCACGCCGATGCCGCGGCTCAACAACAAATCCGCCAACTCTTCGGCGCCCGGCTCGTGCCAGTTGACCGACGCGAAATCGGGCAGCACCTCCCACGACTTCACGGTCGCCAAACGCGCGCGTTCGTCGGGCAGCGCCCAGAAACCCGTCGTCAACCCCAGCGGCAGGCCCGGCGCGGCGTGCCGCACCGCCGACACGGCCGCGCCGACGATGTCCGGCTCCAGCGAGTCGACCCCGTATTTGGTCTTCGGGTGCAGATGCACCGCCTTGGCGCCGGCCTGGTGCGCCGCCACGGCCGCCGCGGCCAGCTGCTCGGGCGTGACCGGCAGTCCGGTGTGCTGATCGGGCGTGCGCACACCGTTGATGCAGGCCTTCACGTACCTCCGGGGGCCGACCATTCCTCCATCCTTCCCCGCGGCGCTGCAGCCGGAACTGAGAGGTCTTGCTGATACGCCGATAACACATCTGTAGTGGTCGCGTCACCGGTTCCGCCGACGCTGGCAGTCATGGCCAGCTCACCACAATTCTTGCAAGGCGTTTATGCGTTCAGCGGCAGCGGTCTTGAGAAGCCCGAGCTGATCGACGAGTCGCTGGTTTACGTCGTGCCGTCCGGCGTGATCGCGCAACCGCTGTACCTGCGTGCCGGCAATTCGAGCGACGAGCTGATCCTCGTAACGCTGTTGCGCGACGGCGAGCGGATGCGATTGTTCCCGATAGGCGCCCGCGGGTCGATCAACGTGCCACTGCGCGTGGTCGAGGACGTCGACCCGGACACCCGACTGGAGCTGACGATTGCCGCGCCGGCCGGCGTCACCGGCGACGTCGTCATCGACTTCGGCCTGATGGAGGTCTGACGCGGTGCAGAAGCTTGTCGTAATCGGCAACGGCATGGCCGGCGCGCGCACGGTGGAAGAAGTCCTGCAGCGGTTGACGGCCCGCGGCGGTCGAGAACAGTTCGACATCACGATGATTGGCGACGAGCCGTACGGCAACTACAACCGGATCATGCTGTCGCATGTGCTCGCCGGGCAGGCAGCCGTCGATGACGACGACCTGATGCTCAACCCGATGAGCTGGTACAGCGAAAACGGTGTGACGCTCTACGCCGGCGACCGCGCGGTCAAGCTGGACCGCTTCGCGAAGACGATCACCTGCGAAGGCGGCCGCGGGCTGAGCTACGACATCGTGATCATCGCCACCGGCAGCAACTCGTTCTTCCCGAACATGGATGGCCTTCGCGACCCCGACGGCAAGCTGGGCCGCGGCGTGTTCGGCTTCCGCACGATCGAAGACACCAACGGCATGCTGCAGATGGCGCGATCCCGTGACGGCGTCAAGGCCGTCGTCGTCGGAGGCGGGCTGCTCGGCCTGGAGGCGGCATACGGACTGCGGACGCAAGGCGTCGACGTCGACGTCGTGCACTCCCCCGGCCACCTGATGAACCAGCAGCTCGACGAGCGCGGCGGCCGGATCCTGCGCGCCAAGATCGAGGCGCTCGGCGTCCGCGTCTACACGTCGAAACGCACCACCATTGTGCTGCGCGGCAAAGAGGGCAGCGACGAGGGCAATGTGACGGGGATCGGATTCGACGACGGGTCAACGCTGCCGGCCGACATGATTGTCGTCACCGCCGGCATCCGGCCCAATGTCGAACTGGCCCGCAGCGCGGGCCTGGTCGTCGAACGCGGCATCGTCGTCGACGACCAAATGCGTTGTGAGGACGAGAGTTCCATCTACGCCGTCGGCGAATGTTGCCAGCACCGCGGGGAAACCTACGGTCTGGTGGCACCGCTCTGGGAGCAGTCGGCGGTACTGGCCGACGTGATCACCGGCGCGAATCGCCGTGCCGCGTACCACGGTTCACGGCTGACCACCAAGCTCAAGGTCGCCGGCATTGACGTCGCGGCGATGGGTGTCAAGGGCCCGGAACGCGACAACGACGAGTTCGTCCAGTTTTACGAACCCCGGTCCGGTGTCTACAAATCGGTCGTGGTCCGCGATAACAAGCTGATCGGCGCGATGCTGCTCGGCGACGTCAGCAAGGTCGGTTTCCTGTCGCAGGCGTTTGACGACAGGGTTCCGCTGCCCGAGGAGCGCATCAGCATGCTGTTCGACCTCGGAACACCCAGCACCTCGACGGGAGCCGCCGAGCTCGCCGACGACGCTCAGGTCTGTAACTGCAACGGCGTGACCAAGGGCGATATCCTCGCGTGCGTCAAAGGCGGCGCCGGCACCGTCTCGGAAGTGGTCGGGACAACAAGGGCCGGCAAGGGTTGCGGTTCCTGCAAGGGCTTGGTGGCCGACATCGTCGGGTGCGCCACGGGCGGCGCGCTCACCGAGGACCCGGCGGCGAACTGGTACGTCCCGTGCATCCCGATGACCAAGCCCGAGCTGATCGCCGAGATCTGCAAGAGCGGACTGCGTTCGGTGTCGGAGGTTTTCGCCGCGCTGGCACCCAACGGCGAGGACGCCACCGCCAAGATGCCGCTGGCCTCGCTGCTACGGGTGGTGTGGGGTCCGGACTGGGTCGATGAACCCGGCGCGCTGTTCATAAACGACCGCGTGCACGCCAATATCCAGAAGGACGGCACGTTCTCGGTGGTGCCGCAGATCAAAGGCGGAGTCACGTCGCCCGCGCAGCTGCGCCGGATCGCCGACGTTGCAGAGAAATACAACATTCCGATGGTCAAGGTCACCGGCGGCCAGCGCATCGACCTGCTGGGCGTGCGCAAGGAAGACCTGCCCAACGTGTGGGGGGACCTTGACATGCCGTCGGGCTATGCCTACGGCAAGAGCTTCCGGACCGTGAAAACCTGTGTCGGCAGCGAGTTCTGCCGCTTCGGGCTCGGCGACTCCACGGCGTTGGGCATCGCGATGGAGGACCGCTTCCAGGGCCTTGAGTCACCCGCCAAGCTGAAGCTCGCCGTCGCCGGCTGCCCGCGCAACTGCTCGGAGGCGCTGTGCAAGGACCTCGGCGTGGTCGCGATCGGCGACGGCCGCTGGGAGATCTACGTCGGCGGCGCCGCGGGCGCGCACATCCGCAAGGGCGACCTGCTGGCCACCGTTGACTCGCACGACGAGGTACTGCGGCTCGCCGGCCGGTTCATCCAGTACTACCGCGAGAACGCCAAGTGGCTCGAGCGCACCTACGCCTTTGTGCCACGGATCGGCATCGAGGAGTTGCGCCGACTCCTCGTCGACGAGTCCCACGGCATCTGCACCGGACTGGAGGAGCGCATCGAGGCCGCGGTGGCCGGCTACCGCGACCCGTGGCAAGAGCGGACCGCGCCGAAGTCGCGGGCCCAGTTCGCGCCGTCGCTACCCCTGCTGCCGTTGCCAAGGGTTCCCGCGCGATGAGCGCTCGCGCGAAGAGCACGGGACCCCGGTGACCGCGCCCACGGTGTATGTCGTCGGCCAGGTCAGCGACCTCACCCCCGGCGAGGGCCGCACATACGTCGTCCACGGTCGGCAGATCGCGGTGTTTCTGCTGGCCGACGGTTCGCTGCGAGCGCTGGACGCGGTGTGCCCGCATCGCGGCGGGCCGCTGGCCGACGGCCAGGTCGACGCGTCGGTGGTGATTTGCCCGCTGCACGCCTACGCGTTCCGGTTGGCCGACGGCACCTGCACCAGCGGCGGCATCGGCAAAGTCCGCACCTACCCTGTCGAAGTCGTACAGGATTCGATCGCAATTCGGGTTTCCTGAGTAGCGTTCTCAGCATGCACGGCCACATCATCGTGAGCGGTGACGATGCGTTGGCGATGACGATCGTCGATGAGCTCAACAGCGCAGGTGTCAGCGTGGTGAAGATCGCCGCGGCCGCGCAGCTGTCCAACGCCTCGATCGAGCATGCGGCCGCCGTCATCTGCGTCGGCGACGACGATGCGGTCAACCTCGAAATCGCGCTGCTGGCAAGGGAAGCCAACCCGAAAGTGCGGGTGGTGGCGCGGCTGGCCAACGGCGTGCTGCGCGGCGCGGTCGCCGCGGACAACGGACCGGGAGCGATCCTGGACGTCGCCGACCTGGCGGCACCGTCGGTGGTCGAGGCGTGCCTGGGGCACACCTCGCACCCTTTCGAGGCGGCTGGCATCAGGTTCGTCGTTTCCGGTACGGACGCACCGCGTGACGGCACTCTGCGGGAGATCTACGGCGACCTGGCTCCGGTCGCGGTCATCCACGGCGAGAACTCGCCCTCACCGGGCGAGGTTGTCGCATGCCCCGGCCGTGATCTCCCGGTGCGCACCGGGGACTGGACCGCGATGATCGGCACGGCCGACGAGCTCGCCGCCCGCGGGATGAAGGTACCGAAACCCAAGGACGCAAAGCGGGTGCACCGGCCGCTGCTGCGGCGTGTGCTCGACGCCTTGCGCACCGTCCGCGACGACATCAACCCCATGTTCTACCGAGCATTAGCGGTGTCGATGACGCTGTTGATCGGCTCAACGATCTTGCTGCGCTTCGCATATCGGCATCCGCCCGGGATGAGTTGGATCGACGCGCTGTATTTCAGCACCGAGACGATCGCGACCGTCGGGTACGGTGACTTCAGCTTCATGCACCAGCCGACCTGGCTCCGACTCTGGGGCATCGGGCTGATGTTCGCCGGCGTCACGACGACCGCGATCTTGGTCGCCTTCATTGCCGACCTGCTGTTGTCACGGCGGTTCGGGCATTCCGCCGGGCGCCGGAAAGTGCGGCATCTGCGGAATCACATCGTGGTCGTCGGGCTCGGTTCCTTCGGTATTCGCGTGGTCGGCGATTTATACGCCGCGGGACACGACGTCGCGGTCATCGAACGCGACGACAACAACCGCTTCCTGTCCACGGCCGACGACCTCGACGTGCCCGTCATCTTCGGCGACGCGACGCTGCGCCAGACCCTGGAATCGGCCCGCGTCGAGGCCGCCCGGGCCGTGGCCGTGTTGACCCAGGACGACATGGTCAACATCGAGACCGGAATCGTGCTGGCCGAGATGTTCGGCCCGCGGGTAATGCCGGAGGTCAACCGACCCGACGTACCGATCGTGTTGCGGGTGTACGACCGGGTGCTTGGCGCCGCCGTGGCGCAGAGGTTCCGGTTCGATCACGTTCGCTCCACGGTGGACCTGGCCACGCCGTGGTTCATTGGAGCGGCGATGGGGCTGCAGGTGTTGGCCACGTTCTCGGTCGGGCAGCGCTCATTTATGGTCGGCGCGGTAAGGGTAGAACCTGGAAGCGAACTCGACGGCATCCGCATGTTCGAAATGTCCACGAAAACGCGGGTGTTCGCGATCACCCGCGATGACGCGCCCGTCAAACTGCATCCACGCCGCGACGCCAGGTTGGCCGCCGGCGACACCGCGTATCTTGTCGGCCCCTACCGCGAACTGCTGGACATGCTGCGCAAGGGCCAGCCTGCCCAGCAGTCCGGTGCCGGAATCACCCGCGCAGCGAAGACAGGTTGAACACCGCGCCGGTCGGATCGGCGACCTGCGCCAGCCGCCCGTACGGCGTGTCGTTGGCCGGCTTGAGCACCCTTCCGCCGTTCTGGCTGACCAGCTCAAGGGTCTTGTCGACGTCTTCGCAGCCCAGATAGAACAGCCAGTGCGACGGCACACCGTCGGGCAGGAAGCTGGCGCCGTCCATCACCCCGAGCAGCTGCTCGCCGTCGAAATTCCCGGTCAGGTAACGGAACTCGTCGGTGTCGGACTCGTACTCGGTCTGCCAGCCCAGCACGTCGCGGTAGAAGTCGACGGCCTTGGCGAAATCACGGGTGGTCAGCTCGTGCCAGACCGGCGTGCCGGCCTCGCCGATGACATCAAATCCGGCGTGGCCGGTCGGCTGCCACAGCCCGAGCACCGCCCCGGCCGGATCGGTCAGCATCGCCATCCAGCCCTTGTCCTTCACCTCCATCGGTTCCACGCAGCTGGTCGCGCCGGCGGCCGTCGCGGCTTTGACGGTTGCCTTGATGTCGGCGGTGTGGAAGTACGTGGTCCAGGCATCGGGCGCGTTCCACTGCGGGTCGTTGTACATCAGCCCGGCGACGCGGTGGCCGTCTTTGGTGGCGGCGTTGATGTAGCCGCCGTAGTCCGGACCGGCGGCTTCGAAGGTCCAGCCGAACACGGTGCCGTAGAACGCCTGGGCGTGGGCGGTGTCGGATGAGGACAGGTCAATCCAGGTCGGGGCGCCCAGCGGTGCTCCTTGGCGGGTAGGCATGATCGTCTCCTTGTCGGTCGGTGGTCGGTCATCGGTGTTGACCGCCGACCTCGCCGAAACTCATCGCCGGCGATTATGGCCGCTATCGCTGCACCGAATGGCGGCCGTAGCGTATTGGCGATCGCCGGCGCGTTGTGTTGGTGGTGATCCGCTCTAGCAGACAGGAGAGACCAATGACCAAGCAGATCCGCGTCGGCGTGCAGCTCTGGCCGGGCGGCACCCCGAACTACCAGACCTGGCGCCAAGCCGTGCTCACGGCCGAGGAGCTTGGCGCCGACGCCATCTTTGGCTACGACCACTTCCACAAGCCGTTCACGGTGACCTCGGAGGACGGCCTGCCGCTGCTGGAGCCCGAGCAACCCGACGTCAACAACTTCGAAGGCTGGACCGCACTGGCGGCGTGGGCAGAGATCACCAGTCGGGCCGAGATCGGGTTGCTGGTGACCGGCATCGGTTACCGCAATCCCGACCTGCTGGCCGACATGGCCCGCACTGTCGACCACATCAGCGGCGGGCGACTGATCCTGGGTCTCGGCTCGGGCTGGTATGAGAAGGACTACACCACCTACGGATACGACTTCGGCACGGTGAAGTCGCGAATGGATTTGTTCGAACAAAATCTGCTCCGGGTCGAGAACCGGCTCGCCAAGTTGGTTCCACCGCCGGTGCGCAAGATTCCGCTCCTCATCGGCGGCATGGGAGTCAAGCGCACGCTGCCCATCGTCGCGAAGCACGCCGACATCTGGCATACGTTTGCCAGCGTGCCGGAGTACCAACGCAAGAACGCGATCCTGAAGGACCTCGTGGCGGCGGCCGGTCGCGATGAAAAACAGATCGAGCGGGCCGTGCATTGGACCGCGCGGAAGAATGCCGACGCATTCGTCGGCGAGGGCGTGACGCTCTTCACCACCGAGATCCACCCGACCAATGACGGCTACGACTTCAGCGAGCTGAAGGATATGATCGCCTGGCGCGACGCCGCGCGCTGAGTTTCGACATGCGCGATGCTCCCTAAACTCCGGGGTGTACGGCGGCGCTCGCGCGACATGGGGACACCCGTCGGGTGCCGACCAGCGGGGGTCACCCCCACATGCGATAGTTCAATGGGTAACATCTGGGCGGGTTGAGTATGGTGCCTTAGCGCTCGCATGTTGGCCAATGGGGTATTCGGCGGTGGCGGCAACCCGCCGGGACAGGAAAGCAGCAACGCAATGACTGGTTTGGCTACCGGCAACGGTTTTCCCGACGTCGTCGTCACCGGTGTGGCGATGACGACGGCCCTTGCCACCGATGCGGACACCACCTGGAAGAAGCTGCTTGACGGCCGGTCCGGGATCCGCAAACTCGATGACCCGTTCGTCGAAGAGTTCGACCTTCCCGTCCGCATCGGTGGGCATCTCATCGAGGAGTTCGATCATGAGCTGACGCGCGTGGAGCTGCGCCGGCTGTCTTATCTGCAGAAGATGTCCACGATCCTGGGCCGTCGCGTGTGGGAGAGCACTGGTTCGCCGGAGGTGGATTCCAAGCGGTTGATGGTGTCGATCGGCACCGGGATGGGCTCCACCGAGGAGCTGGTCTTCGGTTACGACGACATGCGGGCGCGCGGCATCAAGGCGGTGCATCCGCTCGGCGTGCAGAAGTACATGCCCAACGGCGCGGCCGCCGCCGTTGGGCTGGAACGCCACGCCAAGGCCGGCGTCATCACACCGGTGTCGGCGTGTGCGTCCGGAGCCGAGGGCATCGCCCAGGCATGGCGCCAGATCGTGCTGGGCGAGGCCGACATCGCGATCTGCGGCGGCGTCGAGACCAGGATCGAGGCGGTGCCCATTGCCGCATTCGCGGCCATGCGCATCGTGTTGTCGACCACCAACGACGACCCTGCCGGTGCTTGCCGACCGTTCGATAAGGACCGCAATGGTTTCGTGTTCGGCGAGGCCGGCGCGCTCATGGTGATCGAGAGAGAGCAGCATGCAAAGGCGCGCGGCGCCAACATCCTCGGCCGGCTGATGGGCGCGAGCATCACCTCGGACGGCTACCACATCGTGGCGCCCGATCCGAACGGTGAACAGGCCGGATACGCGATGACGCGGGCGATCGAGCTCGCCGGCCTGACTCCGACCGATATCGACCACATCAACGCGCATGCCACCGGCACCAGCGTCGGGGACCTGGCCGAAGGAAAAGCGATCAACAACGCGATGGGTGGCCATCAGCCCGCGGTCTACGCACCCAAGGCGGCCCTCGGCCATTCGGTGGGCGCGGTCGGTGCGGTCGAATCGATCCTGACCGTGCTGGCGCTGCGCGACGGGGTCATCCCGCCGACCCTGAATCTGGTCAACCTCGATCCGGAGATCGATCTGGACGTGGTCGCCGATGAGCCGCGGACGGGCAATTACAAATACGCACTTAACAATTCGTTTGGATTCGGCGGACACAACGTCTCGCTTGCGTTCGGCAGATACTGAGGCAGATGCTGCTTAGCCCCCCGCCATGTTGCGGTCTCGTGGGGATGTGGTGTCATTGGGCGCGGCAGCTCGAAAGCATGGAACAGGATCGACAGTGGCTGAATCAGATGTTGAAACGACGACCATGACACCTCCTTTGCGCAGTCACGACGGGTCGTCTCCGGAAGAAGTCCGTTCGCACTACGATCTGTCGAACGAATTCTTCCGGCTGTGGCAGGACCCGACGCAGACCTACAGCTGCGCCTACTTTGAGCGCGACGACATGACGCTGCAGGAGGCGCAGACCGCAAAGATCGACCTGGCGCTTGGGAAGTTGGGCCTGCAGCCCGGGATGACACTGCTCGACATCGGCTGCGGGTGGGGCTCAACGATGATGCGGGCGGTCGAGAAATACGACGTCAATGTCATCGGCCTGACGCTGTCGCACAACCAGAAGGCACACATCGAGCGGCTGTTCGCCGAGTCGGACAGTCCACGCAGCAAGCGTGTGCTGCTGAAGCCCTGGGAGGAATTCGACGAGCCGGTGGACCGCATCGTGTCGATCGGCGCGTTCGAGCACTTCGGCTTCGAAAAGTACGACTTCTATTTCAAGAAGACCTATGACCTGATGCCCGACGGCGGCGCGATGCTGCTGCACACGATCGTCTCGACGAGTAAGGACGAGGTCGAGGAACTCGGCCTGCCGACAACGATGTCCCTGCTGCGGTTCTTCAAGTTCATCGTCACCGAGATCTTTCCAGGCGGCCGGATACCGTTGATCGCGCAGGTGGAGGACGCCGCCACGAACGCCGGCTTCAACGTGACCCGGAAACAGCGGCTGCGCCCGCACTATGCCCGCACGCTGGACATGTGGGCGGCGAATCTTGAGTCAAAAAAGGACGAGGCCATTGCGATTACGTCCGAAGAGGTCTACCAGCGGTACATGAAGTATCTGACCGGCTGCGCCGACCTGTTCCGCAAGGGCTACACCGACGTCTGCCAGTTCACCTGCGAAAAGGCATCCTCCTAAGAACGTCAGTTTCAACGGCCGACGCCGGCCCCGGCGGCCATGAACGGCCCGCTTCCGCGATGTCGGTGTCGGTGTCGGTGTCGACCAATACTCGGTGTCGACCAATACATGTTGCACAAATAATTCATGCCTAGTCACGCCCATTTGGGGCAACTAGTTCTGCCGTCAAGCTACTTTTCCAGCGTGAACTGGCAGACGTCGGTGTAGCCCTTGCGGAACAGGTCGGCGCAGCCGGTCAGATACTTCATGTAGCGGTCGTAAACCTCTTGCGATTGGATTGCGATCGCCGCGTCCTTGTTGGCCTCCAATGCCGCCGCCCAGGCGTCCAGGGTCCTCGCATAATGAGGCTGCAGTGATTGGATTCGGGTCACGTTGAACCCCGCCTCGGTGGCGTGCTCTTCCACGCTCGGGGTCGGGGGCAGCCAGCCGCCCGGGAAGATCTCGGTCATGATGAACTGGATAAAGTGCACGATTTCGGCCGTCAACAACGCGCCCCGTTGCTTGCGCTCCTTGAAGGTGGCCCGAACGATGCTGTGCAGCAACATAACGCCGTCGTCGGGAAGCACGTTGTAGCACATCTTGAAGAACTCTTCGTAGCGTTCATGGCCGAAGTGCTCGAACGCGCCGATCGACACGATCCGGTCGACGGGTTCGTCGAACTGCTCCCAGCCCTGCAGCCGCACCTGCGACCGCGGGCTATTTACCATATCGAGCATGTTCTGCACGTGGGCGAACTGATTCTTCGAGAGCGTGAGACCGATCACATTGACGTCATACTTTTCGATGGCGCGCATCATTGTTGAGCCCCAGCCACAGCCGACGTCCAGTAGCGTCATGCCGGGCTTCAAGCCGAGCTTGCCCAGCGCCAGGTCGATCTTTGCCAGCTGGGCCTCTTCCAGCGTCATCTCGGCACGCTCGAAGTACGCGCAGCTGTAGGTCTGCGAGCGGTCGAGGAACAGCCGGTAGAAGTCATCGGACAGGTCGTAGTGCTGCTGCACGTCTTCGAAGTGCGGCGTCAGCTGCTTGTTGGACATTGCGATAAGAGCCCTTCCCCTGCTTGGACCATCCCCGACGCTTCGCCGAATCGCATTATGACGGCTACACGTCTGGTTTGCCTAACGTAGCCTGGCAGACAGCCCCCCGCAGCCGGCCGGGCACCTCGTGTAAACCTTCCGGTCCACCATCGCGTCCATCGTCGGCCTGCTGCTAGCAGTTCCCCGATGTGGCGCTACTTAACCAGGGTGAATTGGCCGACATTTGAGATTCCTTTGCGGAAGAGGTTCGCGCAGCCGGTCAGATAGTGCATGTAGCGGGCGTAAGCCTCTTCAGACTGGATCGCGATTGCGCGTTCGCGATTGGCCGCTAAATTTGCTGCCCACATGTCCAAAGTCCGCACATAATGCGGCTGGAGCAATTGGATGTTCTCGACCGAGAAGCCCGCGTCCTGCGAACGGTCGACGATATCCTCTTTGCCCGGCATTTCGCCGCCCGGGAAAATCTCTTTGCGGAGAAATCGAAAGAACCGGAGATCACCCATTGTCAGCTGAATGCCATGCCGGTGCATATACCGTTGGGTATACGTAAATATGCTGTGCAAGAGCATCCGGCCGTCGTCGGGAAGCAGGTCGTAGGCACGCTGGAAGAACGCGGCATAACGGGCCTTCTTGAACGCGTCGAACGCCTCGATCGTGATGATCCGATCGACCTTCTCGTCAAACTCTTCCCAACCTTGCAGCCGCGCCTCGACATTGCGCTTCGTCGAAACGTTGGCCAGCTTGGCCTTGCTGCACTCATAGTGACTACGGCTCAGCGTGATGCCGATGACATTGACGTCGTACTTCTCGACCGCCCTTTCCAGCGCCGAACCCCAGCCACAGCCGATGTCGAGCAGTGTCATCCCTGGCTCGAGGTTCAGCTTGTCCAGCGCCAGATCCAATTTGGCCATCTGCGCCTCTTCCAGGGTCATGTCGTCTCGCTCGAAGTATGCGCAGGTGTATGTCATCGAGGGATCTAAGAATAACGAGAAGAAATCCTCCGAAATGTCGTAGGTCGATTGAGACTCTTCATAGAACGGTTTCAATTCAGTCATGCGACAGCTCCGCGACTACGGTGTTTCGAACGCCAAGTACCGTACAAGACGGTCCGACCTCCAACGCTGTGACCCTAGCCAATGAGACCCTGACTCGCTCGCCTGACGGTGGGCAAGGGCGGAGACCGGCAGATCCTGTCCACGCCGGCACCGCGGTGTGTTACACCTACCGTGCACCCAACCATTACACCTACCCTGCACCCCAACCGCGGTCACCAGGATTAGCGCCGGAGGGTCGACGGAGCGGACACGACATGTCATCTCTTAGACTCTTCACACATGACAGGAGTTTCCGTGTGTGACGTTGGGGGTTTGGGAACTCCGCCGAGGGCGGAAGACTACCTGGACGCGAATGGCCGCATCGTCCTGCCCGAGGACATCAACCTGATCACGTTTCTGGATCGCAGCGTTGCGCATTTTGGCGGTGCTGTCGCCTATCGCTACCTGGACTACACCCAACACGCTCAGGGCCAAGGAGCCGAGTTGACCTGGAGCGAGTTGGGCACCAGAACGCGAGCGATCGCTGCTCGCCTACAACAAGTGACTTCCCGTGGCGACCGCGTCGCAGTCCTGGCGCCGTCGGGTTTGGACTATGTGGTCGGCTTCTTCGCCGCGATCATGGCCGGCAACGTTGCGCTGCCGTTGTTCGCGCCTGAGCTGCCGGGCCATGCCGAACGTCTCAATGCGGTCCTCCACGATGCGGAGCCAGCGGTCTTCCTAACCACCGCCGCAGCCAGCGAAGCTGTCCAAACGTGTGTGCGAATGCTTCCGCGTACACGCAGACCGCGGGTGATTGCCATCGACAGCGTCCCTGACTCGGTGGGCGCCACCTTCGTGCCTACCCAACTCGGCAGTGATGACATCGCCTACCTTCAGTACACATCGGGCTCAACGCGAACCCCGACGGGTGTGGAGATCACCCACCGTGCTGCGGGCACGAACCTTCTTCAGATGATCCTGTCGATCCGTCTAGATGACGCGGACATCTCCGGTGTGAGCTGGTTGCCGCTCTACCATGACATGGGCCTCTTGATGATCGGTTTTCCCGCGTTGTACGGCGGACACCTCACCTTCATGTCGCCAATGGCGTTTGTCCGTCGACCGCAACGGTGGATTCATGCATTGTCAGCTGAGTCGCGACACGGCCGCGTTGTCTCACCGGCGCCTAACTTCGCGTTCGAACTGGTAACGCAACGCGGTCTTCCCACGGAAGCCGACGACATCGATTTGAGTGATGTCATCCTGATCAACGGCTCCGAGCCCGTCAACATCGAATCGATCACGAAATTCACTCAGACATTCGAGCCGTATGGGCTGCCGAAAACGGCGATCAAGCCTTCCTACGGCATGGCCGAGGCGACTCTCTTTGTTTCGACCATCGACCCCACTGCGGAGGCAACCGCTGTCTACCTCGACCGAGAGCAGTTGGGCGCCGGACACGCAGTCCGCGTCCCGCCGGGTGCGCCCAATGCCGTCGCACATGTTTCCTGCGGTCAGGTCGCACGCTGTCAGTGGGCCGTCATCGTGGACCCGGAGACCGAGGTGGAATTGCCCGATGGCGAGGTGGGCGAGATCTGGTTGCATGGCGACAACATCGGTCGCGGCTATTGGGCGCGCCCTGAGGAAACGCGGCAAGTATTCGGCAACAAGCTGCAGTCGCGCCTACCGGCCGGTAGCCGGGCCGACGGTGCGCCGATCGAGGGCACTTGGCTGCGAACGGGTGATCTCGGTGTATACCTCGACGGTGAGCTGTTCATTACGGGGCGCATCAAGGATTTGATCATCATCGATGGCCGTAACCACTATCCGCAGGACATCGAGGCAACCGCCGCCGCAGCGTCGTCGGCACTGCGAACCGGTTACATCGCCGCGTTCTCCGTGCCCGCTAATGAGATGCCGGAAGCCAATAGCCCAGACCGCAGCGAGAAGCTGGTCGTCGTTGCCGAGCGGGCGGCAGGTGCCGGGCGCGCCGACCCGCAACCGGTGGTGAACGCAATCCGGGCGGCAGTATCGCGCCAACATGGATTGCCGGTGTCAGATGTACGACTGCTGGCCGCAGGTACGATCCCGCGCACAACAAGCGGAAAGTTAGCCCGTCGCGCGTGCCGCGCTCAATACCTGAGCGGCAATTTGGGCGGGCGCGACTAGTCCGCGGTACGGTCACTTAGCTGCGTGCCGGCCCGCTCGGTCAATCCGAATGGACAGGTGCGAGTGTGACCAATCCGCGGTCAGCCGTCGCCGACCCTGATGACCTGCCCGGACGCCTTATCCCATTTAATCTGGGTGGAGTTCTCGCCCTGCTGGCCCATCAGTGTGGTGTAGGCCTCGAGGATGACCTCGCCCTCATCGTTGGTGCACGTGTTCTTGGTGACGACGATGTCGGCGCCGAACCGCTCGTCCACCGAGTGGATGTCCATCCGGGCATGCAGCCGGTCTCCGGCCCGGATCGGCTTGTAGTAGACGAACCGCTGGTCGACCTGCACGATCTGCATGGTCTCGATGCCGACGTCGACGTTGCGGAAGAAGTCCGCCTGGACCAGCTTGGCGAAGATGCTGCCGAACGTCAGCGGCGCGACGATGGCGGGGTGACCCAGTTCGGCGGCGGCTTCCTCGTCATAGCTGGCCGGGTCCTCGGCCTTGACGGCCCTGGCGTACTGGCGGATTTGTTCCCGACCCGCGACATAGCAGTCCGGGTACGTCCAGACCATCCCGCGGATGTCGGTCTTGAGCGCCATGGCTGATACCTGCCTACGCCAGCGGGGCCGTCGCGACGCCGCGGCCGAAGATCTTCTTGCCGTTCGTCGTCGCCGACAACGCCACCGTCACGGAGTCGCCGTCGCCCTCCTTGACCGAACTGAACTCACGCAATGGCATATCTCTAAAGGCCTCCTCTCAGTTTTCGGCGCTACGCCCCACAAGGGTGTGGCGATACGCCCCACAAGGGTGGTGGCCGATGCCCAGCCTTGACCGGCCGCATGAATTTCAACACCTAGTCGACCCGCACGACCTCCCGACCCAGCTTTCGAACTTACCTAGTCGTCCTGAACAACTGATCCCCGGCCCTACCGCGACTCGGCGGACGCAAGACGGCGGCCTACGTCACAAGAGATCGCGCTGATGCAGGAAGGCGTCGGCAACCAGGACGAGTCCGATGACCAGGAACAGAGTTCGCACCGTAGTTGGACCGAAGCGGGCGAGAACTCGCACGATGCTGCGCTGCAGTCGGCGCGCTCGGGTGGTTTGCCTGGTAGCTAGCGCCAGTACCAACAGGGGCGGCAGCAGCGCAATTGCACAGTAGGCGATGACGATTAGCGGCCATGCTCGCGGCAGCGGGTTGTGAGCGGAGAGCATAGCCAGCGCCGTCAGGTATGGGACTGCTGTGGGCGCCTGGCCCAGGCCTATCGCCATCCCGACGAACCCAAGCAGCCACGGCCGTCGTCGCATTATCGTTGCCGCCCAGGCCGGCGACGCCGATTGGGCGGCCATCGGCAAACATGCGAGGGCAATCAGCACCAACCCAACTGCGAGTTCCGCCCAGTAGCGGATAGTCGGTGTGACTTCAAAGTGGGCCAGTCTGGCCAGGACCTTGATCCCGAGTATCGTGCAGACGCCGAAGGTGGTGGTGACCGCGAAAACGCCGGCGACAAAACTTAGCCCACCCGGAAGCGGCGACCGGCGACTCAACCGGCTGTCATATACGACCGCGGTCGTTACTCCCACGTTCAAGACATTCAACGAGTCGAGGATGGCAAATCCCGTGAACGCCAGAAGGAGAGCAACCATGACTCTCACGAACGTACTGGGAAGACCCCATGGTCGCTCAGCACCGACAGGCGACCGACCAAACGGCGCGAGTGCGGCGGTGTGACGCGATGTCCGTGAAGAGGCACCGCGTCCACACCGGCCGGTGGGCGGCTGCGGTCAGGAACTTAATTGCAGCCCCAGCACGTACCCGCTGAAATTCGCCGGCACGGCGGGAATGGAGCCCTTGGTTCTAACGTCGCCCGCCGTCTGGCAATTCGTCGAATTGGCCGAGAGAACGCAGGACTGGGGCGCTTGGTTGACCTCCGCAGCCACGGTCGATGCGCCAACGATAGCCGCCGCGGCGGCGCCCGCCGCCACAATCGGTGTGATGTTCATTACTCCAATTCGCATCGGAGGCATCTCCTTTCGATACTGTCTTCGCCTTTGATCGGTTGAGCTGACGCGAATGCATCCGATCCGCTCCAACCCGACGATGACACAGCTCCGCTGAGGAAACGCTGAATGGCGTGAGTACCCCACTGCAGGTCCACTGGATTCTCTTGCGAACGCCCAGCATTCGGGCAAAGGAGGCGCTCGCGCTAGGCCTTGATCCCCAGGACACGCAGCGCGTTCTCCTTCAGGATCAGCGGCAGCACGCCCGGATCCATGTCGAGGGTGTCGAAGTCGCGGCGCCACCGGTCGAGCTGGATGTATGGAAAGTCGGTTCCGAACAACACCTTGGTGCGCAGCTGGCGGTTGGCGGCCCGCACCAGTTGCGGCGGGAAGTACTTGGGCGACCAGCCGGACAGGTCGATGAAGACGTTGGCCTTGTGCGTGGCGATCGAGATCTGCGAGTCGACCCATGGCACCGCGGGGTGCGCCATCACGACCGTCAACTCGGGGAAGTCGGCCGCGACGTCGTCGAGCAGCATCGGATCGGAGTAGCGCAACTTGATCCCGTAACCGCCCGGCAGGCCCGCGCCCATGCCGGTCTGCCCGGTGTGAAACAGCGCGGGCACACCGGCGTCGGCGATCGCCTGGTAGATCGGATAGAACCCGCGGTCGTTGGGCTCGAACGCCTGAATGCTCGGGTGGAACTTGAAGCCCCTGACGCCGTAGTCGTCGACCAGCGAGCGCACCCGGCGCACCGCCCGCTTGCCGGTCCACGGGTCAACGGTGCCGAACGGGATCAGGATGTCGTTGTTGCGTGCCGCACCCTCGACGAGGTCCTCCACCGAGTTGGGCGGGTACCCGAAGGCCGATTCGGCGTCGATCGTGAAAACGACGGCCGCCGTGTTGGCTTGCCGATACTGCTCAGCCAGCGCGTCGACGGTCGGGAAACGGTCCGGACCCAGTTTGAAGTACCGCTCGGTAGCGGCGTTCAGCTCGTCGTCGGCCGCCTTGTGTCCGTGGCTGTCGATTTCGACGTGGGTGTGGATGTCGATCGCGTCCACGCCATCGAAATCGATGCCGCACGTGTACTTCTGGCCCTGCATCAGTCGCACCTCGCGCACACCCGTCGCGCTGACACCCAACCCGCCCTACCGCGCGGCCTTGTCGGGTGCATAGCCCAGCGTGCTCTTGACCTCCAGGTACTCATCGAAGCCGAACTCGCTCCATTCGCGCCCGTTGCCACTCTTCTTGTAGCCGCCGAATGGCGCATTCACGTCGAAAGCATGGTTGATCGTCACCCAGCCCGCGCGGATCTTGCGGGCCACGGTGCGCGCCTTGTCGATGTCGGCCGCCGAGACATAGCCGGCCAGACCGTACTCGGTGTCATTGGCAATCTCGACGGCCTGATCGATGTCGTCATACCCGATGATGCACAGCACCGGTCCGAAGATTTCCTCGCGCGCGATCGTCATGTCGTTGGCGACGTCGGCAAAGACGGTGGGCTTGACGTAGTACCCGGTGTCCAGTCCTTCCGGCCGCCCCGGCCCGCCGGTCACCAGGGCTGCACCCTCGTCGATGCCCTTCTGGATGAAGCGCTGCACCTTGTCGAACTGTGCCCTCGAGGCCACCGGACCGAGCGCACGTTTGTTGTTGGGATCGCCTACTGCCAGCTGCTCGGCGGTATCGCGCGCCACCGTCATGGCTTCGTCCATGCGGGATTTCGGCACAATCATCCGAGACGGCGCGTTGCAGCTCTGCCCACTGTTCAACATCATGTTGACCACGCCGGCAGCGACGCTCTTCGCGAAGTCCGCGTCGTCGAGCACGATGTTTGGGTTCTTGCCGCCGAGCTCCTGCGTCACGCGCTTTACGGTCGGCGCGGCGTTCGTCGCGACCTCCACGCCGGCGCGTGTCGAACCAGTGAACGACACCATGTCGATGTCGGGGTGGCTCGCCAGCGCCACGCCGACGCCGGTGCCGTCGCCGTTGACCAGGTTGTATACCCCGGCCGGTACGCCCGCCGCATCCAAAATCTCGGTGAAGACCTGGGCCGAGTACGGCGCAACCTCGGAGGGCTTCAAGATCATCGTGCAGCCGGTCGCCAGCGCCGGGTACACCTTGACCGCGATCTGATTGAGCGGCCAGTTCCACGGCGTGATCAAGCCGCAGACGCCGACGGGCTCCTTGACCACCAGCGTCGCTCCGTGCGGCTCCTCGAACGCGAAGTTCTTCAGCACGTCGATCGCGGTCACCAAGTGGCCGAGTCCGAGATGCACCTGCGGCCCCGCGGCCAGTGCCGGCGGGGCTCCCATCTCCTCGGTCACCGCTTCGGCGAGGTCGCCGGCGCGGTTCTGGTATTCGGCGAGGATGGCCTGCAGCAGCTCCAGGCGCTGTTCCCGGCTGCTCTGTGACCAGCTCGCGAAGGCCCGGCGCGCCGCCGTGACGGCCAGGTCGACGTCGGCCGCCGAACCGAGCGAAATCTTGCCGGTGACTTGTTCGGTGGCGGGGTTCTCGACGTCGAACGGATTCGGCCGCACCGGGTCGACCCAGCGGCCGTCGATGTAGAACTTCAGATAGTCGCGCATGACGTCATCCTTCTCTAACTGCGCCCCTTCGGGCGAGACCCTCTAACTGCTCGCCTTCGGGCCAGACCCCAATTGAGGGCCCGCAGCGAGCTGACCGGCTTGCCCGGGCCGCCCTGACTATGCCAAGTCCAATACTTTGGATTGATTCCAAATTGTGACATGCTCGTTAAGCTGGGAATCTTTGTCTTGTATGGGCGAGGACATTCCCATGCAAGGTAGCCACTATGATAAATTGCATAATGGTCGGAAGGAGGCGACGATGTCGATCATCGAAGTCAACGTGGCCGGGTTTCAGTTCACCCGCTGTACGCCCGACGCGCCGGGAACCGAGAGTCCGGCCTGGCACATCACCAGGATCCACCACATTCCAAGGTTCCCTCTCCGGCGGCGGGCTCCCCGGTTACGGGTCGCCTGACGGCCGATGAAGGAGTCCACCATGCTGGCTGTGCATGACACGGCCCGGACCGCGCGGGTTTCGACGAAGACCAAGATGCTGATCAGCGCCTCGGAGGTGCTCCGCGAGCGGGGTGCGGCCGGGCTGACGATCGACGACGTGTTGAGCCGAAGCGGCGCCCCGCGGGGTTCGGTGTATCACCACTTCCCTGCGGGACGAAACCAGATTCTCGCCGAAGCGCTCCGGTACGCCGGCGACACGATCACCGCCAAGATCGAGGCGGCCGCCGACAAGGGCGGCATGGAACTGCTGCACCAGTTTGTCGAGTTCTGGGAACAATTGCTGCGTGACACCGACTTCACGGCCGGTTGTCCCGTGGTGGCCGCCGCCATCGGTTCCGCGCCGGACGAGCAGCAGTTGACCACCACCGCCGGCGAGATTTTCCGCGGCTGGCGCGAAGCGTTGACTCGCTCGTTCGTCAGCGAGGGTTTTCCGGCGAGGGAGGCGTCGTCCTTGGCGACCACCTCTATCGCCGCGGTCGAGGGTGCGGTCGTTCTCTGCCGGGCGACGCGTACGACGGAGCCGCTCCGCGAGGTTGCCGAACAGATCGAATTCCTTGTCCGAGCAAGGGAATTCGTAACCCGTCGCAGTTGAATCACCGCGCGGCCAGCGGGGCGGCGGACTATGCCGCCGGGGCGAAGACCGACCTGAACTTGCGTAGCGATTCCCGGATGTCGCCCTTGAGGGCCGCGGCAACAATCATTCCGATCGGCCCGAACAACGCAGGGCCGCCCAGGTGCACGTCGAAGGTGACCGTCGAGCCGCCGCCGCTCGGTTTGACCTTGCCGATCAGCTTGACCTTGACGCCGCCCACTCCATCGCCGTTGAGCGTCATCGCTTCCGGCGGCTTGTAATGCACCACCGTCCACTTGATGCGGTTGGGCATGCCCTTGACCTCGACGATGGACTCGACGACCGTGCCCTTGTCGATGGTCTCGGGCAGCTTGCTGCGCCACACTCGATGGATCGTCAGCCACTCCTTGTAGCGGGACAGATCAGAGGCGTGGTCCCATGCCACCTCCGGCGGCAGTGGAACATCGACGGAGACCGAAAGTTTGGCCATGGGTTAGGTCTTGGGATTGCCCTTGTCGACGGCCTTCTTCGCGGCGTCCTGCACCTTGTCGACCGTGTCCTTGTACTTACCCTCCGTCTTGGAGTCGACGATGTCACCGGCCTGGTCGATCGCGGTGTCCACCTTGTCTGCATTCTTCGACAGCAGGTCCTTGACCTTGTCAAGGAAGCCCATCGGTTTACCCCTTCGTCGGTTGGATCCCCGCTACGGTCGTAGCGCTCGTCATTTTTGTCGTTGCAGATTATCTCCACAAGCGGCGTGGTGTGCCGGCCACCCTGCCCGTTACCCACCGCGGCGCCGCCAGCGAAACCTTCTGCGCAAGAGGCTAACCAGTTAGCGGGTAAATGTTCCCAGCTTGTCCGCGTCGAAATACTCCAAGGTCAGCCGATTGCCAGCAAACGTGGCCTTGGATATCGTTCCCGGCGGGGCATTCTCGCTCACCAGCGTGAAGCTGAAGACGTCGCCGTCCCAGTGCGTGAGCGGAAACGTCTCCCGCGGACCGAGTGACAGCTGCAGCCCGCCGTCGCGTTCACTGATCCGCGCCGGGCCCCAGTAGTCGTTGGCGTAGGTGCCGACGTAGGCGTTCAACGGCTGCGCGGCGGCCGGGTTGGGCGGCGGTTGTTGACCCACAAGCGATCCGGTTGGCTTCTCCATCTTGGCGAAGATGTCGTGGTAGAGCGCGTACCAGTCCTCGCGGACCTGTCCGAACTGCACTAGATCGGCGAACTGTGCGGTCAGCGCCTCCGGCACACCCGACGGTGTCGCGTTGGTCAGCGCGATGATCGCCACGTCGGCCGACGGCAGAATCACGAAATTCGTTGCGGCGCCGAGTTCGAACGCACCGGAGTGGCTGAGCTCCATCCGCGCCGCCGACGTCGACGACACATTGAATCCGTAGCCGTAGAAGCCCGAGCGCATCGCGGGCTCGGTGGCCGGGCTGGCCACAATCTGTGGGATGACCGCCGGCAACAGCGCCTTGGTGTCCACGATCTGCCTACCCTGATAACTGCCGTTGGCCAGCATCATCGCCAGCCAATGCGTCATGTCGTTGATCGACGAGCTGGCTCCGCCCGCCGGCGTCTCCGGATCGGGATCGCGAACGTACAGCGGCTGGTAGCGCCCGTCAGCGTGAATGTGCCCGATGGCCCGGTTGGTCCGGGCTTGGTAGTCGGCGAACCGCGAACTGGTCGAGGTCATTCCCAGCGGCTGGTACAGCACCTGCTCGCTGAGGTCCTCCCACGGCTTGCCGGCGCCGACCGCCACCGCCTCGGCCCCGGCGGTCAACCCGAAATTGGTGTACGCGTACGAGATTCGGAACGGCTCCAGCGGCAACTGCTTGAGTCGTTCGAGCACATAACGTCGGTCGTATCCGAGATCCTCGAGCAGGTCGCCGGCATGGTCGGGAAGTCCGGAACGGTGCGCATACATGTCACCGACGGTCACCATCTGGGTCGCCGCCGGGTCTTTGAGCGCGAACCACGGCAGCTTGGACACCAGTGTCGTGTCCCAGCCGATCGCGTTCTGGCCGACCTGATGCGCCACCACGGTGGCGCCCAGCGGCTTGGACACCGACGCCAGCTGGAACACCGTGTCGGCATCGACCTTTTCCCGCGTGCGGACATCTTTGACGCCGAACCCCTTGGCGTAGACGGTCTTTCCGCCATGCACGACCGCGACGGCCATCCCCGGAATGCCGGACTTGTTCATCAGGTCATCCGCGATGCCGTCCAGCTTCGCGACGGCGTTGCCGACCGCGTTTTCCGGCAGCGGCATCGCCGGCACCAATGGCGGGGCGACGCCGGCGAGGCTAGGCGGGTGTTCCTGGGCCGTCGAGCCGCAACCGGCCAACGCCACGAGCGATAGCGCGATAGCGATCGGCGCAGCCTTCACGAGGTGCACGGTAGCCGCTCAGAGCCGCCACCACGGTCGCAAATCGGGCAGATTGGCAGGATCGACGCGTTCACCGGGTTTGGGCACCGCGACTTTGACGCCGGCCGGCTCGGCGGCCTCGAGCAGCCGCTCGATCGGCTCCGCCCATGGATGCGGTGCGAGCCGGAAGGTGCACCAGTGGATTGGCACCAACAGCCCGGAATCCGACATGTCCCGATGCGCCCTGACCGCTTCCTCGGGGTTCATGTGAATGTCCGGCCACGCCGTGTTGTAGGCGCCAACCGGCATCAGCGTCAGGTCGAACGGGCCATGCTCCGCACCGATTTCACCGAAGCTCTTGGTGTAGCCGGTGTCGCCGCCGAAGTAGGCCCGGTGCGTGGGTCCGGTCAGCACCCACGACGCCCACAGCGTGTTGTTGCGGGACAGGAAGCGCCCGGAAAAATGCCGCGCGGGCGTGCAGGTCAGGGTCAGCTCGTCGATGCGGTGGTCGTCGCCCCAATCGAGCTCGACGATCCGTTGGCCGGGGATGCCCCATTCGCGCAGGTGCGCGCCGACACCGAGCGGGACGATGAACGGCGCCCGTTGCGTACGTGCGAGGGCCTTGACGGTGTCGATGTCGAGGTGGTCGTAATGGTCGTGGCTGATCACCACGGCGTCGAGCGCCGGCAGGGCTTCCAACGGCGACGGCGGCGGATGCATCCGCTGCGGCCCGACCACGTCCGACGGTGAACAGCGCTCACTCCACACCGGATCGGTCAGCAACCGGTAGCCGTCGATATCGAGCAGCGCCGTCGAGTGGCCGTACCAGGTGACGGCCAGCGTGCCGGGCAGCGCTCCGGTCCCGCCGGTGGGCGGGGTCTCCAGCGGGATCGCCGCGGCCGGCTTGGTGGCGGCGCGGCCACCGGCGAACTCGCGCAGCAGCAGCCGCTGTTGCTCGCGGTCCATGTTCAGCGTGGAGGTCGGATCGATGTTGACGAACACGCCGTCGCGGTAGTTCGGCGAGCGTTCGGCGACCTGCCGGATGGCCAGCGGGCTGGCGCCCAGCGCGGCGGGTGCGCCGTGCAGCGCCCGCAGCACCCACCCACCGCCCAGCAGCGTGGCCGTCCCGAATCCGAGCCGCAGCGCTGCCCTCAACATTCAGGCGCCCTTGAACCGCGGCGGCCGCTTCTCGACGCGCGCGACCTGCGCCTCGATCACGTCCTGGCTCGACCACGCCCTGTCGAACAGCTCCTTGTGGACCGGACGTTGCTCCTCGTACGCGCCGTCGTCGTTGAGCACGCGCTTGGCGTGTAGCAGCGCGAGCGGCGCCAGGCCGGCGATCTCTGCCGCCCAGGCCTGCGCGTCGACCAGCGTGCCGATCCGGTTGGCCATGCCGGTCTGCAGAGCCACCTCGGCGGTGAGCTTCTCGGCGGCCAGCAGCATGCCCCGCGCCCGGCCGTAGCCGGCCAGTGACGACAGCCGACGGATACTCCAATTGTCAAGGGCAAGACCGTATTTCGAGGTGGGGAATTGGAAGAAGGCGTCGGGTGCGACGACGCGCAGGTCGCAGATCATCGCCAGCTGAAGACCCGCGCCGATCGCCGGCCCGTTGATCGCGCCGATCACCGGCATCGGGGCGTCGTCGATGGTCTTGTGCAGCGCGATGAGGCGGTCGGGGTAGTCGGCGGCGAACGCGTCGCCGCTTAGATCCGCGCCGGCACAGAACACGCTGCCCTGCCCGGTCAGCACGATCGCACGGATGTCCTCAGCGGCGGCCTTCACGACCGCCGCCCGCAGCCCGTCGACGAGCTCGGAGTTCAGCGCGTTGCGGCGTTCGGGCCGTTGCAGCTCGAGCGTCGTCACGTGGTCGACGCGGGTCACACCGATCATGGGGCCACCCTATCGAGCGGCGGCCGCGCGGCGAACGTGACGCCAGAGTCACACCCGCGACCGGACGTGGCGCTGGTGTCACGTTCGGCGCCGCAAATGCTGGCTACTCTCGTCCAGTGAGCCGGATCCGGGCATCCGAATTGCGCGACGCGGTGCTCGACGCCGGGTCGTTCGTCGGCTGGGACACCACGCCCGTCGATGTGGCCGTCGATCCCGGCTACGCCCGTGAGCTGGCCGAGGCGCGGGCGGCCACCGGTTTGGACGAGTCGGTGGTGACCGGTGAGGGCCGGGTCAACGGGCGGCGGGTCGCGGTTATCGCGTGCGAGTTCGACTTCCTTGCCGGCTCGATCGGCGTGGCCGCCGCCGAACGGATCACCACCGCCGTCGAGCGGGCCACCGCTCTACGGCTACCGCTGCTGGCCTCGCCGTGTTCGGGCGGTACCCGGATGCAGGAGGGCACGATCGCGTTCCTGCAAATGGTCAAGATCGCCGCGGCGGTCGAGCTGCACAAGAGGGCCCACCTGCCCTATCTGGTGTACCTGCGGCATCCCACCACTGGCGGAGTGTTCGCATCGTGGGGTTCGCTCGGCCACGTCACGATCGCCGAGCCGGGGGCGCTCGTGGGCTTCCTCGGTCCGCGGGTGTACGAGCAGCTTTACGGCGAGCCGTTTCCGCGCGGCATTCAGACCGCCGAGAACCTGCAGCGCCACGGCGTCATCGACGGCGTCATCCCGCTCAAGTGGCTGCGCCGCACGCTGGAACGGGCGTTGAAGGTGCTGGCCGACCCGCCGGGGCCGGCCCCGCCGCCGCTGGAACCCGAGCCGCTGCCCGACGTGCCCGCATGGGATTCGGTCGTGGCGTCGCGACGGCTCGACCGGCCGGGCGTCGGGCACCTGTTGCGGCACGGCGCGACCGAGCGGGTGCTGCTGTCCGGCACCGGCGAGGGCGAGGCGGCGACCACGCTGTTAACGTTGGCCCGGTTCGGCCGCCAGCCGGCGATCGTGCTTGGGCAGCAACGCGTGGTCGGCGGCCTCGTCGGCCCAGCGGCGCTGCGGGAGGCCCGCCGGGGCATGGCCCTGGCCGCCGGACTGCAGCGACCGCTTGTGCTGATCATCGACACCGCCGGGCCCGCGTTGTCGGCCGAGGCGGAACAGGGCGGCCTGGCCGGGGAGATCGCGCGTTGCCTGGCCGACCTCGTCACGCTGGACACGCCAACCGTCTCGGTGCTGCTCGGTCAGGGCAGCGGCGGCCCGGCGCTGGCGATGGTGCCCGCCGACCGGGTGCTGGCCGCGCTGCACGGCTGGCTGGCGCCGCTGCCGCCGGAAGGCGCCAGCGCGATCGTCTACCACGACACCGCCCACGCCCCGGAACTGGCCGCGGCACAGGGCATTCGATCCTCGGAGCTGCTGAGCGCGGGTATCGTCGACGTGATCGTGGCCGAGTACCCCGACGCCGCCGACGAACCGATCGAATTCGCCAAGCGGCTGTCGCGCGCGATCGCCGGCGAGTTGCACCGGCTCACGCAGATACCGGGCCGGCGCCGGTACGCCGATCGGTTGAACCGGTACCGGCGTATCGGACTGCCGGGCTGACGCGATTTGGTGGCATGCTGGCCCTTGTGGGGTCTGTGCTTCATTTCGCCGGAGATTTCTGGTGGCTGATCTTCCCGCTCGGCGGCATGATCGGCGGCGGGCTTAGGGCGGTCGCGGCCGCCAATGAACGACGCGCCGAGCGCCGGCTCGAGCGCTATCGCCTCAAGCAACAGGCCAAGATCGCAGCCGCCGAGGCGTCGGGGCGCGCGCGCAACAACGAAGCGGCATATCGGCGCGAGATGACGCGAGTCCTCGAGGAGCACAACCGAACCGACGCCCGCTGGCTTGACTACGAGTTCGACATCGCCAAGCTGCTCGATTTCCCGATGATGACCGACATGCGTGACCCGCTGACGGTCGGATTCCATCGCGCCAAGCACCACGCCGACCTGCTGCGGCCGGACAAGATCGACGACATCGTCGGCGACCGTGATGCCCAGCTCGAATACCGCGACGCGGTCCACGACTACGTCAGCGCCTTCGAGGTCGCCGAGGCCGAGGCGCATCGTCGGCGCCGCAGCGACTTTTCGTCCGAGGATCAGCAGCGCATCGCGCGGGCCCAGCATCTGCTGCGCCTTGCGACGGACAGCGGCGCCACCCCGCAGGAGCGCGAGAACGCATACGGCAAGGCGCAGAAGGAACTCGACGGTCTGATCGTGCTGCCCGCACGCACACGAGCCAGCATCGAGCGCAGGATCGCCGGCGAAATCGAGGCCTAAGCGCCGAGCTCCGACACCGCGGTGTCGAGCGCCGCGGCTTGCTCTTCCAGTTCACGCTCGGAGGGCTCGGCGCTGCCCAACCGGTCGAAGAGCTCGTCGCGGGTCGCGACCTGTAGCGCTCCCCGGAATTCATCGGAGTCCAGCAGGCCGGACGGCACCACCTCGGTGCGGCCCTGGACCAACACCAGCACCGCGTCGGGCTCGTCGGCGGCCAGCAGCCTGCGTACATCATCAGCCGTGATGATCATGACCTAACTATGCCCGTTGCCGCGGCTCGCAGACTAGACACCGAAATAGCGCATTCAGGACGACGATCGGACGTGTGACAAAGCCGACGACCGACGACTGGCTGCAACTGGCAGAAGCGGCATGCAATGCCATGGCGACCGCCGACGAATTCGGAGCGGCGCACACAAAGTGGCGGTCGGCCGGTGCCGTGTCGGCACTGTTGGCGCGCTAACCCGCGCGAGGACCGGGACAAACTCAGGCCAGCGACTCCGCCCATGCCCGGTGCAGCCCGGCGTATCGGCCACCGCTTCGCCGGACCAGTTCATCGGGCGGCCCGTCCTCGACGATCCGGCCATGCTCGAGAACCAGTACGCGGTCCGCGATTTGCACGGTGGATAGTCGGTGGGCGATCACCAACGCGGTGCGGTCGGCCAGCACGGTTTCCAGCGCCCGCTGAACCATGCGCTCGCTGGGGATGTCGAGCGATGATGTGGCCTCGTCGAGAATCAGCACGGCCGGGTCCGCAAGAAACGCCCGGGCGAACGCGACCAGCTGCCGCTGTCCGGCCGACAGCCTGCCACCCCGCTTGGCCACATCGGTGTTGTAGCCGTCGGGCAGCGACTCGATGAACCGATCCGCCCCCACGGCGATCGCGGCCGCGCGGACCTCGGCATCGGTGGCGTCCGGGCGGCCGAACCGGATGTTGTCGGCGACCGTGCCGTTGAACATGAAGTTCTCCTGCGTCACCATCACGACGTGCCGGCGTAGGTCGCTTTGGGCGAAGTCACGCAGGTCGACGCCGTCGAGGGTGATCACGCCAGAGGTCGGGTCGTAGAACCGCGCAATGAGTTTGGCGATGGTGGTCTTGCCCGCTCCGGTGGTGCCCACGAGCGCGACGGTCTGACCCGCCGGAACGCCGAACGTCAGCGCGGGCAACACCACCCGACTAGGCACATATCCGAACCACACGTCGTCGAATGCGATGTCGCCCTTCACCGATGGCAGCTTCGCCGGCACCGCCGGGTCCTTGATGCCCGGCCGCTCGCCGAGCACGCCGGCGAGCTTCTCCAGCGCCGAGGCCGCCGACTGAAAAGTGTTGAAGAACTGCGAGATCTCCTGCATCGGCTCAAAGAACATCCGCAGATATAGCAGGAACGCCGCCAGTGTGCCGATCGTCATCTCGCCGTGCAGCACCCGGTATCCGCCGTACAGCAGGACAACCCCGGTGGTGATGTTGCCGACCAGCTTCACGCCGGGCATGAAGATCGCGAGCAGCCGGAACGTCTTCTCGTTGATCTCCCGGTAGCGATCCGCAACGTCTTCGAAGATTTCCTGGTTGCGCGGCTCACGCCGATACGCCTGCACCGCCTTGATGCCGGTCATCGTTTCAACGAACTGCACGATGACAAGGGCGGCGCTCTCGCGCACCTTGCGATAGGTCTTCGACGATTCGTTGCGGAACCACCAGACCAGGACCACCAGGATCGGAAAGGCGGCCAGGCACATCAGCCCCAACCGGAAATCAAGCGCGACAAGCAGTATCGCCGTTCCGGCCAGCGTCAGCACGGCGGTGATGAGGCTGTCGAAGCCGGTCTCGAGCATGTCCTGGATCGCATCGACGTCGTTGGTCGACCGGCTCACCACCCGCCCAGAGGTGTATCGGTCGTGGAACGCGATGTCGAGCCGCTGAAAGTGCCGAAAGAGCCGGCGCCGCAACTCGAGTAGCACCTTCTGGCCGATCCGGCCGGACCGCCGCAGGAATAACAGCCGGCTGGCGGCCTGGATCAACACGACGCCGCAAAGGGTGACGACGATGACCATCAACTGATGCGCCGAGCCGCCGTCCAGTATCGGGGGTACGCCACGGTCAATGCCCCGCTGCACCAATAACGGAACCGAAAGGCGCGCAAAGTTTTCCACCACCACTACCATCGCCAACACGGCGAGGGTGAGGCGGTACGGCCGCAGCAGCGAGCCGAGCAGACCGCGTGACCGCGGCGCGTGCGGCGGCGCCTCGTCGGTCGGCGGCTCGGCCCCCGCACTGTCCTCCTCGAGACGGCCCCGCCAGCGGTCGAAGTCGTCTTCGGGGTGCTCGGCCGGCCGGCGGGTACCTTCCGCTTGCGGAGGCGTGTCGGTTGCGGTCACCGGCGCTCACCTTCCGAGGAGATTAAATAACGGTCGCGGCACGCCGAGTCGGTGGCCTCCAGCTCGTCGTGGGTCCGGTCCAGTCGATTCCGGTTCTCGTCGTCCTGCCAGGCGCAACTGCGCTCCGACTTGTCATCGAGTTCGTCATCGGCGGCAAGCAGATAGCGGTATTGCGGTACCCGCGCGAGCAGCTCGGCGTGCGTGCCGAGGTGGGTGATGGTCCCGTTCTCCAACAGCGCCACCTTGTCGGCGAGCAGCACGGTGGAGGCACGGTGCGCGACGACGATGCCGGTGACCGAATGCAGGACGCGGCGCAGCGCCTCCTCGACCACCGCCTCGGTGTGCACATCCAGCGCCGAAAGCGTGTCGTCGAGGACCAGGATCCTCGGCGCGGCGAGGATCGCCCGGGCCAGCGACAGCCGCTGGCGCTGACCGCCGGATAGGCTCATGCCCTGCTCGCCGATGCGGGTGTCCAGACCGAACGGAAGGTCGTAGACGAACTGCGCCGCTGCGATCTCGATGGCCTGGGCCAACTGCGCATCGGTGGCGTCTGGTCGGCCTAGCCGCAGGTTTTCCGCCACCGACATCGAAAACAACGTCGGGTCCTCGAACGCGGTGGCTACCGCCTGCCGCAGCGCGGGCAGCGACAGCTCCCGAATGTCTTGGCCGTCGATGCGGATCTCACCCTCGGTGACGTCGTAGAGTCGTGAAAGCAGGGTGGCCAGTACCGATTTGCCGGAGCCCGTCGAGCCGACCAGGGCCAGGGTCTGGCCGGGCTCGACGCTGACGGTGACGTGGCGCAGTGCCCAAGGGCCGTCGGGCGGTGTGTCGGGGAAGCGAAAGCCGACATCGAGGAGTTCCAGTCGGCCGCCGCGTGGCGCCTCGGCCTGTGGGCCGTCGGTGATTTCCCGTGGTGCGTCGAAGATCTCGGCGATCCGGTTGGCCGCCGTCATCGACTCCTGAGTCATCGACAGCAGAAAGCCCAGCGACGCGATGGGCCAGACCAGCGACAGCATCATTGTGATGAAGGCGACGAGCGTACCCATCGTGACGAAGCCGTGGCCCGCGGCGTATGCACCGAATCCGAGAACGACGATGAGCGTGAGGTTCGGGATGACCTCCAACAGCGTCCAGAACTTCGCCGACACCGATACCTTGCCGACCTGGGTGTCGTACAGGCGGGTGAGCTGTTCATCGAAGCGGTCGTACGAATACCTCTCGCGGCCGAATGATTTCACGACGCGCACGCCCAGTGCAGCTTCCTCGACGTGGGTCGCGACCTGCCCGGACTGGTCTTGGGCCTGCCGCGACAGTTGGGTGTATTCCTGCTGGAAATGCAGCACTGTGGCGGTGATGGGCACGATCGACACCAGCACGACAACACCGAGCGGCCAGTACATCGCCAACAGGATGGCCGTCACCACCGTGATCTGAACGATGTTGAGCACCAGGAAAACCAGGCCGAACGACGTGAAGCGGCGAATGGTCGACAGGTCGTTCATCACCCGCGACAGCAGCTGCCCGGACTCCCACTGCCCATGAAACGACATCGGCAGCATCTGCAGGCGGGCGTACAGGTCTTTGCGGATGTCGGCCTCGACGCCCATCGTCGCGCGGGCAACCAGCCATCGACGGATGAACCAGAGCACCGCCTCAGAGACACCGACACCGGTAGCCGCCGCCCCGAGCAACCACAGTCCCCGTTGGTCCTGGTGCCGGACAGGCCCGTCGATCACCGCCTTGGTCATCAGCGGGATCGCCACGGTGGCCACCAGGCTGGCGAGCGCGACCGCAATCATGGCGATCCAACGCACCCGGTATGGCATCAGGTAGGGCAGCAGCCGCCACAGATCGGAACCGGCTCTCCTGCGCGCGGGCCGCGCCGCGATCGCCGGCGCAGAGCGCAGCGTGTCAACATTCAATTCACTCAAGGCGTTCCCAATTATCCCCAGGGCGACAACTCATTTAACGGCGCACCGAGACTCTCATGCCCCTACGACATCCACCGCGGTGCCGCGCCGGATCTCGTGCGTATAGCGCTCGACGACCGTTTCAATACCCATAACTTTCACCGTAAAACCTCAACAATGGATGAGGTCAACCGCTTCCCGGACTGGTCGTCGCCGCACCGGGCCGGCGTTTAGACCACGCCGAAATAGCCGATCAATCCCGCAGCGGCGACCACTATCAGCGGATTCGTCTTGGTGAACAGGAAGATCGCCGTGCACGCCGCGGTGACCAGGTATGCCCGCCAGTCGTGGTCGGCCGCCCGGCTCATGACCAGCGAGGTGGCCAGTATGAGCCCGACCGTCAGCGGCGCGAAGCCCTTCTCGACCGCGTAGCGCAGCCGAGACTTCTGCGCCTTCTGCCAGAAGAGCGTGACGACGTACATCAATGTCGCCGCCGGGGTGACCATCGCGATGGTGGCGATGACGGCCCCGATAACCGCCCCTGGCAGTCCTCCCGCCGACAGCCCGGCGCCGTAACCAACCAGTGTGACGATGAGGATGCTCGGCCCGGGCGCGGTCTGTGAAATGGAAAATATGTCCGCGAATTGCGAGTCGGTCAGCCAGTGGTGCCCTCTGACCGCCTGCAAATGCATTTCGGGCAGAATGGCATTCCCGCCGCCGATCGAGAGTAACGACAGCGAAGCGAACATGGCCACCAGTTGCAGATAAGTACTCATGCCGTTTGCTTTTTCGGCCACGCCCAGATCAGGGTGAGCGGGGCAAGGATCGCCAGAGTCTCGATGAGCGGCAACCGCAAGAGGCCGTTCAAGATGAATGCCGCGGTAAAGAACAGCACCGGAAAAACCCCGGTCAGGCACTTCTGGCCGGTCTTGACGACCATCGCCAACGTCAGTGCCACTGCGGCCGCGGAAGCGCCATGCAGAATGCCCTTCACCGCGGGCACTTCTTTGAAACGGAAATAAAAGTAGCCCGTTACCAACATGAAGGCGACGGGAATAAAGCACAGACCGAACAACGCCGCGGCCGCGCCCGGGATGCCGTTCAGCTTAGCGCCGACAAACACCGCCATGTTCACTTGATTGGCGCCGGGCAGGATTCGGCACATCGTCATCGCGCTGAGGAACTCTTCCTCGCCCATCCATTGTTTCTCGACGACCAGCACCTCTCGGGACCATGCCGAAAGACCGCCACCGAATGAAGCGAGTGCTATGTGGTTGAACGTCCACGCCAGATTGAAGAGCGATACCTTCTCGCGCGCCGGTTCGATCTCACTCATGCATGAGGTCTTTGTCGTGCGGAAAGTCGTCCTCCGTGTGCTGCGACGGATCGAGCGGGTCGGGAGCATCGTAGTGATGAGACAGATCCCAATCGTATTCGAAAACTTGCTTCAACCGCCCGACGACAGCTGGATCGGTTATCGTGATACCCAATTCACGACGCAAATCGAAAGCGCTGCGGTCGATATTCATCGATCCGACCAACGCCCGCTCGTTGTCGACAATAAGGAGCTTTGCGTGGACCCTGAAGTTCTTCTGTTTATGTACCTTGACGCCGAAACGTTGCAACGTTCGTAGCGATGAGAATGTGTCAAGCACATCCCAATCGCTGATGCCGTGTCGGCCGCCACACAAAACGTGTACCTTGACGCCACGATCGGCGGCGGCCACAACGCGATCGAGAATGACGGCGTCGACGTACTTGGGGTGCTGGATATCGAGTCGATGTTGGGCCAGATCGATGAACTGAGCCATGTGATAACGCGAATTTGTATTGCTCCATAGCAGCCCTTCATAAGCCGTGCAGGTCCAGTCGCGATGTTCCCAATCCGCATCGAACACTTCGACTATCTGCGCCACGTGGTATGGGTCATGCGTGACGATGCCGTAGTCGCGAGTAAGCGTGAAGTATTTGGTGCAGAGATTGAAGGTCGCGACGAGTGCAGCTTTTTCGTCGGCCACAATGGATTTTTCGTGCGTCACGTAGAACTTCGGATTGGACCACTGGACGTCTATCCCAGCCGCCTTGAAGGTCTCATATGTCTCGTCATTGGCGCGGTCGCCGCCGGATCGTTGCTGGTTGAGCATCACACGCACGTCGACGCCGGCGTTCTTTCGGTCGACGACGGCCCGTATCAGGCTTTCGTCGGTGAATGTGAATTGTTTGATCCGCAGCGAAGTTTCCGCCGAGTCAATAAATTCGCGGACCGGTTCCGAGCCGTCGTCCGGCTCAACAATCAAACGAGGCGTGAATGGAAGCACAAGTTTGGAATGTAGCACCGCGACAATAGCGTCGCTTTGCTATCTCGCGAATTCGCGGCATGCGGTCGACGGGACGGGGGGCGCCGACCAGGCACGCCGGCGAGCGCCATCCCGCACCTATCCCGCCGATGGCCGTTCTTCAGGCAAGATTGCGTGCATGGACAGTGGTTCTAGCTCACCGCGCGTGCTGGTGGTCGACGATGATGCCGACGTGCTGGCCTCGTTGGAACGAGGACTGCGGCTGTCCGGGTTCGACGTGTCGACGGCCGTCGACGGCGCCGAGGCACTGCGCAGCGCGACCGAAACGCGCCCCGATGCGATTGTGCTCGACATCAATATGCCGGTGCTCGACGGTGTCAGTGTCGTCACCGCACTGCGGGCGATGGACAACGACGTCCCGGTATGCGTGCTCTCGGCCCGCAGCTCGGTCGACGACCGCGTCGCCGGGCTCGAAGCGGGCGCCGACGACTACCTGGTCAAGCCGTTCGTGCTGGCCGAGCTCGTCGCACGGGTGCGGGCACTGCTGCGCCGGCGCGGCTCTACGGCGACGTTCTCGTCGGAGACGATCACGGTCGGTCCGCTCGAGGTCGACATCCCAGGTCGGCGGGCCCGCGTCAACGGCGTCGACGTGGACTTGACCAAACGCGAATTCGACCTGCTCGCCGTGCTGGCGGAGCACAAGACCGCGGTGCTGTCGCGCGCGCAGCTCCTCGAGTTGGTGTGGGGCTACGACTTCGCCGCCGACACCAATGTCGTCGACGTGTTCATCGGCTACCTGCGCCGCAAGCTGGAGGCCGGCGGCGCGCCCCGTCTGCTGCACACCGTCCGCGGAGTGGGATTCGTCCTTCGGACCCAGTAATGGACCGGTTGTCGCGCGTCTTCCGTCGCACCCCCTCTCTGCGGACCCGAGTAGCGTTCGCCACCGCGATCGGCGCGGCGATCGTCGTGCTGATCGTCGGCACCATCGTCTGGATCGGCATCACCAACGACCGTCGGGAGCGGTTGGACCGCCGGCTCGACGAGGCCGCCGGCTTCGCGATCCCGTTCATCCCGCGCGGCCTCGGCGAGATACCCCGGTCACCGAATGATCAGGACGCGCTGATCACGGTGCGCAAGGGCGGCCAGGTCACGTCGAACTCGACCGTCATACTGCCCGAGCTGCCGGCCGGGTACGCCGACACCGATGTCAATGGCGTTCGCTACCGGGTGCGCACCGTCGACATCCGGGTGCCGGAGCCAATGTCGGTGGCCGTTGGCGCCACGTACGACGCCACCATCGCCGACACCAACAACCTCCACCGCCGGGTCATCCTCATCTGCCTGTTCGCGATCGGCGCGGCAGCGGTGCTCGGCTGGGTCCTGGCCGCGTTCGCGGTGCGGCCACTAAAACGCCTTGCCGCACAAGCGCGATCGATCGATGCCGACGACGAAGCGCCGGACGTCGAGATTCGCGGCGCCACCGAGGCCGTCGAAATCGCCGACGCCGTCAAGGGCATGCTGCAGCGCATCTGGAAGGAGCAAGATCGCACCAAGGCCGCGCTGGCGTCGGCGCGTGACTTCGCGTCGGTGTCTGCGCACGAACTTCGCACGCCGCTCACGGCGATGCGCACCAACCTTGAGGTGCTGGCCACCCTCGACCTCGCCGACGAGCAACGCAAGGAGGTCGTCAACGACGTGATCCGCACGCAATCTCGGATCGAGTCCACGCTTGGCGCGCTGGAGCGGCTCGCCCAGGGCGAGCTGTCCACGTCCGACGACCATGTGCCGGTCGACATCACCGAGCTGCTCGACCGCGCGGCCCACGACGCGATGCGCGTGTACCCGGACCTGGAGGTGTCGCTGATCCCGTCGCCGACGGTGATCATCGTCGGGCTGCCCGCGGGACTGCGGCTGGCGGTGGACAACGCGATCGCCAACGCGGTCAAGCACGGCGGCGCCACCCGGGTGCAGCTGTCGGCGGTCAGCTCCCGCGCCGGCGTGGAGATCGCCGTCGACGACAACGGCACCGGGGTGCCCGAGGAAGAGCGCACGCTCGTCTTCGATCGGTTCTCGCGCGGGTCCACGGCGTCGCACTCCGGCTCGGGCCTGGGGCTGGCGCTGGTGGCCCAGCAGGCCGAGTTGCACCGCGGCACCGCGTCGCTCGAGGACAGCCCGCTCGGGGGCGCGCGGCTACTGCTGCGACTGCCCGGCCCGCCGCCCCGCGACGACTGGCTGATGTAACGGCGTCGGCGGCTTTACGGGGGCGCGAGCCCCCCGGTCGGGCAGACTGGACTCGTGGCACAACAGGACAAGAACACCTTCGCACGCATCCAGGCACTGGTCGCGGAGGAAAAGCAACTGCGGGCCAAGCGCGAGCACGGCGAGATCGACCAGGACGAGGAACATCAGCGCCTCCGCGCTGTGGAGGTCGAGCTGGATCAGTGCTGGGACTTGCTGCGGCAACGCCGGGCGCTGCGCGAGACCGGCGGCGATCCGCGAGAAGCAAGCGTGCGACCGGCCGGCCAGGTGGAGGGCTACCTAGGCTGACGACCTACGACGCCATCGTCGTCGGCGGCGGGCACAACGGGCTGGTGGCGGCGGCCTACCTCGGTCGGGCGGGCAGGCGGGTCCTGCTGCTGGAACGGCTGGACCAGGTGGGCGGGGCGGCGGTCTCTGCGCGAGCGTTCAACGGCGTGGACGCGCGACTGTCGCGGTACTCGTATTTGGTCAGCCTGCTGCCGACGCGGATCGTTGACGATCTCGGTGCGCGGGTGCGGCTGGCGCGGCGGCGCTACTCGTCCTACACACCCGACCCGTCGACCGGCGGCCGTACGGGGCTGCTGATTGGACCGCACGGGGGGCACGACCCGCTTGCGGGGGACACATTTGCGTCAATCGGAGCCGCGACCGACGCCGATCGCTTCGCCGAGTTCTATCGACGCTGCCGGGCGGTGACCGGGCGGTTATGGCCGACGCTGATCGAGCCGCTGCTCACTCGCGGCCAGGCACGCGAGTTGGTGGGCGACGACCCGGCGTGGCGATTCATGATCAACGAGCCGATCGGGCAAGCGATCACGGCCGCGGTGTCCAGCGACCTGGTGCGCGGTCTGATCGGCACCGACGCGCTGATCGGCACGTTCGCCCGCCTCGGCGACGAGTCGCTGCGCCAGAACGCGTGCTTCCTCTATCACCTGATCGGCGGCGGCACCGGTGACTGGGACGTTCCGATCGGCGGCATGGGCGCGGTGACCGGTGCGCTGGCCGGCGTGGCGGCGCAAAACGGTGTTGAACTACTCACGGGTGCGGAGGTTTTCGGCATCGATGCGGACGGCGAGGTTCGCTTTCGATTCGGCGACGGCGAACGTCGCGCACATGGCCGGTTTGTGCTGTCCGGCGTCGCCCCGGCCGTACTGGCCAGATTGCTGGGCGACCCGGAACCGATCACACTTCCCGGCGCGCAGGTAAAGGTGAACATGATGTTGCGCCGACTGCCCAGACTCCGTGATGAAACTGTCACCGCCGAACAGGCTTTCGGCGGCACCTTTCATATCAACGAGACGTGGGGCCAGCTCGAGACCGCCTACGCACAGGCGGCCAGCGGCGTGATTCCGGACCCGCTGCCCTGCGAGATCTACTGCCATTCGCTCACCGATCCGGGCATTTTGTCGCAGCCGCTGCGGGCGTCGGGCGCCCATACGCTGACCGTGTTCGGCCTGCACACCCCGCACGGCCTGGTAGATCCCGACCGTGAGCGACTCACCGATGCGGTGCTGAAGTCACTGAATTCGGTTCTCGCCGAGCCCATTCAGGACGCAGTGATGCATGACGCCGACGGCCGCGACTGCATCGAGACAAAAACGACGCCGGATCTGGAGCGCACCCTGGCGATGACCGCTGGCAACATCTTCCACGGTGGTCTGACTTGGCCGTTCGCCGAGGACGACGAGCCGCTTGATACGCCGGCTCGGCGCTGGGGCGTCGCGACGGCTCATTCCCGAATATTGTTGTGCGGCTCGGGCTCTCGACGCGGCGGTGGTGTGTCGGGCATCGGCGGCCACAACGCCGCGATGGCGGTGCTGGAGAGTTAGCGGCGCTACGTCAGTGTGCGGCCAGCTTGTCCAGCAACGACCGCAGCGTCGCCACCTCGTGGTCGTTCAACGCCGCCATCGACGTGGGCGCCGGATCGTCGGTCGCCTCGATCAGCGCGACGACATCGCGGCCGGACTCGGTCAGCGACACCAGCTTGCACCGGCGATTGTCGGCCCGCGTTTCGCGCTTCACCAGTCCGCGGAATTCGAGGTCGTTGACCGCCACGGTGGCCGCGGGCGCGTCGATGCTCACCGCCTCCGCGACCTCCTTCACCGTCATCGGCCCGCGGGCCAGACGCCGAAGAATGCGGATCCTGCTGAATGGCAAGCCCGTTCGCTCCACGACCAGCCGCCGCCAGGTGTCCCTGTTGTCGACGACGAAAGCGGCCATCTGCCGCCACACCTGATCGACCGATGGATTACGTTGCATTCGCGTACTCGACTAGCGTGTCCGATCCGGCCACCAGTGGGGCGAGTCGCTCGGCCGAGCGCTTTGCCCGCGTCAACGTCGACACGATGGCAAGTACCGTGATGCATACACCCAGCCCGGCGCAGACCAGCCACAGTGGCCGCACGCCCGCGACGAAGTCGCCGCCGTTGGCCGCCAACGCCGAGCCGGCGACCGAACCACACAGCGCCACACCGATACTCACGCCAATCTGACGGCTCGTGGAGGCGACCGCGGACGCGGCGCCCGCCCGGTCCCGCGGCATGCCGCTGACGGCCGCCGTGGTGATCGGCGCATTTACCAAGCCGAACCCGACACCGAACACCGCAAACATGCCCACCAGCGCCCACACCGGAGTACTCGCGGTGATGGTTGCCAGCAAGACCGTCGCCGTGGTCAGCATGACGCCAGCGACGAGCAGCGACGGTCGGCTGCCGAACCGGCCGATCATCCGGCCAGACAGCGGCGAAAAGACCAGTGCGCCAAGCGCAATCGGCAAGTAGATCAGCCCGGTGTGGATGGCCGAGTAATGCCGCTCTCCCTGTAGGTACAACGACATCATGAACAGGAACGCGCCGTAGGTCGCAAACGCGCACACCGCAATCAGCGTCGCCGACGCGAACGGCACGCTGCGGAAGAACCGCAGGTCGATGAACGGATCGCGGCGCCTGGATTCATACCCAAGGAACGAAACAAACGCGACCGCGGCAACCATGAACACCGTGACCGTAGCCGGACTCGTCCATCCCATCCCGCGGCCCTCGATCAGGCCGAACACCACGGCGAACATGAATGTGACCGCAAGCGCCTGGCCGACCGGGTCGAGATCGCGCATCCTCGAGGATCGCGATTCGGGGACGAAGATCGCCGTCAATAGGATCGCCGCCGCGCAGATGGGCAGGTTGATCCAGAACACCGCCCGCCAGTCGATCACGTCGATCAACAGCCCACCCACCATCGGACCCAGCGCCATCGATATGCCCACCACCGCCCCCCACACGCCCACCGCACGGGCCCGTTCCACGCGCCCGGTGAACACCTGGGTGATGATCGACATCGCGACCGGGTTGAGCATCGACCCGCCGATCGCCTGAACGAACCGCGCCCCGATCAGCACGTCGATGCTCGGCGCCAGGCTGCACAACAGCGAGCCCATCGCGAAGATCAACAGGCCGGTCTGGAAGACGCGGCGCCGGCCGAACCTATCGCCTGCGGCGCCGGAAAGCATCAACAGCGACGCGAGCACCAGCGTGTAGATGTCGATCACCCACTGCAGCTGCGAAGGCGATGCGCCCAAATCGACGCGAATCGCCGGAATCGCAACGTTGACGATCGTCGCGTCCATCGAGACGATCAGCAGGCTCAGGCAGCACGACGTCAATATGACGGCCTTGCGCCGGCCGCCGATGGCGCCGGCGGGGGAGGTCATAAAACCATTGTGAAACTACAATGGTTAGCCCCGCAACCAATCTCGCTGTGAGCTGGGACGCAGCAGCTTGCGTGCCATTGTCGACTGTTGTCACCTGGGCAAAGCGTTGGGACAAGCAACGGAGATGTGCTTCACTACCACTGTCCGGCCACTCGATCGGATGTGGGGCGGCATACGAAAGATGGGATGGTTGCGGTGAAGTTTGGTCAAAAGACCCTGCGTACCTGGTCTCGGCGGCTGGCCGTTGCCGCGGTGGCGGCGGCAGCATTGCCGGGATTGATCGGCCTCGTTGGCGGCACGACGACTGCCGGAGCATTCTCCCGGGCGGGACTGCCGGTCGAATACCTGATGGTGCCGTCGCCGTCGATGGGTCGTGACATCAAGGTCCAGTTCCAGAAGGGCACCGGATCGCATGCGGTGTACCTGCTCGACGGCCTGCGCGCGCAGGACGACTACAACGGCTGGGACATCAATACCCCGGCGTTCGAATGGTTCTACCAGACGCCCTTGTCGGTTGTGATGCCGGTCGGCGGCCAGTCGAGCTTCTACTCCGACTGGTACCAACCTGCGTGCGGCAACAACGGCTGCCTCACCTACAAGTGGGAGACGTTCCTGACGCGCGAGTTACCGCCGTGGCTCGCCTCCAACCGCGGCGTCAACTCCAACCACAACGGCTCCGTCGGCATATCGATGTCCGGCAACTCAGCGCTACTCCTGGGCGCGTACTACCCGTCCATGTACGTCTACGCCGGGTCGTTGTCCGCGTTCCCGAACCCCTCGGAGGGCCAGTGGCCGTCCCTGATCGGCCTCTCGATGCATGACGCGGGCGGATACGACGCCGGCGCGATGTGGGGACCGGCGGGCGATCCCGCCTGGCAGCGCAACGACCCGCTGCTGCAGATACCGAAGCTGGTCGCCAACAACACCAGGATCTGGCTGTACTGCGGCAACGGCACCCCGAACGAGCTCGGCGGCGGCGACCTCCCGGCGACGTTCTTGGAGGGCCTGACTCGTCGCACCAACGAAACGTTCCGGGACACCTACATCGCCGATGGTGGGAAAAACGCTGTCTTCCAGTTCCCGGATGCAGGGACACACACCTGGGCCTACTGGGGTCAGCAGCTGCAGCAGATGAAGCCCGACCTCATTCGGGTGATCGGCTGACCGCTCGGATCGCTCGGCACGGCGAGCGCGGCTACCGACCGTCCACGGGCAGGTAGTCGCGTTCGCCGTAGCCGGTGTAGATCTGGCGCGGGCGGCCGATCTTGCTCTTGCCCTCGTCGTGCATCTCGCGCCAGTGCGCGATCCACCCGGGCAGCCGGCCAAGCGCGAACAGCACCGTGAACATCCGCGTCGGGAATCCCATCGCCCGGTAGATCACGCCGGTGTAGAAGTCGACGTTCGGGTACAGCTTGCGCTCGATGAAGAAATCATCGGTCAGCGCGAGTTCTTCCAGCGCCTTGCCGATGTCGAGCAGATCGTCGTCTCCGCCGAGCTTGCCGAGGATCTTGTCGGCCTGTTCCTTGACGATGCGCGCCCGCGGATCGTAGTTCTTGTACACCCGGTGGCCGAAGCCCATCAGCTTCACGCCGTCCTCACGGTCCTTGACCTTGCGGACGAACTCTTGAACGTCGCCGCCCTCCTGGCGAATCCGCTCGAGCATCTCCAGCACTGCCTGGTTGGCACCGCCGTGCAGCGGCCCCCACAGCGCATTGATCCCGCCGGAGATCGACGTGAACAGGTTGGCCTGCGACGAGCCGACCAGCCGCACCGTCGACGTCGAGCAGTTCTGCTCGTGATCGGCGTGCAGGATCAGCAGCATCTCCAGTGCCCGCACCACCTCGGGGTCCACCTCGTAGGGCTCGGCCGGGAACCCGAACGTCATCCTCAGGAAGTTCTCCACCAGCGTCAGGGAGTTGTCCGGGTAGAGGAAGGGCTGGCCGACCGACTTCTTGTAGGCGTAGGCCGCGATGGTTGGCAGTTTGGCCAACAGCCGAATCGTGGACAGCTCCACCTGGTTGTTGTCCATCGGGTCCAGGGAGTCCTGGTAGTACGCCGATAGTGCATTGACGGCGCTGGACAGCACCGGCATCGGGTGGGCATTGCGTGGGAAGCCGTCGAAGAACCGCTTCAGGTCCTCGTGCAGCAGAGTGTGCCGCTGAATCTTCTGCGTGAACTTTTCCAGCTGCTCCTTGGTCGGCAGTTCGCCATAGATGAGCAGGTAGCTCACCTCGAGGAACGTCGACTTCTCGGCGAGCTGCTCGATCGGGTACCCGCGATACCGCAGGATCCCGGCGTCGCCGTCGATGTAGCAGATCGCGCTTTTAGTCGACGCCGTGTTGACGAACCCGGCGTCGAAGGTCGTATAGCCGGTCTTGGCCAGCAGCGAGCCAAGCTGGATGCCGTCGGCACCCTCGGTGGCGTGCACGATGTCGAGATCTATCTCACCCCCGGGGTATCGAAGGGTGGCGAACTCTTCAGCATTGGACGAGTCATCGGCCACGGGAGTCCCCTTATCGATGCGAGGGTGAAGGTTGCTCTACAAAAGGTAGTCGCATTCTGGCGCGCGCGCCCGTGCGGGGTGGGACGCCGGTTCAGACCGGCACGCGCAGACCGGCGATGACGTCTATGAACTGGGCAAACGTCTCCTCGACCCGAGCGATGATTCCGTCGACGCCGATGCTGGCCCAATCAGTTGCCGGACCCAGGTCGCTGTGGGCGGTCATGATGATCGTCGACCAAACCGCCGCCACGAGTTTCAGACGGCGATCATCGACCCCCACTCCCATCCGCTCGGCCAGCGCCAGATTGGTCGAGTGCATGCGAAAGTCCTGGACCGACTGCCGCAACGTCGGCGAGGCCATCACGATGCGCGCCATCGCCAATACGCGCTCCGCGGTCAGTGCGCCGGCAGCCGGCGACACGGTCTTCCGCAATGCCGCCACGTATGCCGCCGTGAGTGCCTCGAGTGCACTGAGCTCCGTTGGCTGGCGCGCTAATTCGACGGCGATGGCGTTGATCATCTGGTCGATCATCGCCAGGATGACGGCATCCTTGGTCGCGAAATACCGGCTGAATGTTCGCGGCGACACATCGGCGACGGCGGCGATCTGGTCGACGGTGGTGTGTTCAAAACCCTGGCGGTCGCACAGCTCGATGGCCGCGTCGATCAGCGTCGCCCGGGTGCGCTGCTTCTTGCGCTCGCGCAACCCCAGCGCCGTCGTCTCCGCCGCAACGTCGACCACGCCGGGATCGTAGCGCGCAGCCAAGTCGAAGTGACCGTTCCTGCAAATTGCGGTCGGTCAACTTTTGCCGATCTCCGCCGCTTTGTACCGACTGCGGCGGCGGCAGCCCCGCAACGGTGTCGGCAAGCAGGCTCACGCGATCACGGCTGCAGCCGTTCCACCCGACCACCGATGATGCGGATCCTGTTGTGCAGGCGGTTTTCTCGGCCCTGCCAGAATTCGACGAGTTCGGGCGCGACGAGGTAACCGCCCCAGTTCGGCGGCACCGGCACCCGATCGGTCGTTGCGAATCGCTCGGTCACCTGCGCCAGTTGCTCAAGCAGTTCCGCCCTTGACCCGATCGGCCGGGATTGATGCGACGCCCACGCCCCGAGCTGCGAGCCGCGTGGCCGCTTGGACCAGTAGTCGGCGGTGGCCTCGGGAGTGACCCTGGTCACCGGCCCGCGAAGGTGCGCCTGCCGGCCGAGGTCGTACCACGGAAAAGTGACCGACGCATACGGTGTCGCGGCTAGCTCGGCGCCCTTGTCCGAGTCGTAGTTTGTGAAGAATGTGACCCCGGTCTCGTCGACGCTCTTACAGAGCACCGAACGGCTTACCGGCCTTCCCAGCCGGTCGACCGTCGCCAACACCATCGCGTTCGGCTCGGCCACGGCCGCGCGTTCGGCGTCGCTGATCCACTTGCGCAACAACGCAACCCAGCCAACATCGAGCCAGTCGACGTCGAGGTCGCTGCAGCCGTCCTTCTCGGGCCCGTATTCCACTCGCATCGCCGCCAGGTGCTCGCTGTCCGGTCCTGCCACCGCGACAACGCTACGCCACCACCGGTTACCAATCGGTAGTGACCGGGTGCGAGAATCGGCGCATGACTGCGGTACCGGAGAACTTCGTCAGTGGTCTGGAAGGCGTCGTGGCCTTCACGACCGAGATCGCGGAGCCAGACAAGGACGGCGGCGCCCTGCGGTATCGCGGCGTCGACATCGAGGACTTGGTCGACCGGCGGGTGACGTTCGGTGATGTCTGGGCGTTGTTGGTGGACGGCAAGTTCGGCCATGGGTTGCCACCGGCCGAGCCGTTCCCACTGCCGATCCACACCGGCGATGTGCGTGTCGACGTCCAGGCCGGCCTGGCGATGCTGGCCCCGATCTGGGGGTACGCGCCGCTGCTGGACATCGGCGACGCCATCGCCCGCGAGCAACTCGCCCGCGCGTCGGTGATGGCGCTGTCGTATGTCGCACAGTCGGCCCGCGGCATCTATCAGCCCGCGGTGCCGCAACGGACGATCGACGATTGTGCAACAGTCACAGAGAGATTCATGACGCGGTGGCAGGGCGAGGCCGACCCGAAGCACGTCGAGGCCATCGACGCATACTGGGTCACCGCCGCCGAACACGGCATGAACGCGTCGACGTTCACGGCACGAGTGATCGCCTCGACAGGCGCCGACGTGGCGGCGTCGCTGTCGGGCGCAGTCGGCGCGATGAGCGGCCCGCTGCACGGCGGCGCGCCGGCGCGGGTGATTCCGATGATCGAAGAGGTCGAGCGCACCGGTGACGCCAAGGTTGTGGTGAGCGGCGTCCTGGACCGCCACGAGAAGTTGATGGGTTTCGGGCACCGCGTGTACCGCGCCGAGGATCCGCGGGCACGCGTGCTGCGGGCGACGGCGAGGCGACTCGACGCGCCGCGCTACGAGGTGGCCGCCGCGCTGGAGCAGGCGGCGTTGAGCGCGTTGCGGGAGCGGCGGCCGGACCGCGCGATCGAGACGAACGTGGAGTTCTGGGCGGCGGTCATCCTCGATTTTGCGAATGTGCCGCCGAAGATGATGCCGGCGATGTTCACGTGCGGCCGCACAGCGGGTTGGTGCGCGCACATTCTCGAGCAGAAGAAGCTCGGCAAGCTGGTTCGCCCGTCGGCCGTCTATGTCGGTCCTGGACCGCGTGCGCCGGAGTCCGTCGCGGGCTGGAGCGAGATCTCCCGCGTCGCCGTCTAGCGCTTTCCTAACCAGACCCATCTCGGGGCGGCTCGCGGCCCGTGTGCCAAACACCGTTCTTGTCGGTGATCCGTGGTTACATCGGCGCGGTGCCGATGAGTTGCGCCCACGCACGTAGTCGGTACGGGTAGCCCCAGTCAGGGGTAGACGTCAACAAGTGAGGAGATCGCCATGGCCATAGAAGTTCAACCCGCTGTGTCCCCGATGCTGACGGTCGGCGACGGCGCCGCGGCCATCGACTTCTACGTTAAAGCGTTCGACGCCGAGGAACTCGGACGGGTGCCTGGACCCGACGGCAAGAAGCTCTATCACGCGGCGCTGCGAATCAACGGGTCGCTGGTGATGCTCAACGACGACTTCCCGGAAATGAGTGACGGCAAGTCGATGACGCCCACCGCGCTCGGCGGTTCCCCGGTCACCATCCATCTGACCGTCACCGACGTCGACATCAAGTTCCAAAAGGCGGTCGACGCGGGCGCGACCGTCGTTCAACCCCTGGAGGACGCCTTCTGGGGTGACCGGTACGGCATACTTCGGGATCCGTTCGGTCATCTGTGGTCGATGGGCCAGCCGGTGCGCGAAGTTAGTGAGGACGAGATCAGCGCCTTCATAACGGGCAACGCCTAACGGCGCAGCCCCGCCAGCCTGCGTCGCGGCTGCCGTGGCGGTTCGACGGCCAGCATCTCGGCGACAGTGGTGAATTTGTCGCGGGGACGGCCGTCGGCCCGGCCGCGTTCGATCTCCGCGCGGTCGATCGCATGCCAGCGGTCGCCGTCAACGACATCCGGCTGACGGCTGCGGATCAGGCGGTCCAGCGCGGTGAGGCTGGCAACGGGGTCAGCGAGTAGCCCGCCGTTGTAGTCGTCGACCAAGGCGCGAACGGTCTCCTGCGAGCACGACTTGTTTGTCCCGATGAAGCCCGTCGGACCACGCTTGATCCACCCGGCGACGTAGCTGCCCGGCACGGGCCCATCGGTCAGCGGGTTGACGACGCGGCCTTGCTGGTTGGGCACCACCGCGGCGGACTCGTCGAAAGGCAGCCCGGCAACGGGCCGGCCCCGGTAGCCGATCGAGCTCAACACCACGCCGGCGTCGAGCACCCGAACATCGTCGGTCCCGGTGACCGTGAACTCGACGGCGCCTACGCGGCCGTCGCCGATCGCGCGTCGCGGCGTCAACAGGTAGGCGAACCGGATTCGCGGCCGGTCGGGCGGGTCGTCGCGGTTGACTCTGTCCAACGATGCCAGCACCTCGAGCTTGTGGCGTGTCAGCGGATCGGTGGCACGAGCCAGTTCGGCGCGCACCAGCTCGTGGTCGGTCTCGTCGAGCACAACCCGCGACGAAGATGTCAGGCCGAGCAGCTCGGGCAGCGTGAACGCCGACTCCGCCGGTCCACGCCGGGCGGCGATCACGACCTCGCGCAGCATGCCGGCCCGCAACGCCATCAACGCCGCACGCGAAATATCCGTGCAGGCAAGCCGTGCGGGGTCGGCTGTGAGGATGCGTGCGACGTCCAAGGCGACGTTGCCGTTGCCGATGATCACCGCGCGTGGATGCCGCAGCTCGACCGGCAGTGCGGCGAACCCGGGATGGGCGTTGATCCATGCCACCACTTCGGTCGCGGTCGCGGTGCCGGGCATGCCGAAGCCGGGGATGTCGAGGCGGCGGTCGGACGGCGCGCCGACCGCATACACCACCGCGTGATGGTGCCGCAGCAGCTCGTCGTGTGAAACATGTTTTCCGACAGTGACGTTCAGGTAAAAGCGGAATCTGTCGTTGCGGGCCATTCGATCGAACAGCCGAGTAACCCGCTTCGTGGTCTGGTGGTCGGGTGCCACGCCGGCGCGCACCAGCCCATACGGCGCCGGCAGTTTCTCGAAGACGTTGACGCAGACCCCTCGCTGCGTCAGCAGTTCGTCGGCCGCATACATCGCGGCGGGTCCCGAGCCGACGACGGCCACCCGCAGTGGCCCGCCCGGCCGGGCTTGGACCGCCGGGGCGTCAACGACCGGCGCCAGCTTCGATGTCGGGGGCAGTTTCTCGTCGGCGGGACGCTCGGGATAGAACGACGCGTTGACCCCGGCGAACGGCAACTGCTCAACCGACAGCTTGATATCGGGCGTGATCGCGCCGACCGGACACGCCGAAACGCAGGCACCGCAGTCCACGCACGCTACGGGGTCGATGTGCAGCATCTCCGCCGTGCCGAAACCCGGCTCGTCGGGCGTGGGATGGATGCAGTTGACCGGGCATGCGTAAACGCAGGACCCGTCGCTGCAACACGACTGAGTGATGACGTGCGGCATAAAATCCTATGCGGCCCTGACTACGTTCCGGCGCTGTGGCTCGCTGCGATAGCGGCTCGGCCGGCCCTCGATCTTGCAGATCCGCCACATGAGCCTGGCGACCCGATTCATCAGACCGATGTCGTAGCAGAGCATCCGGACATCGGCGAACATGTCGCGCAGCATCTGACGTGAATCCGGCGCGCGGAAGAACAGCTCCTTCTTGACCGCCCGCGGGATGTCGAACTCCTTCCAGAAGCTGCGCGGTGGGACCACGATCGCCTGGCACAGCATCCGCATGATGAGCGGGACGTGCAGCGACAGCCAGAACCGCTGGCGCGGGCGCATGTGTGGGACGCGCTTGCGCAGATACTCATGAGCGAACGAGATGTGACGGGCTTCCTCGGCCACGTGAATCGCCATCACCCGCTCCATGATCGGGTGCAGCGACTTGCCCTCACGCAACACGTTCTTCTGGGTGTGGTCGATGGGCTCCTCGCCGGCAAGCACGCCGAAGAAGAACACGATCGGTAGCGGGCCCGCCGCGAGCGGGATCAGCGGCGACACCCAGCGCAGTAGCCGCGGCATGCCAGGAACGTCGGCGCCGATGCGGTTGACCATCTCCTGAAACATCATGGTGTGGTTGCATTCTTCGACCGATTCGTGCAGGCAATACCGGTATTCGGGCGAGCCGTTGGGCACCCAGAATGTGTAGTTCATCAGGCCGCGGATCAGGATGCTCTCGAAGTGCAGACCGACCTTTGCGACGTTGGCCTGGCGCCACTTGCCGATCGCGATCTGGCGTGCCTGCGGCTGGGCCTTGTACCAGGGATGGCGGCCCAGGGGGTCGCTCGACGGAAGGATCCAGCGCGGATCATTTTCCGTGACAGCGAACTCGGGAGAGTTCCAGTCGATATCGGTGTACGGGTTGAAGTTCCGCCGCACCGAGCCCTCCGAGAGCGTCGTCAGCATGTCGACGTACTCGGTGTCGTCGGCGACGTCCATGTTGCGCTTCCACCGCTTGACCAAGCGTGTGCGAGCCATTGCCTGCCTCCCGTGCGCTTTACATTTGGGGCTTTTTGTACACGGTACCGGAGGTATTGGGAATAATCCAGCCTCAGCTGGCGTGGACCTCATTTGCAGGAAAGGATGAGATCGATGGTCGATTTGAAGACCGCCGCCGAGATCGAGGCGATGGCCTGCGCCGGAGCCGTGGTCGCCGAGACATTGCAGGCGGTCGCCGATCACGCACGGGCGGGCATACCCACTGCCGAGCTGGACCGTGTGGCCGCCGACGTGCTGACCCGCCACGGTGCCCACTCGCCGTTCCTCAATTACCATCCGCCGTGGGCGCCGCGGCCCTACCCCGCGGTGCTCTGCGTCAGCGTCAATGACGCTGTCGTGCACGGAATCCCCAATGGGCAGGTGCTCGCCGACGGCGACCTCGTGTCGGTGGACTTCGGCGCGGTGCTCGACGGGTGGTGCGGCGACGCGGCGCGCAGCTTCGTGGTGGGCATCCCCCGCGACGCCGACATCAAGCTGATCGAGGCGACCGAACGGGCGCTGGCCGCAGGAATCGCAGCCGCCCGGCCCGGCAATACGGTGGGTGACATCGGCCACGCGATCTCCAGCTCGGCGCGCGCCGCGGGCTATGGATTGCTCGCTAACCACGGCGGCCACGGGATCGGCCGGGCGATGCACGAGGACCCGCATGTGCCCAACGAAGGCCGTGCCGGCGCGGGCATGCGACTGCGCCCCGGGCTCGTCATCGCGATCGAGCCGATGCTGATTGCCGACGGCACCGACAACTACGCGCACGATCCGGACGGCTGGACATTGCGCACCGCTAGTCGTGCGCGGGCCGCGCATGCCGAGCACACCGTCGCTATCACCACCGATGGGGCACGGATACTCACCGGCTGAGCAGCCCTTCAGGTCGGCTCCGTAATCTTTATGGCATGGCCGATACGCTCACCATCCCCGACACGATCAAACCGAAGGACGGACGTTTCGGGTCCGGGCCGTCGAAGGTGCGACCAGAACAGTTGCAGGTGTTGTCCACCACCGCGGCCAACTTGTTCGGAACGTCGCACCGTCAGGCACCCGTCAAGAATTTGGTGGGCCGGGTGCGCGACGGGCTGGCGGAGCTGTTTTCGCTGCCGGACGGCTACGAGGTGATCCTCGGCAACGGCGGCACGACCGCTTTCTGGGACGCCGCCACGTTCGGGCTGATCGACAAGCGCTCGCTGCACCTGGCCTACGGCGAGTTCAGTTCCAAGTTTGCCTCCGCGGTAGCGAAGAACCCGTTCGTCGGCGACCCAATCATCGACAAGGCCGAGCCGGGCGGTGCACCGGTGCCGCGCTCGGATCCGTCGGCCGACGTGATCGCGTGGGCGCATAACGAGACCTCGACCGGTGTGGCAGTGCCGGTGCGCCGCCCCGCCGATTCGGAGCATGCGCTAATCCTCATCGACGCCACGTCGGGGGCCGGCGGGCTGCCGGTCGACATCGCCGACGCCGATGCGTACTACTTTGCGCCGCAGAAGAATTTCGCCAGTGACGGTGGGTTGTGGTTGGCCGTGCTGAGCCCGGCGGCGCTGGCGCGCATCGAGGCCATCGCGGCGGCCGGCCGGTGGGTGCCGGACTTCCTGTCGCTGCCGATCGCCGTCGACAACAGCCGCAAGAACCAGACCTACAACACCCCGGCGATCGGCACGCTGGTGCTGATGGCCGAGCAGATCGATTGGTTGCTGGGAAATGGCGGGCTGGATTGGGCCGTCAAACGCACCGCCGATTCGTCGCAGCGGCTGTACTCCTGGGCGCAGGCGTCGCCGTATGCCACGCCGTTCGTCGCGGACCCCGAGCTGCGCTCCCAGGTGGTCGGCACCATCGATTTCGCCGACGAGGTCGACGCCAACGCCGTCGCCAAGACTCTGCGCGCCAACGGTATCGTCGACACCGAGCCGTACCGCAAACTCGGCCGGAACCAGCTGAGGATCGCGATGTTCCCAGCTGTCGACCCCGAAGACGTCACCGCGCTCACCCAGTGCGTCGACTGGGTGGTGGAACGCCTCCAGTAGTGCCGATGAGCGCTCGCGCGAAGAGCATCAAATACAGCGTGTCATCCGCAATTTTCGCCGGTCGCTGCACTAGAGTGCCGACCAATCGGGCCAGGCTCTTGAGGCTCGGAGGAGGTCGGCATGCGGGAGTTGAAGGTCGTTGGTTTCGATGTCGACGGTAAACGCATCATCTGCCAAATCACGGACGCCGCGGAAACCTTCGCGTTGCGCGCGGACGAGCGGCTGCGCGCCGCTCTGCGCGGCGAGCAGGACCGGCCGGGCCAACCCCAAATCGATGTCGAGGTCGCAACTGTGCTGACACCCAAGGAGATTCAAGCAAAGATTCGGGCCGGCGCGTCCGTCGAGCAAGTTGCCGCCGCGGCCGGAGTCGAGATCAGCCGGGTCGAACGATTTGCTCATCCGGTATTGCTCGAACGCGCGAGGGCCGCCGAGCTGGCGACTGCTGCCCACCCGGTGCTCGCCGATGGGCCGGCGATGCTGACGCTGCTGGAAACGGTGACGGCCGCGCTGGTGGCTCGCGGGCTCGACCACGACACCACGACGTGGGATGCCTGGAAGAACGATGACGGCCGCTGGACCGTGCAACTGCGGTGGAAGGCCGGCTGCTCGGACAACCGCGCACATTTCCGGTTCGCTCCCGGCGCCCACGGCGGAACCGTCACCGCGATCGACGACGCTGCACGCGACCTGATCGACCCGAACTTCGACCGGCCACTGCGGCCCGTTGCGGCGGTGGCCCGGCTCGACTTCGAGGAGCCGGTGGCGCCGCAGCGACCCGATCCGCCGACGATGCCGACCCAGCCGACGCGTGCCCGGCGCGGCAATCGCAAGCCGCCGGTCCCGGGGTGGGAGGACGTGCTGCTGGGCGTGCGGTCCAGCGGCCAGCGCTAAACCTTGCCCGAAACCGTCAGCCCGAGTGCGACAGCGCAATCGCCCCTAGCGCCAGCCAGGCCCCCAGTACGCCGACGCCCGCACCCAGCACGAACCAGCGCAGCACCGGCACGGTGCGCCACCCCCACAGAGTCGGCGCGAGGCCACCGACCGCCACCGCGTTGAGGCCGACGGCGAGCAGCGGATGCACCCGCGCCACCCCGAGGCTCAGCACCACCACGGCCGCAGCGGTGACGGCCGCGACGAACGCCGACACGATCAGACCGGTGCCCCACGGAGTCTCGGTGGGTCGCTGCGGGCCCGTCACCGCGCGAGCCTAACCCGTTCGTAGAACGCCAGCGCGGCAGCGGTCGCGACGTTGAGCGAGTCGGTTCCCCGCGACATCGGTATGCGTACCCGCATATCGCTGGCCCGCATCGCCGCGCGCGTCAGCCCCGGCCCTTCGGCGCCCACCAGCACGGCCAGCCGATCGTCGCCAACCTCGGTCATCGCGTCCTGCAGCGTTATCGCGTCGGCCTCCGGAGTCAAAGCCAAGATCCGAAACCCCCGCTGCTGCAACGTTTTCAGGTCCGCGGGCCAGGCGGCGGCGCGCGCGTAGGGCACCAGCAGCGCGTGGCCCATCGACACCCGCACCGCTCGCCGGTACAGCGGGTCGGCGCAACCGGCGCCGAACACCACCGCGTCCACACCAAGGCCGGCGGCATTACGGAAGATCGAACCGAGGTTTTCATGGTCGTTGACGCCTTCCAACACCGCCACGGCACGGGCGTCGTGAATCACCTGCTCCACCGTCGGCTCCGGCGGACGGCGCGCGGCCGCAAGCACACCGCGATTCAGGTGAAACCCGACCACCCGCGCCATCACCTCGGCGTCCACCCGGTAGTAGGGGATGTCTTCCGGGAAAACGGGGTTCGCCAAGTCGTCGCGCAGCTCGGCGAGCCGCCTGTCGGTGCCCAGCAGCGCGAAGGCCTTGAACCGCGAGGCCAGCATCCGCTGCACCACCAACACGCCCTCCGCGATCACCAGCGCCTTGCCGCTCGGCAGGTCGGGTCGGCGGTCGACGCTGTTGAGGTCGCGAAAGTCGTCCAGCCGCGCGTCGCCGGGGTCGGTCACGTCGACGACGGTGGCGCTCACGCGCCTTCGTCGACGATCGCTCGCATCAATTCGGCCGCCTCCAACAACGTCGCGCGCTGGTTGTCGTCCAGACTTGCCAGCCGGCGTCGCAGCCACTCCTGGCTGGCGCGCTGTTCGGCCTCGATCAGATCGTTGCCCGCATCGGACACCGAGACCAGCACCTGGCGGCCGTCGGCCGGGTGGGCGCTGCGAGCGACGAAGCCAAGTTCGGCCAGCGAAGCGATCACCCGAGTCATCGACGGCGGCCGGACCCGCTCCCGCTCGGCCAGTGCGCCGGGCGTCATCGCGCCCTCTTTCGAGAGAGTGGACAATGCCGATAGTTGAGATAGTGAAACCGGAGACTGGGATCGTCGAAAGCGCAATTGGCGCGCCAGTCTTACCACTGCAAGCGCCAAGTCGTTGGCCAGTCGGGCATCCGGGTCCCACACGTAAGCAAACATACGACATCCCGCCCAATTAGACTCGGTAACAACCGGACCCGCCCGCCGAGTGGACGGATCGGTTAGGTTAGTCGCGATGAGCACCGAGCCAACCGGTGACGCCACCGGATCGGAGACCCAGGTCAGGCCGCCCGAACTGCCGGCGAGGCTGCGCGATCCGCGGCCGGTCATCGCCGTTATCACGCTGGGCTGGCTCATCGCCGCTGTGGCGGCGTTCACCGTGTCGAGCCTGCAGTCCTGGCGTCCGGTCACGTTGGCGGGGCTGGGTCTCGCCGTGTTGGGCACCGGCATATTTCTGTGGCAGCGTCATGAGGCCCGCGCCGGCGCCCGCGGTGCCCAATCTGGTCTGGACTGAATTTAGCCGAGCAAATTGCCTAGCAAGCATCATTAACAGCACCGCTATTGCACGCAGAGATCAGCATCAAACGCTGGCCCAGAAGGTCTGAACGGGTTGATCGGCGATTCCAAGCGAATGCGGAATGGAGTCGCGATGCCAAATGTACGCATTGGGCCCCTGTGCGCCCTCGGCGCACCTAGGACGGCGCGTCGTCCGAGTCGGTGACATCGAGCACGCCGTCGTCGTACGGGTCATATAGCGGAGAGCCGCTGCCCTGCGGCGCCGGGGTCTCCGAATGCGCGCCGCAGCCGTATTCGGAGTCGACCACGTGGCCGTCGGCGGACGCCTCATTGGTGCAGACTCCGAACATCACCCCGAGCGCGCCGGAAAGTGGCACGTAGAACGCACAGTCGCGACACACCCGCCGCGTCGAGCGCGCCATCGGCGAATGCGGGCCGAAATCGCTGTCGTGCCACCGCTGTGCGGCTTGGGACCGGCCCCAGGAGCTGAGCACCTGCCGCCGGCCGAGGCCCACCTCGAGGGCGACCTCGTCGACGTGGGGATCGCCGGTGGCGACGTAGCCGGGTACCAGCCGCGGGTCGTCGCGGCGGGGGGCAAGCAGGTCGCCGGGGCTCAGGTCGCCGGGCTTGATCCGGTCTTCCCACGGCACCCATTCCGGGGCCAGCAAGGCCGTTGGCCCCGGCACCAGAACCACCTCACTGATGGTGGCGTGATCGGCCCCGGGATGCGCGGCCACAACGACGGCCCACTGCCACCCCTGGTATCCGGGAAGGTTCGCCAGGAAGCGATGCGTCGCGCAATTGGGGTCCTCGCGAGTCACGCCGAGGTACTCGCCGACGGTTTCCCCGCCAATCTCCACGATCGCCGCACGGGCTTGGTCGACAGCACCCGCCAGCACCGCCTCGAGACCGTCCGGGCGCTCGGGCGCATATGTGGCGGGACCTTCCATCGCATCCCATAGTGCCCCACGCGCGCACTGGGTAGCCACACCGGTTGCCTGCGCGCCGGGGCAGCCCCGATAGGGAAGAATCGAACTCATGACCGGCTCGCGGCGAGCACCCGGTGACGACGGACGGAAGCGCCGCTATTACCCGCCGCGGCCGGCGCGCGGGCAGACCGACGAACATCCGGGAATGGCAAACTATCCCAGCGATGGGGCGGGCTACCGGCGGCCGCGCCGGCCCGCGGCGCCGCCGAGTGCCAACCGCTATCTGCCGCCGCTGGACGATCCCGCATCCGACTATCGCTCGGTGCCGCCCCGCGGCGCTGTCGGCAGCGGTCCGCAGAAGATCACGGTGACCCGCGCCGCCGCGATGCGCAGCCGCGAGATGGGCTCGAAGATGTATGGCCTGTTCCAGCGCGCGGCCACTGCCGACGGCGCAGACAAGTCGGGCCTCACCGCTCTGACGTACCCGGTGATGGCGAACTTCGCTGTCGACGCGGCGATGGCGGTGGCGTTGGCCAACACATTGTTCTTCGCCGCGGCATCGGCGGAGAGCAAGAGCAAGGTGGCGCTGTATCTGTTGATCACGATTGCGCCGTTCGCGGCGATCGCCCCGCTCATCGGCCCGGCGCTGGACCGGCTGCAGCATGGCCGCCGGGTCGCGCTGGCGACGTCCTTTGCGCTGCGCACCGGTCTGGCGGTGGTGCTGATCGCGAACTACGACGGTGCTACCGGCGGCTACCCGGGGTGGGTGCTCTACCCGTGCGCGCTGCTGATGATGGTGCTGTCCAAGTCGTTTTCGGTGCTGCGCAGCGCGGTGACGCCGAGGGTGATGCCGCCGACGATCGACCTCGTCCGGGTCAATTCGCGGCTGACGGTGTTCGGTCTGATCGGCGGCACGATTGTCGGCGGCGGCATCGCCGCCGCTATCGAGTACGTGCTCACCAAGATGTTTCACCTGCCCGGTGCGCTTTTTGTGGTCGTGGGTCTGACGCTTGTTGGAGCCTGGTCGTCAATGCAGATCCCGCGCTGGGTGGAAGTCACCGCCGGCGAGGTGCCGACCACACTGAGTTATCACGGGCGCGGCGGCGAGTTGCGCCGCAAGCCGGCCAGGGCGGATTCGGTGAAGTTGGTAAAGCCACGGCAGCCGTTGGGCCGCAACATCATTACGTCGCTGTGGGGCAACGCCTCGATCAAGATGATGGTCGGATTCTTGTTCCTGTATCCCGCGTTTGTCGCCAAGGCGCACCAGGCCGACGTGTGGATGCAGCTGGGGCTGCTCGGGTTGATCGGCGCGGCCGCCGCCATCGGCAACTTCGCCGGCAACGGCGCCGCCGCGCGGTTGGAGCTGGGCCATCCGTCGGTGTTGGTGGTGCGGTGCACGGTCGCGGTCACCGTCGCGGCCCTGGTCGCAGCCATCACCGGCAACATGTTTGTCGTCGCCTTTGCGACCCTGGTGACGTCGGCATCGAGTGCAATCGCCAAGGCGTCGCTGGACGCGTCGCTGCAAGACGATCTGCCTGAGGCGTCGCGGGCGTCGGCGTTCGGACGCTCCGAATCGTTGCTGCAGTTGGCCTGGGTGGCCGGCGGAGCGCTGGGTGTGCTGGTGTACACCGAACTCCACGTAGGCTTTACGGCGATCTCGTCGTTTCTGATTCTCGGGTTGGCCCAAACCGTTGTCAGCTATCGCGGCGACTCGCTGATACCGGGCTTCGGCGGCAACCGGCCGGTGCTCGCCGAACAGGAGGGCGGTCGGTCTGAAAACACCGACGCGATCGTGACGCCGGAGTGAGCCAACGCATGATCGCCGCCGCGCTGGGGGCGGTGGTGGCTGCCGTCGGTACCGTTCTGGCGGTGTGGCTGGTGGTCCGCAACCACCCGCCGCAGCGTCCGGAGATCAGCGCGTACTCGCACGGCCATCTCACCCGGGTCGGCCCGTACTTCTACTGCAATGTGTTGAACCTCAAGGATTGTCAGGTGCCGCAGACCGAGGGCGAATTGCCGGTCAACGCGCGTGATCCGGTGCAGCTATCGGTGCCGACCGCGATCGGCCGCGCGCCGTGGCGGCTGCTGTGGGTCTATGAGGACCCGCGCAACACCGCGGAGAAGATGTTCCGCCCGGATACCCGACTTGCGGTCACGATCCCGACCGTCGATCCACAGCGGGGCCGATTGACCGGCGTCGTGGTGCAGTTGCTGACCCTCGCGCCGGACGGAACCGGCCAATGGCAAGCGGTACCGCATGCCGAGTGGTCGGTGCGGACGGTTTGGTCGTAGGTTTCATGCCGGTCCAGCGCCGTGGCCAGGCGGCACGCGTTCGCCTTCGACCGGTGACTCCGGTGGCGTGCCCTCGCCGAATGGCTTGCCGCCCAAGGTTTCCCGGCCGTGCGGTGTGAGCCAGTTGGTCAGGTCAGGGCCCTGCGGGACGATACCCGTCGGGTTGATGTCCTGATGCACGATGTAATAGTGCTGCTTGATCTGCACGAAGTCGATAGTGTCGCCGAATCCCGCGGTCTGGAACAGGTCTCGCGCATACGCCCACAGCACCGGCATCTCGGACAGCTTCTGACGGTTGCATTTGAAGTGGCCGTGATAAACCGGATCGAAGCGGGCCAACGTGGTGAACAGTCGAACGTCGGCCTCGGTGATCGTGTCTCCCACCAAATATCGCTGACCTTCGAGCCGCTCGCTGACCCAGTCCAGCGCCGAGAACAGCCGGTCGTAGCCGGCGTCGTAGGCCTGCTGTGACCCGGCGAACCCGCAGCGGTAGACGCCGTTGTTGATCTCGGTGTAGATCCGCCGGGCGACCTCGTCGATCTCGTCGCGCAGGGGCTCGGGGTACAGCCGCGGCGCGCCCGGACGATGGTACTTCTCCCATTCCGTCGAGAAGTCGAGGGTGATCTGGGCGAAGTCATTGGTGACCACATCACCGCTTCCCACGTCGACGATCGCGGGCACCGTGATGCCCTTCTGGTAGTTCGGGAAACGCTTGAGGTAGGCGTCCTTGAGTCGAGGGATCTTCAGCACCGGGTCGACGCCGCCGGGGTCGAGGTCGAACGTCCAGCTGTCTTCGTCATGCGTGGGCCCGCAAAAGCCGATGGACAGTACGGGTTCCAGGCCGAGCAGCCGTCGCACGATTATCGTGCGATTGGCCCAGGGGCAGGCCCTCGCGACAATCAACCGGTAGCGATCGGGTTCGACGGGATAGCCGTCGCGGCCGTCGGCCGTGATGCGGGTGGTGATGTAGTTGGTGTCCCGCCGGAACTCGCCCCCGCCGGATACATAGGTAGCCATGCCTCCACAATGCCCGTCCGGCGTCGAGTCTTCTCCTAGATCCGCTCTCGATTATTGGGACCATTGAGTCGACGTTCGGCGCGCAGGCGCATCGGCGCACAGGCGCATACCAGTCGCTACGCGTCGAGCTCCCGCGCGACGGCCCTGACCACCTCGGATACCCGCCGCGCGGTCTTGCGGTCGGGGTAGCGGCCCTTGCGCAGCTCCGGCTGCACGGTGCTCTCCAGCAGCGTGATCATGTCCTCAACCATGCCGTGCAGCTCGTCTGGGGTGTGCTTGTGTTCGACGTGACCGCTGTCGCGGCGGGCCCGCAGCGGCGACGGCGGCGGATCGATCAGCTTGAGGCTCAACGCCTGAGGCCCGCGCCGGCCGGTCGCGACGCCGAACTCGACCCGCTGCCCGGATTTGAGGCCCTCCACCCCCGCCGGCAACGCCGACGAGCGAACGTAGACGTCCTCTCCGTCCTCCTGGGACAGGAAGCCGAAGCCCTTTTCGGCGTCGTACCACTTCACCCGGCCGGTCGGCACTGGATCTCACCTCGCTAACACCAGAACGCGCCCCGCAACGCAGGACGCGATGCGTGTGATCCTACTCGGCCACCATCGGCGCGAGCACCCCCGTTTACTCGGTAGGCTGGGACGACCGCGGGAGGAAGAATGCGCCTGATCCTGAACATCATTTGGCTGATCTTCGGCGGCCTCTGGCTGGCCCTGGGCTACCTGCTCGCGGGCCTGATTTGCTTCATCCTGATCATCACGATTCCGTTCGGTTTCGCCGCATGGCGCATCGCGTTGTATGCGTTGTGGCCGTTTGGATACACGATCGTCCAGAAGCCGACCGCGGGCGCCGGTGCGCTGATTGGCAACATCATCTGGCTGGTGTTGTTCGGAATCTGGCTGGCGATCGGTCACCTGGTGACGGCGGTGGCGATGGCGATCACGATCATCGGAATACCCCTGGCGTTGGCCAACCTCAAGCTGATCCCCGTCTCCCTCGTGCCGCTCGGCAAGGAGATCGTGCCCGTCGACCAAGCGCGGGTGGCGGCATGACCGTGACCGCACTGGGCCTGCCGTCGGTGCTGCCCGACCCCGAGGACGCACCGGCCGGTGGCCCCCTGGTGGACAGCTACGGCAGAGTGGCGACGGACCTGCGGGTGTCGTTGACCGACCGGTGCAACTTGCGCTGCACCTATTGCATGCCGGCCGAGGGTCTGGATTGGCTGCCCGGCGAGCAGCTGCTGTCGCCCGACGAATTCGTGCACCTGATTCGGCTCGCGGTGACTCGACTTGGCGTCACCAGTGTGCGGTTCACCGGCGGAGAACCGTTGGTGTCCAAGCATCTTGAGGAGATCGTCGCGGCGACGGCACGGCTGCGACCGCGGCCCGAGATCGCGCTCACCACCAACGGCATCGGACTGGCCCGCCGCGCCGGCGCGTTGAAGCGGGCGGGGCTCGACCGCGTCAACGTGTCGCTGGACAGCGTCGACGCCGCACACTTCGCGGCGATCACTCGCCGCGACCGGCTACCCGACGTCCTCGCTGGATTGCAAGCGGCGCACGCCGCCGGGCTGAAACCGGTCAAGGTCAACGCCGTGCTCGACCCGGCCACCGGGCTCGGCGACGCGGTCTCGCTGCTGCGGTTTTGCCTCGTGCACGGATATCAGCTGCGCATCATCGAGCAGATGCCCTTGGATGCCGGCCATGAATGGCAACGCGCCAAGGCGATCACCGCCGACGACGTGCTTGCGACGTTGCGACGCCATTTCACGCTCCGGCCGCACCCGGCGCCGCGCGGTTCGGCCCCCGCCGAGCTGTGGCAGGTCGACGGCGGCCCTGCCAGCGTCGGTGTGATCGCGTCGGTGTCGCACGCGTTCTGTTCGACCTGTGACCGTACCCGGTTGACCGCCGACGGCCAGGTGCGCAGCTGCCTGTTCGCGACCCGGGAGACCGACCTGCGGTCCCTGCTGCGTGGCGGCGCCGACGACGAGGCGATCGAGGCGGCCTGGCGCGCGGCGATGTGGAGCAAGCCCGCCGGCCACGGCATCAATGATCCGAATTTCGTGCAACCGGCCCGGCCGATGAGCGCCATCGGCGGCTGAGATGACGCAGTCCCCCGCACACGGGAGATGCCCTCCGCTTAACGGCGTGCGGGTAACGGTGCGCTATTTCGCGGCGGCCCGCGCCGCGGCCGGAGTGGAGGCCGAGACGCTCACCGTCGAGGCGCACACCACCGTCGCCGATCTCGTCCAAACGCTCGGCCGTCGGGACCAAAAACTCGCGACCGTGTTGAGCCGATGCTCGTATTTGTGTGACGAAGTGGCCGTCCGCGACCCCGCAATGCCGCTGCGGACCGCGCACACCATCGATGTGCTCCCACCCTTTGCGGGCGGATGATCGTGATTTGCGTCACATCACGGAATGGTCACAGGATGGCCACGGGCCGATTTAGCACGCTCGCTACCAGCGACAAACCGGCCGTTTCTTAGAGATTCCCTATTTGCTCGGGGCCGAAACGCCGATTTCGGCAAAAGGTGACTGAATTCCCGCCAAGCGTTAGCGTCTTCGTCCAAGCCAGCCCCCAATAGCGGTTGGCCCGCCCCGTCTTTCGCGCCGAACTCCATCCGTTGGGCGGGGAATAACGACGACCACCATGGATGGAGGCGGGGGACCCACCGGTCCACCGACACGGACCAGGAGCCGCATCGGCTCCTTGGGGTGAAGCCGGCGCCGATTCCTGACGGAACTGGCAACCGGCCGGGCGACCTCTCCAGCCCGAACCCGACAGCTGACCTCGCGGGCGCCAAGAGAGGAACGACACGCGCCTATGAGTGGACGGCATCGTAAGCCCACTACATCCTCGGTAAGTGTCGCCAAGATCGCGTTCACCGGCGCGGTTATCGGTGGCGGCGGCCTGGCCCTGGCCGGCCAAGCCAACGCGGCCACCGATGGCGAATGGGACCAGGTAGCCCGCTGCGAATCCGGCGGCAACTGGGCAATCAACACAGGTAACGGCTACCAGGGCGGCCTGCAGTTCACGCCCGGCACCTGGAGCGGCAACGGCGGCGGCCAATACGCCCCGTCGGCTCACATGGCCACCAAGGAACAGCAGATCGCGGTCGCCGAGCGCGTGCTCGCTCATCAGGGCCGCGGCGCGTGGCCCGTCTGCGGCGGTCCGCTGTCGGGTTCGACCCCACGAAACGTGCCGACGGGATTGACCGCAGCACCCAAGCCCGAAGCGCCCAAGCCCGACGCACCTGTCCTCGACGACGGCGCACCCGCCCCGCTGGGTGCCCCGTTGCCGCCGCCAGACGCTCCGCCGCCGCCAGACGCTCCGCCGCCGCCAGACGCTCCACCGCCGCCAGACGCTCCGCCGCCGGCGGACGCGCCGCCTCCAGCCGAGCCGGTCGTGGTGATGGATGCGGCCGCGCCCGAACCGCCCCCGCCGGCCGACTCCGCCGTCATCGTCGATACCGCGCTGGAGGTGCCCGCACCCGCGGCACCCGCGGCGCCGCCCGCTCCGGAGGCGCCGCCCGCACCTCAGCAGCAGCCCGTCGACGCGGCCCTCCCGGGAGCCGACCCGGCCAACTGGGACACCGCCCCG
>NZ_DASQVQ010000003.1:0-17445 GCF_035640695.1 Mycobacterium sp.
ACGCGGCCGCCCTTGATTGCGCGCTGCGTCGCGCCACCTCGCTCACCTTCGAGCGCCTCGACGTCGACGGCAGCTGTTCCACCAACGACACCGTGCTGCTGCTGGGCTCCGGCGCCAGCGGAATCGCGCCCAGCCAAGCCGATCTCGACGACGCGGTGCTGCGGGTATGCGACGACCTCGCCGCTCAGCTGCAGGCCGACGCCGAGGGCGTCACCAAGCGAGTCACGATCACCGTGACCGGCGCGGCGACCGAGGCCGACGCGCTGGCCGCCGCCCGAACCGTCGCGCGCGACAACCTCGTCAAGACCACGCTGTTCGGGTCGGACCCGAACTGGGGTCGCGTCGTCGCCGCCGTCGGAATGTCGCCGATCACGATGGACCCCGACCGAATCACGGTATCGTTCAACGGCTTTGCGGTCTGCGTCGACGGCGTGGGCGCACCGGGTGCCCGTGACGTGGACCTGAGCGGCGCCGATATCGACGTCACGGTCGATCTGAAAATTGGCGGCCACCAGGCGGCGGTCCGCACCACCGACCTGTCCCACGGCTACGTCGAGGAGAATTCGGCCTACAGCTCATGAGTTCGTTCAATGTCAGCGGCGACGCGGCGCAAACCGCCGCGATCTCCCGCGATGTCAAGGCGCACGTGCTCGCCGAGGCACTGCCGTGGCTCAAGCAGTTGCACGACAAGATCGTGGTCGTCAAGTATGGCGGCAACGCGATGACCGACGACACGCTGCGGCGCGCGTTCGCCGCGGACATGGTGTTCCTGCGCAACTGTGGCATCCACCCCGTCGTCGTGCACGGCGGCGGCCCGCAGATCAGCGCGATGCTGAAACGCCTCGGCATACCCGGTGATTTCAAGGGCGGTTTCCGCGTCACCACGCCCGAGGTGCTCGACGTGGCCCGGATGGTGCTGTTCGGTCAGGTCGGACGCCAGCTGGTGAACCTGATCAACGCGCACGGACCCTACGCGGTCGGCATCACCGGCGAGGACGCGCAGCTGTTCACCGCGGTGCGGCGCAGCGTCACCGTCGACGGCGTGGCCACCGACATCGGCCTGGTCGGTGACGTCGACACCGTGAACGCCGATTCCCTGCTGGATCTGATTGCGGCAGGACGTATTCCGGTGGTGGCGTCCATTGCCCCGGATGCCGACGGCGTCGTGCACAACATCAACGCCGACACCGCCGCGGCGGCGCTGGCGCAGGCACTGGCCGCCGAGAAACTGGTCATGCTGACCGACGTCGACGGCCTGTACACCCGCTGGCCCGACCGGGATTCGCTGGTCAGCGAGATCGACACCGAAGCACTTGCTATGTTGATGCCGACGTTGCAGGCCGGCATGGTGCCCAAGATCGAGGCCTGCCTGCGAGCCGTGGGCGCGGGGGTGCCGAGCGCCCACGTGATCGACGGCCGCGTCGAGCATTGCGTGCTTGTCGAGCTGTTCACCGACGACGGCACCGGCACAAAGGTGGTGAGCGCATGACGATGCTGCGGCGCTGGGACGCCGTGATGATGAACAATTACGGCACGCCGCCGCTCGCGCTGGCCAGCGGCGAGGGCGCCGTGGTGACCGATGTCGACGGCAAGAGCTACCTCGACCTGCTCGGCGGCATCGCGGTCAACATCCTCGGCCATCGCCACCCCGCGGTGATCGAGGCCGCCACAGCGCAATTGAACACGCTGGGTCATACCTCGAACCTGTACGCCCACGAGCCCGGCATTGCGCTGGCCGAGGCGCTGGTCGGGCTGCTCGGGATTGACGATGCCAGGGTGTTCTTCTGCAACTCCGGCACCGAGGCCAACGAACTCGCGTTCAAGCTGTCCCGGCTCACCGGACGTACCAAACTCGTTGCCGCCCAAGAGGCTTTCCACGGCCGCACCATGGGCTCGCTGGCGCTTACCGGCCAGCCCACCAAGCAGGCGCCGTTCGCGCCGCTGCCCGGCGAGGTCACTCATGTGCCGTACGGCGATGCCGATGCGCTGGCCGCCGCCGTGTCCGACGACACCGCGGCGGTGTTCCTCGAACCGATCATGGGCGAGAGTGGCGTCGTCGTCCCGCCGGCCGGCTACCTGGTCGCCGCGCGGGAGATCACCGCCCGGCACGGCGCGCTGCTGGTGCTCGACGAGGTGCAGACCGGAATGGGCCGCACCGGAGCGTTTTTCGCCCATCAGCACGACGGCATCACCCCCGATGTCGTCACCCTGGCCAAGGGACTCGGCGGCGGGTTGCCCATCGGGGCCTGCCTTGCGGTCGGCCCGGTCGCCGAACTGCTCAAGCCGGGGCTGCACGGCAGCACGTTCGGCGGCAACCCGGTCTGCGCGGCCGCGGCGCTGGCGGTGGTGCGCACACTGGCCGGCGACGGGCTGATCGACCGCGCCGACGTTCTCGGCAAGACACTCAGCCACGGCATCGAGTCCCTCGGCCACCCGCTCGTCGACCACGTCCGCGGCCGCGGCCTGCTGCGGGGCATGGTGCTGACCGCGCAAGCCGCCAAACCGGTGGAGGCGGCGGCCCGCGACGCCGGATTCCTGGTCAACGCCCCCGGCCCCGACGTGATCCGGCTGGCGCCGCCGCTGGTGATCACCGAGGCTCAGATCGACGAGTTTCTGACTGCGCTGCCGGCCGTGTTGGATAAGGCGCGGGATCTTTCACCATGACGCGGCATTTTCTGCGCGACGACGACCTGTCTCCCGCCGAGCAGGCCGACGTGCTGGCGCTGGCGGCGCAGGTCAAGAAGGACCCGTTCGCGTTCCGGCCGCTCGACGGCCCCCGCGGTGTGGCCCTGATCTTCGACAAGAACTCCACCCGCACCCGGTTCTCGTTCGAGCTCGGGATTGCCCAACTCGGGGGCCACGCCGTCGTCGTCGACGGGCGCAGCACCCAGCTGGGCCGCGACGAGACGCTGCACGACACCGCAAAGGTGTTGTCGCGCTATGTCGATGCGATCGTCTGGCGGACATTCGGCCAGGACCGGCTGACGGCGATGGCGTCCGGCGCGACGGTGCCGATCGTCAATGCCCTCTCCGACGAGTTCCATCCGTGCCAGGTACTGGCCGACCTGCAGACCCTGGCCGAGCGAAAGGGGTCATTGACGGGGTTGCGGCTGTGCTACTTCGGCGACGGCGCCAACAACATGGCCCACTCGCTGCTGCTGGGTGGCGTGACCGCCGGAATCCACGTGACCATCGCCGCGCCACCGGGTTTCGAGCCCGACCCGCAGGTAGTGGCCACGGCAGCAGCACGTGCGGAACACACCGATGCGCGGATCACCCTGACCAACGAACCACGAGTGGCCGCTTCCGGAGCCGACGTGCTGGTCACCGACACCTGGACGTCGATGGGTCAGGAGGACGACGGGTTGGACCGGGTCGGGCCCTTCCGGCCGTTCCGGGTCAACGCCGAGTTGTTGGCGCTTGCCGATCCGGAAGCGATTGTGCTGCATTGCCTTCCGGCCCACCGCGGACACGAGATCACCGACGACGTGATCGACGGGGCACAAAGCGCGGTGTGGGACGAGGCCGAGAACCGGTTGCACGCCCAGAAGGCGCTGCTGATCTGGCTGCTGGAGCGAGCCGGATGACCGCCCGCTGGCCCAAGGCCCCGGAGGTCGCCGCCACCCGTGCCGGGCGGCACGCCCGCATCGTCGCGATTCTGTCGTCGCAGGCGGTGCGAAGCCAAAGTGAGCTGGCCACACTGCTTGCGGCCGAGGGCATCGAGACCACCCAGGCGACGCTGTCGCGCGACCTGGAGGAGCTCGGCGCGGTCAAGCTGCGCGGTGCCGACGGCGGCGTCGGCGCCTATGTCGTCCCCGAGGACGGCAGCCCGGTGCGCGGGGTTTCCGGTGGCACCGAACGCATGTCGCGGCTGCTGGGTGAGCTGCTGGTGTCTACCGACGCCAGCGGAAACCTCGCCGTGCTGCGCACCCCGCCCGGCGCGGCGCACTACCTTGCCAGCGGCATCGACCGCGCGGCACTGCCATACGTCGTCGGCACCGTAGCCGGCGACGACACCATCCTGGTTGTCGCACGCGAACCAATGACGGGCGCGCAGCTGGCCGCCACGCTCGAAGGGCTGCGGTAAAGCCTTATGAAGCAGGGAGATTGACAGATGTCTGATCGCGTCATCCTGGCATATTCGGGCGGTCTGGACACCTCGGTGGCGATCAGCTGGATCGGCAAGGAGACCGGGCGTGAAGTCGTCGCGGTCGCGATCGACCTCGGCCAGGGCGGCGAAGACATGGAGATCGTGCGGCAGCGCGCGCTGAACTGCGGCGCGGTCGAGGCGGTCGTCGTCGACGCCCGCGACGAGTTCGCCAACGAGTATTGCCTGCCCACTATCCAGTCCAACGGCTTGTACATGGACCGCTATCCGCTGGTGTCGGCGATCAGCCGGCCGCTGATCGTCAAGCACCTGGTGGCCGCGGCTCGCAAGCACGGCGGCGGCACTGTGGCCCACGGCTGCACCGGCAAGGGCAACGACCAGGTCCGGTTCGAGGTCGGATTCGCGTCGCTGGCACCCGATCTGGAGGTGCTCGCACCGGTGCGCGATTACGCGTGGACCCGCGAGAAGGCCATCGCCTTCGCCGAGGAGAACGCGATCCCGATCAGCGTCACCAAGCGCTCACCGTTTTCCGTCGACCAGAACGTGTGGGGCCGCGCGGTGGAAACCGGCTTCCTGGAGCATCTTTGGAACGCCCCGACCAAGGATGTCTACGAATACACCGAGGACCCGACGGTCAACTGGGCGACGCCCGACGAGGTGATCGTCGGCTTCCAGCGCGGCGTACCGGTATCAATCGACGGTCGCGACGTCACCGTGCTGCAGGCCGTCGAGGAACTGAACCGGCGGGCCGGGGAACAGGGCGTCGGCCGGCTCGACGTCGTCGAGGACCGGCTGGTGGGCATCAAAAGCCGCGAAATCTACGAGGCACCGGGTGCGATGGTGCTGATCACCGCGCACACCGAGCTGGAGCACGTCACGCTGGAGCGTGAACTCGGCCGGTTCAAGCGCAACACCGATCAGCGCTGGGCCGAGCTGGTCTACGACGGCCTCTGGTATTCGCCGCTGAAGTCCGCGCTGGAGGCATTCGTCGCCAAAACCCAGACACACGTCACCGGTGAGATCCGAATGGTGTTGCACGGCGGCCACATTGCGGTCAACGGGCGGCGCAGCCCGGAGTCGCTATACGACTTCAACCTGGCAACCTACGACGAGGGCGACACCTTCGACCAGTCCAATTCCAAGGGTTTCGTGCATGTGCACGGGTTGTCGTCGCGGATCGCTGCGCGTCGGGATCTGGCCGGCGAGCAGACGTGACGACCAACGAGGGCTCGCTGTGGGGTGGTCGGTTCGCGCAAGGGCCCGCACCCGCACTGGCCGCGTTGAGCAAGTCGACGCACTTCGACTGGGTGTTGGCGCCCTACGACATCGCCGCGTCCAAGGCACACGCCACAGTGCTGTACCGGGCGGGCCTGCTCACCGGGCAGCAGCGCGACGGGCTGCTGGCGGGGCTCGATAGCCTGGCCCAAGATGTCGCCGACGGCAGCTTTGCGCCGATCGTCACCGACGAGGACGTGCACGCGGCCCTGGAGCGTGGCCTGATCGAGCGGGTCGGCGCCGATCTCGGCGGGCGGCTGCGCGCCGGGCGGTCGCGAAACGACCAGATCGCCACGCTGTTTCGGATGTGGCTGCGCGACGCGGTGCGGCGCGTCGCCGACGGTGTGCTCGACGTGGTCGGTGCGCTGGCCACCCAGGCCGCCGCCCACCCGACCGCGATCATGCCCGGCAAGACACACCTGCAGTCGGCGCAGCCCGTCCTGCTCGCCCACCACCTGCTTGCGCACGCCCACCCGCTGCTGCGTGACGTGGACCGGATCGTCGACTTCGACCGCCGCACAGGGGTTTGTCCGTATGGGTCCGGGGCGCTGGCCGGATCCTCGCTGGGCCTCGACCCGGACGCGATCGCCGAGGAGCTCGGTTTCGCTGTGGCCGCGGACAACTCGATCGACGCGACCGCATCCCGTGACTTCGCCGCCGAGGGCGCGTTCGTGCTGGCCATGATCGGCGTCGACCTGTCCCGGCTCGCCGAGGACATCATCCTCTGGAGCACAACCGAATTCGGCTATGTGATCCTCGCCGACTCGTGGTCAACGGGCAGCTCCATCATGCCGCAGAAGAAGAATCCCGACATCGCCGAGCTGGCGCGTGGCAAGGCGGGCCGACTCATCGGCAACTTGGCCGGGCTGCTGGCCACCCTCAAGGCGCAGCCGCTGGCGTACAACCGCGACCTGCAGGAAGACAAGGAACCGGTGTTCGACTCGGTGGCCCAGCTCGAGCTGGTGCTGCCGGCGATGGCCGGGCTGGTGAGCACGCTGCGCTTCGACGCCGACCGGATGGCCGCCCTCGCGTCGGCTGGCTACACGTTGGCCACCGATGTCGCAGAATGGCTTGTGCACCAAGGCGTTTCGTTCAGAATTGCACACGAGGCAGCAGGCGCGGCGGTACGTGTGGCCGAGGGCCGCGGCGTCGGTCTCGATGACCTCAGCGACGATGAGCTCGCCGCGATCCACCCGCAGCTCACACCGCAGGTGCGCGACGTGTTGACCGTCGACGGTTCCGTCGCGTCCCGCGACGCCCGCGGCGGCACCGCGCCGATCCAGGTCGCCAAGCAGCTCGGCGTCGTCCGCGACACTGCCGACCGGCTGCGCGCCCGCATTCGGCGTGCGGCCGACGGTTCGGCGGCCGTGCGCGTTGCGGCGTCGAAGAGCGCGTCGCGGCCGCAATAAGCCGCACACCCCACGCCGGTTAGGCCTCCTCAGCGGCCGCCAGCCAAGCCTCTTCGAGAGATTCCTTGCGGGCCACCAGCTCGTGGAGTTCGTCGTTGAGCTCGCCGAGCCGTACATGATCGGACGCGGCCGCGGCCATCGCCTCGTGCAGCTCGCCCACCCGCCGCTCCAACTTGCCGAGCTGGCCTTCGATACGCGCCATCTCCTTCTCGGTGCGCCGTGCCCGCGCCGACGCCGATTCCGTCCGCGGCGCAGGCGATTTCGACGGCGCGGCCGGCGCCCGGCGCATCGCCAGGTACTGCTCGATGCCCCCCGGCAGCAGCTCGCAGTGGCCTGCGATCAGGGCGTACGTCACGTCGGTGACGCGTTCGAGGAAATAACGGTCGTGGGTCACCACGATCAATGTGCCCGGCCACCCGTCGAGGTAGTCCTCGATGGCAGTCAGCGTGTCGATGTCCAGGTCATTGGTCGGCTCGTCCAAGAGCAGCACGTTGGGTTCGTCGAGCAGCAGCCGCAGGAACTGCAGCCTGCGCCGCTCGCCACCGGACAGGTCGCCGATCCGGGCGGTGAGCTTGTCGCCGGTGAAGCCGAAATCGTCCAGCAGTGTGGCCGCGCTCATCTCTCGCCCGCCGGCCAACCGCGCCATGTGGCGGCGATTTTCGACGGCGTCCAGCACGCGATCGCCGCGCGGCATCTCGGCAAGGCCCTGGCTCAGATGCCCGATCCGCAGCGTCGGCCCGCGCTTGAGGGTTCCGGCCGTCGGCTCCAGCTGGCCGGCAAGCAGCCGCAGCACCGACGTCTTGCCGGTGCCATTGACCCCGACCAGTCCGATCCGCTCGCCCGGTCCGATCGACCAGTCCACGCCGTTCAATACCGTGCGGTCGCCGACCGCAAGCCGAACGCGATGCAGGTCGAACACGTCCTTGCCCAGTCGGCTCGTCGCAAAGCGCTGCAGCACAAGCGAATCCCGCGGCGGCGGTTCGTTGGCGATCAACGCGGTGGCCGCCTCGACACGGAACTTCGGTTTCGACGTGCGCGCCGGCGGCCCGCGCCGCAGCCACGCCAGCTCCTTGCGCATCAGGTTGCGCCGACGCGACTCGGCGGCCGCCGCCAACCGCATCCGCTCGGCGCGGGCCAGCACGTATGCGGCGTAGCCACCGTCATACCCGTCGACCACGCCGTCGTGCACCTCCCAGGTCCGCGAGCACACCGCGTCCAGGAACCAGCGGTCGTGGCTCACCACCACCAAGGCCCGCGACGGTGAGCCACCCAAATACGAGGCCAGCCAGCCGATCGCCTCGACGTCGAGGTGGTTGGTGGGTTCGTCGAGCACCAGCACGTCGTGCCCGGCCAGCAGCACCGCCACCAGCGCCACCCGTCGCCGCTCACCGCCGCTCAACCCGCCCGCCGCCGCGTCGAGGTCGACCCCGGCCAGCAGGTGCTCGACGACGGTGCGGGTGGTCGGCTCGGCGGCCCAGATGTGGTCGGGCCGACCACCGACGGGGTCGGCCCCCTGGACGCCGCGCTCTTGGCCCAGGACGACCTGGCGCACCGTGTCGCCGGCGGGGAGTTCGTCGCCCTGCTGCAGATATCCGACCGAGAGCCCCGCGGTGTGGGTGACTCGGCCGGTGTCCGGCGCCTGCACACCCGTAAGCGTCCGCAGTAGCGTGGTCTTACCGTCCCCGTTGCGGCCCACCACGCCGATCGCGTCGCCGTCGTCAATGCCCAGGCTGACAGCGTTTAGCAGGGTGCGCGTGCCGTAGGACACGGTGACCCGTTCGGCGTTGATGAGGTTTGCCATCAGCCGCCGATGATATGTAGGCGCATGCCAGAATGACTGGCGGCAAATGGACAGGGGGTGTTCGGTGGACTTCTCGGCCATCACCAAACCGGTCGAGCGGCTCGTTGCCACCGCGCAGAACGGGCTCGAGGTTCTGCGATTCGGCGGCCTGGAGACCGGGTCGGTGCCGTCACCGTTCCGAATCGTCGAGAGCGTCGCGATGTACCGGCTGCGGCGCTACTTCCCGCCGGACGATCCCAATGGTGAGACACCCGCCGGCCCGCCGGTGCTGATGGTGCATCCGATGATGATGTCGGCCGACATGTGGGACGTGACCCGCGACGAGGGCGCGGTCGGAATCCTGCACCGGGCCGGCATCGATCCGTGGGTCATCGATTTCGGCTCACCCGACCGCGTCGAGGGCGGCATGGAACGCAACCTTGCCGACCACGTCGTCGCGCTCAGCCAGGCGATCGAGACCGTGAAGCACACCACCGGTCAAGATGTGCACCTGGTCGGCTATTCGCAGGGCGGCATGTTCATTTACCAGACCGCCGCATATCGTCAGACTCGCGACATCGCCAGCCTGATCACATTCGGCTCGCCGGTCGACACGCTGGCCGCGATGCCGATGGGCATACCAGCCGGATTTGTCGCTGGCGCAGCCGATTTCATGGCCGACCACTTCTTCAGCCGGTTCGACATCGCGGGGTGGATGGCGCGCGTCGGGTTCCAGCTGATGGACCCGGTGAAGACCGCCAAGGCCCGCCTTGACTTCCTGCGCCAGCTGCATGACCGCGAGGCGTTGCTGCCCCGCGAACAACAACGGCGGTTCCTCCAATCCGAGGGCTGGATCGCGTGGTCAGGTCCGGCGATTCAAGAACTGCTCAAGCAGTTCATCGCCCACAACCGGATGATGACCGGCGGCTTCTCCATCCACGGTCAGCTCGTCACGCTCAGCGACATCAAGTGCCCGATACTCGCGTTCGTCGGCGAGGTCGATGACATCGGGCAGCCGGCGGGCGTGCGAGGCATCCAGCACGCCGCGCCACGAGCCGATGTTTACGAGGCGACCATCCGATCCGGACACTTTGGCCTCGTCGTGGGCTCCAAGGCCGCGGCGGTGAGCTGGCCCACGGTGGCCGCATGGGTGAGATGGCTGTCGGGCGCCGGCGAGATACCCGAAAACATCTATCGGATGGCCGCGCAGCCGGCCGAGCACCCCACCGATAGTGGTGTCGCACTCGCCGATCGGGTGGCACACGGAGCGGTGGCGACGGGCGAGGTCGTGGTGGGCGCGGCACGCGCGGCCGTCAACGCGCTGCTGGCAACGAACCAGACCGCGCGTTCACTGGTCATCGAAGCCGCCCGCACGCTGCCCCGGCTGACCCGCCTCGGCCAGATCAACCCGCACACCCGGATTTCGCTCGCCAGGATCATGTCCGAGCAGGCCGCCGCCGCCCCGCAGGGCGAATGCCTGCTGTTTGACGGGCGCGTGCACACCTACGAGGCCGTGGACACCCGCATCGACAACGTTGTGCGCGGCCTCATCCAGGTCGGTGTACGCCAAGGCGATCGAGTGGGCGTGCTGATGGAAACCCGGCCAAGCGCGCTGGTGGCGATCGCGGCACTGTCGCGCCTGGGCGCGGTCGCGGTGCTGATGGCACCCGACGCGGACCTGGCCACCGCCGCGCGGCTCGGCCGCGTTACCCAAGTCATCGCCGACCCCACCAACCTCAAGGCGGCGCGGCGGTTGTCACTGCAAGTGCTGGTGCTCGGCGGCGGCGAGAGCCGCGACCTGCACCTGCTGCCCACCGACGAGGACGTCATCGACATGGAGCAGATCGATCCCGAAGCGGTCGAACTGCCCGCCTGGTACCGGCCCAACCCCGGGCTGGCCAAGGACATCGCGTTCGTCGTGTTCGTCACCCACCGCGGCGAGCTCATCGCCCGCCAGATCACCAACCACCGCTGGGCGTTGTCGGCCTTCGGCACCGCGTCGGCGGCCAACCTCGACGGCGGCGACACCGTGTACTGCCTGACCCCGCTGCATCACCAGTCCGGGCTGCTGGTCAGCCTGGGCGGCGCGGTCGTCGGCGGGTCCCGCATCGCGCTGTCCCGCGGGCTGCAGCCGGACCGCTTCATACATGAGATCCGCCAGTACGGCGTCACCGTGGTGTCGTATACGTGGGCGATGCTGCGGGAAGTGATCCACGACCCGTCGTTCTCGCTGCAGGGACGGCATCCGGTGCGGCTGTTCATCGGTTCGGGTCTGCAGCCGGGGCTGTGGCAGCGGGTGCTGGAGGCATTCGCCCCGGCGCATGTCGTCGAATTCTTCGTCACCGGTGACGCCGAGGCAGTTCTCGCCAACGTCTCCGGTGTGAAGATCGGCAGCAAGGGACGGCCGCTGCCCGGTGCTGCGGAGGTCGCGTTGGCGGCTTACGACCCGGACGACGACCTGATCCTCGAGGACGAGCGGGGATTCGTGCGTAAGGCAGGCACCGACGAGGTCGGTGTGCTGCTCAGCCGGCCACGCGGCTCGGTCGACCCGACCGCGGCGGTCAAGCGCGGCGTGTTCGCGCCGGGCGACACCTGGATCGCCACCGAGTATCTGTTCCGGCGCGACAGCGACGGCGACTACTGGCTCGTCGACACCCGCGGCTCGGTGATCCGCACCGCTCGTGGCGTGATCTACGAGGAACCGATCACCGACGCGATCAGCCGCATCACCGCGGTCGATCTCGTGGTCACCTACGGGCTGGACCTGGGTGAGCACCAGGTCGCGGTGACCGCGGTGACGTTGTGCCGCGACGCCGCGCTGTCCGGCGCCGACCTGACCGAGGCGGTCGCCCAGCTGGGCAACAACAGCCCGGATTTCGTGCATGTCGTGCCCGAGATGACGCTCAGCACGTCCTACCGCCCGACGGTGGACCCGCTGCGCGAGATCGGCATCCCGAAGGCCGGCCCCAATGCCTGGTACCTGGATCCCGAAACCAACCGGTACCAGCAGTTGACGGCGCCGGTGCGGTTAGAATTCGTCGGCGCTTCGGAGTAGACCTGCTGCCGGTTGGCTGATGCGCTGTTAGGCTCCCCGCATGACCTCGCCGGCCCTGAGGAAGACCGTGACCGCGGCGATCGCCAGCACCGGATTGGCCGCCGCCCTGATGTTCGGGTTCGGTTCGGCGACCGCGCGCGCCGACGTCCTTGACGATCTGAACAACGAATTCAGCAGTGGCGCGGGTGCCGGCCCGGTAGCCAACCTGGTCACCACGTCGCTGAAGTTGCGGGCGGCGGGATTCAGGCCGACCAAGGCGCACTACGACGCGATCACCAAGGCGATGGCGTACCGCCCGAACCAGACGCCGCTGATCCGTGCCCTCGACGAGACCGTCGCCGCACAGAACAAGCTCAAGCAACAAGCCGAGGCGCTGGCCGGCAACAACCAGTTCACGCTTGGCATCAACCAGTACGACCCGAACAACCCGGGTGGTGTCACCGCCGGTGCCGGCGGCATCAATATCGGCGGCGGCGCGGCGACGATCGGCGACGGACACGCGCCCGGTCAGTCCGTCGGTCCACCCGGTTAAGTCGTGCTCGACGAGAAGCTGTTGAGTATTCTGGTCTGCCCGGCCGACCGTGGACCGCTGCTGCTCATTGACGACGAGCTGTTATACAACCCCCGACTGCGCCGCGCGTACCGCATCGAGGACGGCATTCCGGTGCTGTTGATCGATGAGGCGCGCGACGTCGGCGACGAAGAGCACCAGCGGCTCATCGCTCGGGCAGGCCCGGCAGATCCCCGGTGAGATAACGCTGCAGGGTCGGCCCGATCGTCTCGGCGATCTGCTCGACCGGCAGCGACCTGAATGGGTCCAGTTCAAGGATGTAGCGGGCCATCACCACGCCCACCAACTGTGACGCGACGAATTGCACGCGAATCGGTCCCGACCCCGGCGGATTGTCCACGCGGCTGCCCACTTCCACCGCGATCACCTCTTGCAGGAACGCACGTATCAAGCTGACGTCCGTGCCGGCCAGCAGCGACCGGATCGTCGCGATGAATCCCTTGCCTGCTTCCGAATCCCACAGGGGCAACAGCAACTTCGGCAACACGTAGCCGATCTCGTCGACCGGCGTTTCGCGCAGTGGGCCGATCACCTCCATCGGATCGATCGGAATGTGGATCGCGGCGGCGAACAGCTGCTGTTTGGTGCCGTAGTAGTGATGCACCAATGCCGGATCCACACCGGCGTCGGCGGCGACCGCCCGTATCGATGTCTTGTCGATTCCGTTGCGCGCGAAGAGTTCCCGGGCGCTCTCCAGAATTCGTTCACGGGTGTCGGATGTTCCGGCGGGCCGCCCGGGCCGTCTCCGTTCGACCTCTGCTGTCAACTTATGGGGTCCGCCTTCGCAGCGTCGCCGCTGCCAGGCACAGCGCGAGGATCGCGCAACCGATGACAACGGCGATGTCGCGCACCGCGATTGCCGTCACACCCGGGTGCGTGCCGACCTGTTGCAGAGCCTCCAGCGCGTAGCTGGCCGGCATGACGTTGCTGATCCACTGCAACCAGTCTGGCATGAGCGCGCGCGGCACGATGATGCCGGCCAGTAGCAGCTGCGGCACCATCACGACCGGTATGAATTGCACCGCCTGAAACTCGGTGCGAGCGAATGCACTACACAGCAGGCCCAGGCCGACCCCGAGCACCGCGTTGGCGATCGCGATCACGAACACCCACATGGGACTTCCGGCGGTGTCGAATCCGAGTATCCAAAACGCGACCACGCACGCAAGCGTGGCCTGCGCCGCCGCGGCAATCGAGAACGCGCTGCCGTAAGCGGCGAGCAGGTCGATCCGGCGAAGCGGGGTGGTGAGGATCCGCTCCAGCGTGCCCGAGGCGCGTTCGCGTTGCATCGTGATCGAGGTGATCACGAACATCAGGAACAGTGGAAACAGCCCCAGCAGAATCAGGCACGCGTTGTTGAAACCCGAAGGCGTGCCCGGGCGATGTGGGACGTTCTCGAACATGAAATACATCAGCGTGATTACCACGATCGGAACGAACAGGATCATCGCCACGCTTCGGCGGTCGGCGGCCAGTTGGCGCAGGATGCGCGTGGTCGTGGCGCCGTAGGCCCGAAGGCCTAACCTGCCTGCCGCGCGATGCTGCGCCTGATGATTGACAGAAACGCTTCCTCCAGTGACGTGCATCCCGTGTCCTCTCGTAGTCGGCTCGGTGTGGTGTGGGCGACCAGATGGCCCTCCCGCAGCAGCAGCAAATCGCCGCAGTGGTCGGCTTCGTCCATCACGTGACTGGACACCAGCAGCGTGGTGCCGGCTCGCGCGAGCGCGTCGAATTGCTGCCACAGGTCCGCGCGCAACACCGGGTCGAGGCCGACCGTGGGTTCGTCGAGCACCAACAGGTCGGGGTGACAGACCAGCGCACATGCCAACGAGACCCGGGTGCGTTGTCCACCGGACAGATTGCCGCAATAAGCGGTGCGGTGATCCTGCAGCCCGACCGCGTCGACGGCGGCGTCGGCGGCGCTCGCATCCATGCCGTACAGCGCCGCGAAGTAGCGGACGTTGTCGATGATCCGCAGATCGTTGTAGATCGTCGGATCCTGGGGCATGTATCCGACGCGTCGGCGCAACGGTGCCGATCCGGCCGGCTTGCCGAGCACCGTGACGGTGCCGGCGGTGACGATCTGGGTGCCGACGATGGACCGCATCAGCGTGGTTTTGCCGCAGCCCGACGGTCCGAGTAGGCCGGTGATGGTGCCGCGGGCGATCTGCACCGACAGGTCGTGGATGGCCGGCCGCTTGCCGCGAATCACCCGCAGATGGTCGATGACGATCACCGGCTCGACACCGTGCCGCAATAATTCATCACTCGATGAAGTCATCATGCGTTGAATAGTGCTCCGTGGGCGCCGGGCTGTCAATAGCCGTATGCGAGCCTTATGCACAATCTTTTCGGTGAGTGCCGAACTGCTGTGCGTCGATCCGCTGACGGCGGCGCGGCGGCTGCTGGGATCGGTGCTCACCGCCAACGGCGTGAGTGCTTTGATCGTCGAAGTCGAGGCCTATGGCGGCCCGCCGGATGGACCGTGGCCGGACGCCGCGGCGCATTCGTACATCGGCCTGCGAAACCGCAACGCGGTCATGTTCGGCCCACCTGGGCGGCTCTACACGTACCGCAGCCACGGCATCCATGTGTGCGCCAACGTGGTGTGCGCGCCAGAAGGGCTCGCGGCCGCGGTGCTGCTTCGCGGTGCGGCCATCGAGTCCGGAATCGAGTTCGCGCGGTACCGTCGCGGCGACCCGGCGCTGCCGGCCGCGTTGGCGCGCGGCCCCGGCAATCTCTGTTCGGCCCTCGGAATCACGATGCAACACAACGGAATCGACCTCTTTGATGCGACCGGCCCGATCCGGCTGACGCCGGGCGACGAACACCCGGCGGCCGAGGGGCCGCGGATCGGTGTCAGCAATGCCGCCGACCGGCCCTGGCGGTTCTGGCTGCCCGGTCGGCCCGAAGTTTCGCCGTATCGGCGAAGCCCACGCGCACCCGCGCCCGGCGCCAGCGACTAGCCGTACGGGAAGATCGTCTCCATGGGCACGAACATCCTCGACGAATTGCGCTGGCGTGAACTCATCGCGCAGTCGACGGACGAGGACGCGCTGGCCGCCGAACTGGCCCGCCCGCCCATCACGGTGTACGCCGGTTTCGATCCGACCGCACCAAGCCTGCACGCCGGGCATCTCGTCCCGCTGCTGACGCTGCGCCGCTTCCAGCAGGCCGGTCATCGCCCGATCGTGCTCGCCGGCGGCGCCACCGGAATGATCGGCGACCCGCGCGAGACCGGCGAGCGCACCCTCAACACCACCGAAACGGTGACCGAATGGGCCGCGCGGATCCGCGGTCAGCTCGAGCGCTTCGTCGACTTCAACCCCTCGCCGACCGGAGCGATCGTCGAGAACAACCTGTCGTGGACCGCCGGATTGACCGCGATCGACTTTCTGCGCGACATCGGCAAGCACTTCTCGGTCAACGTGATGCTCGACCGGGACACGATCCGGCGCCGGCTGGACGGCGAGGGCATCTCCTACACCGAATTCAGCTACCTGCTGCTGCAGGCCAACGACTACGTCGAGCTGTATCAACGCCACGACTGCACACTGCAAATCGGCGGTTCGGACCAGTGGGGCAACATCATCGCCGGGGTGCGGCTGGTACGGCAGAGACTCGGCGCGACGGTGCACGCGCTGACGGTGCCGCTGGTGACGTCGGCCGACGGGACGAAGTTCGGCAAGTCAACCGGCGGCGGCAACCTCTGGCTGGATCCGGAGATGACCAGCCCGTACGCCTGGTATCAGTACTTCATCAACACCGCCGATGCCGACGTGATCCGCTATCTGCGATGGTTCACGTTCCTGACCCGCGACCAGATTGCCGAGTTGCACGACGCGACGAATACTCGGCCGCACGAGCGCGCGGCGCAGCGTCGGCTGGCCCGGGAGCTGACCACTTTGGTGCACGGCGAGGCGGCGACGGCCGCCGTGGAGCATGCCAGCCTGGCGTTGTTCGGCCGCGGTGAGCTCACTCGGCTCGACGAGCCCACGCTGGCCGCGGCGCTGCGTGAGGCGTCGGTGGCCGAGCTCAAACCCGGGGCTCCCGACAGCATCGTCGACCTGCTGGTGGCCACCGGACTGTCGACGAGCAAGGGCGCGGCGCGGCGGACCATCGCCGAAGGCGGCGTCTCGGTGAACAACTCCCGCGTCGACAGCGAGGAATGGGTCCCGAACCCGTCAGACTTCCTGCACGGCCGCTGGCTGGTACTGCGGCGCGGCAAGCGGAATATTGCCGGTGTCGAGCGCGTTGCCTAACTCGGCCGTGGGGCGTCCGACGGCCGCGGAATATCGGCGGTGTCCACCGCGTTGAATGCGCGGTGCCGTGCGGCGCCTCGGCTCGAAACCTGCGGTTAGCAGGGTGTTTGACTCCGGGTTTTGCCTCACGTAACTTGTTGAGGTCGTCGCGACGCGGCTAGTCCGCCGAGCGCGATGACGTCCAAGAGGGAGACCGCCGAGAGGTGGGTTCCTCATCGTAAGCACTACTACCAGTACGCGGCCAAGCGCCGCGGGCTGGTTGGGCGCTCGGTGTGGGTGTGTTGTTTGAGAACTCAATAGTGTGTTTGGTGGTTTTTGTTTGTTGTTTGTTTTTTGCCGCGCTTGTGATGTTCCCGTGTCATGGGTGTGGTGTTTTTTGTCAGGGTTTTCTTTTTGGTTTTGTTTGGAGAGTTTGATCCTGGCTCAGGACGAACGCTGGCGGCGTGCTTAACACATGCAAGTCGAACGGAAAGGCTCCTTCGGGGGTGCTCGAGTGGCGAACGGGTGAGTAACACGTGGGTGATCTGCCCTGCACTCTGGGATAAGCCTGGGAAACTGGGTCTAATACCGGATAGGACCGCATGCTGCATGGTGTGTGGTGGAAAGTTTTTGCGGTGTGGGATGGGCCCGCGGCCTATCAGCTTGTTGGTGGGGTGATGGCTTACCAAGGCGACGACGGGTAGCCGGCCTGAGAGGGTGTCCGGCCACACTGGGACTGAGATACGGCCCAGACTCCTACGGGAGGCAGCAGTGGGGAATATTGCACAATGGGCGCAAGCCTGATGCAGCGACGCCGCGTGGGGGATGACGGCCTTCGGGTTGTAAACCTCTTTCACCGTTGACGAAGCCGCAAGGTGACGGTAGGCGGAGAAGAAGCACCGGCCAACTACGTGCCAGCAGCCGCGGTAATACGTAGGGTGCGAGCGTTGTCCGGAATTACTGGGCGTAAAGAGCTCGTAGGTGGTTTGTCGCGTTGTTCGTGAAA
>NZ_DASQVQ010000004.1:0-14645 GCF_035640695.1 Mycobacterium sp.
CGCGGCACACCTATACCAGCTCAAACAGGCGATGGATGCGGGCGTGGATGTTCGCGGCTACATGTACTGGTCGTCGTTCGACAACTTCGAGTGGGCGCACGGGTATATGCCGACCTTCGGCCTCATAGGCATCGACCGTGATGATCACTACCGCCGCGTCGTCCGTCCGAGCGCCGTCGCCTACGGCACCGTTAGCCGGAGCGGGTCACTGGATGTGCTGCTTGACCGGGCCAGAATTCTTTAGCCATCAAACGTTGCCCATGCCGGTAACCAGCAGTAAGACACCGATTGCGCCGACGACGATGGTGGGGATGGCGTGGCGGCGCGCGCTTATCCAAGCGTTCACCCGCTGCACGACGGCTAGCGTCTTCGCCGGCGTTGCGAGATAGGTGACGAGCGGAACCTCGACGACGGTAAATGCCACGACGGCGAACATAAGGGCCGCGCCGAATTGCTCAGCGGCAGTTGCTCCCGACGTCAAAATCGCGACCATCGCCGCCAGGTACTCGACAGGCGGCGTCGCCAATGCGAGGCCGGCTACAAACGCAACCACCAGTGACCTGTCTTCAAGGTGGCCGCGGATCGACAACCTTCGGTATCCCGCCGGTGTGTTCGGCGCTAGCGCCAGGTCGGGGGACTGACCGCCGCTGGTCACCGGCACAAGCGCGTGGTGGCGTGCCCAGAGGCGCGCGGCGGCCAGCAACGCTAGCACACCGATCGCAACCTGTATGTATGCAACAGTCTGGCTGGTGATGGCCGAATCCACTTCCCGCATAAGGGAAAGCGTGAAATCGCGTAGAAATAGCAGCACAACCAATGCGGTGCCGATGCCCGCTACCATGCCGCCGAGCCAGAAGGCAAACAGATTGAGCATTGGCCGCGGCCGCGACATCAAGAGTGCCGTGATCCCGATCCGAACGGGGTCCATCGCCACTACAAGTGAAAGCACGAGAACTGCGCTGCACATTGCCGACACCTATTTCCAACGAATGTCGCTGAGTCAACGCAAGCTTGGCGTAGCCGCCGGCCGGGCTAACGGATGATCGGATTCACTCATTGGGAACCGCTCCTGCAGCCGCGCAAGCGGTTTCGGGGCCCACCAGTTGAACCGGCCCATCACATGCATGAACGCCGGGACGAGCAGCATGCGCACCAGCGTTGCGTCTCCTAACACCGCCAGCGTCAACCCGACACCGAACATCCGCATGAACGACACCTGGGCGGCGATCATCGCCGCGAACGAGATCGACATGATCAGCGCCGCGGCGGTGATCACCCGGCCGGTGTGGGCCATCCCGAGTGCCACGCTTTCGTCGTTGTCGGCTTGTGTCCGGTTGGAGGCCAGCCAATGCTCGCGAATCCGCGACACCAGCATTACCTCGTAGTCCATCGACAGCCCGAACGCGATGCAGAACAACAGCACGGGGATGGTGACCACCAGCGTGCCGGTGACGGTGGTACCCAAAGCCCCGAGGTGCCCGTCTTGGAAGATCCACACGAGAGCGCCGAACGCGGCCGTCAACGATAAGACGTTGAGCAGCAGCGTCTTCAGCGGCAAGATCACACTGCCAGTCATCAGTAACATCAGTACGAATGTGATCGCGGCAATGACGGCGAGGACGATGGGCGCCCGAGAGGTGACGGCGTGGGCGGTGTCGCGGTTGATCGGTGCGGTGCCCGTCAAAAGCGCGGGCCGGCCCGCGGGTCCGGGCACGGCCTGCAGCCGATCAAGCTGCGTGGCGGAGGCCTGCGAGTACAGCGGCGCGGTGCTCGCCACGGTCAGAAACGCGCTACCTTCCCTCATCCCGGTCGCGGCCGCGGGCGGTCCGGCGCGCCCACCGGTGACGAACGTCCCATCCGGGGCGGATACCGATGACACATCCGGTACCTGCGAGAGCCGTGCTGCGTAGCGACCCATCTCGGCGGCCGTGACCCCGGACGTATCCGTAATGACAACCGTCACGTTCGTCGCCAAGTCGTCGGCGAAATCGGTGCGGAGTTGATCACCGACCTGGCGCGCCGAGCTTGATGTCGGTAACGCGCGATCGTCGGGCAGGCCCCACTTGGCGCTCAAGAACGGGATGCCGAGCGTGACCAGCAGCGCGATGATCGCGAGCCCGATCGGGATGGCCCGGCGCATCACGAATTTGGCTAACCGGTAGAAGAAGTGCTGCTGAACCGGGCGGGAGACGGGTTCGGGCCGGTGCAGCAGCGTGCGCACCAGTCGGTGAATATCCAAGGAGTCCAATCGTTCGCCGAGCAGCGCAATGGCAGCCGGCGTCACCACGATGGCGGCGACGGCGGCAAGTGCCACCACCGCGACGCCGGCGTAGGCGAATGACCTCAGGAAGTACATCGGAAACAGCACCATCACCGACATCGACAGCGCCACCGTCATCGCCGAGAACAGCACGGTCCGGCCGGCGGTGGCCATCGTGCGCATCAGGGCCTCGTCGCGTCCGGCGCCGGTGGCAAGCTCGTCGCGGAAGCGGCTGATGATCAGCAGCGTGTAGTCGATCGCCAAGGCCAGGCCCATCGCGACGGACAGATTCAGCGCGAAGATCGAGACGTCGGTCGCGTAGGTGATCGCGCGCAGCACGGCCATCGAACCGAAGATCGCCAAGCCGCCGACTGCCAGCGGCAGCGCCGCCGCCACCAGGCCACCGAACACCCACACCAGCACCAAAAAGCTCAGCGGGATCGCGATGGATTCCATGACCCTGAGATCTTTTTGAGTCTGGAGGTTGATCTGGGTGTAGGTCATGGCCTGGCCGCCGGCGCGCACGATCACGCCGTCACGGTCGTGCACCAATGTTTTGCTCAGCGTCTCGGCATGCTGCGGCGCGCTGTTCTGACCGCCGGTGATGCCCGCGACGATCAGCCCGGTCTTCCCGTCCTTGCTGATCAGCGACCCCGACGCGGACGGCGGTGCCGTCCATGCCGACGTAACCTGTGCCACATAGGGCGAGTTTTGAAGCTGACGCACGATGTCGGTGCCGACAGCGCGGGCGGCTTCGCTTTGCGCGCCGCCGTTGGAGCCGACGGTGATCAGCATCTGCATGTCACCCTGACCGAACTTGCTGCTCAGCAGGTTGGTTGCGTGCGCAGACTCCGCGGTCGGATCCTGGAAGCCGGCCGGGGACAGGCTCTTGGCCACCGGAATGCCGAACAGCGCCGTGCAGGCCAGCGCGAGCACCGCGATTGCGATGATCCGCCGCGGCGCGCGAATGGCCAGCCGGGCAATACCCTCTAACACATTTCCTCCGCCCCGGGATCCTGTGGCCTCTGCTTTCCGATGATCAGCGCTTGGCACGGCCGCGAAGCGTGATCGATCTGGTTCAGAAGCGAATTACCGCGCCCTCGATGGTGAGTCCCGGCCCGAATGTCACCAGCACCCCGTACTCTCCGCTGCGGGGCTTATCGACTCGCAGAATGTCTTCGAGCACGAGTAGCACGGTGGCTGAGGCGCAGTTCCCGGCATTCGCGAGGACGTCCCAGCTCGCCCGCAGTTGCGTCGGCTGCAGCGCCAGCTGTTTGCCCAGCACCCGCAGGATCTTCGGGCCGCCCGGGTGAATCGCCCAGTGGCTGATGTCGCTTGCCGACAATCCCAGCGGTTGCAGGAGTTTGACCAGAAAGCCCTCGATGTTCTCCTGCAGCGCCGTCGGTACGCCGGCGGCCAGCGTCATCCAGAACGACTGGTTGCCGATGTTCAGACTCATCATCTCGTGCTGGTCGTAGAGCTGTTCGGTGTGCGTGCGCAGGAACTGGGTTCCGGTGCCGTCGGGCGCCGAGCCCATCAGCATTGACACGCTGGCGTCGCCGAAGAGCGCCTGGGTGATCAGCGATTCCGTCGGATCCTCGTGCGGCATCGGTCTATCGCGCACGTGGGCCGAGCTGAGCTCGGTGCAGTTGGCGATCACCAGCTCGTCGGGCCTGGCGGCCACGCTGTCCATCGCGACCTTGATGACATTGCCGGCCGCATAGCAGCCCATGTGGCCGATGAAGGTGCGTCGCAGATCCGATCGCAGCTCGAGCTTTTTGGCGAGTAGAAGATCGGGTCCGGGATTGACGTAGCCGGTCGAGCAGGCCATCACGAAGCTGCCGACGCGGCCCTTGTCGAAACCCTCAATCGCTTGATCGATCGAACGGGAGGCCACGTCGATGACCGCATCGGCATGGGCTGACATCCGGTCACCGGTGAGCATGGCACAGGCTTCTGGCAGCGCCTCCGGGTCCCACATGATGTGGCGCTTCTGCACGGCTGTCGACTCGATGATTCGCTTCGCGAACCGAACCTGCGGCGACATGTGCTGAAACAACAGTTCCCAGCTGTCCTGCATGGTGACCTGGTACGGCGGATGCGCCGACGCCATGCGCAGCAGGGTGGGCCGCAGTTGCGCGACCTTGGCAGGCGCGTGCCAGGGCGCGGGTGCGCCCCCCGAGGACGCGTCAATGGTGGTGTCTGCCCGGTACATGGCTATCGTTTCCTGTCGCTTCGTCTGAACCTGTTGGCCGCCCGCCGTGAGAATTTCGCGCGTGTGTGGGAGAGCTCGCCGTGGGCCGCCGCGACCAGTAGCCTTGCGGCGGAGACCTTGTCGGGGGGCGAAAGCGTGCCCGCGAGCCACTGGGTGCGCGCCTCGCGTCGCCGCAGCTTTCCGCTGCTGGTGCGGGGCAGTGTTCCCGGTGCCAGCAGTTCGACGTGTGTGGGCCGGATCTGGGTGCGCTCCTGGACCCGCGACGCTACGTCGTGGGCCAGCGTCGAGGGGGCATCCGCCGTGGTCTCGACGAGCATGGCCAGCGCCTCGTCGTCCTGGCCATCGGGGACAAACCCCACGGCGACTGCGCATCCGGTGCGAACACCATCCAGTTCGTCCAACGCCGCCTCGAACTCCTCGGGTCCGTGGTTTGCGCCGCGCACGACGATGATGTCCTTGTGCCGTCCGCACACAAAGAGCTCGCCGTCGCGGGTGAACCCCAGGTCCCCGGTATCCAGCCAGCCGTCGTGGATCGCCTGATCGGTCAGGTCCTTGCGGCCGAAGTAGCCGACCATGACGCTGGGCCCCCGAACGAAGATGTGACCGACGCGACCGGGGGGCAACGACACCCCGGCCGCGTCGCGGATCTCTACTTCCACACCTGCGAGCGGGCGGCCGACGCTCACCAGTTGTTTGTTTCCCGGCGCGACGATGCCGTCGAGCGCCAGTTTCTCGGCGTCCACGCCAAGGGTGTCGAAGGAGGTGCCGGCCGGCTTGAACGTGACGCCCAGGGCGGCCTCGGCCATCCCGTAACACGGCGTGAGCGCCGATGCGCTCAGCCCCCAGCGCGCGAATCGCTGATCGAATCGGCGCTGCACCGCGGCGCTGACCGCCTCGGCACCGTTGAGAGACACGCGCCATGAGGACAGGTCGACGCCGTCGAGTTCGTCGTCGCGGATGCGTTTCAGGCACAGGCCGAACGCGAAGTTGGGCGCCGCGGTGACCGTGCCCCGGTGTCGTGAGATGGCGCGTAGCCACGCACCCGGCACCGCGACGAACAGCTCGGGCGGCAGCAGGACCAGCTTGCCCTGAACGTAAAACGCCGACAGCAGGTTTCCGATCAATCCCATGTCGTGGTAGAGCGGCAGCCACGTCACGCCGACTTGGTTCGGGGCGCCCTCGTCTATCAGGTAGCGCTCGATCGCGGCCAGGTTCGACAGCAGATTGGCATGGGTCAGCGCCACCGGCTTGGGATCGCTGGTGGTGCCCGACGAGAATTGGATCAAGGCCACGTCGTCGGCGGCGATGTCGATATCAATGTCGATATCGACATCGATCTCGACCGAATCCGTGCCGCCCAGGCTGGCTGCCGTCACACAGCCCAGGCGCGGAGCCGAGGTCTCAACGGCGACACCAAGCAACCGCCGGATGCGTTCGTCGGTCACCACCAATACCGCGTCCACCGCCTGCAGCATGGCCGCGGTCTTGCGGTGATACTCATCGAGTCTGCCCAGCCGCACCGGCGGGTACAGCGGAACCGGGATGGCCCCCGCGCACAGCACGCCGAAGAAGCACTGCACGAATTCCGGACAGGTCGGCAGCACGATCGCGACGCGATCGCCCTTGCCCACCCCGCGCACGATCAGATCCGCCGCGATCGACAGCGCTTCCTGGTGGATGCGCGCCATCGGAACTTCCAGGTCTCGCTCCTTGCGGTCAACGAAGAACAGGCTCACGCCACTTTGTGCGGCCGCGGCGAGCATCTCGTTTAGCGTCTCGTGCCTCGGACGGATCGCGGGAGCCCCTCTCACGTTCGCTCCTCGGTGCGGCGCACCACCAGAGCTGCTAAATCGCCAACCGTCCGCAGATCGTCGGCGTCCTCCTCGTCCAGGAGAATGTCGTAGCGCTCCTCGAGCTTGAAGATCAGCGACATGACCTTCAACGAATCCAGCCCCCCGCTCTGCAGCGTCGAATCGGCAGCGAGGTCGACATCTCCCACGTCCGCACGGATGGCGTCGATGATCTCCTGGGTCACCGCCTCCACGGTTGCGACGGCATCTCTTGTTGGCATGAGCCTTACTGTTCCCTAGTAGGGGTTTCGTGTCGGCAGCGCTGGCACCCATTTAGGATGGGGGCCAGCACTACTCGCCTACCGTGACAAGCCCCAGACCGGTGAAAGCCGTTGCGATATAACCCTGTTTCGCGTTGACTCTCACCTCGATCGCGACACGTAGCGATTTGCGGCCACAGCGTATTCTGCTCATCAGACTTGACGGCGAAGTGTCGGAACACCCGTCACGTCTCGCGACGAGAGCGGTACGGCGCGACGCCGCGTTGCGGTATCAACCTTAGAGCGCCTGGGCGACTTGATGTCCCGTCTCACGATCAATGTGCGCAAGTTCAACACCACCCGCGGATGGTGGTGTCACTCACACTGAAGCTGTTGCCACACAGTCTTGCCGAGCAGTACATCAGCCGGTAGCGCTGAGAGTCGTTGTCCCCGTTACTCCACAACTTGGGCAGCGCTTATCGTCGACGGCGATGCCGCCATAGTGCAGGGACGGCGGGTAAGACCAAGACGTACCGCAGGGGCAATGCACGGCTGGTCATTAGATGACCCCCGGAATGAGGGCACCGACCATGAGACCGGTACTGGCTATCCACATTAGGAGGTGGGTGATCTGCCTGAGGTGTCTTCCACAGGCTCCTAGATGTGCTCCGCCACAATCGGTGCAGGGTGACGAGTAGACGGTCATCATGGCCTCTTGATGATCTCGATGATTTCCTGGGCCACCTCGTCGGCGAAGGCGTACTTCGCGGTTCCGGTGAACACCCGGTTGCATACGTCTTGGATGTCCATCAGCCTGCCCACCGCCTCGGCGCGTAGGAGGGTGCTCATGGTCATTTGTCTTCCTCCGGTAGTCGGTGGTGGCGGTGGGCCGTCGCCAACGCGACACCCACGCCGGCTCGCCTGCGCACCTCGGGGCGTACACTAAGCGTCCTTTGGCTCCACGAGCCAAATGTCTTCTGCGCCTGCACGATAAGCTTCGCGAACTGCTCATTGGTCAGGTCGTCAAAAGTTGCCACCAGCCGGTTGGCGTGCGGATTAACGGTCTGATCCGCCATCGTGTTCGTCCCATCTGTCCTGTCGCTGTGTCTTCACGTCTGGTCTCGCCTCCGAACGGCTTGCATGAAATGCTGCCGAGCCGGGCGTGAAAAAGGCGATATCGCGTCAGGGACCTGAGATTGTGTCCGCCGCTTTCCGCTGCCGGCGCATCCGCCCGCGGCTGCCGCTGAGCACCCGTATCGTCTGATTCACGCTCGGCCGCACACACTAACCCTGTCAGTCACAGCGATGGTGACAGCGATGATCTACATCATTGAAGGAGATCAACAGAAAAGCAGTCTTATCCGTGACCAAGGGATGAGACCGCCACCATCGCGGCGGTAACCGGGCCGGTCATTACCGTCATTAGGGTCGCGGCGTCCGGCGGCGACGGCGTGTCGGGTGCCGAAACCCGTAGGCGCCAATGGCATTGGTGCTCCACGATCAACGCGATGCGCGGGCCGCAAAGCCCACCGCGATCACTGAAAGGATTTGGCCAGTGTTTCGTAGAGGTTCTACCGTCGGCAGCGCGACCGTTCTGGGCACGGCCATCCTCGTCGCGATCATCGGCGCAATCGCCGTTATGTTCACGGCGGCCTTGAGTGCCTCTGCTGATGCCGGAAACACGAACAAGTTGGCCGGTTTGGAGAAGTCCATGGTGCTGCTGTGGACGAAGTGGACCGGGCGCATCGAGGTTCCCGCTTACGCCTCCGCCGGTCATACGGCCGGCTATACCAAAGACGTCTCCTATTACGTGACCTGCACCGGCTGGTACGTCAGCAAGACGGCACAAATCGTCTCGGCGGGTCACTGTGTCGACCCTACTTACGGCCGAGAGGTGGTTCTCAAAGCATTCCTGAAGGAGAACACTGCGATGAATTACCTCAACGACGCGCTGGCCAACTGGCATGTCGAAGGCGCGACGCAAGGATCACCCGTCGATCGTTTCGTGGAGGCTACCCAGCCGCAAGGTGTAGAGGGTGCGACCATCACGACCCCCACCACGGTCCAAGTGGTGGACTTCAAGCCCACTGACAACGGCGATGTGGCATTGCTGCAGGTCCCCAACATGGCCAAGGAAACCCCGCCGTTGGCCGCGGCCACGGCTACCCCCAAGCTCGGCGAGCCCGTTACTTCCATCGGGTTCCCCGGGGAGCTTCGAGCAGTAGCCGATCAGAGCCAGATCGCCCGGGCGTCGTTCAAGTCCGGTTCGGTGTCCAGCCAGCAGGTGACCCCCCAGGGTGTCACGAAGATCGAAGTCAGCGCAGCGCTTGCGCCGGGGATGTCGGGCGGCCCGACGGTGAACCAGGACGGTCAAGTCGTCGGCGTCAACAGCGCAGCCCTGCGTGACGCGGCCAACTTCAACTTCATCACCGATACCGCCGACCTCCGTGCCTTTCTTGTGTCGCATGACGTGGCGCTGGCCCAGTCGAGCGCTCCGCGGGCCGGAATCGGCGCGCTGTGGTATGCGATCGGCGGGGTCGGGGCGCTGGTGCTGGCATTGGCTGCCATAACTCTCTTGGTGATCCGGCGCCGGCGTCACCCTCAGCCTGGGGCCGGACCCGCCAGCGAGGCGACGATCATCGGAAGTACACCTGCTGCGATGCAGACGGAAGGCCCTCAGGTCACGTTGGCGCCCAGCCGGCCCGCCTATGGAACAGTACGCAACGGTGCTCCACTTTCGTTGCATCGCATGAAAACACCGAACGCGCCAGGGGCGACAGACTTACCGCGGCGACTAGGTACTGCTCCGCGTGCGGAGCAAAAACACCACCCCGACAACGGGTTCTGCAGAGGATGCGGACAGCCCACAACCTAAGCGGTTCCGATCATTCCGACAAAAGCGGTCTGCCGACAACTGGTACATCGACGCATTACAGTTTCTTGAGTCCGCGCAGAACCTTGCCGAATGGCATCATCGCTGCCAATCCTTTTCGGAGACTGCGCTGAAGTGAACTGGCGTCCGCCACCACCACGTACCGAGCTCCGTAATCGCGCCACTGTGCTGCCTGTTCGATCACTTCATCGGGAGTTCCGCTCAAGAACACCTCCCGCATGACGGGTGAGGGGACTTGAGCCCCATGCGACAGTGCTGTCTGCTCGTCGAACGCGTGCGGCACTAAATCCTGCGAACCTGAGAATCCTTGTCCCAGCGGATGCCGGGCGCCGTGGCGGGCGAAGACTTCATCGGACGCCGTGAGCGAAAGCGCCCGAAGAATCGGGGAGTTCAGTGCCTCGTCGACGGCGTCGCGGCTGGCGCCGGTAACGACCAAGAACTCGACGGCCGGGAGAATGGAGATCGGGTCGCGTCCGGCGTTGGATGCCGCGGCGCGAACGATTTCCAGACGTTGCCCATAGTCTTGGGGCCGATGGGGGAACGCGGGAAACCAGGCATCGCCATAGCGCCCGGTGGCCCGCAGCATCCGGGGACCATGAGCCGCGATCCAGATCTCGGGCCACTTTCCGCGATACGGCGGAAGATCGAACACCGCGTTGCGCAAAGGAAAATGGGCTGAGTCACGGTTGACCAGTTCGCCACCGGAATCCCAGAGCGCTCGAATCGTGGCCAGCGCCTCTTCGAACCGCGCAACCGGCTTGGACCAATCCACACCATAGGGTTCGTTGCCTTCCCGTTCCCCGACGCCGATGCCCAGAATCGCGCGTCCGCGGGTCAGCAAATGCAGCGTCGCTGCGGCCTGCGCGGTTACCGCCGGGTTACGGCGCCCGGTGTCTGTGACACTCACACCGAGGCGCAGCCGGCCCAGACGGTTCCGGGCGGCGAGGTGTCCGAGCATGGTCCACGGCTCCAGATGTGCGTCGCCCCTTGGGATGAGCCGTGCCGCGCCGGCATGTTTCGGGGTCCATATGGATCGCGGAAACAATGCATTGAGGTGGTCGGGTACCCAGAACGAGTCGACGCGATTGGCCACCGCCGCCAGGTAGGAGGCCCGAGTCAGCGAATCGACGGTTGGTCGGCCCACGAGAGCTGAATCCATCACGCCTACGGGAAATCTGGACATACCGGATAGCCTTTCACCACGCTGCGCGCTGAGCTGCCGACGGTCCGATGCTGACATTGACCGAAGAATTCTGCCTAAGCATTGCATCTAGGGCATAATGCATGTTCTTGCTGGAAATGTTGTACAGACCTTTATAAGGGTCCACGACGTCGATAATTGCGAACACCATGCTGCTCAGCGTAGCCGCAGCCAAAGCGATAACACTTATCAATACGGGATTGGTCGGCGTGCGAAGTCCGAAACATACGAATATGATCATGAGCCAACCCACCAGCATTCGCAGCAAGGGAGCTGGTAGCGAGTATTGCGGGGCCAGCAGCAGCGACCATCGGGCCCTCGCAAACTCTCTATATTGGTCAAGACAGTCAGCGGCCAACCGTTGGTGCAATGGATCGTGTGGTTTCAATCGGATGATCCCGCGCTCGATGCGATTCAAGAGCTCGCTCAGCACCTGCCCGGCCTCATCTCTCGACAATTTGCGCACATCTGGATACGTGACGCCGGTCGGAACCGTGTCCCCGCGCCAAAAGTTCACAATCGCGGCGGCCGTAAAACTCTGGAGTTGCCGGCGCATCGGTTCCGATTCTGAACCATAATTGCGCATAGTCTGATCAAGCCGGATAAGCTGCCCAGCGAATATGGCCCAATGGTCTTGTGTGGCGTCGATAGAGTTCTTAGTTGCGTTTATCAACAAACCAATTACGATGGCCGTTATCGTAATGAGGAATGAAATGATCGTACTCATGGGCTCGAGGGCCGTTCCCGTATTGGGTTCCGGCAACGGAAACTTCAATACGAACCCCAACGCCGTGCTCCCGCAAATGAGAGCGAAGACGATCAGCGCGCGCAGGGCGCTAGGCATGGCGGTAACACTTATCTCGGCGCGTCGAACGCTCGCCGACCTCTTGACAAAGGGTCATGACGGCGCTGCTAATCCGGAACGGGGATTTCGAACAGGTTGAGCGTCGCGCAGACCGTGTGGTAGATGCCGATGAGGATGACGATGTCGGTCAATCCCTTTGTGCCAAAAGCATTCTCGGCCTGCCGGTAAAGCGTTTCGTCGACCCGGTGAGTGGTTGAAAGCTGCCGGGTGAGCTCGGCGGCGATCGTCTCGTCCTTGCTGAGATCGTCGGGTATTCCACCGCTGACCAGCATCCGGATGGCGTCCTCAGAGATGCCGACCTTGCGAGCCGCGGCCGTGTGGGCGTACAGCTCATAGTCGGACTGCCACACGGCGCCCACCGCGAGGATCACCACTTCGCGCAGCCGCGCGCTTAACGACGTGTTCTCCCTTTCGCCCAACAACAGCTCGGCAGCGGCTGAGGTCATGGCCGGGTTGAGCAGCGCGGGATTGAACGGGCCGATGAATCGCCCGTCGTCGGTGGTGCTGTGGAAACCGGTGTCGTCGGCCCACGGGACCACGGTGCTCGTCATCTTGTCGAAGAGTTCGCGTTGCGGCCCAACGAGATCGGTGGGATCTGCCAGGGGCAGGCGTCCGCCCAGGCGGTCGTTGTGATCAGACATGTAGTTCCTCCAGTTCTGGATGAGTCCTCGTTAGGGGATGATCACCGCTCGCGGCTCAAAGTTCGGCTAGCGCGATGCCGGTGAGGGGCGAGCCGAGGCGCACCAGTTCGGTGTCGACTCCGCTGTCGAGGTTGACGTGACGGACGCTGCCGCCGAGATCGGTGACGTAGAACTCCGAGTCGGAGACCGCGGCCACCCCGATCGCCTCCCGATATCCGGTGGACAGGATCTCGGGATTACCGACCATCGGCTGCACGACCGCTCGGTTGAACGTGTTGCCCGCGGGTGCGTCGCCCCGATCGGTCCACACCAGCGTTGCGCCATTGCTAATCAGGTGCAGATCGATGGGTTCGGGCAGGTCCTTCCACAGCAGCTCGATATCACTACGGTGCTGCGCGCTCGTGCCGGGCGGTAGCTCCAGCGGGGCACGAAAGATCCTGCCCTCACCGGCGTTTGGTGCACCCTTCTCCGTCCAATACAGCAGGCGCCGATCCAGATCGACGGCGATGCCGACGCAATGGTTGCGTTCGATGTGCGCCGCCTCTTCACCAACCGCCGGCACCACCAGTGGCCGCAGCTCGCTGCCGTCGAGATTGCAGCACAGCACCTGCATGCCCTCCCGGTCGCACCAATACAGCACGCCCTCGTCGAAATCTGCGGTGAGCTGTTTGCCGGTCGTGAACGCCCCGCGCGGCAAGACGGTGACGCGGTTGCCGCCGTCGAGATCCGCGCGTTCCAGTGAGCCATTGCGGGTGTAGGCAGCATCTCCGGGCATGGCGTTGCCCGGATCCGGGACGCCCATGTTGGTCCAGTAAACGTGCCCCCGGCGCTGGTCGACGACGATGCCGTCAGGCAGCTCGTCGAGTCCAGCGACCAGGGTGCGCACGCGAGTGCCATCCAGTGACACCGCCTGCAATTCACGTTTGCCGGCGTTGAGCACCAGCAGATCGGTCATCGCGTCAGCTTTCGACTTCGACTGCGCCGCTATGAACTGCGGTGAACGTCGGCACCGCATCACAGATGGCCTGCGTGTTGCGGCCCGCCTGCATGACCGTCCGGTCCGGCCGCACGATGGCGGCGCTGGCGCGGCCTTTGCGTAGCCACTCGTCAAGTTCGCTGCCGGGGGCGGCTTCGATGACGGCGGCTCCGCGGCGGCTCAGCTCGTCTCGCTGCGCGTCGGTGAGTGACGACGAGGTGATCAGCGCTAACCGGTTGCCGACGACCTCGTCGAACCGCAGGCCGTCGTTGAGCACCGGGTTGGGGCACAACGTTCCGGCCAGCCCGCCGGATCTGCGCGATTTGATCACCAGTTCGGAACTGCGCAGACCGGGGGTGACGCCCTCGATGGCACTGGCCCGGGTGCCAGGCAGGCGCACGCTTTGCATGCGCGGAAACGCCCAGTGGCGGATCACATCGCCGACGCGCCCGCCGCCGGTCATGGCGGTACCCACCGACACGGCCATCAAAATCATGGCCGCCACGTGCAGCTTGCGTTCCTGCTCGTAGGTGTCCAGCACGCTTTCGGGCAGGGTGCCGTCGAGCACGCCGACCAGTTTCCATGTGAGGTTCAACGCGTCACGCAAGCCGGCGGCCATGCCCTGCCCGACGAACGGCGGGGTCAGGTGCGCGGCGTCACCGAGGAGGAACACGTTGCGGTCGCGCCAGCGGCTGGCCACCTGCGCGCGGAAGGTGTAGGCGGTCATCCGCACCAGCTCCAACGCGTCGATCGGTGTGTCGCCCAGCCAGGGCCTCATCAGCGGCTCGACGTCGGCCAGACTCTGGTAGTCGGCTACCGTCTCACCGTCAACCAGCTGGAATTCCCAGCGGTAGCGGGTTTCTGAGATCCGCATGTAGGTGCCAGCACGCTTGGGGTTGCACAGCTGGTGGCAGCCCTCCCACTGGTTGAGTTCGGCGTCTGTGTTGACGTCGATGACCAGCCAGTCCTGCGTGAACGACAACCCATACATATGCGCACCGATGGCGGCACGGGTCGGGCTGTTCGCGCCGTCGCACCCCAGCACATAGTTGGCCTGCACGCTCTGCTGACCACCGCGCACCCGGTCCAGGAAGCTCACCCGCACGCGACCCGGTTGGTTCTGCGTGACCGAGATGACCTCCACATTGCCGTGGACTGTGACCTTCGGGTAGCGCTTGACGTTGGCGCGGAGCATGGTTTCCAGCTCGGGCTGGTCGAACATGTTCATCTGCGGGAACCCGTGGGCGGCGCTCGGCTCGGCGCTGCGCGGGATTTCGCTCAGCACACGCATTTGCGGGTCGATCAGCCGAAGACCGTGTGCAGGTCGGCTGTGCGCGGCGAACTCGTCGCCGATGCCCAGCCGGGCCAGGATGCGGAACACCTCGTCGTCGGCGTGCACCGCGCGCGGCAGCGGGTAGACCGTCTCGTGGCGGTCCAGCACCAGGGTTTCGATGCCGTACTGCCCCAGCAGTGTCGCGGCGGCGATGCCGGCCGGGCCGGCACCGATCACCACAACAGGCACGAACTCCGGTAGACCGTTCTTC
>NZ_DASQVQ010000005.1:0-12090 GCF_035640695.1 Mycobacterium sp.
GCGTTGAGCGCGGGCATGCCGGTGACCGTCATCCCGATCGCGGCAAACGCCTCGACCGATGCGAAGTCGGTGCCTTGTCTGGGCAGGATCATGTGCTTGCTGTAGATGCACGGATCGCCCTGGATCTTGGTGATGTAGCAGCCCTGGACGTCCCAGTGCGGTTCGGTCTGCGGCGTCATCTGCCACTCGAGGTGCAGCTCGACGCGCGGGGTGCCGGCGACGGTTCCGACGTATCGGAAGGCGGCGGCGCCGACGGATCCGGCGGGCAGTTGGTACCAGCCGAGGTCGACATCGTTCTTGCACGCGCCGAGCTCGTGGTGGAAGGTCACCTCGTCGAGCTCGACGTCGAGGCAGTCGGCCATCATCCGCACGCCGTCCTCGAATACCCGGGTGCCCAACTCGAGCAGCCGCGGCACCTCGGGGTCATCGACCGGGCGCCCGAAGCCGCAGTTCGCCCATGTCGGCGCGGAATGGTGGCAGGACACGTCGACCGATTCGATGCAGGTGACGTTCTCGATGTCGGCGACGTCGGTGGAGTGCACGATCGTCAGGATCTGCGCCAGCCCGGGGTTCATGCCGGTGCCGTAGAACGTCGAGCCGCCGCGCTCGCAGGCCGCCCGCAGCACCTCGCTTTCGCGCCGCCCCGAGTTGTGGCGATGGTTGGCGTCGCGGTGGTGTCCGGTGACCCAGTCGGCGGTGGTCACCACGTTGATGCCGGCGGCGAGCACGCGCTCATAGAGCTCCAGGTCCGGCCACACCCCGTGGAACGTCACGCAATCCGGGTGAGCGGCGATGATTTCGTCGACGGTGCCCGTCGCCCACACGCCCATCGGTGGCATCCCGACGAGTTCGCCGACGTCTCGGCCGACCTTGCCGGGCGAGTAGCAGTGCACGCCGACCAATTCCAGGTCGGGATGTCTGCGGATCCGCCTCAACATCTCGGATCCGACGTTGCCGGTCGCTACCTGGAAGACGCGCACGGGATCAGCGTTGCGTGGCATAGCCGGCTAGCTTACGGCGGCATTCCAGCGTCGAAACGACCCGCCTCAGAAGACGACGGTCTGATTGCCGTGTCGGATGATGCGGTCCTCGCAGTGCCAGAGCACCGCGCGCGACAGCACCAGGCGCTCGACGTCGGCGCCGAGCCGGCGCAGATCGTCGACGCTGTGGCGGTGGTCCACCCGAACCACGTCCTGCTCGATGATCGGCCCCTCGTCAAGGGTCTCGGTGACGTAATGCGCGGTGGCGCCGACCAGTTTGACGCCGCGCTCCTTGGCCCGCCGGTACGGCGCTGCACCGATGAACGCCGGCAGGAACGAATGATGGATATTGATCAGCGGGCAGCCGACCTCCGCCAGGAATTGCGGAGTCAGCACCTGCATGTAACGGGCGAGAACCACCACGTCGACGTTGCCGCGCAACAGGTCCAGCTGCCGCCGCTCGGCCTCGGCGCGAATGTCCTTGCTGGCGGGCACATGCAGGAACGGCACGCGGAACGGGCGGACCTGCTCAGCCAGGTCGGGATGGTTGGCGATCACCATGACCACCGACATGTCGAGCTCACCGCGCCGGTTGCGCCACAACAGATCCAGCAGGCAGTGGTCTTCCTTCGACGCCATGATCGCGACCCGTTTGGGTTTGGCCGCTTCGGTGAGCCGGAAATCCATGTCGAACTTCGCCGCCACCCGCTCACCGAAGTCGCGCTCAAGGGCGTCGCGCGCCGCGGTCAACCCGGGCAGGTGAAAGATGGTGCGTTGCATGAACATTCCACCTTCTGGCTCGGTGGAATGCTGGTCCAGCGAGATGATGTTGGCGCCGGCCTCGGCCAAGAATGAGCTCACCGCCGCGACCAGGCCGTGCCGATCGGCGCAGCGCAACAACAGCCGGCCGACGTCCTTGTCCACGTCAGGTCCGGCCGGCATCCCTGTCACACTTCCTCACCGCGCTCACACTAACGCCGCCGCTGCGGTAGGGGCGCCCGTTAATCACACTTCGGGGTACCCAGGCGCGGCGTCAACGGCAAAACTGGGCACCGTGCCCCGCGACCACGGCGACCCCGGCGGTGCCCCGTCGGTGCCCCCGCCCCGCACGCCGGCCGAGAACCCCAGGCGCCCGTCGGCCGCGGAGGAAGCGCGGACGATCGCGGCGAGCACCAACACCGGAACACTGGCCAGCCTGACCGCCGACGGCGATCCGTGGGCGTCGTTGGTCACCTACGGTCTGCTCGACGGCGCGCCGGTGCTGTGCGTTTCGGACATGGCCGAGCACGGCCGCAACCTCGCCGGCGACCACCGGGCCAGCATCGCGATCGTCGGGCCGGCCACCGGCCCCGATCCGCTCGCCAGCGCACGCATCACGCTGGCCGGCGTGGTCGAACGGCCGGTCGGCGACGAGCTCGCCGCGGCGCGCGACGCCCACACGGCAGGGGTGCCGGCCGCCAGGTTCTACATCGACTACAGCGATTTCGCGCTGTGGGTGCTGCGCGTGCGCCGGGTGCGCTGGGTCGGCGGATACGGTCGCATGGACTCCGCCAGCGGGGAGGCGTACCTGGCCGCCGCGCCAGACCCCGTCGCACCGCACGCCGCCGCCGCGATCGCGCAGCTGAACGCCGACCACGCCGATTCCCTGCGCGCGATGGCCAAAGTTCTTGGCGGCTATCCGGACACGACGGAGGCCACCTGCACCGGCGCCGACCGCTACGGCCTGGACCTAAAGGTCGTCACGGTGCGCGGAGTGGCCTACGCCCGCGTCGGCTACGCGTCACCGATCGATTCGATCGACGAGCTGCGCGCCGCGACCGCGGAGTTGTCGCGCCGAGCGCGTCGGGGTTCAGCGGGGTGAGCGCGGATCACCACGGCGGCGGCGCGGCTCCCCGGCCGAAACCCCACGTCGACTGACCCAACCTGGGCTCCGGCCGAGCCGCCGCGGGTCGCCGGCGGAAATGCGTGGACAGCAGCGGCTCCGGGTCGGCGCCCTGGAACAGCGCCAGGCAGGGCGAGCTGAATTCACAGGACGAGCAGTGCGCGGCGGGAGTCGGATACACCGCCGGCGCGTCGATCATGTCGACGGCCTCCGCGCTCAGGACCGCGCCCACCGCGGCGATCTCGTCGCGGCCGCGGCGGATGCGGGTTCGGCGCAAGACGCCGGCGACGCGTTGCTCGATCGAGTCGACCGAGGCGCCGGGGCCGGCGGGCGGCGAAATCGCGGAGGCTCGTCGGTGCTGCGGGATCGACCGGCCGCCGCCGCTCGGCTCGTTCTGAGCGACGGCGTGGACCGTCGTCGCCGGGTGTGCGCCGGAAGGTACCTCGAGGGGGCCGTTGACGCGCACCTCGTTGTGGATCGTCCCGGCGATCTCCATGCTCATGTAGTCCCGCTCCCAGGCCCAACACGCGGCCACGGCCTCCTCGTCGCGGATCAACGATTCCAGGCGCTGCCAATCGTCGACCACCTGGTGACGGACCACCCAGTACTCGTCGGCGGAATCCACCGCCACCAGATCCACCCGACACGTGTAGATCACGGCAAAACCGTTGGGCGTCGATAACCCTCGCTCCGGGTCGCGTGGGTCGGGCACCAGCCCGTCCACGTCGTGATTGATCTTGACCGGAGCGAAGTCGTCGACGGTGCTCGCCCAGGCGTCGTAGCAGTCAACCAACGCCCTACCGGTTTCGAGCGCATCGGTGCCGGCGGCCTCCCCGAGGGACCGCTCGAGGGCCTTGTGCACCAGGGATTGCTTCAGGCCGTGCTGCCAGTCCCACGTGCCCGGGTAGTAGTAGACGGCGAGCGCATCCTTCAGCGACGCCGACATGGCCGCGGCCGGGATTTCGGCCGGCTCGAGGTCGCGGCGGTGCGGCGACGCGAAGTCCCACTGCCGCCGGCAGCGCTTGAACCTCGCGCGGTCGTCGGGAGTGATCCGATAGTCCACGATGCCGCCGACTCAGTGAGAGTGGGGCCAGGGCTCGTCGATCGGCCATCGGCACCGGTCCGCGCGGTCCGCCATCGACTCCAGCTCGGCGAGCAGATCGTCGAAGAATGCCCGCAGCCGTTCCGGATCGTCCAACGGCCAGGCGGCGGAAAACGACATCCACACCTCGGGCGCCGGTCGGTCCACCGGGGTGGTGTCGGTGACCGCGCCGCCGAGCATTCGCCAGTCGTAGTCGTCGCCGCAGCGCTCGAGGCGCACAACGTCATCGCGACCGGGGCGCGCGGCCACGATCGAGGCGAACAATTCTTGCCGGTTCATCTGGCGCCTCGCGGGTTCAGAATAGCGCTATGCCGACCGCGACGACGGCGTCATGCCAGCCAGAAGGCCCATCGCCGGATGCTCACCGTGACCACCGGCCCGTCCAACGCAACTCGTTGATATTGAATGTATTTGTCGCGCAGCAACGCATAGCCGGTGGCCATCTCCTCGCCGCGTTCATGAATTTGCGCGACCCCGTCCGCGCGCACCCACCACAGCTGCGACCAATCGTCCTCGTAGTGGTCGACGAGCATGGTGACCTGCGGATTGGCTTCGATGTTGGCTAACCGCCGCAGCCGTCGCGTCGACTTCCGCTTGGCATCGACCGCGGTGTAGACCACGTCCTCGTGGAGTGCGAAAACCACCGGCACCAGATGCGGCACGCCGTCGCGCGAGACGGTGGCAAGACCGGCGGCCGACGCCTGCGCGAAGCGGCTTTTGGCCTCGGATTCGTCCATCTCCTCAACTTAGGAGGATCTCCGATTCACGAGTCGCTGTTGCTCACAACAGTTTGTCCAATGTGATCGGCAGATCGGTGACTCGCCTGCCGGTCGCGTTGAACACCGCATTGGCGATCGCCGCGGGCACCCCGACGATGACCAGCTCGCCGAGGCCCTTCGCGCCGATCGGGTCGGCGATGGTGTCTTCGCCGTCGAGGAAGGTCGCGTCGAGCGCGGGCACGTCGGCATTGACCGGGACCAGGTAGTCGACAAGGTTCGCGTTGACCACGCGGCCGTCGCGGTGGTCGAGGTGGGTGCCCTCCAGCAGCGCCATCCCGATGCCGCCCACCATGCCGCCGATGGCCTGGCTGGTGGCCAGCTTCGGATTGACGACCCGGCCGGCGTCGTAGCAGCCGTGCAGCCGCCGGACGCGCACGGTGCCGAGCAATTCGTCGACCGCCACCTCCGCGAACACCGCGCCGTATGCGTACATCGAGAACCGTTTGTCGGCGTCGTCGGGCGAATAGGTCTGCTCGGCGTCCAGACTCGACAAGCCGCGGCGGCGAAGCAGCTCCTGATAGGTTTCGCCGCGGGCGGGATCGTCGACGCGGAACATCCGGCCGTCCGCCACCGACACCTGGTCCGGCCGCGATTCGTTCAACGGCGATTGCGGGTCGACGGCCGCGGTACGAATGAACTTGTCGCGCAGCATGTTTGCGGCCCCGAAGACCGCGGAACCGACGCTTGCCGTGGTCCTGGACCCGGAATGCGAGGGAGCCTTCGGGAAGCGGCTGTCGCCGAGCGCGAACCGAACCCGCTGCGCGGGCAGTCCGAGCGCGTCGGCGGCCACCTGCGTCATCGATGTGTAGGTGCCCGGACCCATGTCGCTGGTCCCGCTGCGCACATCGGCGGTGCCGTCGGCATTCAGCCGCGCCACAGCGGCGGCTTCGCTGCGGACGGTGTGATAGCCGGCGGCCGCCATGCCGATGCCGATCAGGTCGTTCCCGTCGTGCACCGAACGCGGGGTGGCAACGCGTCGCGACCAGCCGAAGGTCGCCGCGCCCCGGGCGAGGCACTCGGTCAGCCTGCGGGTCGAGAACGGTTTTCCGGTGGTCAGATCCCGGTCGGGTTCGTTGCGCAGCCGCAGCTCGATCGGATCCATCCCGAGCCGGTCGGCCAGGTCGTCCATGGCGGATTCGAGTGCGAATGTGCCCGGTGTCGCGCCCGGGCCGCGCATGTAGGTCGGCAGGTGGACATCAAGTGGCACAACACGATACGTCGAGCGCATGTTCGCGGCGTTGTAGAAGTACTTCGCCGGGCCGGAGATGGCGTCCTCGTAAAGTTGGTAGCGGGCGGTTTCGGTGTGTCCCTGGTGCACGATCGCGGCGATGCGGCCGGACCGATCGGCGCCGATCGCGACCCGCTGCCTGCTGGTCGGCCGGTATCCGATCGCGGTGTACATCTGCTTGCGCGTCAGCACGAGCTTGACGGGCCGTCGCAGCTGCCGCGCCGCAGCCGCAGCGAGCAACTGGTGCGGCCAGGTGCTGCCCGCGCTGCCGAAAGCGCCGCCGACGAACGGGGAGATCACCCGCACGTTGTCGACGGGAATGCCCAGCGCGTCGGCGTAGGCCGACTGCGAACCGCTGATGCTTTGCACCTTGTCCCAGACGGTGAGGCGGTCGCCGTCCCAGCTGGCGATCACCGACGGCAGCTCCATCGGGTTGTGGTTGTTTCGGGCGATGCGGTAGTCGAGGTCGGTGACCACTTGCGCCGCCCGCAGCGCGGCCTCGGGGTCACCGCGGACGTAGTCGGGCGTGTGGGGGGCAGTCTGGCGGGCCGCCTGCTGCGCATCGATGTCGGTGAGTTGCGGCGCAGCGGAGTAATGCACTTCGATGAGGGCAGCGCCCTGCGCGGCGGACTCCAGCGTGGACGCCAGCACGACCGCGACCGGCTGCCCGAAGAACGCGACCCGGCGCACGTCGAACGGCAGCTTCACGGCGCCGAAGTCGGTGAGTACCCGCAGCACACCCGGATGCTTGCGGGCGGTGACGGAATCGATGCGGTCGACGGTTCCGCGGGCGACCGTGCTGCAGACCGTTACCGCGTAGACGAGGTTCGGCATCGGGTTATCGGCGGCGTATTTCGCGGTACCGGTCACCTTCAGCCGACCGTCGACCCGGACAACCGGCTGCCCGACCAACGCTTCGGTCTGGCGGATCGGATAAGTCATCGCATGGCTGCCACGGTGGCGAGTTCGCGCTCAACGGTGCGTTTCACGAGTTCGACCTTGAAGCCGTTGCCGGACAACGGTTTCGCACCGTCTGCGGCGCGCATTGATGCGCTCTTGAACAGCCCGTCGCCAACGGGCCGGCCAACGAGTGCCTGTTCGACTGCGGGCAGTCGCCACGGAACCGTGGCGACGCCGCCGACCGCCACGCGGGCCGCCCGGACCGCCCCGCCGCCGATGTCCATCGCGACAGCCGCGGACGCCAGGGCGAACTCGTAAGATTGTCGGTCGCGGACTTTCAAGTAACCCGACCGGCGCATCTCCGGTCCGGTGGGAACCTCTACCGCCACGATCAACTCTGCCGGCCGCAGGTCATGTTCCTGGTCGGGGGTGTCCCCTGGCTGGCGGAAAAACCGCGCGACCGGTATCTGCCGCTCCCCGGTGGCGTCGCGGGCGATGACAACCGCGTCCAGCGCCACCAGCGCCACGGCGAGATCGGACGGATGTGTCGCGACACACCCGGCGCTGGTGCCCAGAATGGCGTGGGAACGGTTGACGCCGTTGATCGCCGAGCAGCCAGAGCCGGGATCGCGCCGGTTGCATGCGGCCGAGACGTCACGAAAGTACAGGCAGCGTGGTCGCTGCAGCAGATTGCCGCCGATGGAGGCCATGTTGCGCAGTTGTGCCGATGCGCTGTGCTCCAATGCCTGTGCGATGACTGGGAACTCGGTGCGCACGCCGGGATGGGCCGCCAGTTCGGACATCCGCACGAGAGAGCCGATTTTCAGCTTCGTAGGCCCCAGCTCGATTTGCCGGTACGGAAGCGCATTGATGTCGATGACCACGCTGGGCCGCTCGACGGTTTCGCGCATCAGGTCGACCAACGTGGTGCCGCCGGCGATGTAGCGGGCGCCCGGCCGCGCCGCCGCCAGAGCCGACTTCTCGTCGACCGCCTTGGTGAAGGTGAACGGCAACACGGCTATGTGGCCTTCGCGGCCTTCGCGATCGCGGTGACGATGTTGGTGTACGCGCCGCAGCGGCAGATGTTGCCGCTCATCCATTCCCGGATCTCGGCGGGAGAGCCGGCGTGCCCCTCCTTGATGCAGCCGACACCGGAGACGATCTGCCCCGACGTGCAATAGCCGCACTGGAACGCATCGTCGTCGATGAAGGCCTGCTGCAGCGGGTGCAGGCGGCCGTTGTCGGCCAGGCCCTCGATCGTGACGATGTCCGCGCCGTCGTGCATGACGGCCAGCGTCAGGCAGGAATTGATGCGTTGTCCGTTCACCAGGATCGTGCATGCGCCGCAGGCGCCTTGGTCGCAGCCCTTCTTGGTGCCGGTCAATCCGACGCGCTCGCGCAGCATGTCGAGCAGCGAAGTGCGGTTGTCGACTGCGACCTCGCGGGCCTCGCCGTTAATGCGCAAATGCACGACGTTCGCGCCGTGCTGTTGCCCTGCCTCGGTATCAGCGCATCCGGCCAGCAGCGGCCCGCTGGCCACTGCCGCGCCGGTCACTGCGATTGATGCCCCGACAAAAGTTCGGCGATTGAACTTTCCAGCGGTCTCGATGGAACCCTGCCGCGGCGGCCCAGCTTCACCCATCACGGCTACTGTAGAACTCGTTTCTGAGAGCGGGAAGGGCGGACACACAGCATGCCGTCGGCGTCGGCGTCGACGCGGGTGCCGAATCGCCTGCTCGCGTGGTCGAGCGTGGAGCGCAGCCATGCGGCGTCGGCACGCGACGCGCGCTCGAGCCGCATTCGGCGGGCCCGCATCGGTGCCATCCGAACGGCCATGAGCTCGCCGTCATCGTGGTCGATCGTGGCGAAATACAGCAGTCGCAGCTCGTCTCGGTACTCGGTATGACTTCTGATGCCTTCGTAGTCGTTGACGATGTCGCCGCAGCTGTACAGGATCAGTTTCCCGCGGTACACCTCGATCGGCCGCGGATGATGCGAAGAGTGCCCGTACACGACGTCGACGCCGGCGTCGATCAGGCGGTGCGCGAAGCGGCGCTGGCCCGACTCGGGCCGGTATCCCCAGTTGCCGCCCCAGTGCAGGGACACGACCGTGACATCGCCGGGCCGTTTTCCCGACAGCACGCGCTCGGCGAGCCCGGTGGCGCTCCGCTTGGACAGGTCGGGTACCAACGCGATGCCGGGACTGTCGGCGGTCGCGGCCCAACCACCCGGGATACCACTGGATTTCATGCCGGCGGCGACCGTGATGACGCGACCGCCGGGCACGTCAACGGCGACGGGGCGCTCGGCCTGTTCGACGGTTTCCCCGGCGCCCGCATGTGCGATTCCGGCGCGACCGAGGGTGCTCAGCGTGTCAGTGAGTCCGGCCTGCCCGAAGTCGAGGACGTGGTTGTTGGCCAGCACGCAGACGTCGGGTCGGATGGCGGTCAGGCACGCGACGTTGTCTGGGTGCATCCGGTAGTGCACTGCCTTGCCGGGCGCGAAAGCGCTATTGGGTGTGATGGCGGTTTCCAGGTTGAGTAGCCGGATTTGAGGCGCGACGTCGTCGAGCACCGCGATGGCGTCTCCCCACGGCCACCCGGGATCGACCGGTTTGGCGATCGGACCGTTGGCCTGTTCGGCGAGCGCAACGTAGGTGCGGGCGTCGTCGACGACCGGCTCGTGCAACGCGGGATCGCCGGGATGAGCAAGTATTTGGTCGATGCCGCGACCGGTCATCACATCGCCGCACAAAAAGACGGTCAGGCCGTCCACCGCCACGCACTCAAGTGTTCATGACGGTCATCACATTGCGCTGCCGCCATCGCGCGGCGCGGTAGCAGACGGGCCGGCCGGTAGCCCACCGGCGTCGCCACCGTGCTGGCGGTGGTGGTCTTGCCGTTCGTCGTGGGCCTCTTGGTCGTGCTGGTGGTCGGGCTGGTGGTCGGGCGCGCCGCCCATCATGCGCAGCATCGGCACGCCGCCGGTGGTCACGAATCGTGCTATCAGCGCCGCCGCGACCACGAGGAAGGCGATGTTAAGCCAGGTGGTGTAGTTCCACGAGATCCCGGCGTGCATCACTTTCGCATGGCGGTGAGTCGGGGTGAGACCGGCTGCGCCGAAAAGTAGTTCGACCAGATAGCCGGCCGCGACCATCGATGCGTAGAAGGTGCCAAGCAGGACCAGCATCATCTTGGTGCCGTAGTACTTGCGGTAGATGTTGAGGATCGGCAGGATCAGCAGGTCGGCGTAGATGAACGCGACGACCCCGCCGAAGCTGATGCCGCCGTTCCACAGCACCGCGGCAAGGGGCACGTTGCCGATCGAGCAGACGAACGACACCATCGACACGATCGGTCCGACGATCGGTCCCCACAGCGCCGACAGGGTCGGGTGGTCGGTGATGAAGAAATTTCGCCAGAACGCTTCGGGTACCCATGCCGCGATTGCGCCGGCGATCAGCAACCCCAGGATGATGTCGCGCAGGATTGCCGCCCATTCCATGACGAACACGTGCGATACCGAGGTGAACCCCTGCTTGGAGCAGAGTCGCCGCCAAAACGACCCGGGGCCTTGCACGGACATGTCCATCGCGGCGTGGCCCTCCATCGAGCCGGCGATGCCGCGATCGGCCTGCTCCCGCGCGGCGTCGATGAGCCGGGAGCGGACGAAGAGCCGAAACAGCAGCGCCAACACCACGATCATCAGTGGGCCGCCGATGAATTCGGCGGCGGTGAACTGCCAGCCCATCAGCAGGGCCAGGATGATGCCCATCTCTACGACGAGGTTGGTGGAGCCGATCTCGAAGACCATCGCGGCGGTGAAGTCGGCGCCCTTGCGGAACAGCGAGCGTGCCAAAGCCACCGCCGCATACGAGCACGATGAGGACGCGGCACCCAACCCGGCCGCGAGCGCCAGGGTGCGGGGCCGGTCGTCGCCGAGCAGCCGCACGATCGTCGACTTGCGCACCACCGCCTGCACCACCGCCGACAGTGCGAATCCGAGGATCAACGCCCACAGGATCTCCCAGGTCATCGATCCGGCCAGGGCAAGAGCGTGGCCGATCGCGCCGAGCACCTGGCCCACTACTGCCCCGCGGGTCGTTGGGCGGTGATGTAGCGCAGCAGCGGCACGTCGCCGCTACCGGTGACGGTGAAGCCGGCGGCGGAGATCAGCTCGCGCAACTCGTGAGAGATGTTCTGTGCCATGGCATGTCCGATCGCACCGCTGATGAGCGTCTTGAGGATCGGGATCGTTGGCGGGCGAACGTCGGCGATCAGCAGCCGGCCGCCCGGCCGCAGCACACGAAACGCTTCGCGCATCGCGTCGGCACGATGCTCGGTCGGGATGTGGTGAAACGCCAGACTGGACACCGCCAGATCAAACGACGCGTCGCCGAAAGGTAGCGCTTCGGCGCCCGCGGCCTGGAAGCTGCAGTTGGCCGGGCAGTGGCCGCTGGCGTAATCCAACATCGGTTGGGACGGATCGATCCCGACCACCGTGCCATCCGGAGTCACCACCGTTGAGAGCCGACGGGAGAAGTACCCGCTACCGCAGCCGATGTCCAATACCTTGTCACCGGGGCGAGCACCCGATGCCGCCACCAGCCGATCGAACACACGCCCTCGCTGCCCGAAAAACCAGGCGTTGGCGAACAGTTCGTAGGCGCGCGGACGAGTGATGACCCCACCCGAATCGTGATCGTGGTGGTGTCCGATCACAAGCTTCTGCGCCAGTCCCATGTCGGCCCCCTTCCATGTCGTCCGGTGAATCTCGCGTACAGATTGGTATACCCGGGTGGGGTATATATCGCAAGGGTCGGTATCGAGGGCCCGTTGGCGGCGTTGGTCAGCGCTTCGGCCACCGCGTAGGTCCTCGGGCGGCTTGCCGGCTTGACGGTGGAGCCGGTCCGCGCGTAGAGTGAATGTTCTATCTAGGATGAACGTTCAATCTACAGATCGGGGCTGACGTCCCCCATTTGGCGGCCTTCGTGGCTTTCGGGCTTGACGGCGCCAGGGGCATCGACGACAAGAGAGGTGACAGATGACACGCACAGGATCTGGCAGCGACGGTATTGGCGCGTGGGAGGCCACCCGGGAAGCGCGGATCGCGCGGCGCATCAAGGATCTGTGGGCCAACGACGCACAGTTTCGCGACGCAACCCCGCTGGCGGCGATCAGCGCGGCGCTGCGGCAACCCGGCATGCGGCTTCCGGAGGT
>NZ_DASQVQ010000006.1:0-8533 GCF_035640695.1 Mycobacterium sp.
GATGACGCCCGCCGCCTCCTGGAACGCGATCTGCACGACGGCGCCCAACAGCGGCTGGTCTCCTTGGGGCTGCAGGCCCGCATGGCCGAACGCTCCGTGCTCCCTAACCAAACCGACCTCAAGGAGCAACTGGCTGAGCTCGCGTCCGGGCTGACCGGCGTCACAAGCGAGCTGCAGGAGATCTCCCGCGGGATTCATCCCGCCATCCTCTCCGACGGCGGACTGGGCCCAGCGTTCAAGTCGCTGGCCCGCCGGTCTGCGGTTCCGGTCAGCTTTGAGGTGGCGATCGAGCGACGATTGCCTGACCCGGTGGAGATCGCCGCGTACTACGTGGCGGCCGAGGCGCTGACCAACGCCGCTAAACATGCGCAAGCGTCCCAGGTGAGCTTGATCGCGAAAACTGACGATGCCAACGTGTATTTGTCGATCCGCGACGACGGGATTGGAGGCGCTGACGCCCACAGGGGGTCGGGATTGATCGGGCTCAAGGACCGCGTCGAGGCCCTCGGAGGCCAGCTGACCATCACCAGTCGGCCAGGAAGCGGGACATCCTTGGATGTCGCCATCCCGCTCGACCACGACGTGGAGTGAGCCGGCGCGGCTAATGCACGCCCAGGACGCCGCTGAGGTACTCGGTGCGACAAGCCAGGCGAGCAAGCTTGCCGCTGGTGGTACGCGGGATCGCCCCAGCTGGCAGGAAGCGCACGTCGGCGACGAGTAACCCATGTCGATGCGACACCGCCGACCGGATTGCGTCGATCGCCGGCTGTGGATCGGCGCGGCCGGTGCCTGCCGCGCGTTCGGCAACGACCACCAGTCGCTCGGTGGGATCATCGGTTTCCGATCCCGGCATTTCGTTCGCCGGTACGGTGAACGCCGCTACGTACCCGCGCCGCACGATCGGCGAGGCTTCCGCGGTTGTGGTCTCGATGTCCTGGGGATAGTGCTGGCGGCCGGCGATGATCACCAGATCGGCGATTCGGCCGGTGACGTAGAGCTCCCCGTCGAGATACAACCCCAAATCCCCGGTCCGCAGCCATGTGCATTCGATCGGCGCGTCGTCGGCGTGGCTGTCTTCGGTGAGCCGGGATTGGAGCTTGGCGCCGAACGTCAGTCGGGTTTCGTCCGGCCGTCCCCAGTAGCCGCGACCAATGTTGCCGCCGTGCAACCAGATTTCGCCCACCTGACCGTCGGGCAGCTCTTCGTCGGTAGCTGGGTTGACGATCACGCACCACTGGCTGCGAGCTATCCGACCGCACGACACGTGCGCGACCGCGTTGGGGGCATCCGCCGCCACACGTACCGCGCGACCGGCGCTCAGTTGCTCTCGGTCGAGGTACACCACCGTCGCCTCGGCGGCGGGGTCGATGGTCGAGACAAACAGGGTCGCCTCTGCGATGCCATACGAGGGTTTGATTGCGGTGCGGGGTAACCCGTAGGGTGCGAACGCCTCGTTGAACGTCCTGACCGCGTCGATGCTGACCGGCTCAGAACCGATGATCATTACGACATTGCTGAGGTCGACGTCCTCGGCCGCCGCCGGCAGGCCACGCTGTGCGGTCCACTCGTAGGCGAAGTTTGGCGCGGCGGTGACCACACGGGCGTGCCGCGACTCGGCAGCCAGTGCATGAATCCACCGTTGCGGCCGACGGATGAACGCTGTCGGCGACATCAGGGTGGAGTGTCCGCCGTACACCGCCGGAAAACCGATCATCGACAGACCCATGTCGTGGTAGAGCGGCAACCAACTGACGCCGTGAGTGTTCCGGTCCAGCAGGTCGATCGAGAGGATCATCTGCAGCAGGTTGATGCCGACGGCCCGATGGGTAATCTCCACGCCGACCGGGGGCCGGGTCGAGCCCGACGTGTACTGCAAATGGGAGACGTGATCGACGTCGAGGTGGGCGGGGACGAACGCCTCCCCCGCCGAGTCGGGCACCTCATCGATCACGACGACGTGTGGCGTGCGGACGAGCGGAAGCTTGTTCAGAAACCCCTGAACGGGTTCGATCGCCGCCGCCGTCGTGAGGACGACCGTCGGTTGCGCGTCGCGGAGTGCGGTATCGAGACGTTCGGCATGGCCTGGCAATTCGGGGGCGAACAACGGCACCGCGATGGTCCCGGCCTTGACGGCCGCATAGAATCCGGCGACGTAGTCGATGCCTTGCGGGGCGAGGATTGCCACCCGGTCACCGCGATCTGTTAATTGTTGCAGCTGCGCACCGATCGCTCGCAACCGAATACCCAGTTGGGTCCAGGTCAGCTCGACGGCCTGCTCGCCAACCGAGCGGGCGTAGTCCAGATAGCGAAACGCCACGGAGTCACCGACATTTGCGATATTGCGGTCGATGAGCGATATCAGCGTGACACCCGCGGGCAACACGATGTGACCCCGGCTATCTAGGCAATCCTCGATCTGTAGCAGGCCGTTCCGCACAACCGATTCCTGTCGGGAGCGGCCATCCATGAGCGCAGTCTAAGCGCCACGGGAATCGGCCCTGCTAGTGCCGAGAGCGGCGCTTGATCCGCTGCGTGGAGCGCCCGGAGGCCTACAGGTCGGAGCTCTCACGCCAAAGGTCGATGCCGGAGTCGGCGGCGTAACGATCGATCTCACTCAGTTCGTCGGGCGTGAAGTCGAGGTTGTCGAGCGCACCGAGGTTCTCGTCCAGCTGCGCGACGCTCGAGGCACCGATCAGAGTCGACGCGACGGTCGGGTCGCGAAGTACCCACGCGAGCGCCAGCTGCGCCAGCGACTGGCCCCGCCCCTTGGCAATCTGGGCGAGTCCGTGCAGCCGCTCGCGCACCGTCTCCGTCACCAGCGCGTCGTCGAAGGTTGGGCGCTGGGTCGCACGGGTGACCTCGCCGGCGGGCTTGTCCAGATAGCGGTTGGTGAGCAGGCCCTGGGCCAAAGCGGTGAACGCGATCGCGCCCATGCCCGCTTCGTTGAGCTCCGCGATCAGATCGCGCTCGATCCAGCGGTTCAACATCGAGTACGACGGCTGGTGGATAACCAGCGGTGTGCCGAGCCGCTTCGCGATCGCCGCCGCTTCGGCCGTGTGAGTGGCCGAATACGAGGAGATGCCGACGTATCGTGTCTTGCCGGCTCGGACCGCAGTGTCGAGGGCGCCGACCGTTTCCTCGAGCGGAGTGTGCGGATCGAAGCGGTGCGAATAAAAGATGTCGACGTATTCGAGCCCGAGCCGCCCGAGCGACTCGTCAAGGCTTGAGAGCAAATAGACGCGGGACCCGAGCTGACCGTAGGGGCCAGGCCACATGTCCCAACCCGCCTTGGTCGAGATGATGAGTTCGTTGCGGTAGGGCTTGAAGTCCCCGCGCAGCATCCTGCCGAAGTTCTCCTCGGCTGAGCCGTAGGGCGGACCGTAATTGTTCGCGAGGTCGAAATGCGTGATGCCGCGGTCGAAGGCGTGGCGCAGCACCTCGCGCTGGGTATCGAATGGCCGATTGTCTCCGAAGTTGTACCAGAGGCCCAGTGAAATCGCGGGTAGCAGAAGGCCGGAGTGGCCGACGCGCCGGTAGGGCATCGCGTCGTAGCGCCTGGGCCCCGCGGACCACGGGTCGTGCGTGAACGGAACGTCGGTGATAACCAGGTCCTCGTTCATGCTGTTGATCGTAGGTGAATGCATCCTTTCGCCGGCGTGGTCGGGCCTGGCCGGCCGCCCGACGATCTGTTCCGCCACGTCGTGGACAACCTCCGGATTCGCTTGCATCTCCTGCGGCGATTCATCACCGAAGCCCGGTGGTGGTATGGCGCACCTTGGGACAGCGGCTATTTGGATTCGTTAAATTATCAGTGGGACGAGGTCGCGGTCCCGTTCTGGAAGGAAATCGACAAGCTCGCAAGCGATCACGGGGTCAAAGTTGCGATCGAGATGCACGCAGAATCAGGTTTTCAACCCGCCCACGCTCGTACGGCTGGTGGAGAAGACCGGAGCAACTCATCTGGGCGCCGAGATGGATCCCCGAGAACTGCAAGGTCGTCGGCGTACTCGACGACCGGTTCACCCGGATTCCGACCGAACAGAATCCGGTCGGTATCGGCGGCAGACACGTGGTGAACAAGTGGCCGCAGGATTCGGCCTGGGACTTCGTCGCCGTCGGCCGCGGTCACGACGTGGCTTTCTGGAGCCGATTCCCGGAGGCACTGCGTCGTGTTGAGCCGGACATGGCGGTCAACATCGAGCATGAGGACACCGAACTCGGACAACTGGACGGGCTCGAGGTTGCCGCCCGGGCGCTGCGCGAGGCGGCCGGTGTCGCGCAGCCGGTCGGCAGCGCGGCCAACGGCTCCGCCTGAGGAGAACGAATCATGAACCACTACGCACCACGGTCGCTCGTCAAACCGCTCATCGCGGCCGCGTGCCTAGTCGCGTTCGTGGCGTCATGTTCGAGTACCGGCGGGAAGCCGCGCGAATCCGGCGGCGGCATGGGGGCCGGTCACGCGGACACCCCGCGCGTAACCATCGCGATGGTCACCCACGGGCCGCCCGGCGACACCTTCTGGGATCTGATCCGTAAGGGCGCCCAAACCGCTGCTGCTAAGGACAACATCGACCTGAAGTATTCGGCCGAATTGCAAGGACCAGACCAGGCCAATCTCGTACAGAACGCCGTCGACAGCAAGGTCGCCGCGATAGCGGTGACGCTTGCGCGCCCCGAAGCACTCAAGCCGGCCCTGCAGTCCGCGACGTCGGCCGGAATCCCGTTTGTGGCGTTCAACGCCGGCATCGACGACTGGAAAGCCACCGGCGCAGAGGCGTATTTCGGTCAGGACGAGCAGATTTCGGGTCAAGCCGCCGGAAAGCGATTGGCCACCGTCGGAGCGCGGAAAGTCATCTGCATCATCCAGGACCAGGGCAACGTCGCCCTGGAGTCGCGATGCGCCGGCGTCAAAGCGGGCTTCGGCGGTCCGGTCGAGAATCTCAACGTCAACGGGACCGACATGCCGTCGGTGCAGTCCACTATCACCGCGAAACTTCGGCAGGACCCGTCCATCGATTACATCGTCACCCTCGGCGCGCCTATCGCGCTCACCGCTGTCGAATCCGTCAACAATGCCGGCAGCTCGGCCAAGATTGCGACCTTCGACACCAACGGGGCTCTGGTCGACGCCATCAAAACCGGCAAGGTGCAGTGGGCAGTTGACCAGCAACCGTTCCTTCAGGGCTATCTCGCGGTAGACGCGCTGTGGCTCTACCTCAACAACCGCAACATCATCGGCGGCGGCCAGCCCACGCTGACCGGTCCGGCATTCATCGACAAGTCGAATATCGATGCCATCGCCGGATACGCCAAGAACGGCACCCGGTAACCGCGCGGCGGAGGGATCACAGTACCGGCCAGCACGCCGCGATCCCGAGGGCGCGCGGCTCGTGCGCTCCGAGCGGCAAGCAGCGACGCCGCGATCGCGGCGCGATAACCGGACTGGCAGTGCACCCAAACTTCACCGCCGCCGGGCACGTCGGAGAGCCGATCCGTGTACGTACATCCGGATAGCCAGTCAAGTTCGGTGAAGCATTGTCGTCGTGAGGGCCGAGCATGTGGGGCCTCGACAGGAGAGAGGACCCGAAAGATGCCTGTCACCACCGCTCGGGACAGCTGTTGCTGGCCGAGTTCGACTACTCGCTACAGTTTCACCCGAGGTTGCCAGTGGTGAACACCGCCGTGTCGCCTCTTCGGTCATGACTGCTCCCAGCTATGGGTCTACGTCCTCAGAGGTTGTATTCGTCGGGCAGGCGCATGTTGGGGCCGCCGACCTGCAGGCCGAGCGGTTCTGCGCGGCCCATCGGCTCCTCCCAGGCTTCCTGGCGGCCCAGCGCGGTGAGGTCGAGGTAGTTGTTGCCGTTGTGGAACTCCTCGACGCCGCGACCGAACGTCGAATAGGTGTGAAAGATCTCACCACCGACGCGGAGGAACGCGCTAAGGCCTGGCCAGTCGCCCCTCATGCGCTGGTCGTAGCGCATGCCAGCCGCGGCCAGCTCGGCCTCGGTGCGGTGGAAGATCTGCACCGGCGCGACTCGTTCGTCGACGGTTGCGTGGAAGTCGTAGTTGAAGTCGCTGCCGTACGAGGAGTACCAGGGAAACGTCCATCCCATGCGTTCGCGGAATGCCGCGAGCTTCTCATACGGCGCCCGCGTCACTGCGACCAGCGTGGTGTTGCGGATATGCAGCTGCCGCAGCCTGGTAGGGATCTGGTCGGCCGCGGATGAACAGCTCGAGCAGCCGGTGTCGCGCGGGTGCTCGACGCCGTCGGCGTCGATGTCGTTGATCCACATGAAATGGTGCATGACCAGCTGCCGCCGGCCCTCGAACAGGTCGAGCAGGCCTACCGTCCCGTTCGCGCCTTCGAACGTGTACGGCTTGCCGATGCGCACCATCGGCAGCCGCCGCCGGTCCGCGTTGAGCCGGTCGCGCGCCCGGGTCAGCTCCTTCTCCTTCGCCAGCAGCACGTTGCGGGCGGCTTGCCACTCCTCGCGGGACACCACCTCGGGCAGTGTTGAGTCATCCTTCATGGCTGCCTCCTCATCACGCACCTGGGTGGCGGCTTCATGCTTTCCTTGCCTTGTGCTGCAACGGTTTTGTCACGTCAGGTGACGACCGCGGCTTCGATGTTCAACATTGCAGTTGAATACCATGGTGACCGGATATAGTCAACCGAGTGGTTGAAGATCGGGTGATGGATCGCGGCCAGAGTCTGAAAGTAGGGAGAGCGGGCCGTGACTCGCGCGGGTCATGCAGCTAAAACACTGTCCTCCACGGTATCTTGAGTTTGGGCCGGTCCTTCGTGGAGAGTAGACCTCAGCGGTGGGGGCTCTCGACGACGAGCCGTCCCAACATGCAGTGTGTGCTCATCGGAGAGTTCAACCGCGGTGGCGGCGTAGCCGTCGCGACAACCAACCGCCTTCGCTACGAAGGAGCCCGGCGCCGATGGTGCTGACGCTGGAACGGGGGTCCGAGCCCTGAAGCGCGGGACGCTTTCTCTCACAGTGACACTGGCCCGCACGGCGGGCGGCCCCGAGCGGTTGAAGCCGATCCTGCTGCTCGCATTGGTAGTGGGCCTGCAAAGCGCCGATAACGGCACCGTCGGAGCGCTGGTCGTCCCGCTCAAGCGCTCGTTGCACATTGACAACACCCAGGTCGGACTGTTAGTCACGCTATCCACCGGTATCGGCGCGCTCGCCACACTGCTGGCTGGGGCGCTCGCCGACCGCACCATCCGGGTTCGCCTGCTGTGGATAACACTGCTGGTGTGTTCGGCGGCAATGGCTTTGAGCGCCGCCAGCCCCAGTTACGGCTGGCTGCTGGTGTGCCGGGTCGCCCTCGGCGCGGGAGTGGCGGTGTCAGGGCCGGTGGTCGCATCGCTGGTGGGCGACTTCTTCGCGCCCGGCGAGCGGGGACGAGTGTACGGGCTGGTGCTCGCCGGCGAGGGCGCGTGCACGGCAATGGGACTGCTCGTCGCGGGGGAACTGGCCGCGGTGAACTGGCGGCTGGGGTTCTGGTGGCTGGCCGTCGTCGGGCTCATCCTCGCCGTCGGCGTGGCAACAATGCTTCGCGAACCGCCCCGCGGAGGCCGCAGCCGCCTCGCCGCCGAGGCTGGCGGCATCACGTCGGCGGCGAATCCGGACAACTTGCCCATGTCGATCGCCGCACGCGATGGTGGCGCCGCGCAGCAACACGCATCCGTCATCCTTGATAAGAACGCCCAAGGTCTCTCGCCATGGCAGGCGGTGCGCTATGTGCTCTCGATCCGCACCAATATCGTTCTCGTGGTGGGGTCCTCGTTCGGCTACTTCTTCTTCACCGGGTTGAGCACCTTCGGGGTGGCGCTGCTGCGCGGCCGGTTTCAGATCGGCCAGTCCGTGGCCACCTTGCTCATCGTCGTCCTCGGCGTCGGCGCCCTGATCGGGGTGCTGAGCACCGGACGCATCGCCGACTGGCTGATGACCCGCGGTCACATCGGTGCCCGGATGGTAGTGGGTGGGGCGGCGTTTCTGGCAGCGGCGATTTTTATCCTTCCGACACTGCTCACGCACAGCCTGCTGGTGGCGATCGTCTTCGCGTTTTTGGCCGCGATCGGGCTGGGCGGTGTGAACCCGCCGCTCGACGCGGCGCGGCTGGACATCGTGCATTCCCGGCTGTGGGGGACGGCAGAAGCGGTACGGACAACGCTAGTGTCGATCTCCACAGGTTTGGCGCCGCTGGTGTTCGGCGTTGTGTCCACCAACCTAGGCGGCTCACAGGCAGATCTCAGCAGTGCCGGGGAAGGGCAAGGCGGGCTTTCCGGCGCGGGGGGAGTTGGGCCGAGCGCCGCCACTGCGTTAAACCACACCTTCCTCATCATGCTGGTTACGCTGGTCATCGCCGCAGCGCTGATCTTGTCCGTGGCACGCCGCACCTATCCACGCGACGTCGCGACGGCGATCGCCTCTGAGTCGGCGACCGCGGCCGTTGTCCCGCGGGAGCCAACAGATCCGAGAGCCGGAACTGGTCTGCAAATTTTGCAGCACCAATAGGG
>NZ_DASQVQ010000007.1:0-3479 GCF_035640695.1 Mycobacterium sp.
GCGACGTTGGTGCCGACGCCCGAAGGCGTCAAGATCGAGGACGCCGGAAGCATCAACGGCACGTTCGTCAACGGCAGCCGCGTCAAGGAAGCGATGCTGCATGACGGCGACGTCGTCACGATCGGCAATGTCGACCTCGTCTTCTCCGGCGGCACGCTGGTTCGCCGCACCGAGACGGAGGCGGCGACTCGCACCGGCGGGCTTGAGGTCCGCGGCATCACCCTGGACATCGAGCACGGCCGCAGGCTGCTGGACAACGTCTCATTCGCCGCCAGGCCAGGCACGCTGACCGCGGTGATCGGGCCGTCGGGCGCCGGCAAGTCCACGCTGGACAAGGTGATCGTCGGGGCGACTCAACCGACCAACGGCACGGTGTCCTTCGAGGGTCACGACATCCACGCCGAGTACGCCTCACTGCGCAGCAGGATCGGCATGGTGCCGCAGGACGACGTCGTGCATGGCCAGCTCACGGTCAATCAGGCGCTGGGCTATGCCGCCGAACTGCGGCTGCCGCCGGACACCACCAAGGAAGACCGGCGCCAGGTGATTGCGCAGGTACTCGAGGAACTCGAGCTGACGCAGCACGCCGAGAAACGCGTGGACAAGCTGTCCGGCGGCCAGCGCAAACGCGCGTCGGTGGCGATGGAGTTGCTGACGGGTCCGTCGCTGCTGATTCTCGACGAACCCACGTCTGGTCTGGATCCGGCGCTGGACCGTCAGGTGATGACGATGCTGCGCCAGCTGGCCGACGCGGGCCGCGTGGTCGTGGTGGTGACGCACTCGCTGACATATCTGGATGTCTGCGACCAGGTGCTGCTGCTCGCACCGGGCGGCAAGACCGCGTTCTGCGGACCGCCCAGCGAGATCGGCCGGACGATGGGCACGACGAACTGGGCCGACATCTTCACCAAGGTGGGCGCCGATCCGGACGCGGTGCACCGACGATTCCTCGAACGCGCGGCGCCGCCGCCCGCTCCGGCCGAGACCGAGAAGCCCGCCGACTTGGGCAAGCCCGTGCATACCAGTCTGTGGCGGCAGTTCTCGACGATCGCGCGTCGCCAGGTTCGGCTGATCGTGTCCGATCGTGGTTACTTCATCTTCCTGGCGCTGTTGCCGTTCATCATGGGCGTGCTGTCCCTCTCGGTGCCGGGCAACGTCGGGTTCGGCATACCCGTTCCCGCCACGCAGGGCGGTGAGGCGCCGAACGAACCGGGAATGATCCTGGTGCTGCTCAACGTCGGAGCCATTTTCATGGGCACGGCACTAACCATCCGGGCCCTGATCGGGGAACGGCCAATCTTCATGCGCGAGCAGGCCGTCGGGTTGTCCACGACCGCGTACCTGTTGGCCAAGGTTGTTGTCTTCACGATGTTTGCGCTGGTGCAGTCGGCCATCGCCGTGGTCATCACGGTGTTCGGCAAGAGCGCTCCGACCCAGGGCGCTGTCGTCCTCAAGAACCCGACCTTTGAGCTGTACGTTGATGTCGCGGCCACTTGCGTGGCGGCGGCGATGGTCGGCCTGGCGCTGTCGGCGCTGGCCAGATCGAACGAGCAGATCATGCCGCTGCTGGTAGTTGCGATCATGTCGCAGTTGGTGTTTTCGGGCGGCATGATTCCGGTGACGAATCGCACTGTGCTCGACCAGCTTTCTTGGGTGACACCGGCCCGCTGGGGTTTTGCCGCGTCGGCGTCGACGGTCGATCTCACAAAGCTGGTTCCCCCACCGGTGCAGCCCCGGGATTCGCATTGGGAGCACGCCTCGAAGGCGTGGATCTTCGACATGCTGATGCTCGCGGTCATCAGCACCGTCTACATCGGCTTCGTCCGCTGGAAGGTCCGCCTCAAGGGCAGTTAGGGATCGCCTCGGGGCGGCGCAGGACTGAATATCGCCGCGGTGGTGCTTACCAGACCCGTATCCAGTCGACGAGCATGTCCGCCGGATAGGTCCCTGGTCCGGGATCGCCGCCACCCGAACCGGCAACCGCAAGATTCAAGACCGGAAATACCTGGTAGCCGGGATCGTTGAACGGCCAATCCGCGATGGAGTTCGCCGGAACATTGAAGTACGGTTGCGCGCCGTCGACGTGGTCTTGCCAGAAGCGGATACCGGCCTCATCCCATTGGCATCGCCACGTGTGCCATCCGCTGTCCACGCTGATCTTGTGAGTCGCCCATTCGGAGCCGTTCGCTTTTGCGTGGACGGTAGTTGCCGAAGGCCAGTTCCCGTTGCCGTACCACTCGAGCACGTCGATTTCGCCGCGATCTTCGTTACCCAACCACAAGGCGGGCCAGCAACCGGCAGTGAGGCAGTTGAGTTTTATTCGGGCTTCCCAGGTATGGCCGATGCCTCCCCTCCAGTTGCCCTGAATTTTGCCGCTGAAGTAGGTGCTGCCGTCTTTTGCGGCGCGAAGGACGAGATTGGAGTTGCCGTCGACGAACACGTTTCGGCGATCGTCGCGGTACTGCCCGACGTTCTCGGGTCTTTCCCAAAACGTCGGGTCCTTCATCGTCTCCCTGGCTCGCGCCACCGTCCACTTCGACGGATCGGGGGCGGAGCCGGCCGGGCCGTCGAACTCGTCGCGGAAAACGTAGCTGCCCTGCGCCGCGTTGTCGGGCGGCGCGGCGGGCGGTGGCACCCGATCTGCCGGTGCATCCCGTCGCGACGGGTAGGCCCGAGCCTCGGGGACCGGGATCGCGGCGGCGAGCATGCCGATCCCGGTCATCAATATCATGCGGCGACGATCCATCTCAGGCACAGCTAAACATAAAAGCCGGAACATCGGACCGAGCGCAAATCGCTGGTGGCGACTGATTGGAGCCGGTCCCACATGCAGCGCAGAGCAGGTTAGCCCTCGTCGTGTTGCCGCAGGTAGCGCTCGGGGTGGAAGTAGCCGTTGGTGCGGGGTTTGCCGGTGTCGAGGTGGGGTGGGGGGATCCATTCGGTGGTGCCGTCGGCGCGTTTGCGGGTTTTCCAGCCCCGGTCGAGGAGGCGGTGGTGGGGTCCGCAGGCGAAGGTGAGGTTGTCGATGTCGGTGCGCCCGCCGGCGGCCCATTCCTCGACGTGGTGGACCTGGCACAGGTAGCCGGGCACGGTGCAGCCGGGGTGGCTGCAGCCGCGGTCTTTGGCGTGGAGCACCACGCGTTGCCCCGGGGTGGCGATGCGGGTCTTGGCCAGATACAGGGGCACCTTGGTGTGGGTGTCAAACACGGCCAGATAGTGATGGGCGTGGGCGGCCATGCGGATCAGGTCGGGGATGGGCAGCCACGACCCGCCGCCGGTCATGGCCTTGCCCGCGCCGGTCTGCAGGTCCTGCAGGGTGGTGGTCACCACAATGCTGACCGGCAATCCGTGATGGGTGCCCAATTCGCCGGAGGCCAGCAGATCGCGGCACATCGCATTCAGCGCGTCGTGGTTGCGCTGGGCGCGGGTGCGCCAATCGGCTTGAATGGCCTGCTCGGTGGGCTGACCGGTGATCGTCG
>NZ_DASQVQ010000008.1:0-54936 GCF_035640695.1 Mycobacterium sp.
TTGAACGCGACCGCGGTGCGCTTTGATCCCGCCGTCGACTCCGGTCTGGGTGTGATCGGCATGGAGTTCGCCGAATCGGACGACTTCGGCGCGATCTCCCCGCTGAGTTTCGACGACGAAGAAGTGCTGGCCGGCATCGCCGAACTGTTGCGGCACTACGGGAAGACCCAGCGGTTCGGCGTGCGGTTGGCCCGCAACCCGCTCACGGTGTCGGAGCATGAGGTGCTCCTGGAAACCTGCGACATCGCCCACCGGACGCTGCGGTGCGACGTCAGTGCGCGTGACCGGCTCGGCGCTGAGCATGAGGTCATCGAGACGACCTGGCAGTGGAAGCCGGTCCATGACGAGAACGGGATGACCGTCGTGCAGGCGTGCACGACGACGTGCCTTCGGGGCGAGGAGAACCACAACATCCTGCACTCAAGCTAAACGCAGCGATCCGCGGCGGACCCACGGCTTATCTGGCGTAGGTTCGCCGCGGTGCTGTGATGCGGGGTCTTGATGGGGTGTGACGCCCGCTCCCAACGCTTGCGCGCCGCGCTATTCGCGCTATTCGACGGTGACGGACTTGGCCAGGTTGCGGGGCTTGTCGACGTCATACCCGCGGGCCTGCGCCACCGACGCGGCGAACACCTGCAGCGGAATCGTCGACAGCAGCGGCTGGAAAAGCGTTGACACCGACGGTATTTCGAACAGGTGGTCGGCGTGGGGCCGGACGGTATCGTCGCCCTCCTCGGCGATCACGATCGTGACCGCGCCGCGAGCCTGGATCTCGCGGATGTTGGACAGCAGCTTGGCATGCAGCACCGCCGAGTTCTTCGGCGACGGCATCACGACGATGACCGGCATGCCGTCCTCGATCAACGCAATCGGGCCGTGCTTGAGCTCGCCCGCCGCGAAGCCCTCGGCGTGCATGTACGCGAGCTCTTTGAGCTTCAGCGCTCCCTCGAGTGCGACTGGATAGCCGACGTGGCGGCCGAGGAACAGCACCGTCGACCGCGACGCGAACCGGCGGCCCAGCTCGGCGATGGGCTCGAGATCGGCCAGCACCCGGGAGACCAGCGTCGGCATCGACTCCAGCACCTGATATTCGCGGGCCACCTCGTCGGGGTACTTGGTGCCGCGCGCCTGCGCCAGGGCCAGGCCGACGAGGTAGTTGGCGGCGATCTGGGCCAGGAAGGTCTTGGTCGCCGCGACGCCGATCTCCGGCCCGGCACGGGTGTAGAGCACCGCATCGCATTCCCGCGGGATCTGCGAGCCGTTGGTGTTGCATATCGCCAGCACCTTGGCCTTCTGCGCCTTGGCGTGCCGCACCGCCTCGAGCGTGTCGGCGGTCTCCCCGGACTGGGAAATCGCGACCACCAGCGTGCTGCGATCCAGCACCGGGTCGCGGTAGCGGAATTCGCTGGCGAGTTCGACCTCGACCGGCAGTCGGGTCCAGTGCTCGATCGCGTACTTGGCAAGCAGCCCGGAGTGGAAGGCGGTGCCGCAGGCGACGACGAACACCTTGTCGATCTCGCGCAGCTCCTGGTCGGAGAGCCGCTGCTCGTCGAGCACGATGCGGCCGTCGACGAAGTGGCCAAGCAGCGTGTCGGCGACCGCGGTGGGCTGCTCGGCGATCTCCTTGAGCATGAAGTACTCGTAGCCGCCCTTCTGTGCGGCCGAGAGGTCCCAGTCGATGCGGAACGACCGAGCGCTGGCGGCGGCGTCCGCGCCGTTGAAATCGGTGATGCGGTGGCCGTCGGCGGTGATCACCACGGCCTGGTCCTGGCCCAGCTCGATCGCGTCGCGGGTGTGCTCGATGAACGCCGCGACATCGGAGCCGACGAACATCTCGCCGTCACCGACGCCGACCACCAGTGGCGTCGAACGGCGGGCGGCGACGATGGTGCCCGGCTCGTCGGCGTTGGCGAACACCAGCGTGAAATGCCCTTCCAGCCGGCGCAGCACGGCGAGCACCGAAGCGGGGAAGTCACCGGCCGTGTCGCCGCGGCGGTATTGCTGGGAGACCAGGTGCACCGCCACCTCGGTGTCGGTGTCGCTGGCGAATTCGACGCCGGCCGCCTCGAGCTCGCGGCGCAGGAGCATGTAGTTCTCGATGATGCCGTTGTGGACGACGGCGATCTTGCCTGCCGCGTCGCGGTGGGGATGGGCGTTGCGGTCGGTGGGACGGCCGTGGGTGGCCCACCGGGTGTGTCCCAGGCCGGTCTGGCCGGTGAGCTTCGCCGGATCGGTGGCCCGCACGGCGTCGTCGAGGTTGGCCAGCCGCCCGGCGCGGCGCCGGACCGTCAGCCCGCCGCGACCATCAATGAGCGCGATGCCGGCGGAGTCGTAGCCCCGGTACTCCATCCTGCGCAGTGCATCGACCACGACGTCGCAGGCGGGACGCCGTCCGACGTAACCGACGATTCCACACATAAGCCATCAGGGTAGTGGACCCTGTCGTGCCGAACCGGTCGGCTACGGTCATCCCATGGCGTCCACCCGCAAGCTCTTCGGTGAGCTGACTCGTCGCGGTCCACACCAGGTTTTGCGCGGTGACCTGGCCTTTGCCGGTCTACCGGGCGTGGTGTACACGCCCGAGTCCGGTCTGAACCTGGCCGGCGTTGCGTTCGGTCACGACTGGCTGACGGGCGTGGACCGCTATCTGGGCACGCTCGAGCATCTGGCGTCGTGGGGCATCGTCGCCGCGGCCCCCGACACCGAGCGCGGGCTGGCGCCGTCGGCGCTGAACCTGGCCGCCGACCTGGGCACGACGCTGGACATCGCCGCGGGCGTGCGGCTGGGTCCGGGCAAGATCAGCGTGCATCCGACCAAGCTCGGCGTGGTCGGGCACGGATTCGGCGGCTCGGCGGCGGCGCTGACGGCGGTACAGCGCTCGGGCAAGACCGGTTTCGTGCCGAAGACCGCGGTGGCGGTGTTCCCGACGGTGACCAAGCCGGCGGCCGAGGAACAGGCGGCGGGGCTGACCATCCCCGGTCTGGTGCTGAGCGCGCCCGGCGATCCCTACACGTTGCGCTCTAATGCCGTGGAGTTGGCCAGGGCGTGGGACGGCGCGGTGTTGCGCACAGTCAGCAAGGCAAAGGCCGGGGGCCTGAGTGAGGGGCGCCGGCTGGCCCGGGTATTGGGGCTGCCTGGCGCCGACCGAAGCACGCAGAAGTCGGTGCGGGCGCTGGTGACCGGATACCTGCTCTACCGGTTGGCGGGCGACAAGACGTACCGCGAATTCGCCGATCCGGAGGCGCGGCTACCGAGGACCGCTGCGGTCGATCCCGACGCCGACCCGGTCGACATCGAGGACAAGGTCGTCGCCCTGTTGAAGCCGTAGCGGCCGGTCAGCCGGTGACGTTGAACGCCTTGATGACCTTCGTCGGCCGGATGCGCACGACGAGTTCACCGGGGACGCCGTTGCGCCGGCCGAATTCCGCCGCGCGATCGTCGCCGACGTAGCGCCCGGCGATCCGGGTCGCGGTGTCGAGCAGTTGTTGCGGATCTTCGCTCGTGCCGGCGACGCCTTGCACCTGCACAAAGGAATATGGCGGACGCTCGTCGTCTACGGTCATCGCCACGCGCGAATCCCTCGCCAGCGCACGGCCTTTCGCGGTGTCCTTACCGGTGTTGAAGACGATATCGCCGTCTTCGACGATAAACCACACCGGAGCCACCAGCGGCCGGCCATCCGCTGCGAGATAGGCCAGCTTTCCGGTGCGAGTGCCGGTGGAAAGAAATTCGATCACTTCGTCGGAGAGTTGTTCCACTCCGACCACGCTAGGTGATATCGGGGCTGGTGGTCCGCGATCAATTCTGGGCACTGACGCAGGCGGCGACCCGATGCGCCACCTGCTTGGCGGTGTCCTCGTCGGGCGCTTCCACCATTACCCGTACCAGTTGTTCGGTTCCGCTGGGCCGCAACAGGATTCGCCCGGTGTCACCGAGCTCGGCCTGGGCATCAGCGACGGCGGCCCGTACCGACGGCGCGGCGGCCACGGTCGTCTTGTCGGACACCTCGACGTTGATCAGCACTTGAGGCACCGTGCGCATCGCCGACGCCAGCTCGCGCAGCGGGGTGCGGGTCTGCGCGATCCGCGACATCAGCCGCAGCCCGGTGGCGATGCCGTCGCCCGTGGTCGCCAGCGCCGGCATCACGATGTGTCCCGACTGCTCGCCGCCGAGCGCGTAATGCCCGGCACGTAGTTCCTCGAGCACGTAGCGGTCGCCGACGGCGGTGGTGCGCACCTCGACGCCGGCCGAGCGCATGGCCAAATGCAGACCCATGTTGCTCATCACCGTCGTCACGAGCGTGTTGGACGTGAGCTCGCCGGCTTCGCGCATCGCCAGCGCAAGGATGACCATGATCGCGTCGCCGTCGATCACCTCCCCTGCGGCGTCGACGGCCAGGCACCGGTCCGCGTCGCCATCGTGGGCCAGACCGAGGTCGGCGCGGTAGGCGATGACCGCGGCGCGTAACCCGTCGATGTGGGTCGATCCGCAGCCCTCGTTGATGTTGAGGCCATTGGGCTCGGCGTTGATCGCGATCACCCGGGCGCCGGCGGCCTGGTAGGCGTGCGGCGCGGCGGCGGACGCGGCGCCGTGGGCGCAGTCGACGACGACGGTCAGCCCGTCCAGCCGGGTGGTGACCGCCTTGCCGAGATGGAGCAGGTATCGCTGCTGGGCGTCCTCCGCGTCCAGCACGCGGCCGATCGCGGCGCCGATCGGACGTCCGCCCGGACCCGCGGCGACAAGTTCTTCGATGCGGTCCTCGGTCGCGTCGTCGAGCTTGTGGCCGCCGGGCCCGAACACCTTGACGCCGTTGTCGGGCATCGGGTTGTGCGACGCCGAGATCATCACACCGAAGTCGGCGTCGTAGGCGCTGGTGAGGTACGCCACCGCGGGGGTCGGTAGCACGCCGACCCGCAGGGCGTCGACGCCCTCACTGGTCACGCCGGCGATCACCGCGGCCTCAAGCATCTCGCCGCTGGCCCGGGGGTCGCGGCCGATCACGGCGACGCGGCGGCGCGATCTGCCCGCGGTGCCGAGGCGACGCGCCGATGCCGCGCCGACGGCCAGCGCCAACTCGGCGGTCAGGTCGTGGTTGGCGACTCCGCGGACGCCGTCGGTGCCGAACAGTCGACCCATGCCGACAAACTTCTCACAGTTGGCCCGCGAAGACACAACCGACGAGGTTATCGGCCATCCCGCCGCCGAACCGATACGCGAACTCGACCTTTATCCGCGAAACAGCGGTCAGCGCTTCGAGTACTGCGGCGCCTTGCGGGCCTTCTTCAGGCCGTACTTCTTGCGCTCGATCGCCCGCGGGTCGCGGGTGAGGAAGCCGGCCTTCTTCAACGCGGGCCGGTCATCGGGCTGTGCCAGGATCAACGCCCGGGCGATCGCCAGGCGCAGCGCGCCGGCCTGCCCGGACGGGCCACCACCGTCGAGGTGGGCGTAGATGTCGAAGCTCTCCAGCCGGTCCACCGTGACCAGCGGGGCCTTGATCTGCTGCTGGTGCACCTTGTTGGGGAAATAGTCTTCGATGCTGCGGCCGTCGAGGTTGAACTGCCCGGTGCCGGGCACCAGGCGCACCCGAACCACGGCCTCCTTGCGACGGCCGACGGTCTGGATCGGGCGGTCGATCGCGACGGGCGCGGGCGCTTCGGTCGCTTCGGTGGTCTGCTCCGCGGACTCAGTCACTGGCTCACCTGCTTGATCTGGTAGGCAACCGGCTGCTGTGCCTTGTGCGGATGGTCGGGCCCGGCGTAGACGCGCAGCTTGCGCTTGATCTGGCGGCCGAGCCGGTTCTTGGGCAGCATCCCGACGATCGCCTTCTCGACGACGCGGTCGGGGTGGCGCCGCATCTCGTCGCCGAGGGAGCGTGCCCGCAAGCCACCGGGGAAACCCGAGTGGCGGTAAACGAACTTGTCGTGCAGCTTGTTGCCACTGATGGCGACCTTGTCGGCGTTGACGACGATGACGAAGTCGCCACCATCGACGTTGGGTGTGAACGTCGGCTTGTGCTTACCGCGCAGCAGGTTGGCTGCCGCTACGGCGATCCGGCCGAGCACGACGTCCGTGGCATCGATGACATACCACGACCGTGTGGTGTCACCTGCCTTCGGCGTGTACGTGGGCACAGCGCATACCTTTCTTCCTCTCGGGTGGATCCCCGCATGGATCGGGGTGCCGGTCAGGCGTGTACGGCTGGGGTGGTTCTCGGCGACCGACATTGACCCGAGCCCCTCGTTGCGCACCGCGCCACGCCAACCCAGCAGCTTACCGGCGGGCGTATGCGCTGGTCAAAAAGCCTGTCCGGGCGAGTGTGAGGTGGCGGCGGCGAGTGTGAGGTGGCGGCGGCGAGTGTGAGGTGAGGGCGGCGAGTGTGAGGTGAGGGTGTGTCCGCCGGCGCGGTGGGTTGGGACCGTGCTGCCAACGGGTTTTCGCCAGTGGCCAACTCGGCGACGCGACGGGGAGCTCACCGCCAGCGCGCCCACACATAGGGAACGAGTGCGCGAAGGAAGTCGAGATCGGGACCGGGGTGGGCATCGGCGAAGGCCTGCTCGAAGTATTCCTCGGCGACAAACAGAATGCCCTCGGCGTATTCATTGGTGAACGCGATGCTGCCGTAGTCGTCCATCAGTTGCCGGATTGTGCGCACCAGCTCCGGCGACCGCTCGGCTCGACTCCGGCCAAGATAGTCGCGGACCAGGGCGAGGTCTGCACCCTTTGCGACGCTGAGGAGATGGACCAAAGGCAAGGTTCGCTTGCCCTCGTAGAGGTCGCCGAGGATTTCCTTGCCGTACATGAGCTCATCGCCGATGAGATTGAGCAAGTCGTCGCGGATCTGGAATGCCGCTCCGAAGTGGAACCCGAACCGCACCAGCGGTGCCAACTGCGCCGTACCGCGCGAACCGACCATCGCGCCGACGCGCAGTGGGTGGATGGTGGTATACCAGCACGTCTTGTGCATGATCAGCTCGAGGTAATCCTCGGGGCTCAAATCGGAGACATTGTCGTGCTGCCAACCGACTTCGGTCGCCTGTCCCTCGAGTGTTCGGATCGCCATCGTGTCGAACTCGCCCATCACCATGTCGGCCAGATCGCGATCCAGCCGTTGTATCGTCCGCCTCAGCACCTGGTTCGCCACCACGGCGATGGCATCGCCCGCATTCAGCGCCGCCGCGATTCCATGCTGCGCCGCCAAAGTCGGCCTGCCGCGCCGCATCTCACTGGCGTCTGCGACGTCGTCATGGACAAGAAAAGCGTTGTGTAGCAACTCGATTGCCACTGCGATGCCGAGAAGGTCATTGGGGTCCGCGCCGAACGCCCGGCCGGCCGACAGGCAGAGCGCGGGCCGCAACGCCTTGCCGGGTCTGGATGGGTACTCACGCATCGGCGCATACAGCCAGCGGCTCGGTTCGCCGTCAGGCATCGCGTCGAGCATCGAACGCCGCACGAACCTCGACACCTCGCGCAGCCGAGCATCGACCGCGGCAACCAGCTCTGCACGGTCGGCAGTGCTCGTCATGACGCGCGCGGCGGCACGTCAAGGACGACGGGCAGCCAAGCGTCGGGGTGGCCGTCGACCAGCAGCGTGCCGCGGTACCTGGAAGGCTGAACACCGGGTGCGAGGCGAACTGTCACACGAACGCCGCGGCTGGACAGCGCAGGCATCGGCACGACATCGGGCTCGAACCCGACAACGGCCGAATCCACCGACCGGCCGTCATGAGAAACCAGGTCGCTGCACCGCAGTCGCACGTCGCCGAGGTCGTCTCGTCCGCCATTGTGTAGCCACACCTCGCTTGCGGCCGCGCCCGACGTATTCGCGTGCAAGCACACCTCATTTCGCACACCGGGTTTGGCGAAATCCAGCGTGGCAGCACCCCCGGGTGTTAATCCGGCGCCGTTGAGCGATTGCGTCATCTGCGCCAGCAATCGCTCCCATAGCGAAAGAAGCCCGTTGACTTCTTGGCCCGACCGCTTATTGGGCTCCGGCCGCTGGTCATCGACACGGGCGTGCTCGTCGGGAGCCTTCACCAGCCGATTGACGACCTCCGACGCGGCGCGAAAGCCGCGGGCTTGGATCGCCGTCACCGCACGCATATTGATCTCCGGGTCGAACACCGACGCCCAGGGCAGGTCGGCAATGCTGCCGTCGCTGCTGCCGTCGCTGCTGCCGTCGCTGCTGCCGTCGCCCTCGAACCTGCCACTGCCCACGGCTTCCTCCCCAATTTCCACCCGACCGCAAGACAACCCGTGGTTATGCTAAGTCGGCAAATAGCGGGAGGCGGGGCGATGCGAATAAATCACTCACTATTGCGCGTTTATGGCGCAATTGACGAGGCCGTGAGCAACTCGGGTTCGGCCGCCGTCGCGGAGACCGTTGAAAGGTATTTGCCCGGAACCACCGGCGTCGGGCAGCGCGGTTGGTACGGGGAAATACAGCGACTGGCCGCGAGGTTGCCGCGCGACGCCGACGACGAACCGCTGAGGTTCCCAAGGCTTGATACTGCGTTCAAAGACCTTACCCAGGCTGATGTTGGCGTTCCGGAAGACGACGAAACCCTCAGCACCCGCGACGCCGCGAACCTGCTCTATGCCACCACCATCCTCAGGAAGATCGGGGTTGAGGAGGTCGGCGATGAACACCTCGAAGGGTGCCTGAACCTCGTCCGTCCGGAACAACCCGCCCCCGATGCCACCCGGCAGTTCAAAGGTTTGGTCGATGACATCACAGGGCGGGAGCAATGGTCGGAGAGGATGCAAAGCGCATCCGCCGACAATCTGGTATCCCCCGCGGCGGCTTGCGTCGAGCAACCCTGCACCGGATCACTGCGGAAGGTGAACGGTGAATATTGCTCGGTGCTGACGACGGAGTTCGATGACGAGACCGTCTCGGTGGACCAAATGAAGAACGTCGTAGACCCGCTCAACTGGCACTTGACGTGCAGCTTCTTCCGCAGTATGACCCCGCCTCGGGACCGACCGATCAATGACCAAGGCTGGAGTCGGGTGATGGAGGAGGTGGGCACCGACTTTCGCCTCAAGACCGCGTTGAAGTATTGGAAGGGCGTTCTTCCCGACGGTGGGATCTTCGTCAATTACGACTTGGACGACGACCGGACCGGAGATGACGGTCTGGTGCAAGTCGACTCCGGCTATATCGTTGTGCAACCCCTTGTGGCACAACAAACTTCAGCGCTGGGCGTGCGGGTCCACACGAGCAAAGAAGTCCGGATTCAAGGGGTGAGCCCGACCGCGACGGCCGCGATGTCGTGTCTACTCGGCTGGGCCGACATGGGACGTGAAATGTTGCTCAATGCCACCAAAATCGCCCCGGAGAGACTGACGAAGTGGTCCGCGTCGAAAGAGCTTGCTCCGCCGGTCAAGACGGTCGGACGCGATCGGGTTCCCCCACTGACGGTGCCCCAGTCGGTACGTGCCGACCTCATCGAAACGACGGCATCGGGCATGAAGGACTACCTTTTCCGCGTCGAGGATTGGGTCGACGATTTCATCGACAAGTGGCGAAACGGGCTGACGCCCGACGAGATTGACGAGCTCGGAGCAGACCTCGGACACGAGATAACCCAATATTGGCGAAGCGCGTTCACGCGCGCGGTGGATACCGTACGGCCGCGGATGGAAGGAACTAAAGGTGAGTGATGCCGCGGAAACCAACAAGGAGTTCGCTGCGACCGCGCGCGAAACCGTTGATGCGATAGAGGCGTTGGCGAAGGAGGTGTCCGGCCAAGTCAGCGCAAACTACTTCACGCTCGGGGCGATGATTCGGTCGATGGCCAAACTTGCCAGCATTGCTGGGGTCAGCGGACTGCGTTTCGCCGAGGCTGCGCTTGAAACACGGCTGGACGCCGGGCAGATGCTTGTCGCGGACAACCTGGCCACGACGGCGAGGCGGATGGTCGGGCAAGCGAGATACGTGGCGGAGGAAGCGTCGAGCAACATCAGCGCGAACTCATACGGCGTCAATGCCTGGGTCAGGTCGCTGACCAAGCTGGCCGACATCGGCATGATGGGCGGGATCGAAATGGCCCAGACGGCGGCGATCGGCCCGGCCAGCTACGGATCGCCGGCATTCATTTCCGATGTCTTCAAGGCGAGCCCGAGCAATGACGATCGGTTGCTGCGGATGGCCGAGTTGTTGAAGCGGCCGGGCACGGCCGACGAGATCCCCGAAAACCGCGTCACGGTGCAGCCGCAGCGCCTCAAACCGGGCGCGACCGACTTCTACCTGGTGGTAGACGAGGAGAACCTGCAGAGCGGGGTTTACCTGGGCACAGTTAAAGTCGGAGAGGACGAAATCGTTCCCGTCGCGATCAGGCTGTGACCGATTCATCTTCTGCCGCAGCCGATTTGCCGCTGCTGAGCCCGCCAGCCACTCGATGAGTCGTTCGAAAGAACGCGTCGCCATCCTGGGCGGCGGCATGGCCGGCCTGAGTGCCGCCTGGCGGCTGAGCGAACCCGGCTGGCATGACCGCTTCGAGTCCATCACGGTGTACCAGCGGGGCTGGCGTCTCGGTGGGAAGGGAGCGTCCAGCCGGGGTGAGAACGGCCGAATAGAAGAGCACGGCCTGCACGTCTGGATCGGCTCCTACGAGAACGCCTTCACGCTGATTCGCGAGTGTTATGCCGAGCTCGACCGCGCTCACACCGACCCGTCGGTGCCGATCCTGACCTGGGATCAGGCCTTCGTGCCCGCCAATGACGTCGGGGCGGCCGACCGCTGGCAGGGCGATTGGCAGGTCGTGCTGGGGCGGTTCACGCGCAACGATGAGCTACCCGGGGAACCGGATGCCGCCGGCGGCGAGATGACCGTGGTGGGGTTCCTTCAGCGAGCATTGCAACTGATTCTCGACTTCTCCGACTCACTGCGGCAGGTCAACAACCCGGGCCTCGCGCTGTCGTCCCGCTCAGACCCACCGCCGCCCGGACGATTCCTCGACGCGGTGCAATTCGGCGTGCTCGCCGCCTTATCGGCCGTCTCTGATCCCCGGGCGCACGGGGATGCGCAACCCGGGCTGCTGACGCGCGCCCTCGACGCGATCCGCACTGCCCTGGACTACGAGCATCGAGCCGACCACCGATTGGCCTGGCTACTGATATCGCTGCTGACCGCGACGGCACGCGGAGCCATCGTCGACAACCTCGTGACAGATCCGCGCGGCCTCCGGGCCGCCAACGACGAAGACTTCGCCGAGTGGGTGCTGCGTCACGGTGCGCATCCGGACGTGGTCGAGTTCCCGGTGCTTCGCGCCATGTACGACATGACATTTGGCTACGAGGACGGCGACCTGACCCGGCCATCGGTTGCCGCGGGTACCGGCATGCTGCTCGTGTGTCTGATGCTTTTCACGTACAAGGGCGCGATCTTCTGGAAGATGACGGCGGGCATGGGCGACGTCGTCATGGCTCCCCTCTACGAGGCGCTTCGAAGACGGGGTGTCAGGTTTGAGTTCTTCCATCGGGTCGACGGCATACACCTGGATCAGCGTCGTCAATGCGTCGAGGCGATCACCATCGGCCGCCAGGTCCGGCTTGCCGACGGCGTCGACCACTATGAGCCATTGACCAGGGTGCGCGGCCTTCCGGTCTTTCCGAGCAGGCCGTTGGCCGAGCAGATCGAACGAAAGGACGGCGTCGAGAGCCTCGAATCGCACTTCGGAACGCGCGACGACGCCGAGACCCTGGTGCTTCGCCGGGGAGTTGACTTCGACCGGGTCGTCCTGGCGGTTTCGCTCGGGATGGTCGAGCTGGTCGCGGCGGAACTGATCGCCGACCGGCCGGAATGGCAGGACATGACGAAGCACCTGCAAACTATCGCCACCCAAGGCTTGCAGCTTTGGCTACGCCCGGACCACGAGGCGCTCGGCTTGATAGCCCCAGCGGTGACGGCAAGCGGTTACCTACCACCACTGGACACCTTCGCGTCGATGCCGCAGACGCTGTGGGCCGAGGACTGGTCAGAGCAGGACCGGCCGGCCACCGTGGCGTATTTTTGCGGCGCCTTCGACGCCCCGTGGCCGTCCGCCCGTGAGGGGGCCGACTACGTTCGTGACTGCCGACGCCGGGCATCAGCCATAGCGCTGGGCTTCCTCGACCACGACGTCGGTCTCTACGTGCCCGGAGCGGTCAATGAGCAGGGCTTCGCGTGGCACCTGCTGACCGGTGCCGACGGCCAGCGCGGCGACGCGGCCCTGGCCACCCAGCACATCAGCGTCAACATCGATCCATCGGACCGCTACGTGCTCTCGGTGCCCGGCTCAGACCGGTACCGCTTGCGGCCCGACGAGGGCGGGTACGACAACCTGGTTCTCGCGGGCGACTGGACCGATTCCGGGCTGAACTCCGGATGCATCGAATCGGCAGTGCTCTCCGGCCTCCAGGCGGCCAATGCGATCCTGGGCCGTGGCCGCTTTCACCGCATCCGGGGCTATTACCTGCCATAGCACAGCTGCCGTAGCATCCACGGCTTGCGCGACGCAAGCTGCGTGCAAAACCCTTAGATTCAGCAAATTTCTGTCCGGTAGCGGTCACAATGAACCCCGTGGTCGTTCCCCACGCCCATCGACCGACGATCGACGAGTTGCTTGAGCACGCGATCCAGGCCATCAACCGTGGCGATCGCGCGACCGCCGACGCCCTCGCGGGGCGGGTGCTGGCCGTGGACCACTCGAACTCCGAGGCCGAGGAGCTACTTGCCGTCCCAGCCGACCACGGCGAAATCAGGCGGATCACGATCATGTTCGCCGACCTCGTCGATTCCACCGCGCTGTCTACCCGGATCGAGCCGGAGACGTACCGCACGGTGGTGGGGCGGTATCGACACGAGGTAGTGCGCATCGTCGAGAGGTACGAAGGCCACATCGGTCACACGAAGGGGGACGGCCTGCTCGCCGTTTTCGGCCACCCGCAACCACATGAAAACGATGTTCGACGGGCAGTGCAGGCGGGTGTTGACATCACCCGCGATGTAGCGCGACTCAGTGAGCGGGTCCGGCGCCGGTTCGGCTTCGACATCAACGTCCGAGTGGGTATTCACCGTGGCCTCGTCTACCTGGACACGGCCGAAGACGACGTCTACGGCTTCGCGGCCAACCTTGCCGCGCGCATGTGCAGCATCGCCGACCCGGGCACCGTTGCCGTCTCCGAAGCCGTCGAACGACTGGTGCGCGACAGGTTCGAGCTGCGAATCCGGTCGCCACAGCCGGTCAAGGGCATCGAGGGTCCGGTCGTGTCGTATCAAGCGATTGCCGAGCGTGACAGGACCCGAATTCCGCTCGGTCCGCTCGTCGGGCGGCAGCGCGAAATCGCTCACCTGGAAGCGCGTTGGCAGCAGATTCAGTCGGGCACACTAACCACCGCCGGGGTGGCTTTTCGCGGTGAACCGGGGATCGGGAAGAGCCGGCTGGCATGCGCGGCCGTCGAGATGGCGGAGCGCTCGGGTGCCGTGGTGCTCGAGCTGGTCGGGTCACCGTTTCACACCGACGTCGGCTTGCATCCGGTCCGAAAGCTGTTGGAGCGCACCTGCCGCATCCATCGGACGTCCGATCACTCCGAACGCCTGCGGCTGTTGCGGACGAAGTTGGCGGCGCACTCGCTGGAAACGGATGCCACGGTGGGGTTGTTGGCGCCGGTGCTCGGAATCAGCCCGGACAAGGGCTACGAGCCGGTGCCCGTCCAGGGGCTCAAGTTGCATGAACAGATCTCGGCCGCGATCCACGACTACCTCATCGCGTGTACGGGCGACGGTCCGGGACTGGTCGTCGTGGAGGACATGCACTGGTTCGACGACTCGACGATCGAGGTGGTCCGTTCGCTCCTCGGCAGCGAGTTCGGGCGACTGCTCGTGGTGATGACTTCCCGTGAGTTGGCATCCCTGCCGGACAGTTCGCGGGCTGACGTATTCGACCTGAAACCGCTCAGCGAGCAGGAAACCGACGAGCTCATCCGCGCGCTGTACCCGGCGATGACGGCCTCGGTCCGTACCACCGTGCGTCGCCGTTGCGACGGCGTGCCGTTGTACATCGAGGAGGTTGTCGCAAAGCTCAAAGAACAGCAGCCAGACGCCGAGCCGGTGCTGGTGCCGGATACGTTGTACGAAGCGTTGTTCGCGCGGCTGCGGGCCACCGAAGGGGCACTCGGGGTAGTGGAGGCCGCCGCGACGATCGGCAGCCAGTTCGACCGCGGGCTTCTCCGGTCAGTGTCGGAGATGACGGACGGCGAAGTTGATCGGGTCACCCGCGACCTCCTCGGTGCCAAGGTGTTCGAGGCCGCCGGCAAAGAGTCCTTGCGGTTTCGCCATGAGCTCCTGCGGGAGGTGGCCGCCGAGCTGCCACCGCCGAGCCTTCGCCGTCGGTTGCACAGCCGCGTCGCCGATGCGCTGGAAACGATTGCGGCGAAAGGTGATCCCGACTGGCCGTTGGTCGCACTTCATCTCGAGCGGGCGCATCGCTTCGATGAAGCGGTGTCGGCTTATCAACGGGCCTCGTCGACCGCGCGTCGTCGGGGAGCGCTCGAGGAAGCCAGGGCGTACCTGTCTCGCGCGCTGGCCCAGCTCGACCAGCTGCCGCCGGGAGCCGGGCGTGACCAACGCGAAGTGAAGTTGCGGCTACGCCACGGATTCCTCGCCGCGGCCGCCGAAGGCCCGGGGTGCGCGGACGCCGTCGACGATTTCGAACGGTCGCTGAAACTGTGTCGCGAGCCGAATGCCGACGAACTCTTCTCGGTGCTGATGGCGATATTCGCCTACTACGTCAGTCGCGCCGATCTGCGCCGCGCAGAGCACGTTGTCCGCTCGCTGAAAATCAGCGTAGACAAAGGACGCGAGTGGTGGCGATCCGAAAACATCGGCGGGTCGGGAACGTTGTCCTGGCTGCGGGGCGAATTCGAGGAAGCCAGAAGGCAACTCGAAGAGGCGGCCGCGTTGGTCGATTGCCGCCCCAAGCGCGACGTAGAAGCCGAGTGGTTCATGCCCCACGATCCGGAAGTCTTGATTCTGACTGGCCTGGCACATGCACGATGGCTTCGCGGTGATTTGGCCGGTGCGGATCAAGCATTGGCACGCTGCGAACGCCGGATCGACGAGCTTGATTTCCCGCAGGGGCCGTTCAGCCTGTGCTACGCACGGTATGTCGAGGTCTGGATTTACATCGAGGCAGGGCGATTTGAACGCGCCGCCGAATTGGCCGCCGAGATGAGCCAACGAGCCGAGCGCCACGGCTTCGACCAATGGATTGGTCTGGGCACGGCCCTGCACTGCGACGCAGCCGCGCTGGCCAAGGTGGCGGCCGGCGATGAAGACGCAGAGACGATGCCGAACAACATCGCGATCCTGAGCGCGTGGATGGACGCTTGCCGCTTTCTTGAGGCCAAGGGATATCTCACTGCATTCGACGGCCACATCGCGCGGCTCCTGATCGCTACGGGCCGGCTTGACGAGGCGCGCGATCGCGCCAATTCGGGTCTACAGCTTGCCGAGGAAACCGGCCAACACTACTACGACGCCGAGCTGCTTCGGCTGCGCGCCGGGACACACGCCGATCCGGCGGCGCGGCACGCCGATTTACAGGCGGCGGCCGAACTCGCCCGCCGGCAGGGAGCGACCGTCTTCGTGCTCCGCGCCGCCCTAGACGATTACCGTGTGCGCGGCGAGGCGGCCCGGCGGTCGGTTGCCGAAGCTGTGCAGCTTTTCCCTGACGACAGCACCTGGCCCGAACTAACCAGGGCGCGTGTGTTGTTGGTGTGAGCGCTTGCTCAAAGAACCCGAAAAACCTCGTACTCCACTTTCGAGCCCTCGGCCACATGCCCGCGGGCCACGAAAACGCTCTGGTTCATCCACGCATACCGCTCGTCCCCGGTATCAATTCGTGGCGTGATGCGGAAGTACTGGTCCTCGTACGCAGTGCCGCGGCCGCTTGCCATCGCTTCAAGAACGGTTTGGTTGAGTTCGAGAAGCCCGACGTACTGGACGTAGACCCGCGCTCCGTCGTCGGTCTGGAACTGCAGCCGTACGTCGATGCGGCCGTAGCCGTCGCTGCCCACGACCAGCCAGTCACCGCCACCGCCGATCGCGGTCGCGTTGAAGCGCTGCCCGGTCGCCGCACCCTCGACGGCCTCTAGATACGTCCGGCGACCCAGCGGACCCGTGCCAAAGTCCACTGGCGGCTTGGTCGCCACCCAGAAGGAGAACTCGTGCTGCAGCTCAAGACCCATCCTGATGCCCGCCTCTCACCGGTTAACGCCGCAATCAGCTTCTCACCCTACGTCGAGAGCCGAGGAGGCCAGGCGCATCACCGGCCGAGCTGGCAGTTAGCTCAGCAAAGTGAACCTTGGTTCAAATGCACCAATTTGGGCCCGATGCCCGGCACAATCGGACCGTGAGCCGACGCCCCAGCCAGCCCACGATCGACGAACTGCTGGATCGCGCGGTCCAGGCGATCAACCGCGGCGACCGGGCGACAGCCGATGCTCTGGCCGGGCAGGTGCTGGCCGTGGATCGCAGCAATCCCGACGCCGAGGAACTGCTCGCCGCACCGGCAGACAGCGGCGAAATCCGCCGTCTGACCATCCTGTTCGCCGATCTGGTCGATTCAACCGCATTGTCCACCCGCATCGAGCCAGAGATCTATCGGACCGTGGTCGGAAGGTACCGCGAACAGGTGCGTCAAATCGTCGACCGGTACGAGGGTCACATCGGCTCGACAAAGGGCGATGGACTACTTGCCCTGTTCGGGCACCCGAAGGCCCACGAGAACGATGTGCGCCGCGCGGTGCAGGCGGGACTCGACATCACGCGCGAGGTGGGAACGCTCAGCGAACGGGTGCGACGCCGCTTCGGGTTCGACATCAGCGTGCGGGTCGGCATTCACCGGGGACTCGTCTACCTCGACACCGCCCAAGACGACGTCTACGGCTTCGGCGCCAACCTCGCCGCGCGAGTGTGCAGCCTCGCCGAGCCGGGAACGGTCGCGGTCTCCGACACTATCGAACGACTGGTCGGCGACGCGTTCGAACTGGAGGCGCTGCCGCCGAGAGCGGTGAAGGGCGTAGCGGAGTTGATCGTCCACTATCGCGCGGTTGCCGAACGCGACATCGCCAAGACCGCGCGCGGACCGCTGGTCGGCCGGGATCGGGAACTCGCTTACCTGCAAAGAAGCTGGGCGGAGGCAACTTCGGGAACCCTGGTTACGCGCGGTATCGCATTTCACGGCGAGGGCGGCATAGGCAAGAGTCGCCTCGCCTACGCCGCCGTCGACATGGCCCAGCAGACGGACGCTGTCGTGCTCGGGTTATTCGGATCTCCGTTTCACACCGATGTCGGTTTGCGACCGGTTCGGCGGTTGCTGGAACGACGGTGTGGAATCAGGCGCGACTCAGATCCGGCGGAGCGCCTCCGCAGGCTGGAGGCCGAGGTCGTGGCGCGCTCACTGGATCCGGCCGCGGTCGTGCCGCTATTGGCGCCCGTGCTCGGCGTCGGCCCGGAATGCGGGTATGAACCCGTGCGCGCCGGCGGAGAGCGGCTCTATGAGCGGATCAGCGAGGCGATCCGTGACTACCTGCTGGCGTGTCTTGGCACCGGACCCGGGCTCGTCCTGGTCGAGGACATGCACTGGTTCGACGAGGACACCACTGAGGTAGTCCAGGCGCTACTTCGTGAGGACCTCGGCCGGCTGCTCGTCGTCATCACCGGACGCCAACTGCCGGCATTGTCCGGCACGACACGGGTATTCGAAGTGAAGCCCCTCAGCGACGCGGAAACTGAGCAGCTCATCGTGGCCCTGCATCCCGAGATGACTTCCGATGCACGAAGGGCGGTGCGGAAGCGCTGCGACGGCATACCGCTTTATATCGAGGAGGTTGTCGCCAAGCTAAAGGAGCAGCCCTCGGACGCCGCCGAATCCGCGCAGGTGCCCGACACGTTGTATGAGACGCTGTTCGCGCGACTGCGTTCCAGCACGAACGCGCTGCTCGTGGTCGAGGCGGCGGCGCTGATCGGTAGCCTCGTCGACGTACGCCTGCTGTCGTCCGTGGTGCAGTTGGACAAGCGCGAAGTCGACGACGTGCTTCGGGAACTCGGGCGTGGCAGAGTCCTCCAGCCGGTTCTTACGGACAGCTGGCGATTCCACCACGAGCTGCTGCGCGAGGTCGCCGCGGAGCTATCACCGCCGAGTGTGCGCCGCAAGCTGCACAGCCGCATCGCGGACACACTCGTTGCCGCTGCGGCAGACGGCACCCCGGAGTGGCCACTGGTGGCGTACCACTACGAACAGGCTGATCGGTTCGACGAGGCGGCGTCGGCCTACCAAGAAGCATCGGCCAATGCCCGACAGCGAGGAGCGCTCGGCGAAGCACGCACCCATCTCACCCGCGCTCTCGAGAACGTCGCGCGTATGGCGTCAGGTCCGTCGCGTGACCACCGCGAGGTCGCCATCCGCCTGGAGCGCGGGTTTCTGGCCTCGGCGGCGACGGGCCACGCAAGTGTCGAGGCGGCCACCGAGTTCGAGCGATGCTTGCAACTCATCGGGGACGAGCCGAGTCTGGCGCTTTACGCGACTTTTAGTGCCCTCTGGAGCTACTACGCCACCCGTGGGGACCTGCGTCGAGCGACGCTGCTGGTGGAGGCGCTCAGGGTGCGGCTCGCGGACATGCCGGACTGGTACCGCGCGGCCAATGATGCGGTATTCGGGGCTCTGGCGGTGTTCCGGGGTGATTACCGCACCGCCCGGGCCACGTTGGAGAAAGCCGCGGCCGCCGTCGATGACATTGGCTCACCCGAAATCGAAGGAGCATGGTTTGCCCCGAACGACCCATTAGCGGGGATGTACACGTTCCTCGCGATGACCCGGTTTGTTCAGGGCGACCTGGCCGGTGCGGAGACCGCATTCGCGCAGATGGAACGGCGGTGCGAAACGCTGCGCTTCCCCCATGGCGCGTTCACCCTTTGTTATGGGCGAACGATAGAGGCGTTGGTGCGCACCGAAGCCGGCCAATACGACCGCGCGGTTGAGCTGATTGGAGAGGTGGCCGACCGGGGCCACCACAACGGCTTCGACGAGTGGGTGATGATCGCGGCGAGCGCGGGGGCCAACACGAAGGCAACGGCTGCGCTGGCCGGCGGCGAGACCGACTCTTCGGTGTTGGAAGCGCACGCCCAAACCCTGACCGCAGTGGTCGAGGCGTGGCGGGCGGCCGAGATGATCTCGTTTTTGGGGTGGTACGAGGCCGCATTGGCGCGGGTCCTGTTGGCGGTCGGCAGGAAAGACGCGGCGCGCGAACGCGTGAACATGGCGCTGCGAATGGCCGACGAGACCGGGTGGCACATCTGCGACGCCGAGCTGCTGCGGTTGCGGGCTCACACATCTCGCGACTCCGACGCCCGGCACGCAGGTCTTCGCGCGGCGATCGAGCTGGCCCAAACGCAGGGTGCCCCCGTCTACGAATTGCGAGCCGCCGCGGATGATTACGAGCTGGTCGGCGAGCCGGCACGGGCCGCCCTGCTGGACGCGCTCAGCCGCTTTCCGGCTGAGCAAACCTGGCCGGAGTTGAGACGCGCACGAGCACTGGTCGGCTCGGCGCGCTAACCCGTTTTCGCCCTGCGCTCGCGGTAGGCGGCCACGTGCTGACGGTTGCCGCAGTTGCCGGTGTCACAGAAGATGCGGGACCGGTTGCGCGACAGATCCATCACGACGGCCCGGCAGTCCGGCGCCGCACAGATCTTGAGCCGCCGCAGCTCGCCGACCCGGATCAGGTCGGCCAGCGCCATCGCCATCTCCGCACCCATCCGCTGTGCCAGCGGGTCGTGCTGCGACGCGAGGTGCAGGTGCCACTCCGGCATCTCTGGGTGGCGGGTCAGCCACGGCGCCGCATGCGTGTCGGCCAGCAGCGCGTTCACCTGCCCCACCGCACGCTCCTCGTTGCCGGCGGATTCCCAGATCCGCCCCAGTCGGCCACGCAGCGCGTGCACCGCGGCCAATTCGGCGGCGTCGTGGTCGCGGCGACCCGTCCAGCCGAAATAGTTCAGGTACTTGTCGAGCGCCGGCTGGTCGGCGAGATGCTCGCCGTCGTCGCGGTTCGTGTTGACCAGGATCGCCGCGGCTCGCAGGGTCAGCTCCGTGTCATGACTAAAAAGCATTTGACCCCTGACTCCCCCTCCCGGTAGCGTCAGTACCGAAATTCATTTTACTCATTACGCGACGGTTGGGGGTTTGCGATGCATGGGAAAAACGCGTTCCGACCTGGCGTCGCGTTCGCGGCGGCGGCTGCCGTCACCTTCGGGATGTCCGGGCCGTTCGCAAAGTCGCTGATGGAGGCCGGCTGGACGCCGACCGCCGCGGTTACCGCGCGGCTGGCCGGCGGCGCGTTGGTCATGGCGTTGTTCGCGACGATCGTGCATCGCAGCTGGCTTCGGGAAGCGATTCGGCACGCCGGGACGGTGGCCGGCTACGGCTTGATTCCGATCGCGGGCGGCCAGCTGTGCTACTACAACGCCGTCGCGCATCTGTCGGTCGGTGTGGCGGTGCTGCTGGAGTACCTGGCACCGGTGCTGGTGGTGGGCTGGGTGTGGGGCACCACCCGCCGCAGGCCGGCCACCCTCACGCTGGTCGGAGCCGCGCTCGCGGTGGCCGGGACCGTCGTCGTGCTCGACGTGTTCTCCGGCGCCCACATCGACACGATTGGCGTGGCGTGGGCGCTGGGCGCGGCGGTCAGTGTCGCGTGCTACTTCGTGCTGTCGGACCGGGTTACCGACGGCGACGGACTCAACGCGGTGACCCTGGCCGCCGGCGGGTTGATCGTCGGTGCCGCCGCGGTCGCCGCGCTGGGCGTGACCGGCGTCCTACCGCTGACCTTCACCACCAACGACACCGTGGTCGCCGGCCACACCAGCTCATTCGTGCTGCCGGTGTTGGTGCTCGGCGTGGTCAGCACGGCCATGGCCTACACGTTCGGCATCAGCGGCGTGGCCCGGCTGCGGCCCAGCTATGCATCGCTGCTCGGCCTCGGAGAGGTGCTGTGCGCGGTCGTCGCGGCCTGGGTGCTGGTCGGCGAGGCCGTCACGCTGACCCAGGCCGTCGGCGGCGGGGTCGTGCTGGTCGGGTTGGCGTTCGCCGGGCGCAGCAACCGCGCCGAGGTGGCCGCGGCCGGCTTCGCGGACACCGGGGCGATCGAAGCCGTCGCGGCGAGCGGTCGCTGAGCACCGGTTACGTAACCGGCACCCCGATATGTGAGCATTAACCGCGTGAGGCGACGCCAGAATTGCTTGATCCTTGCCGGAGCCGCGTTGTTCGCGGCAGGAACCTCATTGAGCACACCGACCATCCCGCCGGCCTCGGCTCAACAATGCCCGGACGTCCAGGTGGTTTTTGCCCGCGGCACCAACGAACCGCCGGGCATCGGCCGGGTGGGCCAGGCGTTCGCGGACGCCCTCGGGGCTCAGCTGCCAAACCGCACGCTGAGAACGTACGCGGTGAACTATCCCGCCTCGTTGGACTTTCTGACCACCGCGGCCGGCGCGGCCGACGCGAATTCATACATCGCGGCCACCGCGCGACAGTGCCCGTCGACCCGGATCGTGCTCGGCGGATACTCGCAGGGTGCGGCCGTCGTCGACATGCTGGGCGGTATACCGCCCCTCGGCGAAAAGATCGGTGACGTGGGGTCGGCACCGCCGCTTTCCCCCGACGCCGCCAGCAAGGTGGCGGCGGTCGCGGTCTTCGGCAACCCGGCGACGAAGTTTGGGAACCCGATGTCGGCGAGCCCGCTGTGGGGTGGCAGGGCCATCGATTTATGCAACAACGGTGACCCGATCTGCTCCCGCGGCCGCAATCCCTTCGCCCATACCAGCTACGAGAGCACCGACTTCCCCGGTCAAGCCGCGGGTTTCGTGGCGGGATTGGTCTAGCTGTTTGGCCGGCACCTACGCCGCTAATCTGCTTTAGCCCAAGATCGCGGTCGGCGTCGCTAATATCCTTGGGGTGAGAGTTGCAATTGCGTCAGTTGTGGCTTCAGTCGTAGCCGCTGGTTTACTGATCGGCCCCGCCGCGGTTCCGGACGCTTTGACAGGTATTCCAACGGGATCGGCCGCGGGATGCCCGGACGTCGAGGTCGTCTTCGCCCGCGGCCGCTTGGAACCACCGGGGGTCGGCATACTCGGCAACGCGTTCATCAGCGCACTGCGGTCCAAGGTCAATAAGAACATCGGGGTCTACGCGGTCAAATACGACGCCGACACCGCGGTGGACCAGGGCGCCAACGACATGAGCGGGCACGTCCAGTACATGGTCGGCAACTGCCCGAACACACGACTGGTACTCGGCGGCTACTCGCTCGGCGCCGCGGCGACCGACGTGGTGCTCGCGGTCCCCACCGCCATGTGGGGTTTCACCAATCCCCTACCGGCAGGCGCCGACACGCACATTGCCGCGGTCGCATTGTTCGGCAACGGAGCGGCGTGGATCGGACCGATCACGAACTTCAACCCGCTCTACAGCGACAGGACCATCGAGTTGTGTCACGGCGCCGACCCGGTCTGCAACCCGGCCGACCCGAACACGTGGGAGAACAACTGGCCCGCACACCTGGCCAACGCATACATCGGCGCCGGCATGGCCAATCAGGCCGCCGATTTCGTCGCCGGCAAACTTTAGTCGATCGGGCTGCGCAGGTCGCGGGTCACCGCGATGCGGGCGGCGAGCTGGTCGTCGGGCGGGTAATCCACCCCGATCAGGGTGAGCCCACGGGCGGGCGCCGCGGCGAAGTCGCTGGACCGCTGGGTCAATTTCAGCAGCCCCGCGCACCACTGCGGGCTGCGGCGACCGTCTCCGACGGCCAGCAGGGCGCCCATCAACGAGCGCACCATCGACCAGCAGAACGCGTCGGCGGTGACGTGGGCGGTGACCACGTCGCCGTCGCGTCTGAAGTCCAGTCGCTGCAGGTCGCGGATCGTCGTCGCGCGATCGCGCGATCGGCAGAACGCGGCGAAATCGTGCAGACCGACCAGGTCTCGCGACGCGGCCGCCATCGCGTCGACGTCGAGCGGCCGCGGCCACGCCGTCACGTAGCGGGCCTGCTGAGGCTCGACGCCGTACGGCGCGGTGGACAGTCGATACAGGTAATGGCGGCGCAACGCCGAGAACCGCGCGTCGAATCCTGCTGGGGCGCGGGTGATGTCGTACACCCGGACATCGGGCGGCAGAAAGCGGGCGAGCCGGCGCACCAGCGGCAAGAACTCGTGTTCGCGCGGTCGCCTCGAGCGCGGATACCCGTACCGCAGCGCCTCGGCCGGGATGTCGACGTGTGCCACCTGGCCGGTCGCATGCACGCCGGTATCGGTGCGCCCCGCCGCGAACAGCTGCACGGGAACCCGAAACACCGTCGACAACGCGTCGATCAGCGTGCCGGCCACCGTCCGCTGGGCCGCCTGCACCGCCCATCCCGCGAAATCGGTTCCGTCGTAGGCGATATCGAGCCGAAGCCGAACGGACCCGCCACCGGGATCGATGGCGGGTCCGTCGAGCATGGCGTCAGGACTTGTCGGCGTCCCCAGCGTCCCCGGTGTCCTGGCTGTCCTCGCTGGCGGCCTCGCTGTCGTCCGCTGGGCTTTCGACGACCTCGTCGGCAGCCTCGGGAGCCGGAACGTCATCCGTTGCCGGCGCCGCGGGGGCCGGGGCCGCCTTCTTCGCCGGGGCCTTGGCCGTCTTCGACGCCGCCGCACGGCGGGCCCGGTTGGCCTCGGAGGTGACCGTCTTCTCCTGCACCAGTTCGATCACCGCCATCGGGGCGTTGTCACCCTTGCGGGCCTCGACCTTGATGATGCGGGTGTAGCCGCCGGAGCGGTCGGCGAAGAACGGGCCGATCTCCGCGAACAGGGTGTGCACCACATCCTTGTCGCGGATCTTCTTGAGCACCTCGCGCCGGTTGTGCAGCGTGCCCTTCTTGGCGTGGCTGATCAGCTTCTCGGCATAGGGCCGCAACGCCCGGGCCTTCGGCTCGGTGGTCCGGATCCGGCCATGCTCGAACAGCGACGTGGCCAGGTTGGCCAGAAGCGCCTTCTGGTGCGAGGACGACCCGCCGAGGCGACGGCCCTTGGTCGGCTTGGGCATTGCTGGGCTCCCTTTTCCTTAACAGGCAGAGACCGGAGTCAGAGCTGCTCGGTTTCGGCGTAGTCCTGTTCGTTTTCCATGTCGTAGCCGGTATCGCCGTGCCACGTGCCGGTGGCCACGTCGTAACCGGCGACCTCGGACGGGTCGAAGCCGGCCGGGCTGTCCTTCAGCGACAGGCCCAGCTGGTGCAGCTTCACCTTGACCTCGTCGATCGATTTCTGGCCGAAGTTGCGGATGTCCAGCAGATCGGACTCCGTGCGCGCGACCAGCTCGCCGACGGTGTGGATGCCCTCACGTTTGAGGCAGTTGTAGGACCGCACCGTCAGGTCCAGGTCGTCGATCGGCAACGCGAACGAGGCGATGTGGTCGGCCTCGGCCGGCGACGGACCGATCTCGATGCCCTCGGCCTCGACGTTGAGCTCGCGCGCCAAGCCGAACAGCTCGACCAGCGTCTTGCCCGCCGACGCCAACGCGTCCCGCGGCGAAATCGAGTTCTTGGTCTCGACGTCCAGAATCAGCTTGTCGAAGTCGGTGCGCTGCTCGACACGGGTGGCCTCCACCTTGTAGGTGACCTTCAGGACCGGCGAGTAGATGGAATCGACTGGGATGCGGCCGATTTCGGCACCGGACGCCTTGTTCTGAACGGCAGGCACGTAGCCGCGGCCACGCTCCACGACGAGCTCGACCTCGAGCTTGCCCTTGTCGTTCAGCGTCGCGATGTGCATGTCGGGGTTGTGCACCGTCACGCCGGCAGGCGGCACGATGTCGCCCGCGGTCACCTCGCCGGGGCCCTGCTTGCGCAGATACATCGTGACCGGCTCGTCCTCCTCGGACGAGACGACCAGGCCCTTGAGGTTCAGGATGATGTCGGTGACGTCTTCCTTGACGCCGGGCACGGTGGTGAACTCGTGCAACACGCCGTCGATGCGAATGCTGGTGACGGCCGCGCCCGGGATCGACGACAGCAGCGTGCGGCGCAGCGAATTGCCAAGGGTGTAGCCGAATCCCGGCTCGAGCGGTTCGATCACAAATTGTGAGCGGTTGTCGGCGATGCCCTCTTCGCCCAATGTGGGTCGCTGAGAAATCAGCATGTGTTTTCTTCCTCCTTCACGGCACCCGCTATTTGATGCCGATCAATCTGCCACCGCCATCGGGACGGCGCAGAAGCGTTTACTTCGAGTAGAACTCGACGATCAGCTGCTCGGTGAGCGGCACGTCGATCTGCGCCCGCTCGGGCAGCTGGTGCACCAGGATCCGCTGGCGTTCCCCGATCACCTGCAGCCAGCCCGGGATCGGCCGCTCGCCCGCCGTCTCCCGCGCAATCTGGAAGGGCAGCGTGTTCAGCGATTTCTCCCGCCCGTCGATGATGTCGTACTGCGACACCCGGTAGCTCGGGACGTCCACCTTCACGCCGTTGACGGTGAAGTGGCCGTGGCTGACCAGCTGGCGGGCCTGCCGACGGGTGCGCGCGAGACCGGCGCGGTACACCACGTTGTCCAGCCGGCTCTCCAGGATGCGCAACAGCTCCTCACCGGTCTTGCCGGGGCGGCGCTGTGCCTCTTCGTAGTAGCGGCGGAACTGCTTCTCCTGCACGCCGTAGGTGAAGCGGGCCTTCTGCTTCTCCTGCAGCTGCATCAGGTATTCGCTTTCCTTGATCCGGGCCCGGCCGTGCTGGCCGGGCGGATACGGGCGCTTCTCGAACGCCTGGTCGCCGCCGACGAGGTCGACGCGCAGACGGCGCGACTTGCGCGTGACGGGTCCGGTGTAGCGAGCCATTCCTGTTTCTCCTCCCAGACCCGACTAGACCCGACGCCGCTTCGGCGGACGGCAACCGTTGTGCGGCTGTGGCGTCACGTCGGCGATCACGCCGACCTCCAGGCCCGCGGCCTGCAACGACCGGATCGCGGTCTCGCGGCCCGACCCCGGCCCCTTCACGAACACGTCGACCTTGCGCACGCCGTGCTCCTGCGCCTTGCGGGCGGCGTTCTCGGCGGCAAGCTGCGCGGCGAACGGTGTCGACTTGCGCGACCCCTTGAAGCCGACGTGGCCCGACGATGCCCAGGCGATGACGTTGCCCTGCGGGTCGGTGATCGACACGATGGTGTTGTTGAACGTGCTCTTGATGTGCGCCGCGCCGTGCGGAACGTTCTTCTTCTCCCGGCGGCGGCCCTTCTGGCCCTTCTTCGGGGCGGCGCCGCTGGCTTTCTTCGGTGGCATGGGTTACCTGGCCTTCTTCTTGCCGGCGATGGTGCGCTTCGGGCCCTTGCGGGTACGCGCGTTGGTCTTGGTCCGCTGGCCGCGTACCGGTAGGCCGCGGCGGTGCCGCAGGCCCTGGTAACAGCCGATCTCGATCTTGCGGCGGATGTCGCCCTGCACCTCGCGGCGCAGATCGCCTTCCACCTTCAGGTTGCCCTCGATGTAGTCGCGCAGGTGAGTCAGCTGGTCATCGGTGAGGTCCTTGGTGCGCAGGTCCTTGTCGATGCCCGTCGCGGCGAGGATTTCGTTGGAGCGGGTACGGCCGACGCCGTAGATGTAGGTCAGCGCGACCTCCATGCGCTTGTCGCGCGGCAGATCGACGCCCACTAGTCGGGCCATGCGTGTGACATTCCTTCTTCGCGGAGGTCTGGTCCCAGTCCGTTCCCGTTTGCGCGGGGCCCGGCCTCCGTTCCGGGCGTGCATGCGCGGCCTATCCGCTCAGTGGACTGGGAGGTCCCCATTCAGTTGTCGATTGCCGGCAGGGGCGTGACTAGCCGGCCTGGCTAGCCCTGCCGCTGCTTGTGGCGCGGATCGGAGCAGATCACCATGACCCGCCCATGCCTGCGGATCACCCTGCATTTGTCGCAAATCGGCTTGACGCTCGGGTTGACCTTCACGGCTTTTCGATCCTGTTCTTCGTCTCGTTGACTTACTTGTACCGGTACACGATGCGGCCACGGGACAGGTCGTACGGCGATAGCTCCACGACCACCCGGTCCTCGGGCAGGATGCGGATGTAGTGCTGCCGCATCTTGCCGCTGATGTGGGCGAGCACCTTGTGGCCGTTCTCCAGCTCAATGCGGAACATCGCATTGGGCAGCGGCTCGACCACGCGGCCCTCGACCTCGATGGCGCCGTCTTTCTTTGCCATAACTCGCTTTCGTTCGCTTTTGGTGCGCCCGGTTGTCGGCGCAGCTTTTGCTCCGACTACAAAACGTGAGCCGGTAACAGAAAATTCCGGGACCTGGGCACGCAAGAGCCGGCGCGGATACCGCACCGTTGCTTTATCTTACTCGTTTGGGCGCCGCAGACCAAAACCGCTCCGCCCGCGGGCGTGCGCGCTGACGAGCGCATACTTGGTCGTGATGAGCGGACCCGATCCAGCCACCCGCAAGCCAGTAATCATCAGCATCGATGACGACCCTGCCGTCTCCCGTGCCGTTGCGCGCGACCTGCGTCGCCACTACGGCGAGCACTACCGGGTGATGCGCGCCGAATCCGGCGCCTCGGCGCTCGAGGCGCTGCGGGAACTGAAGATGCGCGGCGAGACCGTCGCCGTCTTCGTCGCCGACTACCGGATGCCGCAGATGAGCGGCATCGAGTTTCTGGAAGCGGCGATGCAGCTGTATCCGGTGGCGCGCCGTGTGTTGCTGACCGCCTACGCCGACACGCACGCGGCGATCGAGGCGATCAATGTCGTCGACCTGGATTACTACCTGCTCAAGCCGTGGGACCCGCCCGAGGAAAAGCTCTATCCGGTCATCGACGAACAGCTCGAGGCGTGGCAAGCCATCGGCGACCGAGCAATCCCCTACACCAAGGTGATCGGGCATCGCTGGTCGGCGCGCTCGGCCGAGGTTCGCGACTTCCTGGTCCGAAATCGTTTGTCTTACAACTGGTTTATGGCCGACGAGCCCAAGGGCGAACAATTACTGCAAGTCGCCGGGCTCGACCCGCGCGCGCTGCCGGTGGTCATCACCGAACGGGGCGAGCCGATGGTGCAGCCAACCGACGCCGAGCTGGCCGACCGCCTCGGCCTGTCCACGACACCGTCGGCGTCGTTCTATGACCTGGTGGTCATCGGCGGCGGCCCCGCGGGGCTCGGCGCCGCGGTCTACGGGGCTTCCGAAGGTTTGCGGACCGTCCTGATCGAGAGCATCGCGACCGGTGGGCAAGCCGGTCAGAGTTCCCGGATCGAGAACTATCTCGGCTTTCCCGACGGAGTGTCGGGCGGCCAGCTGGCCGATCGGGCCCGCCGCCAGGCCGAAAAGTTCGGCGCCGAGCTGATCACCGCCAGTGACGCCGTCGGTCTGGAGTTGAACGGGCCGGCCAGAACGATCCGACTCTCCGATGGCGGCGCAATCGACGCGCGTGCGGTGGTGCTTGCCACCGGGGTGTCGTATCGGCAGCTGAATGCGACCGGGTGCAGGGACTTGACCGGCCGCGGGGTGTTTTACGGCGCCGCGATGTCGGAGGCATCCCAGTGCCGAGACCAGCAGGTCTACGTCGTCGGCGGCGCCAACTCCGCCGGTCAGGCGGCGGTGTATCTGGCCCGCGAGGCCGATTGCGTGACCCTGCTGGTACGCGGGCCGTCGCTGGATGCGTCGATGTCGTACTACCTGATCCAGCAGATCGCGGCCAACCCGAAGATCCGAGTGCGCACGTGCACCGAGGTCGCCGAGGCGATTGGCGAGGAATACCTGGAAAAGCTGGTGCTGAGGGACCACCAGTCCGGCAAGGAAGACATCGTCGAGTGCGGCCGGCTGTTCATCTTCATCGGCGCCGCCCCGCGAACGGACTGGCTGGACGGTGTGGTCGCCCGCGACGACCACGGCTTCATCCTCGCCGGGCCGGATCTGAAGAACGTCTGCGGCTGGACGTTGGAGCGTCCGCCGCACCACCTGGAAACAAGCGTGCCGGGCGTGTTTGTTGCAGGTGACGTGCGAGCCGAATCCGCAAAGCGGGTCGCGGCCGCCGTCGGCGATGGTGCGATGGCGGTGATGCTGGCGCATCGCTACCTGGCCGAAACGTAGAAGGGAGAAGGTCGTGGACGTCGAGCCCGGTTACCTGCCGTGCAACGCCGACGAACTGCGTCGGCTGTTTCTGTTCGACGCGTTGACCGAAGAACAGCTGGCGATTTTGTGCGCCGAAGGACGGGTCAAGTCGTTCGAGCCGGGACCGCTGTGCCTCGAGGGTGAGCCGGCGACATGCTTTTACGTGCTGCTCGACGGCGAACTGGTGATGTCCAAGCGCTCGGGCGGCCAGGACATCGAGACAAACCGGACCTCTCAGAAGGGCGTGTACTGCGGCGCGTGGTCGGCGTTCATGCCCGACCAGCCGAACCAGACCTACGCCGCATCGGTGCGGGTGACCAAGCCGTCGCGGTTCTTCATCATGGACGCGGCAAAGTTCGGCGACTTCATGCGCGTGCAGTTTCCGATGGCGGTTCACCTTCTGGTGGGTCACACGCTGGGCCGCGAGCGCCAGCACCGGATCATCGGGCCGCACGAACGGCTGATCCAGCTCGGCCAGCTGACCGCGGGCCTCACCCACGAGCTGAACAACCCGGCCGCGGCCGCGGCGCGGGCGACATCCGAGTTGCGCGAGAAGGTGGCCGGGACGCGGCACAAACTCGCGATGTTGGCCGACGGCAAGTTCACTCCCGAGACGCTTCGCACGCTGGTGGCCATCCAGGAGGAAGTTGCCGAACTGGTCGGCAAGGCCGAAGAACTCTCACCGCTGGAGAAATCCGACCGCGAGGACGCCGTCGGCGAGTGGCTCGAAAACCACGGCATTTCCGGCGCATGGGATCTGGCGCCGACGTTCGTCGAAGCCGGCCTGGACAGCGACTGGCTTGAACGGGTCTCGGCGACCGTGGACGACGCCGATGCGACCGCTTCGCTGGAAGGCGCCATCCGGTGGCTGAACTACACCATCGCGACCGAACAGCTGATGAACGAGATCGCCGACTCCACTAAACGGATTTCGACGCTGATCACCCAGGCCAAGCAATACTCACAGTTGGGCCGGGCACCGTTCGACGTCACCGATATTCATCTGCTGCTGAAGAGCACGCTGACAATGCTCTCGCACAAGATCGGCTCGGATATCAAGGTGGTCAAGGACTTTGATCGCGAGCTGCCGCACATCCCCTGTTATCCCGCCGAGCTCAACCAGGTGTGGACCAATCTCATCGACAACGCGGTCGGCGCGATGCGCGAAAGCGGCACTCCGGACGCCCAAGGCTTCGTCGGCACGCTGACGGTGCGGACGTGCCGCCAAGGCGAGATGGTGCGGGTCGAGATCTGCGACACCGGCCCGGGGATTCCCGACGAGAACCGCGAACGCATCTTCGACCCGTTTTTCACCACCAAGCCGGTCGGCGAAGGCACCGGGCTCGGACTGGACTTCGCCGCCCGGATCATCGACAAGCACAACGGCAACCTGTGGTTGGATTCCAAGCCCGGCGATACGCGCTTCATTGCCCTGCTCCCGCTCGAAGTGGCCGAACCGGTCGACTCTTCACCAGAAGTTTCCCTGTCGGCGGAATAGCCGCGGACAATGCGCAGGTTGGAGCAAGGATGACCGCAGCAGACACCGCCAAGCCAGATCTGGGACGATTCGGAGTTTTCGGACGCGGCGCCACGCCCGAACAAGTGCAGGAGATCGAAGCCCTCGGATACGGCGCGATATGGGTCGGCGGGTCGCCGCCGGCCGAATTGTCCTTTGTCGAACCACTTTTGGAGCCGACCACCGCGCTGAAGGTGGCCACCGGAATCGTCAACGTCTGGACCGCGGCGGCCCGACCGGTGGCCGATTCGTTTCACCGGATCAACACCGCCTACCCGGGCCGGTTCGTGCTGGGCATCGGCGTCGGTCACCCGGAGGTGCACGCCGAATTCCGCAAGCCCTACGACGCCCTGGTGTCGTATCTCGACGAGCTCGACGAGTACGGGGTTCCGGCCAACCAGCGAGTCGTCGCCGCGCTCGGGCCGCGGGTGCTGAAACTGTCCGCGGAACGCAGCGCGGGCGCGCATCCCTATCTCACGACGCCGGAACATTCCGCGCGAGCCCGCGAAATCATCGGTCCTTCGGCGCTGCTGCTGCCCGAGCACAAGGTGGTACTGACCACCGACGCGGAAAAGGCCCGCGCGATCGGCCGCAGGGCGCTGGACATCTATTTCAACCTGAGCAACTATGTCAACAACTGGAAGCGACTCGGCTTCACCGACGAGGACGTCGCAAAGCCGGGCAGCGACAAGCTGATCGACGCCGTCGTCGCGTACGGCACCACCGACGACATCGCCAAGCGCCTCAACGAGCACCTCGACGCGGGCGCGAACCACGTCGCGATCCAGGTTCTCGGCGGGGCGGACCAGCTGCTGCCGACACTGTCCGAGCTGGCCGGGCCGCTGGGTCTGGGCCGCACCTAGAGAGGATGCAAGATGACCGAACCATCGCTGCTCAAACCGGACCTGGGCCGTTTCGGCGTGTGGACCATGGGGAAGGTCAGGCCGGAACAGGCGGTCGAGATCGAGAAGCTCGGCTATGGGGCGGTTTGGATCGGTGGCTCCCCTTCGGCGGAGCTCGAATTCGCCGAACCGATTCTCGAGCAGACCGACACGCTGCAGTTGGCCACCGGCATCGTCAACATCTGGAAGGCCGCGCCCGGGCCGGTTGCGGAGTCGTACCACCGGATCGAGAAGGCCCACCCGGGTAGGTTCCTGCTCGGCGTCGGGGTCGGTCACCCCGAGCACACCGGCGAGTACCGCAAGCCCTATGACGCGCTGGTCGAATATCTCGATGAACTCGACAATCACGCAGTGCCGACGAGCCGTCGAGTGCTGGCGGCCCTTGGCTCGAAGGTGCTCAAGCTGGCGGCCAAGCGCAGTGCGGGCGCGCATCCGTACCTGACGACACCCGAACACACCGCGCAGGCGCGGGAACTCATCGGCCGCACGGTGCTCCTGGCGCCCGAGCACAAGGTGGTGCTGTCGACCGACCCGGAAGAGGCGCGGGCGGTGGGTCGCGACACCGTCGGCTTCTATCTCAACCTGAGCAACTACGTCAACAACTGGAAGCGGCTCGGGTTCACCGACGCCGACGTGGCGAAGCCGGGCAGCGACAGGCTGATCGATGCCCTGGTCGCCCACGGCAGTGCCGATCAGATCGCCAAACGGCTCAACGAGCACCTCGAGGCCGGCGCCGATCATGTGGCGATCCAGGTGCTGGGCGGCTGGGACAAATTGCTGCCGACGCTGGCCGAGCTGGCCGGGCCGCTTGGGCTGACGGGCAAGGTTTGAGCTAGCCGCCCGTTACGGTTTAACGATGCGGTTGTTGGTCACCGGCGGCGCCGGGTTCATCGGGGCCAACTTCGTGCGCGGCACGCTTCGGGACCACCCGGACGTGTCGCTGACCGTCCTGGACGCACTGACGTATGCCGGCAGTCGGGAGTCGCTGGCCGACGTCGCCGACGCGATCCGCCTGGTGCGGGGCGACGTCGCCGACGCGTCGCTGGTGTCGGGCCTGGTCGCCGACGCCGACGCCGTCGTGCATTTCGCGGCCGAAACGCACGTCGACAACGCTTTGGCCGACCCTGCGCCGTTTATGCACACGAACGTCCTGGGCACGTTCGCGGTGCTGGAGGCGGTCCGACAGCACGGGGCCCGGCTGCACCACGTGTCCACCGACGAGGTGTATGGCGAGCTGGCACTGGATGATCCGCGGCGGTTCACCCCGGACACCCCGTACAACCCGTCCAGCCCGTACTCGTCGACCAAGGCCGCCGCCGACATGCTGGTGCGGGCGTGGGTGCGGTCCTACGGTGTGCGGGCGACGATCTCCAACTGCTCCAACAACTATGGGCCTTATCAGCACGTGGAGAAGTTCATCCCGCGCCAGATCACCAACGTGCTGACGGGGCGGCGGCCGAAGCTGTACGGCAGCGGCGCCAACGTGCGCGACTGGATCCATGTCGACGACCACAACAGCGCGGTGTGGCGGATCCTGTCCGACGGCCGGCCGGGCCGGACGTATCTGATCGGCGCCGACGGGGAACGCGACAACCTGTCGGTGCTGCGGATGATCCTGCAGATGATGGGGCGCGACCCCGACGACTTCGACCAGGTGCCCGACCGCGCGGGCCATGACCTGCGGTATGCTATCGATCCCACCGCGCTGTACGACGAATTGTGTTGGGCGCCAAAGCACACCGACTTCGCCGACGGGCTGCGGGCGACCATCGAGTGGTACCGCGAGCACGAGTCCTGGTGGGGGCCGCTGAAGGACGATGTCGAGGCGCGCTACGCGGCGCGCGGGCAGTGACGATGACGGTTCGCGAGTTGGCGGTGCCGGGCGCGTGGGAGATCACGCCGGCTTTGCACCATGATGATCGCGGATTGTTCTACGAGGCGTTCACCGATCGTGAGTTCCGGGGGTTCGCCGGACACCGCTTCGATCTGCGGCAGCTCAACTGCTCGGTGTCGGCGGCAGGTGTGCTGCGCGGGCTGCACTTCGCCGAACTGCCGCCAAGCCAGGCCAAGTATGTGACGTGCCTGCGCGGTGCGGTGTTCGACGTCGTCGTCGATATCCGGGTCGGCTCGCCGACCTTCGGGCGGTGGGACTCGGTGCTGCTCGACGACCGCGAGCGGCGAGCGGTGTACGTGTCGGAGGGCCTCGGCCACGGTTTCGTCGCGCTGCAGGATGATTCGACGGTCGCTTATCTGTGCTCGGCGGAATACGACCCGGACCGGGAACACGCGATCTGCGCGACCGATCCCGCGCTGGGCATCCGGTGGCCCGAGGTTGACCTGCGCATGTCCGACCGGGACCGGGACGCGCCGACGCTCGAGCAGGTGCGCGCGGCCGGTCTGCTGCCCAGCTGGGAGGACGCCCGCGCGTACGTCGACGCGGGATGGCTCGATGGGTGACGACTCGATGGGTGACGAGAGGTACCCCGGGGCGAGCCCGGTCAGGGAACGCTATCCCACGCCTCGTCGGCTACATCGGGAATGCAGTGGTAGGCGATCACCGGAGTCCCGGGCTGCGCCACGCCACCGAAAATGTTGAGGCAGGGACCGAGGGCACTCGTGACCTGGCCGTTGGTCTGGAGGTTCCAGCGCTGGTTGTTCGCATTGGTCTGACAGGGCACGAGGGTCACCGGGGTGTTATCGGCTGCGTCGCTGATGCTCAGGCAATCCGCGGGGACGGCCCCGCTCTGGATCTGACCGGCAGAGTTGAGAATCCAGCGCTGCGATTTCGACCCATTGCAGGGGTTGACCATGGTCGCGGTGTTGTTCCCATTCGGGCCGTCGAGACACCAATTACCCATTCGGCTCTTCAACTGGACCGGGTCGGCGGCACTCGCAACGGCCGCGCTTAGCAGCGCGACACCGAACACTGCGGCGACTACGACAAGGGCCCGGCGCACACGGCCCAGCAACCGTGATTCATGCATTTCAGCTCCAGCCTCTCGTACTGGTGTACCTCACGCACCGCAGGCGGCGCAATGACTCGGTGACCCCAGTTGCGCCCACCGATCGCCATTTACTAGGATATCCAAGTATTCCCATTTCCGGCCGAGGGGGCACGCTCATGACCACACACATTCCGCACTACATCAATGGGCAGCGGACCGGCGGTCAATCGCAACGAACCGGCGACGTCTTTGACCCCAATACCGGACAAGTGCAGGCGCAGGTGCCCATGGCGTCGGCCGCCGACATCGACGCGGCGGTGCAGGTGGCCGTCGAGGCGCAGAAGGACTGGGCGGCGTGGAACCCACAGCGCCGGGCCCGGGTGCTGATGAAGTTCGTCGAGCTGGTCAACCAGAACGTCGACGAGCTGGCCCGGCTGCTGTCCATGGAGCACGGCAAGACGGTGGCCGACTCCCGCGGCGACATCCAGCGTGGCATCGAGGTCATCGAGTTCGCGGTCGGCATCCCGCACCTGCTCAAGGGTGAATACACCGAGGGCGCAGGGACCGGCATCGACGTGTACTCGCTGCGCCAGCCGCTGGGCGTGGTCGCCGGCATCACCCCGTTCAACTTCCCGGCCATGATTCCGCTGTGGAAGGCCGGTCCGGCGCTTGCGTGCGGCAACGCGTTCATCCTCAAGCCCAGCGAGCGCGACCCGTCGGTGCCGGTGCGGCTGGCCGAGCTGTTCGAAGAGGCCGGCCTGCCGAAGGGCGTGTGCCAGGTGGTGCACGGCGACAAGGAGGCCGTCGATGCGATCCTCGAGCATCCCGACATCAAGGCCGTTGGCTTCGTGGGTAGTTCGGACATCGCGCAGTACATCTACACCGGCGCCGCCGTGCACGGCAAGCGTGCGCAATGTTTCGGCGGCGCGAAGAACCACATGATCGTGATGCCCGACGCCGATCTGGACCAGGCGGTCGACGCACTCATCGGCGCCGGGTACGGCAGCGCCGGGGAGCGGTGCATGGCGGTCAGCGTGGCGGTGCCGGTCGGCGAGCAGACCGCGGACCGGTTGCGCGCGAAGATGATCGAGAAGATCAACAACCTGCGAGTGGGCCACAGCCTCGACCCGAAGGCCGACTACGGCCCGCTGGTGACGGGCGCTGCGCTGGCGCGGGTGCGCGACTACATCGACCAGGGCGCCGCAGCGGGCGCCGACATCGTGATCGACGGCCGGGAACGCACCAGCGACGAGATGCAGTTCGGGGACGCCAACCTGGAGGGCGGGTTTTTCATCGGCCCGACCTTGTTCGACCGCGTCACCCCGGACATGTCGATCTATACCGACGAGATCTTCGGCCCGGTGTTGTGCATGGTGCGTGCTGGCGACTACGAGGAGGCGCTGCGGCTGCCGTCGGAACACAAATACGGCAACGGCGTCGCGGTTTTCACCCGCGACGGCGACACCGCGCGGGACTTCGTGTCGCGGGTTCAGGTCGGCATGGTGGGCGTCAACGTGCCGATTCCGGTGCCGGTGGCCTACCACACGTTCGGCGGCTGGAAGCGCTCGGGCTTCGGCGATCTCAACCAGCACGGGCCCGCGTCGATCCAGTTCTACACCAAGGTCAAGACGGTGACGCAGCGGTGGCCGGCGGGCACCCACGGCGCCGACTTCGTCATCCCGACGATGAGATAGGGCTGGTTCCTTCATGCCGCAGTTCGGGACGCTCGACGACCACGAGCGCGTCATCGCCGAGACGGCGGCCGCGTTCGCCGCGAAACGCCTTGCGCCGCATGCCCTGCAGTGGGATGCGGACAAGCACTTCCCGGTCGATGTATTGCGCGAGTCGGCCGAGCTTGGAATGGCGGCGATCTACTGCGGCGAGGACGTCGGCGGCAGTGGCATGCGGCGGCTGGACGCGGTGCGGATCTTTGAACAGCTTGCCGTCGCGGACCCCGTGGTGGCCGCGTTCCTGTCGATCCACAACATGTGCGCGTGGATGATCGACAGCTACGGGACGCGTGAACAGCGCAAGACGTGGGTGCCGAGGCTGGCCTCGATGGAGACCGTCGCGAGTTACTGCCTGACCGAACCATCCGCGGGATCCGACGCCGCCGCGCTGCGCACCAAGGCGGTGCGCGACGGCGAGGATTACGTGATCGACGGCGTCAAACAGTTCATCTCCGGCGCGGGCGCGTCCGACGTGTATGTGGTGATGGCGCGCACCGGGGACGACGGGCCGCGCGGCATCTCGTCGTTCATTGTTGAAAAGGGCACTACGGGATTGAGTTTCGGCGCGCAGGAACAGAAGATGGGTTGGCACGCCCAGCCGACGGCCCAGGTGATCTTCGAGGGTGTGCGGGTGCCGGCCGACGCGATGCTGGGCGGCGCCGACGGCGACGGGGCCGGGTTCGGCATCGCGATGAACGGTCTCAACGGCGGCCGGCTGAACATCGCCGCGTGCTCGTTGGGCGGGGCGCAGGCCGCGTTCGACAAGGCGGCGGCGTATGTGCGCGATCGGGACGCCTTCGGCGGCAAGCTGATCGACGAGCCGACGATACGCTTTACGCTCGCCGACATGGCCACGGCGCTGGAGGCGTCGCGAATGTTGTTGTGGCGGGCCGCCGCCGCGGTGGACGCCGGGGACGACGACAAGGTCCAGCTGTGCGCGATGGCGAAACGATTCGTCACCGACGCCTGCTACGACGTCGCCGACCAGGCGCTGCAACTGCACGGTGGCTACGGCTATCTGCGTGAGTACGGGCTGGAGAAGATCGTGCGCGACCTGAGGGTGCACCGCATTCTCGAGGGAACCAACGAAATCATGCGAGTCGTGATCGGGCGTGCCGAGGCGGCCCGGGCGGCTGCGGCGGGAAGGGGTTGATCCGTGACGACGATCGCGTTCTTGGGACTCGGCCACATGGGCGGGCCGATGTCGGCGAACCTTGTCGCGGCCGGACACACCGTGCGCGGCTTCGACCCCGCTGCGGCCGCAGCGGGCGCCGCCGCCGACAAGGGCGTGCGGGTGTGCGACGGTGCACCGCAGGCGGTGGCCGACGCCGAGGTGGTGATCACGATGCTGACCAGCGGCGAGCTGGTGAAACGCTGTTACGCCGAGGTGATGCCCGCGGCGGCCCCCGGCGTGCTGTTCATCGACAGCTCGACGATCTCGGTGGACGACGCGCGCGAAGCCAACCGACTGGCCGGTGAGCATGGCTTCGCGCAGCTCGACGCGCCGGTGTCGGGTGGTGTCAAGGGCGCGGTCGCCGGCACCCTGGCGTTCATGGTCGGCGGCGACGACGCCGCGGTGGAACGCGGCCGTCCGGTGCTGGAACCGATGGCGGGTAAGATCATTCACTGCGGGGCCGCGGGTGCCGGGCAGGCGGCGAAGATCTGCAACAACATGGTGCTGGCTGTGCAGCAGATTGCGGTTGGCGAGGCGTTCGTGCTGGCCGAGAAGCTGGGATTGTCGGCACAGTCGCTGTTCGACGTGATCACCGGCGCCACCGGCAACTGCTGGGCGGTGCACACGAATTGCCCGGTGCCGGGCCCGGTTCCGACCTCACCCGCCAACAACGACTTCAAGCCCGGATTTGCCACCGCGCTGATGAACAAGGACCTCGGGCTGGCGATGGACGCCGTGAAATCGACCGGCTCGGCCGCGCCGCTGGGCAGCCACGCCGCCGAAATCTACGCGAAGTTCGCCACCGACCACGCCGACGAGGACTTCAGCGCGGTGATCGAGATGCTGCGCAACGCTTAGCGAGCGGCCCACCAACGCCGGTGCAGGCGTTCGCATCCGGCTGCCAGCAGCGGGGCGGCACCGTCGTATCCGGGTCGCACCGCCACGGCCCCGGTGAAGTCCTGTTCGGCGGAGTAACCGGTGGTGACGACGACCGTCGCCAGCTTGGCATCACGCGCCGCGCGCAAACCCCGCACCGAACCCGCAATCGCCAGCGCGCTTTCCGGCGCCAGGCCCATTTCCCACAGCGCGATTCCGTGCAGGTCGGGGTGGATATGAGTGTCCGGTACGTCGTCAATGGTCACGATCGTCTCGGCGATGCCGTCGCCGATCAGCTGCCGGGCCAATGGCTCGGCCCAGGTGCGCCGACCGGTGCTCACCACGCCAACCCACACACCGGCGACGAACAAGCTCATCACCAGGTCGACCAGCCCGGGCCGCGGTGCGACGTCTCCGTCGAGCAGGCATCCTTCGAAAACCGACGTCTTCGTTCGATGTACTTGCGCGGCAAGCGCGCCCGCGTCGGCACCGAAGCCCTGCCCGCGCAGCGCCGATGCGATCCGCCGGCGCTCGTCACGAATCCTCAACAGCCGCCCGTACTCACGGACATCCCACTCGATGTCCAGGCCGTGCGCGGCGAACGCGGCGTTGAAGGCCACCCGGTGACCGTCGCGCTCGATGTCGGCCAGCGCCCCGTCCAGATCGAAGAGCACTGCGCGCAGCTGATCAACGTGAGCGTCTGCGGGTCGCGCCCGGTCCCACCAGAATGCTCGGGCCTGCGTTTCTTCCAACGTGGCTCCCACATGAACTAGGGTGACGAACCGGCCCTGCCGGGACATCCCCCAATGGGGGGAGAGGGCAGGCCATTCGGGGCTGCCCATCGTGCTCGAACCAGCTCAGCGCCCTCTAAGGTGTTGCCATGACGACGGCGGAGCCCGGGCTCGCCAGCGGACCGGTGCGAATCGTCCTGGTCGATGACCACGAGATGGTCATCGAGGGCCTCAAGGCGATGCTGGCCGCGTTTCAGGACCGGATCCGCGTCGTCGGGCAGGCCATCGGCGCGGAGAACGCGCTCGGCGTCATCGACGAACTCAAGCCCGACGTCGTGTTGTGCGACGTCCGGATGCAAGGCTCCAGCGGCCTAGACCTGTGTGCCGAGGTGCGCGAGCGCGACCCGCAGCGCAAGGTCGTGATGCTGTCCGTCTACGACGACGAGCAATACCTGTTTCAGGCGTTGCGGGTCGGTGCGTCGGGCTATCTGCTGAAGAGCATCAGCAGCGACGAACTGGTGCGCCAGCTGGAATTCGTGCACAGCGGCGAAACCGCGATCGACCCGGGGATGGCGGCGCGCGCCGTCGACACCGCGGCGCGGCTGCAGCGCGACGAGTTCTGGCCCGGCGCCAGGCAGGGGCTCACGCAGCGGGAAAGCGAGATCCTGTCGTGTGTGGTCAACGGCCTGTCGAATCGCGGTATCGCGAACAAGCTGGTGATCGGCGACGAGACCGTGAAGAGCCATCTGCGTTCGATTTACCGCAAGCTCGGGGTCAGCGATCGCACCGGTGCGGTGGCAACGGCGTTGCGGGAGGGCATCTACCAGTGAGTTACCAGTGAGTCCAAATACTTTCCGCCCAAAGGTGGTCCGCGATCTCGTCGACGCCGATCGCGAACTGGTGTTGCTGCGTGAGCTGATCCAGGCCGCGTCCAGCGGGCCGGGCGTCGAGCCCCTCGCGGCCGCGGCGGCGCGGATGATCACCGAGGCCACCGGCACCGACGTGTGCTTCGTGCACGTGCTCGACGACACCGAACGGTCGCTCACGCTCGCCGGCGCGACACCGCCGTTCGACAGCGAGGTCGGCAAGATTCGGCTGCCGCTCGGCCAGGGGATTTCCGGGTGGGTGGCCAGTCACCGCGAGCCCGTCGTGATCACCCACAACAAGGAGGCCGACCCGCGTTACATGCCGTTTCGGTCGTTGCGGGGGTCGGATTTCACGTCGATGGTGTCGGTGCCGATGGAGACCGACCCGGGTGGGCTGGTCGGGGTGTTGAACGTGCATACCGTGGAGCGACGCGAATTCACCGCGCGCGACGTCGAGCTGCTGCTGGTGATCGGTCGACTGATCGCAGGCGCGCTGCACCAGGCTCGACTGCACCGCCAGCTGGTCGCTCGCGAACGCGCGCACGAGAACTTCGTCGAGCAGGTTATCGAGGCGCAGGAGCTGGAACGGCGGCGGCTGGCCGGCGACATCCACGACGGCATCTCGCAACGGCTGATCACGCTGTCATACCGGCTCGACGCGGCCGAACGCGCCGTCGCCGGCGACCCGACCGCGGTCGCCGAGCAGTTGGAAAAGGCGCGGGAACTCGTCGAGTTGACGCTGCAGGAAGCCCGCGCGGCGATCAGCGGCCTGCGGCCGCCGGTGCTCGACGATCTCGGCCTGGCCGGCGGCCTGGCCAGCCTGGCCCGGTCGATTCCGGAGATCGACGTGGACGTGGCGTTGGCCGACACGCGACTGCCCGACCACATCGAGCTCGCGCTGTACCGCATCGCACAAGAATGCCTGCAGAACGTCGTCAAGCACGCCGACGCGACATCTGCCCGGCTCAGTTTCACCGTTGACGGCGACACCGCCCGGCTGGAAATCGTCGACGACGGAATCGGTTTCGACACCTTCGAGCACCCGCTCGGCGGCGACGAAATGGGCGGCTACGGCCTGCTGTCGATGGCCGAACGCGCCGAGATCGTCGGCGGGCGGCTGAACATCCGGTCGCGGCCGGGGTCGGGCACGGCGGTGACGGCGACGATCCCGCTGCCGACACAGACTTAGCGGACTTAGAAGTCGCCGGAGTTGTGTCGCAGCGTCTCGATCGAATTCGCCAGCGCGCGCGACTCCTCGTCGGTCATCCCGATGTCGGCGAACACCTCGTTGTTCAGCGTGACCGTGGCATCCTCGACCGTCGAGCGGCCGAGGTCGGTGATGCGCACCAGCGTGGTGCGGCCGTCGGTCGGGTGCGGCAGCCGCTCCACCAGCCCGGCCGCCTCCAGCCGCCGGATCGCGTGCGTGACGCTGGTGACATGCACCTGCAGCCGATCGGAGGCCTTGGTGATCGGCAGCGCACCGGAGCGGCTGAACGCCAGCAGCCGCAGCAGCTCGAACCGGGAAAAGCTCAGATCGTAGGGGCGCAGCGCATTCTCGACGCGGGCGAGCAGAATCTGATGCGCGCGCATCACCGAGGTGACGGCCACCATCCCGTCGGCGACGCCACCCCAACCGGACCGTTCCCAGTTGGCACGCGCCAGCGCGATCGGGTCGGGTTTGTCCGGTCGGGGATCTAACTTGTTCGGCCGGGAAGGCTGCGAGGACACGGCCTCTTCATACCGCAACCATCACCCAAATAGCGGCTACGGTCGTGAATCGGGGAAATTCACGACCGTAGCGGCTATCTGGGCGGAAAGGGATCAGCGTGGCGTCGCCTTTCCGACCGCGGTCAGGATTGCGCGTGTCGATGCCCGTCCGCCGACCGTGATCCGCACGGCGCCGTCGGCGTAATGGCGGACCTGCAGACCCGCCGGATCGAACACGTCGCGCCACGAACGGCCCGCGGCGGGGGGCAGGTACATGAAGTTCGCGTGCCCGTCGGTGGAGTAGATGCCCAACGCCCGCAGCCGCCGACGCAAATAGCGGCGTTCACCGGTGATCAACCGAATACGTTGACGCAGTTGCACATCCGCGTCGTAAGACGCCGCCACCGCGACACCACTGGTAACGCTCATCCCGAATGGCAGCTGCATGGTCCACAGCGTCTTGGACAATTCGGGTGCGGCCAAGCCGTATCCGATCCGCAGCCCGGCCAGCCCGTAGGCCTTCGAGAAGGTCCGCAGCACCACCACATTGGGGTAGCGCCGCACCAGCGCGGCCGCGTCGAGGCGGTGCTCGGGTGCGACGAACTCGACGTAGGCCTCGTCGAGCAGGACGACCGTGTCGGACGGCACCCGCTTCAGGAACAGCTCGACGTCTTCGGCCGATTCCAGCGTCCCGGTCGGATTGTGGGGCCGGCACAGCGCAACGACCTTCGCGGTCGACGCGGCGTCGGCCATCGCGTCCAGGTCGTGGCGGCCGTGCTCGTCGAGCGGCACGGTCTCCGACACCAGCCGGGCCATCTGCGCGAAGATCGGATACCCGTCGAATGTGGGCGTGGTCATCACGAATCGATCGCCCGGGCTGGTCACGGCGTGCAACACCTGCATCACGACGCCGGTCGCACCGGCGCCGAGGATGATCTGGTCGGCACGCACACCGATGCGGCCGGCGACTAGCTCGCGCAGCGTTGCGGGCAGAAACTCGGGATACCGGTTGGCGGCGTCGATCGACTCGATCAGCGCCGTGCGCACTGCGGGCAGGGGTGGAAACGGATTCTCGTTGAGCGACAACGCCAGTGGGTCAACCGCATCGGGCAGGGCGTCAAGAATTCCCGCGGCGATCGGCATTGCCTGTCGAAGCGATCCCATCAGTCCCTGCCGCCCCATCGCACGGCCGCCGCCCCGGCGAAGTCGCCGGCATGGGCGAAGGCGGCCATCATCACAACATCTCCGGACTTCACCTGGCCGTCACTGATCGCGCGCTCCAGGCTCACCGGGATGCCGGCGGCGAACAGGTTGCCGCATTGGTCGAACGTGTCGCGGTGGCGTTCCTTGGGCACCTCCAACGCCTCACGCCAGTTGCGCAGGAACACCCGGTTCGGCTGGTTGGTGACCAGCAGGTCAAGATCCTTGGACGGGATGCCGATCCGGTCGCACACGGCCAGCGCCACCTCGGGTACCTGGCGATTGCCGCGGGCCAGCACCTTGGTGATCTTGCCCTCGGTGAAGCCGATGCAGCCCTCGCCCGGCCCCGGCTGCCACCACTTGCGCGGCGGGTCGACGGCGATCGTCATGTCGCCGGCGTATTCGCCGTAGGTGCGGCACTCGACATCAAGAATCGGTGACTTGTCCGACACCGTGACCAGTCCGACGGCCGCACCGTCACCGGGCACCGCGGCTTGGGCCTTGCGCCGAATGCCCGGCTGATCGAAGATCTGGCCGGCCGCGTTCTGCGCGACCGCAATCAGCGCCGTCTTGCCCGCGCCGGACGACAGCAGCTGCCGAGCCACCTTCAGTCCCAGCACGAACGCCGCGCAGCCGCCGTTGTGCAGGTCGAGCACCCAGTTGGGCTTCATGCCGAGCCGGTGGGCGGCGCCGCCGCCACCTCCGTAGAACGGCACGTCGGGCATCTGGGCGTGGGTGATCAGGACGTCGACGTTGGCGATCGTGTCGTGACCATGGCGCGCGACCAAACCCTCGGTGGCCCGCTCGATCATGTCGAGCGCGGTCTCGTCCTCGGCGACGTGGTGCCGGAACTTCGGTGCGCGGAACATCAGGTTGTCCCGCAGCTCGTCGGCGCTGAAGTTGGCGTAGTAGTCCGTGCCGATCGGTTCGCCGGGCAGGTAGGTGGAAATGTCGATCAGGCTGACGTCGGGTGTGGTCATATCGCGGGTCATCTCATCCATTCGGGTGTCACGGGCAAACCGTTGTGGTGGCGGTATTCGACGATTGCCTTGAGGTTCTTCAGCTCCAGCAGGTGACCGGCGCCGAACATGTCCCAGAAGTCACCCACCCATACCGGCCGCTTCGGGGGGGCGGCCTCGGGATACGGATTGTGGTCGTAGAACGGGTGATGACAGTTCGTCCACAGCACCACCGAACCGGGCTTGTCGAACACCACCTGGGCGTCGACGACGCGCATCAGGTAGATCATCCACAGGTGCTTGCCCTGGTCCCACGCGCAGTGGTAGTCGACCGTCATGGCCTCCCTGCTGGCCACGGTGCGGGTGTAGATCTCGGTTTCGGAGCCCAACCGGTCATAAGCCAGCCACAGGCCGGGCTCTTCGGTCGGGGTGAAGCCACGCAGGCTGTAGGTCCACTCCTCGAGACAACGGGTGTCGGCAAGGTAATCGAACAGCTCGTCGGGCGGGCAGTCGATGAAGCCGTTGACGGTGCAGAACTCGCCGAACACCTCATCGTGCGGATACACCGACCGCATCATCTCCATGATGATCGGAGTGGCCTTCTCGCGCGGAGAAGTCTCGATGCGGACCACGTTCTCGATCGGATCGGCGGTGCCCCTGTGGGCGGTGATGTCCTCAAGCGCGGGCAACGACATCGGGACGGTCCTCCTTTGCGGTTGGTTGTGGAGACTTGGAATGTCCAAGAAAGTTTGCGAACGGGGGGATTTCGTCGGCTGAGCACTCGACGGCGACGACCGATGGGCCGTCGACGTCCAGCGCGGCCTTCATCGCCCTTGGCAGCCCGGCGATGTCGGTGACGTCCACCGAGGCCAGCCCGGGGAACATGGTCGCGAGTCCGGCGCCCAGACGGCTTGGCCCAAATCGGTTGTAGCTGTATAGGTCGTCGTAGAACAGCTGCTCGCGGGTCACGCACATCGCGTGCGCGTGGTTGTCGAACAGCACGAAGGTCATCGGCAGCCGGTACTGCAGCGCGGTGTGGATCTCCATGCCGTGCATGTAGAAAGATCCGTCGCCGGCGATCACCACGGTCCGGCGTCCGCGTGCGAACGCCATGCCGACGCCCCCGCCGAACGCGTAACCCATGCCGCCCATGCCGAGCGCGACGACGAAGCGGCCATCGCGGCGGACCGGCAGGTGGTGAATCGCTGCGGCGCCGACGTTTCCGGCGTCGACGACGACGTCCACACCGTCGGGCAGCGCGGCGTCGATCACGGCCATCGCCTCGCGGTAGCGCACGCCGGGGCCGTCGTGGGGCGGCGGCTGCAGCTCGGTGTGCGGCATGGTGTCGGGCACCCGGATGTGGGCCGGCCGGCCCTGCCCAGTCAGGGCCATCGTCAACATCGACAGCGAGCCGCGCAGGTCGTCGGTGTGCACGTGGGTGCACGGCAGGTAAGGCGGCGCGGATCCGATCGAATACGTCGGCACCGACGCCAGCGCATCGTCCAGGCCCGCGCGCGAGGTCACCGACATCCGGGTGCCCACCAGCAGGCACAGCGCGCTGTTGGCGACGGCATCGACCACGCCGGGATGGCCCATGACGCCGGTGACGCCGAGCGCCGACGACGAACCCAAACCGGGTATGCCGGCAACGTCCTTGGCGTCGGGAACCGTCGCCACCCGTGCACGCAGCAGGTGGCGCAGCTGCTCGAGTTCGGCGCGCGCGCCGCCGCGGGCAACCTGCTCGCCGGCGATTATCGTCACCGGCCCGTCAATGCGGCGCAACGCAAGTGCGACCGGGTGCGGGTCACCGATCTGCGCCCGCCACAAATTCAGCTCGCCGGAGCCATTCGTGCCAACCTCGGCCTGCTGCACGTTCTTTGGCAGCAGCAGCACGGCGGGGCCGCCCGTCTTGGCCGCCGCGATCGCCTGCGGCAATGCGGAAATGATGTCGCCGGGCTGCGTCACCCGCCGGCAGAACACCGACACCGCCGAGAACAGGGCCTCGCCGTCCAGCGCGCCGTTGAGACCGCTGGTGTCCTGGAACGCGCCACGCCCGTCGAGGGCGGTCGGCGGCTGGCCGATCAGCGCCAGCACCGGCACCCGGCTGGCCAGCGCCTCCCCGAGGCCGGGCACGGTGTTCAGGCAACCGCCGCCGGACGTCGCGCACACGACGCCAAGCCCGGCGCCGCTGCGGCTGTAGCCGTCGGCCATCGTTGCGGCCGAGAACTCGTGCTTGGCCAGAATCGCGGTGACGTCGGTGCCGAAATACGCAGCATCGTAAAGATCTTCGATGTTGGCGCCGTCGACGCCGAAGATGTGCCCGACACCGATGGCCGCGAGGTGCTCGACGATGTGGTCAACCACCCGATGTTGCCTGGCCATGTATCCACCTGCCCCTTTCGCCTCTTCCAGTAACACGACTCGTCAGTAGCTTCGGTTCAGTGGGTGTGCCGAATCACAAATTTGGCATGCCGAACTTTTTGTTTGGGCGTGCTTGCAACCGCACCGCTGGGTTAAGACCCCAGCGGCCGTGCTCTTTCCCCACAACCGGGAGGTGCTATCCCCCGTCGGAGATCAGAGGCTTCGCTGCAGCAGCACCTCTCCGGTGTCGGCCGAGACGATTTGCACCGCAGCAATTTCGCGCATCGGCATCGACGTGCTGCCGCCCGGCGTCGCGGGAACGCCGGCCAGGCCGACCCAGGTGGCGAGCTGAGCTTGGGTGCCGTCGCGCCCGACGACCACCATCGCCAGCTTGTCGCCGGCCTCGTCCGAGTCGTTGCCCGGGCCTGCTGCGGGCGCCGCATAGGTGCAGTTCATGTCGATGCGAGTGCCCCAGCTGTGGCTGTTGAGCGTCATTGTCGCGGTTATTTCGCTCGGCTTGACCTGCATCAGCGTCATCGCGGTCGCCGAGGGCTGCGGCGGCGCTGTCGGGTTGGCCGGCGGAGTGGCCTGCAAGGCCACGAACACGCCGAGGGCCAGCACCACGGCCGCCGCGGCGGCCACCGTCCAGGTCAGCATCCGGGAACGGCGCCGGCGCCAGCTGACCTTGGCCAACAGCGACGTCAACATCTGTGGCAGCGGCGGGGTGGCCATCGCGGAGTCGGCGTCACCATCGTCGATCGCGGCGACGTCGTCGCGGTCCAGCCGTGCCAGCAACGCCGGCATCCCGGACAGCTCGCTGACGGCGTCGCGGCATGCCTGACACGTGGCCAGGTGCTCTTCGTACTCACGCCGGTCCGCGCTGGACAGTGAACCCAGCACATAGGCGGCGTCCCACATCGCGTAGTCGTGGGTGTCACCGAACTGAATCATCGCGTCACCCCCATTTCCTGCAACGTGAGCCGCAAGGCCCGCACGGCGTAGTGCAATCTTGACTTCACGGTCCCTTCAGCTATGTCGAGGTCTTCGGCAATCTGCGCCGTTGACCAGCCCATATAGTAGGAGCGGCGGATCACCGCGCGGTGGTCAGGCGACAGTTGTGCCATCGCGTCGCCGATCAGCAGCCGGTCCAGCGCGGTGTTGACCTCATCGGGTCCGGCCTTCTCCGGTGTGCCGGACCCATCCAGCGCGCCCACCTCGTTGCGGAACCTCGCGCTCCGCCGTTCATCGATGATCATGTTCCGGGCGACGGTGAACAGCCAGGCCCGCGCCGACCGCTCGGTGTCATCGGCGACCTCCGGGTGCTGCCATGCACGCAGCAACGTCTCCTGCACCACATCCTCGGCGCGAGCCTGGTCTCCGGTCAGCCGCAGCGCATAGCGCCACAAGGCCGCGGCGTGCTCGTCGTAGAGCACCCGCATCAACGCGGCCTCCGGATCTTCCATCGCAACCTCCCGACCTTGCGCCTTTGACACGTAGTGGAGGTCGGTTCGGTTCAACCGGTGACCATAATAATCGCTGGCTGAGCGTCGGTTTCGGGCCGATTCCCGGGTCGCTGCGGTGCTGCCCTCAGGCGGTCAGCACGCGGGGTCCGGCCTCGGTGACCGCCACGCTGTGCTCCCAGTGTGCCGCACGGGACCCGTCGGCGGTAGCGACCGTCCATTCGTCGTCCAACACGACGGTTTTGGCAGTCCCCAGGGTCAGCATCGGCTCGATCGCGAGCACCGATCCCGGGGCCAGCAGCGGGCCGCGGCCCGGCGGTCCCTCGTTGGGCAGAAACGGGTCGGCGTGCATCTGCCGGCCGATGCCGTGGCCGCCGTAGCCCGCCACGATCGAGAACGCGCGGCCGTAGCGCTGCTCCGCCGCGCGGGTGGCCGTCTCGATCGCGTGCGAAACGTCGGTGAGCCGGCTGCCGGGCAGCATTGCCGCGATCCCGGCCTCCAGCGCCGCCTTCGTCGCCTGCGACAGCGCCTCGTCGATCGGGATCAGGGTGCCGACGCCGAGGGTGATCGCGGCGTCGCCGTGCCAGCCGTCGACGATCGCGCCGCAGTCGATCGAGACCAAGTCGCCGGGCGCCAGAATCTCGGCGGCCGACGGGATGCCGTGCACGACGCGGTCGTTGACCGACGAGCAGATCGTCGCCGGGTAGCCGTGGTAACCGAGGAACGACGGCGTGCCGCCGCCGTCGCGTATCACCGTCTCGGCGATCTGGTCGAGGGCCAGCGTCGACACCCCGGGGATGGCGGCCTGACGCACCGCCAGCAGCGCGGACGCGACCAGCGACCCGGCGGCGGCCATCGCGTCGAGTTCATCGGCGCTGCGCTGCGGAACCACTTTCCGGTTGCGCAGCCCCAGCAGCGCGAGCATCGGCTATTTGCCCAGGGCCCGCAGGGCGCGCGCGAAGACTTCGTCGAGCGAGCCCACCGCGTCGACCGGCTTCAGCTCGTTGCGGTAGTACTCGAGCAGCGGCTCGGTCTCCTGGCGGTACACCTTCATCCGGTTGTGGATGACCTCTTCGGTGTCGTCGGCGCGGCCGCGGCCCTTGAGCCGCTTGCGCAGCTCTTCCTCGCAGACTTGCAGCTCGATCACGGCGTCGATCTTGGTGCCGTGGGCCTCCAGCATCCTGCGCAGCGCGTCGGCCTGCTCCACCGAGCGGGGGTACCCGTCGAGAATGAAGCCGTCGGCGGCATCGGGTTGGCTGATCCGGTCCTCGACCAGCTTGTTGGTCAGCTCCGACGGCACCAGATCGCCCGCGTCGAGGTAGCGCTTGGCCTCCAGCCCGAGCTCGGTGCCCTGGTCGATGTTGCTGCGGAAGAGTTCCCCGGTGGAGATCTGCGGGACACCGAGCTTCTCGGACAGCTTCTCGGCCTGCGTGCCCTTACCCGCGCCCGGTGGTCCGAGCAGGATGATTCTCACTTCAGGAACCCTTCGTAGTTGCGCTGCATGAGTTGGGATTCGATCTGTTTGACCGTATCCAAACCGACCCCAATCATGATCAGAACCGCGGTGCCGCCGAACGGCAAGTTCTGAACACCACCGGTGTTGCCGATCTGCAGGAACAGGTTCGGCAGCACCGCGATCACGCCGAGGTAGATAGAACCGGGAAGGGTGATCCGGTTCAACACATAGCGCAGATAGTCCGCGGTGGGGCGGCCCGGCCGGATACCGGGAATGAATCCACCGAATTTCTTCATTTCGTCGGCACGCTCGTCGGGATTGAACGTGATCGACACGTAGAAATACGTGAAGAAAATGATCAACCCGAAGTAGATCGCGATGTAGACCGGGCTGCTGGGGTCCGACAAGTAGTTGCCGACGAACTTGTCCCACCAGCTGTTGCCCCGGGTGCCGGCGCCGCTGCGGACCAGCTGCGTGATCAGGTGCGGGATGTAGATCAGCGACGACGCGAAGATCACCGGGATGACGCCGGCCTGATTGACCTTCAGCGGCAGATACGTGGAGGTGCCGCCGTACATGCGCCGGCCCACCATGCGCTTGGCGTATTGCACCGGGATGCGGCGCTGCCCCTGCTCGACGAAGACCACGCCGATGATGATCACCAGCGCGGCCGCGCACACCGCAGCGAACACCACGCCGCCGCGGGTGTCGAGGATCGTCTTGCCCTCGGCCGGGATCCGGGCGGCGATACCGGCGAAGATCAGCAGCGACATGCCGTTGCCGATGCCCCGCTCGGTGACCAGCTCGCCCATCCACATCACCAGCCCCGCGCCTGCGGTCATCACCAGCACGATGACGACCAGCGTGAAGATCGACTGGTCGGAGATGATGTCGAGGGTGCAGCCCTGCAGCAGGCCGCCGTTGGCCGCCAGCGCGACGATGCTCGTGGCCTGCAGGATGGCCAGCGCGATCGCCAGGTAACGGGTGTACTGCGTCATCTTGGCCTGGCCGGACTGGCCTTCCTTGCGCAGTTGTTCGAAGCGCGGGATCACGACCGTGAGCAGCTGCACGATGATGCTCGCGGTGATGTAGGGCATCACGCCGACCGCGAACACCGTCAACCGAAGCAGCGCGCCGCCGGAGAACAGGTTGATCAGCGAATAGATCTGCGCCGAGTCGCCGCCGCTGACCTGCTGAATGCACTGGTGCACATTGCGGTAGTTCACCCCCGGCGAAGGGAGCGACGCGCCGACCCGGTAGAGGATGACGATGCCCAGCGTGAACAGGATCTTGCGTCTCAGGTCGGCTGTGCGCAGCGATGAAATGAAAGCCGAAAGCACTCGTCCTCCTGCGCGGCCCAGTCCGGCCCGCGGCATGCCTTTTTGGGCTGGCCCTGCCAGCGTCGGGTAAACCTCTGTCGCGCCGACGCAGCAACATGCCTTTGGGCATGCCGAAGTCACGCGCCGAACAAGTTATGAGCCTAACAGTTCGCCCGGACCCGGCTGACGGCCCCACGGCCAGGTGCGAGGGGTACAGTTGCGTCGTTACATAGGCTAAGTACTAAGGGGTTGGGGATGGCGCGCACGGACAACGACACCTGGGACCTGGCTTCCAGCGTGGGCGCGACGGCGACGATGGTGGCCGCGGCCCGGGCGCGGGCGACCAACGACGCGAAACCGTTGATCAACGATCCGTTCGCCCAGCCGCTCGTCGAGGCGGTGGGCATCGACGTGTTCACCCGGATGGTGCGCGGCGAACTCGATCTGGTCGACCTCGACGACGATCAGGCCCGCGGCATGCGGCAGATGGCCGACAACATGGCGGCCCGCACGAAGTTCTTCGACGAGTTCTTCCTCGACGCGACCCGCGACGGTATCCGCCAGGTGGTGATCCTGGCCGCCGGTCTGGACGCGCGGGGCTACCGGCTGCCGTGGCCGGCGGGCACCATCGTTTACGAGATCGACCAGCCTCAGGTGATCGAGTTCAAGACCACGACGCTGGCCGGCCTGGGTGCCGAGCCGACCGCCGAGCGCCGGACCGTGGCCATCGACCTGCGCTACGACTGGCCAACGGCGCTGCGGGAGGCGGGTTTCGACCCCGACCAGCCGACCGCGTGGATCGCCGAGGGCCTGCTGGGCTACCTGCCGCCGGACGCGCAGGACCGGCTGCTGGACAACGTCACCGCGCTGTGCGCCGAGGGCAGCCGCTTCGCGACCGAGAGCATCCCGATCCACCGCGAGGACGACGAGGAGGCGATCAAGGAGCGGATGCGCACCATCTCCGCCCGTTGGCGCGAGCACGGCTTCGATCTCGACATGACAGAGCTCGTGTACTTCGGTGACCGCAACGAGGCGGCGGAGTACCTGAACACCCACGGCTGGGAGACGGCGGCCAGCACCACCAAGGAGCTGTTCGCCAAGTACGGGCTGGAACCACTCGTCGACGAGACGCCGTTCGGTGAGGTGGTTTACGTCAGCGCGGTGCTGAAGTAGGGGTCGGCGATGGCGCGCTCGGATAACGACACCTGGGATCTGGCGTCCAGTGTGGGCGCGACGGCGACGATGGTTGCCACCGTCAGGGCGCTGGCCAGCAAGCTGCCCGACCCGTTGATCAACGATCCGTTCGCCGCACCGCTGGCGCAGGCGGTCGGGATCGACTTCTTCACCAAGGTGCTCGACGGCGACCTGTCGTTGGCCGACCTCAGCGACGATCCGAAGTTCAACCTGGGCCGTTCCGTCGATCTGATTGCCGTTCGCACCCGTTTCTTCGACGACTTCTTCACGACCGCGGCCGACGCCGGCATCCGGCAGGCGGTGATCCTGGCCTCGGGTCTCGATTCGCGCGCTTACCGGTTGCCATGGCCGACCGGCACCGTCGTGTACGAGATCGACGTCCCGGGCGTGATGGAGTTCAAGAGCAGGACACTGGCCAGCCTCGGCGCCGAACCGGCCGCCGACCGTCGGGTGGTGGCCGTCGACCTTCGCGACGACTGGCCTGCGGCGTTGCGGGACAACGGGTTCGACGCGACCACCCAACCGACGGCGTGGAGCGCGGAAGGCCTGTTGGTTTATCTGCCGCCGGAGGCCCAGGATCGGCTGTTCGACGCGATCAGCGCGCTCAGTGCCGGCGGCAGCCGGCTGGCCACCGAATATCACCCCGACGGTGCGGCGCTGGCCGAGCGCAGCAAAATCGTGAGCCGCCGGTGGCAGGAAGGCGGGTTGAACCTCAACCTGTCCGAGCTGATGTATCACGGCGAGCGCAACGCCGTGACCGAGTACCTGACCGCCCACGGCTGGCGGGTGTCCACCCGGACCAGAGCGGAGCTGTTCGCCGCGCACCGGCGCCAGATGCCGGACGACGACGCGTCCGCCGCATTACGAAACACGATTGCGGTCACCGCGGTCCGTGAGTGAAGGAACATGATGGCCCGAACCGACAATGACACTTGGGATTTGGCGTCCAGCGTGGGCGCGACCGCCACCATGGTCGCCTCTCAACGCGTGGTCGGCACCCGCGCCGGGTTGATCAACGACCCGTTCGCCGAGCCGCTGGTGCGCGCGGTCGGCGCCGAATTCTTCATCCGGTTGATCGACGGTGAGATCGATCTCGACGACGTCGACCCAGAATTCAACATGCGGCGCGCGGCCGAGGGCATAGCGGTGCGCACCCGCTTCTTCGACCGCCTGTTCACCGAGGCGACCGCCGCGGGCGTGCGCCAGGCGGTGATCCTGGCCGCGGGGCTGGACGCGCGCGCCTACCGATTGCCGTGGCCCGACGGCACCGTCGTCTACGAGGTCGACCAGCCCGAGGTCATCGAGTTCAAGACGAGGACGCTGGCCGGCCTCGGCGCCGAACCCACCGCCGAGCGGCGGGCGGTCGGCATCGACTTGCGTCACGATTGGCCGAAAGCGCTGGTGCAAAACGGATTTGATCGAACCGAGCCAACGGCATGGATCGCCGAGGGGCTGCTGGTCTATCTGCCGCCCGAGGCGCAGGACCGACTGTTCGACAACATCACCGATCTGAGCGTGCCGGGCAGCCGCGTGGCCACCGAACACATCCCCGACATGACCGTCTTTGCCGGCGGTCGATTGCGACGCATTTCCGAGCGGTTGAAGAAGTACGGCCACGACATCGAGATGGCCGACCTGGTCTACCACGGTGAGCGCAGTCACGTCACCGAATACCTGACGTCACTGGGCTGGGACGTGTCCGCGCTGCCGATGCGGGAAGCGTACGCCGCCAACGGCTTCGAGTTTCGCGACGACGAGATGACGGCGCCGTTCGCGAACCTCAGCTACGTCAGCGCGGTGCTGCGCTAGCTACATCTTCTGCCGGTACGCGAGACCTTTTCGCTGCCAGCATCAGTGCACTCAAACCCTAAGGCCCGACGTCGGCGAGCCTACGTTAGCGCCCGAGCTGGCTGAGGTAGCAGTGCGCGGCATCGCACCGCATTTCATTTACCGAAACGCGCAGGACTGATTACCATGCGTCCGTTTACGCATATACTCGAGTGGACGCCTTCCTCGGCACCCACATCCGCGCGCGCCGCCGTTTCGAATTTGTATAGCGTCGAGTCGAGCTCGCAGGCTTCGTCTCTCGTCACTGGAATCGATTTGTAGTAATCGTCGTCTGGCAAGCCGCCGTCGACGTATTTCCCCGCAACAACCGCTCGTTGCGTGAATTTCCCGAGGGTGGCTATCTCTTCCGCGCTTACGTCTCGAACGGGTTCCGAAGCCACGAGACGCAAGCGAACTTCCGTTGTGGCTAGCTTAGCGAAGTTGGTCTGCCAATCTGCGAAAGCTTTGTCGTATGTCCCCTTAGTGGGCCGAGGGCCAGTGGGCACGAACAGAGCCGTCAGATTTATCAATGAGTTTTCGGTCGCACCCAGTTGTTCAGAAAAATCAGCGTATACCTTCTCGCGCTCTTGTCGGAGAAATTCTATGCGGGACTTTGAATCTTCATGAGTAATCTGCGACGCCAGTTTGTCTTTTTCGTTGGTAAGCTGTTTTATATTGTTGTTGTAGCTCACGAAGGCCGCGGAGATGGTTCCCGTAATCCCAACGATGGCCGTGATCAGTGCTGTCACGATCGTTGTTAGCCGACTCGTGCGCGCCGCAATCACAGAATCGGATTCGGCTGCCCTGTCGGGAACAGAGACCATCCATTCCCAGAGAAAAATAACCCATCCGACGGCGATGACAGCGATCGATATCGCAATTGCTATTACCGCAATGGCGGTCCAGCTTCCATTCTTTAGCAGGCTCCGCACGTCCAACAACAAAAAGGATAATGCCAGCACTAGCACGAGCAATTGGGCGATAACACTGTCTCTCGCCCACGCTTGTCTTCCCCTCAGTGTGGAATTAAAAGCCCACAGGTTCGCCACTCCAATTGCAAGCAAAACAACCGATCCCGCCATTCTTAGCAAAGTTGTCGCGAGAATGACGTTCAAGAATGCAAGACCAATTGTCCCGACCCCGTCGACGACGAGGCTGACCAGCAGGCAGAGCCACAGCCGTCTGGAGATATCACCCGGCCGGTTGAGCCATTGAGCCTTTGCGACAGGCCGCTTGAGCCGAAGCTTGCTCGAACCCCTGACATAACCCCGCATCCTCGGTGTCAACCGCCGTTGGGCCTTTGCGACAGGCCGCTTGAGCCGAAGCCTGCTCGAACCCCTGACGTAAGCCCGCCTGTTCGGTATGGACCGGCGAGGAGTGCGCCGCGGCTATGCTGCCTCATTCATAAGGTGACCTTAATCCAGCTAATCGCGAGTTTCGTCGAAATCGGTGTCGTCACGTTTCGTGTAGCCAGGCGGCCAACCCCATCGGTGGAACCGCGCTGTCTGCCCGCCGCGGCGCATTTGAAAGATGATCCACAGACAACATCGCTTCCCGGTCGTCATGG
>NZ_DASQVQ010000009.1:0-5277 GCF_035640695.1 Mycobacterium sp.
CGCGGCCGCCGAGCTGTCAGACCGCGTCTACCAGCTCCGTTGCGCCGCCGAAGACGTTGCCACGGCCGTCGACGAGGGCGCCGACGCCGGCGAACTGCGCGACCTGTGTGACGCGCTGATGCGGGCCGCCAAGGCCGCCGAGGGCTGGCGCTGAGCCGCCGGCGGGTTGCGTGCCGCGGCGGGGGGACGCATGGCGGGGGCAAGCCGGGGTACCGCGGCGTCGTTGACCTACGATTGACCGTGTCCTTGCCGTCGTCACCGCCGGTGTGGCAGTTTGACGAGTTCGAGTTCGACACCCAGCGGTTCGAGTTGCGCCGCGACGGAGAAGTGATCCGGATCGAACCGCAGGTGTTCGACGTGATGGCGCAACTGATCGGCAACCATCAGCGGGTGGTCACCAAGAATGAGCTGTTCGACTCGGTCTGGGGCGGGAGGTTCGTCGGCGAGGCGGCGCTGACCAGCCGGATCAAGGCAGCACGCCGAGCGCTCGGCGACGACGGTGAGTCGCAGCGCTACATCCGGACCGTGCGTGGCCGCGGCTACCAGTTCGTCGGCGCCTTGGGCGCACCGACACAGCCGCCGCCCGCGGAAGCCCCGCCCCCGGGGCCGAAGCAGCACATCGCGTTCTGCCGGTCCGCGGACGGGGTGCGGCTGGCGTACGCGGCAGTCGGGGAGGGCCCGCCGTTGGTGCGGGCGGCCAATTGGATGACCCACATCGGCTACGACATCGAAAGCCCGGTGTGGCGGCACTGGGTGACCGACCTGTCCGTTGACCACACGCTGGTCCGTTACGACGAACGCGGCTGTGGGCTATCAGATTGGGGTGCAACGGATTTCACATTCGGCGACTGGGTTGCCGACCTGGAGTCGGTGGTCGAGGCGTTGGGCCTGGAAACCTTCTCGCTGCTGGGCGTGTCGCAGGGCGGTGCGGTCGCGGTGGCCTACGCCGCAAGACATCCCGACCGGGTCGAGCGGATGGTGCTGTGCGGCGCGTATGCGCGCGGCCGGGCGGTGCGGGCCTCCGGCGGTGACGAGCAGCGCGCCGCGTCGCTGGACATCGATCTGGCCCGAGTCGGGTGGGGCCGCGACGACCCGGCGTTTCGTCAGGTGTTCGCCGCGCAATTCCTGCCCGAAGGCACCCGTGCCGACTGGGCGGCCTTCGACCAGCTGCAGCGGCACACCACCTCGGCCGAGAACGCGGTGCGGTTCCTCGAGGAATTCGGCCGCATCGACGTGCGCGACGAGGCACGCGAGGTGCGATGCCCGACGTTGATCATGCATTCCCGCGACGACCATCGGGTGCCGATGCAGTGCGGCGAGGAGCTGGCCGCGCTGATTCCCGACTCGCGGCTGGTGGTACTCGACAGCCCCAACCATCTGCTGACGGCCACCGAACCGGCGTGGCATGTGTTGCGGGAGGAGATCAGCGGGTTTTTGGCCCGCTGACCAGGTTCGCCCGGCCCCGGCGCGGGATCTCCAGCCGATCTCCACAGGAACTTCATGCATCCGGGTGGTTCGGCGATCATGCTTGGCGGCATGAGAAACCACACCCGCGTCCTGACCATCGGTGCCAGCGCGGTGATCGCGCTGGGTGCCCTGACCGCATGCTCGGCTGGCAACGAGCCCGCCAAGCCCAGCGGGACTGCGCCCACCTCCGCGGCACCGTTTCCGCAGGCGGCGCGCTACATCGCCGACGTGGCAGGCAAGGACGGCAAGACCGTGACGATCGGTGTCTCCGTGGCCGGCAACGACGTCGCCGCCTACGCCTGCGACGGCACCACCGACGAGGCCTGGTTTTTCGGCAGTCAAAAGGACGGCTCGCTGGATTTGACCGGCAAGTTCCAGGACCACCTCAGGGCGTCGTTCGACGGCGGCAAGGTCGACGGAAAGCTGACTTTCAACGACGCGAACTACGACTTCGCGGCGGCATCCGTTCCCGCTCCGGCCGGGATGTACACCGCCGCGGCCGGCGACGCGCGCGCGTCGTGGGTGGTTCGCGCCGATCACAGCATCACCGGTGTGTTGAGCGCCAACTCAAAACGTGACCGCGAGGTGATCGACCAGATCAACGCGCAGCAATCCGATTTCAAGGAAAGGGTGCGGGAACGTCGGATCGCCCGCCAGCTGTCGCCGGCGCCGCCGCTGCAGTGGGGCACGTGGCAGTCGACGATCAACGGCACCCCGGTGGTCGCGATCGTGGTCGACGGGAACACTCGGTTCTGACCGAGATTGCCTCAGGCGGAACAAAACCCTTACCCGCTGAGGCGATGGCGACTTAGCGTCACGGCATCGTGACCGCCACAACCGAACGAGCCGTCCCGGGCAACGCCGCGCCCGGGGCCGGTGCGCCGGGCTTGTGGGCTCGCCGCAAATGGGAAATCCTGCGCGTCGCTTCTCCATTGGTGCTGCTGTCGGTGTGGCAGCTGGGCAGTGCGGTCGGGCTGATACCCCAAGGTGTGCTGCCGGCGCCGTCGCTGATCGGCGAGGCCGGCGTGGAGCTGCTGCGCAACGGCCAGCTCGCCGATGCATTGCAGGTCTCGGGTGTGCGAGTGATCGAGGGACTGGTGCTCGGCGGGGTCATCGGTATCGCGCTCGGCACGGCCGTCGGTCTGTCTCGCTGGTTCGAGTCGACCGTCGACCCGCCGATGCAGATGATCCGCGCGCTGCCGCACCTGGGTCTGATTCCGCTGTTCATCGTCTGGTTTGGCATCGGTGAGCTGCCAAAGGTACTGCTCGTCGCGCTGGGGGTGAGCTTTCCGCTCTACCTGAACACCTTCTCCGCGATTCGCCAGGTCGACCCGAAACTGTTCGAAACCGCTCAGGTGCTTGGCTTTTCGTTTTGGCAGCGAATCACTCGGATCATCGTGCCGAGCGCGGCGCCGCAGGTGCTGGTCGGCGCGCGGCAGTCGTTGGCGATCGCGTGGCTGACGTTGATCGTGGCCGAACAGATCAATGCCGACAAGGGAATCGGCTTCCTGATTAACAACGCCCGTGACTTCCTCCGCATTGACATCATCATCTTCGGGCTCATCGTCTACGCACTGCTGGGCATCGTCACCGACGCGGTCGTCCGCGTATTGGAGCGACGCGCGTTGAGGTACCGCACATGACGGTGACATCTCCCGAGCTTCGGACCGGGATTGCCGGGGAACTGCGCCACGTCGACAAGTGGTACGGCACACATCATGTTCTCGCCGACGTGTCGCTTCGGATCAGCCACGGCGAAATCGTTGCGCTCGTCGGGCGGAGCGGCTCGGGCAAGTCAACGATACTGCGGGTGTTGGCTGGACTGTCCAGCGACCACACCGGCGACCGGGCCGTCGTCGGCGCGCCGGCGCTGGCGTTTCAGGAGCCGCGGCTGTTCCCGTGGCGCGATGTCAGGACCAACGTCTGCTATGGCCTGACCCGCAGCCGACTCTCGGTTGCGCAGGTGCGTGCCCGCGTCGACCGCGCGCTGGCCGACGTCGGGCTTGCCGATCGTGCCGACGCGTGGCCGTTGACCCTGTCGGGTGGGCAGGCGCAGCGGGTTTCGCTGGCTCGCGCGTTGGTGGGCGAGCCCACGTTGCTTCTGCTCGACGAACCGTTCGGAGCGCTGGATGCGCTGACTCGGCTCGCGATGCATGCGCTGCTGGTTGATCTGTGGCGCGAACACCGGTTCGGCGTGCTCCTGGTGACTCACGACGTCGACGAGGCAGTCGCGCTGGCCGATCGTGTCCTGGTGCTTGAAGACGGACGCCTCGTGCACACACTGGCGATCACCGACCCGCGCCGGTCTCCGCGTGACCCGAGCGGTCACACCGAGCACCATCGCGCGGAGCTGCTCGACCGCCTCGGCGTGCGGATCTAGCCAAGACCCACAACCGACAACCACGACAGACAGGGACAGTCATGCCACGAACTTGGCGGGATTTGGTCGCGTTGATCGCAGCGGTTGGTCTGCTGCTGACGGGATGCGTTTCGCGGCAAGACAGTTCGGGCGCCGGGCCGGTGCCGAGTACCGTGCCGCTACCGGAGTTGGCCGGGCTGACGCTGCAAGTCGGCGACCAGAAGGGCGGCACGGAGTCGATCCTGCGGGCGGCCGGAGCACTGGACCATCTGCCGTACCAGGTTGCGTTCTCGACGTTCACGTCCGGACCGCCACAGGTGGAGGCGGCGACCGCCGGCAAGATCGACTTCGCGATCACCGGCAACACACCGCCCCTGTTCGGCGCGGCCAGCAACGCGAAGGTGAAGGTCGTGGCCGCATACAACGGCGGCGGCACCGGGGACCAGATTCTGGTGCAGGCCGATTCGCCGATCAGGTCGGTGGCCGACTTGGGAGGCAAGACGATCGCGGTCGGGAAGGGCAGTTCCGCCCATGGCAACGTGCTCGGCCAGCTTCAGAAGGCCGGGCTCCAACCGTCGGACGTCAAGCTGGTCTTCCTGCAGCCCGCCGACGCGCTGTCGGCATTCACGCAGCGGCAGGCCGACGCATGGGCGATCTGGGATCCCTACACCGCCCAAGCCGAGCGCCAGCTTGCGGTGCGAAGCATCGCACAGGCCAAGGGTGTGACCAATGGTTACTGGTTCGGCATCGCGTCCGACGCAGCGCTTGCCGACCCGAAGCGCAACACCGCGCTGGGCGACCTATTGATCCGGTTCGAGCGTGCGACCCAGTGGGCGCAGTCGCACCCGCAGGAATGGGCCGCAAAATACGCGGCGGCAGTCGGTCTCGACCCGCAGGCCGCGGCCGTTTCTCAGGGCCGCAGCCTGAGGCTGCCTACCGAGCTCAACGACGACGTGGTCGCGTCCGAGCAACGGCTTGCAGACCTGTTCGCGGCGTCCGGTCAAATTCGGTCGTCGCCGCAGTTCACCGGCTGGGTCGACCGCAGATACAACGCAGCGCTGCGTCCCAACCTCGCAGACCGGAATTAAGGATAGGAGCGACATGCCGGCGAAATACTTCTGGTTCTTGCCGACCAACGGCGACAGCCGTTCGATCGTCGGCGCATCGCATGCGTCGTCACACCACACGGTGCCTCAGGGCTATCGCGAACCGAGCCGCCGGTACCTCGCCGAGGTGGCGCGCGCCGCCGATCGACTCGGCTATGAGGGCGTGCTGACGCCGACCGGAACCTGGTGCGAGGACGCGTGGTTGACGGCCGCGGCGTTGCTGGCCGAAACCGAGCGGTTGAAGTTCCTTGTCGCGTTCCGGCCCGGGCTGGTTCCGCCCACGCTGGCCGCTCAGCAGACCGCCACGCTGCAGCGGTTTTCCCAGGGCCGAGTGCTGCTGAATGT
>NZ_DASQVQ010000010.1:0-3901 GCF_035640695.1 Mycobacterium sp.
CTCGGAGTACTGGCGGCGAGCTACCTGATCAAGCGAGAAGAACCAGTGAATACGGTCCTCGGCGGCCTGCTGCACGTCGGGAGGCCGGTTGCTCTTGTCGATCATGTACCGCTCGAAGTACACCGGGCTGGTGTCCCGCACTGCGGCCAGATACTGCTCGGCGTCGCATGTGGTGACGATCATCCGGTGCGGGATCGGGTAGTCGTCGGTGGCGTCGGCAAGCGCTGGGCTAGCTATGCTCACACACGCCACCGTCGCTGCAGACAGTGCAAGACCCACCGTAGTCGCGCGACTCACCAGTCCAGCCATCGTTACTCCTGCTTCATCGGTCGGTCGGGGTCCGCCGCTAGCCGGCTTCAACGCTAGCCGGTCGCGTACGCCACCGAGACGAGACGGTGGATCCCCTGAACCTTTCCACGGTAACTATATAGTGCACCTACATAGATCACAGGTGGGGCGTCGTCTTGGAACATCGCGATCGCGTGGTTATGCGCACCCCCGGATACCGGCGGTAACTGACTTATCGGATTTAGCCGCCGCCGGTGAATGGGTTCGACGTCAGCGTGATGAAGCCGTCGTTGATCCACACGCCCCAGCGTCCGCCCCAACCCGAGGTCCACACGACGGGCTGTCCGTCCCAGAACTCGGCGGGCTTTGGTGGCGCCCAAGCCGGCGGCTCTTCACCCTGGACGGGCGCCGGTGGCGGAGCCGGTTCCGCGCTCGCCAGCGCAGTGCCTAGCCCCAATATTCCCGCGCCAAGCCCAGCCGCGACGACGACGGCAGGCAGAGTGGTATTGATCAAGGCCATGAGCATGACTCCAACGTTGAGACTGCATCCGAATACTTAGTATAAGTAACCACCCGCCGCGACGATCAAACTCCCAGACGCCACACTCCCTGATTTCAGCCAGCTCGCGGCGAGCGTGGTGACTGTCCGGTCTCAACGGAGCGAAAAGCGGAGAGGACTACATGGTGGAGCCGTTAGGTTTGCTTGTATGGCGGCTGACTCCGAGGGTAGGGATGTGCGGCGACAGGCCGGTTGGTTACCTGATCAAAGTGATTTGGAGTCGTGGCTTGCGGGGCACCGCGACCGAGTGGACGCCAAGGGCGAGCAGGTGGTGCTCCATCCGGTGATCACCGAGTTTCACGAGTTGATCGACACCGATCCTGTGGTGCGGCTTTACCTCAACCAGATGATCGCCCAGGTGCCCAACAGCAAGCCGTACCGCAGGCGACACCTCCAAAGCGTGCCCCAGTTGCTGCGCCTTATTAATGAGGTGCTGACGATGGCACCCGAGTTCGGCGACAACGCGGTAAGCCTGCCGCTGGGCGCGATTTTGGACTGGGCGATGGGCACACCGGCCGGATTCGCCGCCTTCCGCGACCCGCGGATCAACGCGATGCTCAAGAGGATCCTGACTGCCTGGTGTGAGTTCCTCAGCGGCGCTGACTCGCTGTACGTGCTCAACGATTCCCCGTCGGGCTGGAAGAGCGCTGAAGCTCAAAAGGCCGTTGGTATAGAGCAGTTCGAGCACGACCCAGCCGACGAGTATTGGGGTTTTACGTCGTGGAACGACTTCTTCACCCGTCGCTTCAAAGAGGGTGCACGTCCGGTCGCCTCACGGGACGACGACACGGTAATCGTCAGTGCGTGTGAATCCACGCCCTATCGCATCAGCACCGATGTGCAGCGTCAGGACAGGTTTTGGATCAAGAGCCAACCGTATTCACTCGAAGACATGCTGGCCAACGATGACTCGGTCGATCAGTTCGTAGGCGGAACCGTGTTTCAGGCGTTTCTCAGCGCGACGAATTATCACCGCTGGCACAGCCCGGTGGCCGGAACGATCGTGCGGGCGTTCCGTCAGCAGGGCACCTACTACTCGGAGGCCGACTCCGAAGGCACCGACGCCGTGGATCCCACAAATTCGCAGTCCTATTTAGCGCACGTCGCCACACGGGCGATCGTTCTGATCGAGGCTGACGATCCGGTCATCGGCCTGGTGGCTTTCGTGGCGGTCGGCATGTCGGAGGTCTCCTCCTGCAACATCCTGTCCACCATGACGCCGGCGTACCACGTCGCCAAGGGTGAGGAAATTGGATACTTCCAATTCGGTGGCTCCACGCACTGCCTTGTTTTTCGCCCCGGTGTGATCGCCGACTTCACCCTGGCTGCCATTCCGCAGCCCCAGGATCCCCACCCTCCGCTGTTACGTGTTCGATCGAAGCTCGGCACCGCCGCACACCTAGTTGGGTGATCGTTTGGGCCCTCCGCGCGTGAAGGTAGTACCTGCCACCACCAACACGACATCGTGAGTCGATGGCGCACCATGCGTTATCACATTGTGCTGCAATATATTCGGTAAGGCGGTATCGCGCTGATGACTTTTCACTCTTCTTGCCAGCCAAGCCGTTTCGGTCGGGCGGCGGCAGTTGTCGTCGGCCAATTTATCTGTGTTGGCTAGGGGCGCCGGGATGGCCCCGTGATGATCTCCAGCGTCCGGTTGGGCAACGGTAGCGGGTTGGCTCAGGCCAGGCCCCATTCGATGAATGCACGGATGGATTCCTCGAGACGGCGGCGGGTGGCGGCAGTGACGTCACGCAGCGGGCCTTGACCGGTGAGCACTGCCAGCCCGTGCATCGTGGACCAGGTGGGGTACTCGGTCGCGGCGCGGCGTCCCCGGTCGAGCACGCCGGCGTCGACCAGTTCGTCGAGTACCGCGCGGAGTTGGTCCAAAGGATTCGCGTCCGGCCCTCTCCCGCCGTCCCGAGCGCCGTAGGCGTGCCGGTGCGGCAGCGAGAACGCGGTTACGAACCTGGCCGCAATGGGATCGACCCGAGACCGTAGCCGATCTGATCAAACCGACCATCGCCACGCCTGCGCCACTAAGCCCTCGCGATTAAAGGAGGACGTCAGCATCAGCCTCAATGCCGACGGTTAGACGGCTTCATCCCAGGAGCAACATCTCCGCACGCCGACGAGCATGGCGCGGCGATAACAACCCGGCCCGCGGTTGCTATCCGGGGCGCTGCGGGGTAACCGCGCTGCCGTACCAATGACACAGCAGCAGGGCCAGTTCCACGTCCGGCCGGTCGGGGCCGATCGCGCGGCCCCGCCGGGCGACGGCCCGCCCGACCCGATACTTGACCGTGTTCGAATGCAGGTTGAGCTGCTCGGCAGCCAGCTTGTAGCTGCCGTCGCTGGACAGGAAGATGTGCAACGTCTCGCGCAGCCGGGCATCGTTTTCATTGTCGGCGGCCAGGTCGCCGAGGACTTCGGCCACCCACTCGCGGGCCTCGGCGATGTCCCCGCCAAGCAGGGCAGCCGCGAGCACACCGGGATCGTCCGCGGCGACCACACTCGGCTTGTGGGGGTCGCGCGCGGCCGCCACCGACCGTGCGGCTAGCGCCCTGCGATGCGATCGGCGAAACCCGTCGACACCGGCCGCCATCGAGCCGATCGCCACACTGGGCGAGTCCGCATGGGTGGCCGCGAACTGGCGGGCTTTGTCCACCGCTTCGGGTGCGGCGGCGCGAAACGGTAGCCATCCCCAGCCGCACACGGCGTCGGCCGCCACGAAGAGCGGGCTCGCCGCCGCCCCGGCGGCCTGGCCCATGTCTCGCAGGAAACGTTGCAGCCGGGGTAGTTCGTTGCCGTCGCTGCCGGCCTGCGGATACCACAGCACGACGGCCAGATGGTGCCAGCGCAGCGGATAGCGAATCGTCGAAGTTGCCGAATCGACGTCGACGGGTGTCTTGGCGGCCAGAATCTCGCGCACACGCAACGCGCGAAGGCTGTTCTGATTCTCCAGCCAGCGTTCGCGCTCCTCCTCGTACACTTCGACGACTTGCTGTGACATCCAATCGATGTAGGCGAACATGATCGCCGACATCTTGTCGA
>NZ_DASQVQ010000011.1:0-27852 GCF_035640695.1 Mycobacterium sp.
TTTCCGGCTCCCAGATGAACGCCTATGCGTTTCAGCGCCTTGACATGCCCGGCCCGCAACCAACAGAGCATCGATCAAAATCCCATTGCCCGTAATCGGTCGCAAGGATTTCGTCAACATCCACGTGTATACCTCCCAGGAGGGGCCCCGGGCTCGACGGGCTGTTGACGACATACTGATAAAGCACCGCCATGGGCACGCGCTCACCATGGGACCACGAACTCGTCTGCCACGCCCACAAGTGCCCTGCAGTGGTCGAACGCCCAATCACGCCGTCTCCGATCGCCCACGAACACGCCCGCGAATGCCCATAGATGCCGGTGCGGTCTACTCCCAGTACCGAATTGATTCCTCGAAACCACTCGACGGCAACGCTTTTCCAGGTATTGAGGTCGATGTCCTCGTCGACACTGAAGAAGATCGGCGCCGAATCCCCACCTCCAGCCGCAGCGTGCAGCCGCAGCGCTGTCTGCGCGTCTGCCACGCCGCCGTCGTATCCGCGGGTGTAATCCGACGGCGCGGACCAACCGGGCTTGCCGTACTGGTAGTTACTGACGATTGCAAGGCCCGCGGCGCGAAGCGCATCCGCATACTCGCGGGTGATGGGCTTTGCCTCGAAGTTCGCGCCCGGCCGCGACTCGGATACATAAACCACCACCCCGCCATAGCCTGCCGATTTGATCTCATCCGGCGGGATAATCCGCTCTGCAAAGTCGATCAGCCTAATGTTGGCAGCGGATGCCTTCTGCCCGTCGAGTGTCGCAACCAGCGTCCCTAGGCTCAGTAGAACAGGTGCGGAAACAGCATATTTGAGGACCTCGCGTCTTGAAACAGATCGCGGTCCGCGTACACATGGCCCGGGCGAATCGTGCACCGCGTGATGGTAACAACATTGCGCAACGCCCGTTCCTGGCCCAAACATTCGGCGACACCGTGTTCCCCGTGCACGTTTTCGCCGCGAGTCAAAGCACCAAGTCCTGTTTTTGACCGGTACGGACGTTTGACTGGTCCTCATGAGTCGGAACAGAACTTGCCGGATGTGCTCGACCGACCAGGGGTTTGTGACGCTAGCTTTCGACGCGTCTTATCAGGGAGCCCGCGGCGGCGACCCGCACCATCTCGAAGACCCCGCCGCCCGCGTTGAGGGCATCCATGCGGCGGTGGATTACAGTCACTGGACCGGCGATCGAGTGCCGCGGCCAGAAGGTCGAGTGCCAGATTGCTCAGCGTGCCGCCCCGGCGACGTACACGTTCCGACGGACGGCATCGTGGTGAATGTTAATGAAAGTTTCTGCGGCGAGGTCGCCACAACCTACGGCGCAGCCGAAAATTCGCGATTCGTTCTATCGATGCGGATGGCAGCATGCGCGTAGAGTGTCTAACCAGCGAGTTCAATTGGCGCTGCGCCGTTGTTTCCCGCACATAACTTCATCGAATTGATGGCTTGCCGGGCGGTGGCGGCCTTCGAATCGAATGAGAAGCTACCAGAAGTTTCTGGAGGCGTTATGGACATCGTGCTGGGTGTGTCGACGACACCGAAAACCATCCGGATGGTCCTGATCGAAGGCGAAAAAGCTGACGGCATCATGGTTGATGACGACGTCCTCGAAATAGCCGCAAACGAGAGCGCCCTCACTTCAAGCCCATCGGAACAGGCAGCCGCCGCGGTACTGCGAGCCAAGGAAATGGCGGTCGCCGCAGGTCATGAGGTCGTAGCCATCGGGCTGACCTGGAGCGGCTACGCCAGACCCGCAAATTTGCGCGACAGCCTGGCGGCCCGAGGCCTGGAAGACGCCGTGTTGTTATCCGAGCTGCAGGCGGCAGGCGCGCTGACCCAAGCCGCTGGCGAAGCATTGGGCTACGACAAGACAGCGCTGATCTTCGTCGAACGGGAAACCGCGACACTGTCGACGATCGACACCGCCGTAGGGTCGATCACCACGGTGCTCACCCGAGCCGCGCATGACTCGGCTGCCCACGAGGTAGCGACAGAAATGGTCTCGACCCTCGAAGCACAGGAGGCACGCCCGCAAGGGGTGTTCATTGTGGGTTCCGACGTAGACATCACCTCACTGAAGTCACATCTTGAGGCCGTTGCATCGTTAACCATCAGTGCTCCGGAGGACCCGGATTTGGCGCTGGCCCGAGGCGCCGCACTTGCGTCGGCCAATGCGGCCCGATACGAGGCGTCCACGGCCGCACTCGCATATGCCCAAGACCCCGACGGCGCCACATATATGCGAACGTCGCAGGGCAACGCCGGGGCGTCCACGGGTCCCATGCGGCTCGCCGATGTCCCGACTCTGTCCTCGATCTTCGGCCACTCCAGCACCTTTAGCAACACCCGGGGCCTCGACGACGGTGACGCCACCGGCAGCGCCGAGACGTCGCGCCATCCGCACGAAGGCCGCAAGGGGTTGCTGCCTGCGAGCAGCTCACTGGCACTGATGTTTGTATTCACCGTCGTCGTCTTGGTCATGTTGGTCGCCGTCCGCATCCAGCCGACCGCCGCGGAACGCGCGGCCCCGTTCGAGACGGCAAACCCGTCGGGCAACGCAGCCCCGGCACCCCCTGCTCCACAGGTTGCGACTCCGGTGCCGAACCAGCCTGCGGCACAATACGATCAGCACGGCGCTGACCTGCCCGTCATCAATGCCAGCTCGCCTGCTACCCAGGCGGCTCCGCAAACTGAGGCTGAGGCCCCGGTTGTGAAAGCGCAGGCCCTCGCGCCCCAGCTGTCGGCGCCCGCACCCGCCGCTTCAGCGCCCGCAGATCCGGCACTTGCCGCCGCTACGCACGAGCAGGCCTCCGCACCCGCCGCGGTTCCAGTCGCCTCCCCTGCCGCTGAGGTACCAACGCCGCCGGCTGCCGTATTAGGGCCGCCGGTGGCGGTACCAACCCCGCCCGCTGCCGTGGCAAGCCCGCCGGTGGCACTTTCCCCGGTGCCGCCACCAGCGGTCGTGCTGCCGCAAATAACGTTCGCGCCCGTGGTGCGCCCTACGGCGCAGCAGCCGCCGTCGTTTCAACCGCCGCTCGCTGCCCCGCCACAGCAGCTGCCCCCGTGGCTGCAGAGCCCGCCGGTTGCGCCGCCGCAACAATTGCCGCGGTGGCAGCCACCGACCCTGCTAAGCCCACCACTGCCAAACCCGACGCTGCAAGACCCGACGCGGCTAAGCCCGCCTCTGCAGAACCCGCCACTGCAGAACCCACCGGCCGCGCCGCCGCAACAAGTGCCGCGGTGGCAGCCACCGACGTTGCTAAGCCCGCCCCTCCAAAACCCACCACTGCAGAGCCCACCGGCCGCGCCGCCGCAACAGATGCCGCCTTGGCCGCCGCTGCAGCCGACGCCGCCGCTACTACATCAGGCTCCGCCGACGCCACTACAGCAGGCCCCGCCGTCACAACAACTGCCCGGGAGCCAACTGCCAAGTCCCCCAAGCCGTTCCGGCACAGTCAGTTCAGCCGGGGAACCGTCGGGTGGCATGGCGCCAGGAGGGTCTTCGGATAGTGGGCATCGGCCTCCGTGGTGGCCCTCAGCTCACTAACACCCGTCCCACGATCAGATACGCGGCTCAGTCGATGAAGTCCAACCCCGACCATCGAAATAACGCATCAACGTCGCGTCGTTCTGGTCTGGGTACCATCCGGGCGCTAAACCGCTCGTCGCCATGGGCTGTTGCACGACGGGCCGTTGCGCGACGCGCCGTTCCCGGTATGGCTCCTCGGCCCTCGGCGCCAACACAGCTCGCACAACCGTCACGATCGCGGCTATGACGAGGATGAGGATTAGCAGCCAGATCAGTGAATTGAGCGAGTTGAAAACGCTGGTCATCGTGACACCTCTTTCTCGTGTGGTCGAAGTGTGTTCGGCAGACCACGGCTAGTCCGCCGTGTACTTTGCAAGCTCCATATTCGGAGAACGTCAGTGTCCAATGCCGTGGTCGTAATACCCTCGTCGCCGCGATTCAAACGTGAAGGTGCTTTGACGTGACAAAGACGGACAGCAAAGACGCAGGCCACGTCGGCCATCCGTTGTTGCGGGTGGGCCATTTCGTCGAAACGTTCGTCCGCTTGCCCCTCGCCTGTGGGTACCCGCGGCGGCGTTCTTTAGGTTGCTTCGGCCTTAGTTGACCGGGACGTCGAGAATCGGGCGCTCAACATAGGCGCCCGGGCCGTCGAAATGCCACCACTCGCCCGAGTACACCGTCAACCCACCGGAGCTCATGGCCGCACGCAGCCGTGCCCGGTTGGCTTGCGCGTCGGCGCTGACTCCCTCGGTGGCGTATGCGAGACCTCGGGACGTGAAGTCATCGAAGTCGGTACCCATGTCGACGAGGCACCGGCCGCCAACCTGCTGGGCCGGGGCACACTGACCTTGCACACTTGCGATTGTCACGTCGACAGAGCGCCCCGACTCGTGGCTGCGCGCATACGGGCCGGGCCGCGCCACCCAATTCGGGTCTGGGACCGCGTTGAACATCCTGACCTGGACGTCGTGCGGCCGATAACAGTCCCAGAAGACGAGCACGTTTCCCTGCCGCCGTAGTGCATCCGCGCCTGCTCCGAGACCGGCGGCCATCGATTCGTGCACGAGACAGCGGGCGTCGGGCGGATATAACGGGACGCCCACGAAATTGTTCGGCGTCGCATAGCGCAGGTCGATGATCGCGTCGGGAACCACGGTGCGCACGTCGACCAGGCCCGCCGCGCGCGCCTGGGCGGAGACCGGCGGCGCGTCGGCGCTGGATGCCGTGGTGGTTGCGGCAGCTGTTACGCGGGGCGCCGTAGCATGCGGTGCGGGAGCCACTCCGCCGACGCCGCAGGCGGTGCTGCACGCCACGACGCAGAGCCCGACAAAAAGCCGTGACATGTTGACCTACAGCCCTCGGCGCGCCGCCCGAATCCCGGCGATCGTCTCCGCGTCGCCCGCGAATTCAAGGCGAACCGCATCCCGGCCCGACACGAACAAAAGCAACTCCGGCGCCTCCCCGGTGATGACGACCTCAGGACCCCGACCGATCGTCGCGACCGTCGCACCGTCGGAATCACGCAGCCTCACCCGCGCCGGCGCCCGGGCCAACATCATTCGGCTCATCAACGGCAATCCCCGCCGCACGGCGGAGATCAGGCTCGCCTCCAACGCGCGCGGCTGCCAATCGGGCTGGGCGCGCCTGACGTCCTCGTGGTGGATGAACATCTCGCCGACGTTCACCAGCGGGTCGAGCAGTTTGAACGGTGAATAGATCGGCGGTCCCATCGCGACCATATGCACCAGGTCCTCCCAATCGGTGGAGGTAGCCAGGCTCTTCTGCAGTCGGTCTGTATACCCGGCCAGGGCCGGAACCGCGATCCCGATCGCCGCATCCGGCCGGCGTTCGCGCACGACCAAATGGGCTGCCAGATCTCGCGTCGTCCACTTCCCGCACAGGGTGGGCGCGTCCGGCCCAATCGCGTTGAATGTCTCGACGAGCGCGCCCCGTTCACGTGCGGATGCGGTCATCCCACCACGATATGTTCCTAGCCGCGATATGTTCCTACCTCTTGGGCCCTCTTGGGCCACGATGGATCCTCGAACGACCACGAGTCGAGGTGATGCGCATGTCGTCCGGTTGGTGGTCGATCCTCGTCGGCATCGCCGGCGGCATCGCGCTGATCTGGCTCGCGCTCATCGTCGCCCTGTGGGTCGGTAAACCAAATGGACTCAGCCTGCGCGAGGCCGCTCGCCTGCTGCCCGACGTGGTTCGACTACTCAAGCGGCTGGCCACCGATGCGGAAACCCCGCGCGGCGTCCGCATCGGTTTAGCACTGGTACTGGTCTATCTGGCGCTGCCGATCGACATCATTCCCGACTTCATCCCCGTGATCGGCTTCGCCGACGACGCGATCGTCGTCGCCATCGGGCTGCGGTTCGTCACCCGGGCCGCCGGGCCCGAGGCGCTGGCCAAGCATTGGCCGGGCACACCCGACGGACTGGCGGCCGTGCGACGGCTGTGCCGGCTGCCGAAACCGGGCAAATCGGAAACAGCTGGCTGAAAAACTGTGATTTCGGGGTTAAGTCAAGGCGGGTGCATCGGCCCCACGGCCCACGGCCAAACGGCCCACGGCCACACAGGCGTACCGCACATGCATAAAGGTGGAACTCATGGACATCGGTTTTATCGGACTCGGTCAAATGGGCGCGGGAATGGCCGCAAGCCTGCTGAATGCGGGTCATCACGTCACCGTCTACAACCGGTCGCCGGACAAAGCAAAGCCCTTGGTCGCGCAGGGCGCCGAGGCCGCCGGTTCCGTGGCCGACGCGTGCCGCGGCGAGGTCGTGTTCACGATGCTCGCCGACGACGACGCGGTCGCCGGTGTGACGTTCGGCGACCACGGGATCCTGGCGTCACTGCGCGAGGGCGGCACCCACGTCTCATCGAGCACGATTAGCGTCGCGCTGTCCGAGCGGTTGACCGACGCCCACATCGGCGCGAGCCAAAAATTCGTCGCCGCACCGGTATTCGGCCGCCCCGACGCCGCCGCGGCCGCGAAGCTCTTCGTGGTCGCTGCCGGGGATCCGGATTCCATTAGGCACGTCGGTCCGCTTCTCGATGCGATCGGCCAACGCACCTTCACCGTGTCCGAGACGCCGCACACCGCCAACCTCGTCAAGCTGAGCGGCAACTTCCTGATCGCCACGGTGATCGAGTCGGTCGGGGAGGCGATGGCGTTGGTCGCCAAGGGCGGCGTCGACAAGCACCAATATCTCGAGCTCCTCACTTCGACGCTGTTCAACGCGCCGGTGTACAAGACCTACGGCGGATTGATCGCCAGCGAGAAATTCGAACCGCCGGGCTTCGCGGCGCCGCTCGGACAGAAAGACATTCGGCTTGCGCTCGAGGCCGCCGAACAGCTGCGGGTGCCCTTGCCGATCGCGAGCCTGGTGCGTGATCGCTTCCTGACGCTGTTGGCGAACGGCGGCGAGCACCTGGATTGGTCGGCCCTCGGCGTGCTTCCCGCCTGGGAGGCCGGCACCGCGAGCCTCACCGGCGCGGCGAGCCTCAAGAGAGGCTAGCCGACCACGCCACGGAGACCGTCGGCCCCGAACATCGGTTCCAGCATCGCGCTGAAATCCGGACCGCGGCGCAATCCCTGACCGCCGTCCACGTTGATGATCTGACCGGTGATCCAGCTCGCCGCGTCGCTGAGCAGAAACACCGATAGCGCCGCAATGTCCTCGACCTCACCGGCACGCGGCAGCGGCGTATTGATCTGATAGTCGTCGCGCACCGCCGGTGTCTGCATCACCGGCGCGACGAGATTCGTGCGGGTGAGCCCCGGCCGGATTCCGTTGACCCGAACCCATGACGCGCCGAGCTCATCGGCGGCCACCATCAACATGTTGTCGATGGCCGACTTGGTCGGCCCGTACGCACCGAACCAGCGATGCGTGATGCTCGAAGCGATCGACGAGATCCCGACGAACGAGCCACCGCCGCTCCGAACGAGTTGCCGGGCAGCGTGTTTCAGCACGTACATCGTGCCGTTGACGTTCAGGTCTACCGTGCGCCGCCACGCCTCCGAGTCGATCTGAGTGATCGGCCCGATGGTTTCCGAACCACCCGCACTGTGCACCACGCCGTGCAGCCGACCTGTCCATGCGGTGGCCGCGTCGACCGCGCGGCCGACCTCGTCCTCGTTCGTGATATCGCCGGGTTCGTATCGGACGGACCCGGACCCGCCCTTCGCTTCGATCTCGCTGGCGGCCGCGGCCAGCCTGTCGGCGTTGCGGCCGACGAGCATCGCATTTCCGCCGGCGGCCACGACCGCGTCGGCGACGCCTTTGCCGATTCCGCTGCCACCGCCGGTGATCAGTATGGTTCGGTCAGCCAGAGACAGTCGCATCGCAAACCTTTGGTCGTCGGATCGAACGCTGGCAGCGTACGTGCCAGCCGTTACCGGGCTGCGGCGGCCCCATGTTTGCCGGCCCCACCGCCGGTGCAAACCCGGCCCAGACGCGCCGGTGCAAACCCGGCCCAGACCCGCAGGACCAAACCCGGTCCACACCCGCGGTGTAACCCGGTCCACTATTGAACAACAGGAGACTCGATCGGATGGACAGGCGAACCCCGTGATGGCGCAAGTCGACCCCGTCGCTCGGCGCAACCTGCGAGCGGTGCCGAATGCCGATGGGTCCTACGTCGACTGGGAGTCGGTGTATCAGGACAACGCCACCTGGGTGTACCGCACCATCTTCGCGCGGGTCGGTAATCGCGCTGACGCCGAGGACCTGACCGCCGAGGTGTTCCTGGCCGCGCTGCGTCCACTGCGGATCTCGGCAACCGCCGCCGAGGTCCGCGCCTATCTACGCGCCACTGCGCGCACCGTGCTCGCCGCGCACTGGCGCGAAACCATGGGTCGCGAAATAACGTCGATTGACGACCTCGGTCAAGTTGCACCCGACAGCGAAGAGGCCATCAGCACCGCGCCGCAACGTGTCCGCTCGGTGCTCAACGCGTTGCCGGACAACTATCGCAAGATTTTGGAACTACGCTTCCTGGAAGGCTGTTCGATCAAGGAGTCGGCCGCGCAGCTGGGGGTGAGCGTCACCAACGCCAAGGTGTTGCAGCATCGCGCCCTGCGGCTGGCCGCGCAGGTCAACGACAAGGACGAGCGATGAAGGGGCGGGGGTTGCGCCGAAGCGTCGACGACCTGCTGCGTGGACGCCGGCCCAGGCCTTTCCGGCCGGACGACTTCGAGGCCGCGCAGCTGCGGACCGCGATCGATCTGCGCGCCGCCCGTCTCGGCGGGGACGCCCCCAGCCAGGAGTTCCTGACCGACCTGCACCGACGGCTGGCGGCGCAGATGGATGACGCGCCGGCCACCGGCGAGCCGCCGAAGAGGTTCAATGCCACCCGCCGACAGGTGATTGTCGGCACGTCCGCGGCGGCGGCGGCTGCGGTGGCCGCGGGTGGCACGGGGGCGACCATCGACCGGCTGGTGTTGCGCGGCGGCGAAAGCAGCACAAACGCGGCGTCCGGCGGGGAACTGGTGCCCAACGACGGCAGCTGGCTGGCCGTGGCGCGCAGCGCCGAGGTGCCGGACGGCGTCATGCGCCCGTTCGACCTCGGCTCGGTGACCGGATTCGTCCGCCGGGTCAACGGCCAAGCCGAAGCGATCTCGGGCGTGTGCACACATCAAGGTTGCCGGTTGTGGTTTGACCAAGCCGACGACCAGTTGCGCTGTCCGTGCCATACGACGTCGTTCTCCCCCACCGGCCAAGTAATCACACACCAGCTGCCAGTTGTCCCTAAGCCGTTGCCGCGGTTCGAGGTTCGCGAACGCGACGGTGTGATCGAGGTGCTTGCGCCGAACAACACGCCGATGCGGCCAGCCTGACGCACCGCGGCCTGCCTCGAAGGACAACTGTACGGTCCGGGCAATTTGCCGGTGCCCCACGCGGGCTCCCAGGTCGAGCAAAGCCCCTAGGGCGTCGAGTGCGCGGTCAGGGCGTCGAGTGTGCGGTCACGGCGGCGACACGCCGAGGCAGCCCGCCGTGGGCTCACAGTCGACGCGTCCAACCCCGTGGCGGCCCCCCGCATACCCCTAGCAGGGCGACCGCCGCGGCGCATACCCCGCGACTGCGCCTTCCCCTAGAGTTGACCCATGCCCGCGAAATCTAACCCGGCCGACATCGACGATGTCGAGCCGCTCGCTGACAGCACGGCCCGCCAGGCCAGGCGTGTGGTGGCCGCGTACGCGACCGACGCCGACGAATGCCGGATTTTCTTGTCGATGCTCGGCATAGGACCGGCTAAGAACGAGTCGTAGATGCCGTCTGGCGGTGCCGAGGCGGCCGGCGGCCGGGACTCGGTGATCGAGGGCAGCTCGGATTTCGTCGTGGTGGCCAACAGGCTGCCGGTCGACATGGAACGGCTGCCCGATGGCACCATCACCTGGAAACGCAGCCCGGGCGGGTTGGTCACCGCACTGGAACCGCTGCTGCGTCGCCGTAGCGGGGCGTGGATCGGCTGGCCCGGCATTACCGACGGCGACGAAGAGCCGATCGAACAAGAGGGACTGCACCTGTATCCGGTGCGGCTGAGCGAGCAGGACGTCGCCGAGTACTACGAGGGCTTCTCCAACGCGACGCTGTGGCCGCTGTACCACGACGTGATCGTGAAGCCGCAGTACCACCGCCCGTGGTGGGAACGCTACGTCGACGTGAATCGCCGCTTCGCCGAGGCCACCGCCCGCGCCGCGGCGCCCAACGCGACGATCTGGGTGCAGGACTATCAGCTGCAGCTGGTGCCCAAGATGCTGCGGATGCTGCGGCCCGACCTGACAATCGGCTTCTTCCTGCACATTCCGTTCCCGCCGGTCGAGCTGTTCATGCAGATGCCTTGGCGCACCGAGATTGTGGAGGGTCTGCTCGGCGCCGACTTGGTCGGTTTCCACCTGCCCGGCGGCGCGCAAAACTTCCTCTATTTGTCCCGGCGGCTGGTTGGCGCCAACACTTCTCGCGCCTCGGTGGGCGTGCGGTCCCGCTTCGGTGAGGCGCAGTTCGGTTTTCGCACCGTCACGGTCGGTGCGTTTCCGATTTCCATCGATTCGACGGCGCTCGACCAGACCGCGCGGCACCGGCAAATCCGCCAGCGCGCCCGCGAGATCCGCGCCGAGCTGGGCAACCCGCGCAAGATCCTGCTCGGTGTCGACCGGCTCGACTACACCAAGGGCATCGACGTGCGGCTGCGGGCGTTTTCGGAATTGCTTGCCGAGGGTCGCGCCAAGCGCGACGACACCGTCCTCGTTCAGCTGGCCACGCCAAGCCGCGAGCGCGTCGAGAGCTACAAGCAGCTGCGCAGCGACATCGAGCAGCAGGTCGGTCACATCAACGGCGAGTACGCCGAGGTGGGTCATCCCGTCGTGCACTACCTGCACCGGCCGGTTCCGCGCGAGGAACTGATCGCGTTCTACGTCGCCGCCGACGTCATGCTCGTCACCCCGCTGCGCGACGGCATGAACCTGGTGGCCAAGGAGTACGTCGCGTGCCGCAGCGACCTCGGCGGCGCGCTGGTGCTCAGCGAATTCACCGGGGCGGCAGCGGAATTGAGGCAGGCGTATCTAACTAATCCGCATGACCTCGAGGGTGTCAAGGACGCGATCGAGGCGGCGATGGACCAGACGGCCGAGGAGGGCCGCCGGCGGATGCGCGCGCTGCGCCGTCAGGTGCTCGCCCACGACGTCGAGCGCTGGGCGCGGTCATTCCTCGACGCGTTGGCCGCCAGCGGCGGCGCCGCCAGCCGCCGCGCGGGGATCGGCCAGGCGGACACCGTGCGGGGACCGGCCGCGCAAACGTAACGTCTTAGATCGGCGTGATGTAGTTGATCAGCCACTTGCCCGCTATGCGGCGATAGTCCACGCGCAGTCGGGCGCCGTCGTAGATCGGCTGCTGCCGGTTGGTTTTATCCGACACGGTGCGGTTGATGTACACCATCACCGACGCCGAGTTCCGATGCGCGTCCATCACTCCGACGCCGACGACGTTGGCCTGGCTGACCACCTGCCGCTCGCGGGCCTGCGGAATGATCTCGGTATTTGCCTTCTGCTCGAACTCGTGGCGGTAGTCAGGCGTGAGCATGCCGTAGGCGTTGGTGAGGCTGCGCTCGATGGTCTGATAGTCGTAGCCGAACACGGCCGGAATCTGCTTCTGCGCGAGCGGCCCGAGCTCGGCCCGGGACGCCTGCTCGCCACGCATCTCGACGCGGTTCCAGTACAACCATCCGCCGACCGCCGACAATCCCACGAACGCGACCGCCAACAAGACGGCCAGGGCGGTGACGAGCCCCGGCACAACTCGGCGCATCAATTGCCCCCATTGGGATACTTCAGGTCGTAGGTCGTCATCCGGCCCTGTTCGTCCTCATGCACGACCACCCGCATCCGGTACGCCTGCGACGGCCTGTTGTTGCCATTCGTGTCGCTGACCGTTACCCGCACCGACACCAGCACCGAGGCGTTGTCGCTGACCCCGTCGATGCCCTCCAGCGCGGCGCCATTGATGACGGCCTCCGAACTACCTCCGGTGTCGCGGAGTATGGCCTTCAGATTTTCAACGTTCTGGCCCTGGCTCAGCGTGTCGCGCAGCGGTCCGCTGGTGCCGGCGTAGAACCGGTTGACGCTGTCCTCGACGTTGTTCTGCTTGAAGCTGAACATGTTGACCACGGTCTGGGTGGCGGTGTCGACGAACCGCTGGTTTCGGTCCTGCGCGGCCGCGGCGTGCCTGTGCTCGAGCACCATCAGCACCACCGGGACAGCGACGGCAACGGACGCGAGAAGGCCGAACAACACCGCCGCAATCGCCACCATTCGCCGGTGCGCCGCCCGGCGTGGCGGCGGTCCCGGTTTGCGGGCGGGGCGGCCGGCGGGTGCCTCGGGGGGCGACTCCAGTCGGACGCCAGTTGTCTCCACCGCACTGCCATTGGCCGGCCCGGCGGCCCTAGACGCGCGGCGGCGGACCGCCTGCCTGGGCGGTGACGAAGTTGAGGTCATCTATGCCTGCCTCGGATCGAGCATGAGATCAAGCCAGTTCTCCTGTGGCCGCATGTTGGCTGCAGCCGGAGCGTACACGCCGGTGCCGCCCTTCGGGTCGACGAAGACGCCCGTGTGCTGGTCATAGGTGCCATACGACACCCCACCGGCTTGCGGCGGGCCGACATCGGCCGGCGGCAGGTCGGCCGGGTTCGGCGGTGGCGCCGGCGCGGGAGCTGGTCCCGGCGGCGGCGCCACCGGGTTGTACGGCCCCGGGGTCAGCGGCGGCGGTTGCGGGTTAGGCGGCGGCGGCCAGGCATCCGGGTACGGCGCCGGCGGTATCCACGCCGTCAACGGAGGCGGCGGCGGACCGTTGTTCGGCGGGGGCGCGACGGGCCATGGTTGGTGTGGCGCGGGACCGGGTCCGGCGATTCCCGGCGGCAGCATTCCCGGCGCAACCGGGTAGCCCGGATCAGGATCTGCCTGCGGCGGTATATAGGGAAACTTATTGGGCGGCAATATGTTTCGCCCATCCACGACCGGTGTGCCCGTTGGGATCGGCGGCCCGCGCCACGGGTTGTTGCCGATGGGGACGTAGCCGCGCGGATCCCGGCACAGCTGGATGGTTGGCGCGCGCTTGCCAGGAAATTCCTGGCAGGGATAGTTCCTGGCCCCCCGCACCGCGCTCGGGTCGTTCTGCGGCACCTTGCAGTACATGTCCTTCGGCAGGTCCCGAAGCGTCTGATCGCCCGGAGGCCGGATGAACGGCGGTGGCACGAACCCTGTCGTACAGGGCGGGGGATCGCCGAAGTCGATCTTGAAGTCCAGCTTGCCGCCCTCGTCGGTCGGCGACCCGCCGCCGAGGGTGATCAAGGCGCCCATCAAGGCGGGGAAGATCACCAGCGCCTGCTCGATGGACCGGTGGTAGATCACGCCCACCCGGCCCAGGTTGGCCAGGTTGGCGGCCAGCACCGGGAACGACGGCCGGATGCCGCTGAACGTCGTGTTGGCTTCGTCGATCGCGCCGGGCGCGACCGTCAGCGTCGCCCGCAGCTGGGGATCGGCGGCGCGCAGTTCGGTGGTGAACCGGGCGAGGCCGTCGGACAGCGACCTGATGTCATCGCCGCTGCGAATTTGCGCCTGCAGGAACGGACCCACCTGGTCGATCAGCGCGGAGGTCTCCGGCCAGCTCGCATTGGCCTCGTCAACCAGCGGCCGCGCGGACTGGATCAGCCGGGCCAGTTCGGGTCCCGCGCCGTTGAACGCCTTGAACGTTTCCCGGAGTAGGTCTTGCAGCCGGGTGTTGTTGACGCTGCTGACCAAGTCGTCTGCTTGACGCAGCAGGCCCGCGATGTCCTGCCCGATCGCGGTCCTGTCGCGGCCGATGCGGTCACCGTTGTGAAGTGGTGCCTTGGCCGGGTTGTCGGGCGGCACCAGGTCCACGTACTGCTCGCCAACCGCCGAGACGCTCTTCACGGTGGCCGTCACGTTCGCGGGAATCTTCACCTCGCTGTTGAGCCGCATGTGCGCGTCCACGCCGTCGTTCGTCAGCGACATCGACTCGACCCGCCCGACGGTCACACCGCGGTACGCGACGTTGGCGTTCTTGTACAGGCCGCCACCGGCCACGAAGTTCGCGGTCACGTTGTAGGCGCCGATCCCGAGCCTAGCCGGGAGGTGCAGATAGAACGTCGCGATCGCGCCGACGGTGACCACCGTGACGAGCGCGAAGATCGACAGTTGGATGCGCGCCAATCGGTCCAGCATTAGTGCGGCGGCACCTCCTGACCCGACGCGGTCCCCGGCGGGATTTTGAACGGGTCGGCCGCCTGACCCGACAGGTTTGCCATCTCCCCGACCAGCCAGTCCGGTGGGTTGACGACGTCGTTGAGCCGAGCCATGTTTGGATCGAAATACGCTGTGGTGAACAACGTTTCGCCGATCCTGCGCAGCGTCAGGTCGAACGTGACGAACACATTGAGGTAGTCACCGCGCACCGCACGCCGCAGATACTGCGTGGTGAACGGGAACGTCGGCAGCAGGTCAAGGTCGGTGACGAAGTCGGCGCGGTTGTCGTTCAGCGGCTTGATCACCGAGTACAAGTCCTTCAAGTCCGCGGCGAAATCGTCCTTGGTCTGCGACAGGATTCGCGCCGCGACCGTGGCCAGCCTGCCCAGCGAGGCGAACGCGTCGACGATGTTGGCCCGGTTGTCGTTGAGCACCCGCAGCGCGCCGGGCAGCGTGTCGAGCGCACGGCCAAGGCTGTCCTTGTGGCGCGCCAGCACCGCGGCGAAGCGGTTCAGTCCCTCGGCGGCGGCGATGATGTCATCGGTCTGCTGGTTGAGCTGGGAGGTCAACTCGGCGAGCCGGGGAATCAAATCCTGGAATTGGCCGTGGCGAGTGGCAACCGCCGCGTACGCCTCGTTCGTGATGTCTTGTACGGCACCGAGGTTGCCCTTGTTGACCACGACGCCCAACGCGGACAGCACTTCCTCGGTGGTCGGGAAGCGGCCGGTGTTTTTGAGCGGAATCGTCGACCCGTCGCGCAGCTGGCCGACCGGCGGCTGCCCCGCCGGCGCGGACAGGTCGATGTGCTGCGACCCCAACAACGACGTCTGCGCGACCTTCGCGGTCGCATTCGCCGGCAGCTTGACGTTGTTGTCCAGTGAAAGTTTCACCGCCGCGTAGAAGCTTCCGTCGGAGCGCTGCACCGCGTCGACTCCCGACACGCTGCCGACCGTGACGTCGTCGACCATCACCGGTGAGTTCTGCGGCAGCGTCGCGACATCCGGCAGCTCCACCGTGATCGAGTAGGCGCCCCGGCCGTGACCGGCGGTGCCCGGCATGTTCAGCGAATTCAGCCCACCGAACTGGCACCCGGCCAGCAGCACCACGCCACATCCTACGGCCGCGGTGCGGACGCCGGCTCGGGAAAGCCTCGCAGGCAACGCCTTCGGTGTCATCGGCTCGGCCCCGGTTGTTGTGGCGCGACCGGCTGCATCGGCGGCACGCCCTCGGCCGGATATTGGCCGGAGCCCGCCGGTGCCGGACCCGGTGCGGGACCCGGCGCCGGCCCCGGCGGTGGCGCCGCCGGCCCCGGCGGCAGTACCACCGGACCGAGGGTGTACGGCTGTGCCGGTGGCGGCGGACCGGGAACCGGGTTCGGCGGTAACAGCAGCGAACCGGGATCCACCGGCTCGCCCGATCGAGGCGGCATGCGGCCCTGCGATGGAATCCACTGCAGGTACGGCAGATACGTTTGCGCCTTAGCCTCAGTGGCAGGCGTGTCGTAGACGATCTGGCCCTTGTAGGCGGTGATGCTGTTGATCGGGTGGAATAGCAACGGCGGGTAGTTCATCGTGAGCCGCCGCAGCACCGGAGCCATCCGCTCTCGGCAGATCTCGCTGCGCTTGTAGTACTCGGGCAAAGCGCCGCCGCTGCCATCGAAGATGCCGCCGCAGATGAACTGCACCGGGTTGGCGAAGTTGGGGATCGACAACAGACCGGTCGCCGAGCCCTGCGCCGGGTCGTAGATGTTGTAGAAGTTCGCCAGGCCGTTCGGGGTGACGTGCAGCAGCTGTTCGATGTCGTCGCTTTGATCCGACAGGATCTTGGTGAAATCCGAAAGCTTGTTGATATTCCCAATTAACGCGTCGTTGTTCTGGTTCAGGAAGCCCCGCACGTCCGAGAGCGCCTGGTTCAGCGTGCCCAGGGTGTAGTCGAGGTTGCTCGAGCTGTCCGCCAGCACCTGCGACACCGCAGCCAGATGACCGCTGAACTGCACGATTTGTTCGTTGCTGTTGGCGAGCGCATTGACCAGGATCTGCAGGTTCTTGACGGTGCCGAAGATGTCGGTGCGGGAATCACCCAACCGGCCGGCGGTCTGTGACAACTCCCGCAACGCTTGCCGGAAGGAGTCGCCGTTGCCGTCGAAGGTGTCGGCGGCCTGGTTGATGAACGCGCCGAGCGGACCCTGCACCTGGCCCTGCTTCGGGCCGAGCTGGGCGCTAAGCCTGGTCAGCTCGGTCTTGACCTCGTCCCACTCCACCGGCACGGCCGTGCGATCCAGCCCGATGGTGGCGCCGTCGGCCAGCGCGGGCCCCCGCGTGTAGGGCGGATTGAGCTGAATGAACCGGGCGGCAACGATGTTCGGCGCCATGATCACCGCCCGCGCATCGGCCGGCACCTTCACGCCGTTCTTCATCCTCATCGTGATCTTGACGGCGTTGGCCTGCGGCTCGATCGATTCGATGGAGCCGACGGGCACACCGACGATCCGGACGCCATCGCCGGGATACAGCCCGACCGCCGAGGTGAAGTAGCCGATCACCTTATAGCCGCTCTGCCCGGGCCAGGCCAGGTAGATGCCGCCGATCAGGGCCACCACCAATGCGGTGATGACGCCGTAGCGCAACCACCTGTTGCCGCGACCCGCCGCGTGTGAGCTCATGGCGATTTCGGCCTTATGATCATCCGCTCCGAGATGAAGCCGCGCAGGTAGTCGGCCAGGCTGTCGGGAATCTTGCCCGGCTGGAAGTAGGTATCCAGCAGCACCGCGCCGAGGGCCGCCGGCGGCAAGCCGTACAGGTTGATGTGGAATCCCGGACCCGACGCGACGACTTCACCGAGCGCGGTGGCGTACGGGGGCAGCCGCTTCAGCGCCTCACTGATATGCGCCCGGCGTTCCAGCAGGTTGTCCAGCACCAGGTTCAGCTTCCTCAGCGCCGGCCCGAACTCGCGGCGGTTGTCGGCCACGAATCCCGAGATCTGTTGCGACACATCGTCAATGCCCGCGATCAAGTTGCTCAGCGCGGCACGGCGTGCGTCGAGCGCCGCGAACAGCTGGTTGCCGTCGACGACGAGCTGGTTGACCTGGCCGGCTCGGTCGGCCAGCACCTTGGTGACCGACCGGGCCCGCGCCAGCAGCTGGCCCAGCGCCTCGTCGTTGGCGTTGATCGCGCGCGACAGCGAGGCCACGCCGTCAAGCGCCTGACGCAGTTGCGGCGTCGCGTCGTGCAGCGAATCGGTCAGCACCTGCAAGGCCTGAGTGAACTGTTGGGTGTCCAGTTCGCTGGCGTTCTGACCGAGGTCCTGCAGCGCGGTGTTCAGCGTGTACGGGGTGGTGGTGCGGCCCAACGGAATCGTCGTCGTTGAGCCGCCGCCGCGGGGTGTCACCGCCAGCGACTTCTCGCCGAGGATGGTGTCGGTCTTGATCGCCACCAGCGTTTGGTCGCCCACCCGGATCTTGCGGTCGACGGTGAAGTTGACCTTGGCGACCTCGCCGGCCAACCCGACCCCGGTCACTCGCCCGACCCTGATGCCCGACACGGTGACGTCGCTGCCCGGTGAGATGCCGCCGGCGTCGGCGAAAAACGCCTCGTACGGCTTGCCCTGCGGGAAGAACGGCAACTTGCTGTAACCGAACGCCATCAGCAGGATGCACACTACGATCACGATCCCGAAGATGCCCGTGCGTATCGTCTTATCCATTCTCGGAGCACCTCCCCTTGCTCGGGTCCGGCGGTCCGCCCTGCGGGAACAAAACGTCGCTGTCCGACATCGTCAGGCCGTTCGACGGTCCATTGAACTTGATACGCACCGAGCAGTAGAAGATGTTGAAGTACGCCCCGTACGCGCCAAGCGCGTTGAGTCGCAGGTAGTTTTCGGCCAGCGGTTCGACCACCTTGTTGATCTCGCCCTTGCGGTTGTCTAGCTCGGTGGCGAATGGCCGGGTATTCTCCAGCACACCCTGCAGCGGCCGTCGTGACTTCTGCAGCATGTCGGTGAGGTCGTTCTCGGCCGAGGCCAGTGGCGGGATCGCGTTGGCGATCGGGTCGCGTCCCTGCGCCAGACCGGTGATCAGCTTCTGCAGTTGATCCACGCTGGCGTTGAACTGGGCGCTCTTTGAATCGACGGTGCCAAGCACATCGTTCAGGTTGTGGATGACGTCCGAGATGACCTGATAGCGGTCGGCCAGCGCTTGCGTGAACGATCCGGTGGTCGCAAGCAGCTCCGACAGCGCGCCGCCCTGGCCCTGCAACAGCTCGATGATCGCATTGCTGATCTCGTTGAGCTTGTCGCCGTTTAGGCCTTTCAGCACCGGCCGCAGGCCGCCCAGCAGCGCGTCGAGGTCCAACGCCGGCTCGGTGTGCTTCTCGTCGATCGTTCCGCCCGGAGGAAGCTTGCGCAGATCGCCGGGGCCGGAGGCGATCTCCAGGAAGCGATCGCCGACCAGGTTCTGGTATCGGATCAAGGCCCGGGTCGAGCTGTACATCGTGTACTTCTTGTCGACCGAGAAGGTGACGTCAACGCTGTTGTCGGGCCGCAGCTTGACGCCCTGGACTTTGCCGACCGGCACGCCGGCGATCCGCACGTCGTTGCCGCCCTTGAGCCGGGTCGCGTCCGAGAAAATCGCGTGGTAGCCGTTGCTCGCCGCGAATCGGAACTGGCCGAAGATCACCACCAGGCCGGCGGCGACCAGCACCATCACCACCGCGAAGATGATGACCTTGATCAGGTTCGCTCGGTGGCTCATCGGCGCCGTCTCTTCGTCGCGCCAGCGCTCATCAGCAGCCGTCTCTTCGTCGCGCAAGCGCTCATCAGCAGCCGTCTCTTCTTCGCGCAAGCGCTCATCAGAAATCGTCCCGTTCCGCGAACGCCCCGTTGAACAGGAACTGCAACGTCGACGGCGCGTCCACCTGCATCTCGGTGAACGGTTCGTACGGGATGTAGGCGTTGTCGGTGACCAGGAACTGTGAGTGGAAGTAAGAGCCGCCGAACTGCAGGCTCGGCAGGTCGGGCAGACCACGGCAGTTCGGGCCGCCGGACGCGTTCACAATCGGCAGGCTCTCCGGGTAGGTGTACGCCGGCACACCCAACACGAAGTTCGACGACGTGAACAGGCCCGGCCGGGTACCGCCGATAACGGGGGCAAACTGCTCGATGGCCTTTTTGACGCCGCGCAGGATGCAGCCGAGTTCGGGCGAGTAGTCACCGAGCACCTTCAACGGCGCCCGGAACCGCTGAATCGCGGCGATGTAGTCGTCGGCCGCCGGCGCCAGCGTGTCGTAGGCGTTGTTGCCGAACCCGATCGCGGCAAGCAGCGTCGTGTTCAGGTTGTCCTGCTCGTCGACGATGGTGTTGCTGATCGTCGGGACGTTGTCGATCACCGTGACCAGATCGGGTGCGGCGTCGCCGTAGATGTTGGCCACCTGCGCGGTCTGTGCGAAATCCCGACGCACCGTTGGCAACTTCGGATTCAATCGCGGCAGATACTGATTCAGACCGGCCAAGGTGGCGCCGAGATCGTCGCCGTGGCCCCGGAGGCCCTCGCCGAGTGCGGTCAGGGTGGCGTTCAGGTTCACCGGATCGATCTTGTGCAGCACATCGATCAGGGTCTGGAACAAGGTGTTGACTTCCAGCTGCACCGCCTCGACCTGCACATGGGCGCCCGGTCGAAGTGACGTGCCCGACGGCTGCGGCGGCGGCACGAACTCGACCGACTTCGCGCCGAACACGGTGGTGCTGGCGATGCGCACCGGTGCGTTCGACGGGATGTAGCGCATCTGGCTGCTGTCGATGGCCAACGTCAGCTGCGCCTGACCGCCGGCATAGCTGATGTTTCTGACCTTGCCGATCTGGATGCCGCGGTACTTGACCTTGGCGTCCTTGTCCATCACCAACCCCGCCCGGGGCGAGGTCACGGTGACCGTGTCGGTGGAGGCGAACGCGGCGGTATAGGCGAGGTAGGTGAAAACAGCGAACGCGACGAGGATCGCCGCCAACACGATGGCGGCGATCCTGACGGCGGCGGTCCTCGACACGGCGTTCCCCTGTTATCCGGAGAGGTTGAAGTTACCGGACGCGCCGTAAACGGCGAGGGAGATGAACAAAGTAATAACGACCACGACAATTAGCGATGTCCGCACCGCGTTGCCGACGGCGATGCCGACGCCGACGGGGCCGCCCGCGGCGTTGTAGCCGTAGTAGGTGTGCACCAGCATCACCGCCACCGCCATGACGATCGCCTGTAGGAACGACCACAGCAGGTCGGTCGGAATCAGGAACGTATTGAAGTAGTGGTCGTAGAGGCCGCCGGACTGGCCGTTGATATAGACGGTCGTGAAGCGTGCGGCGAAGAATGCGGCAAGGGTGGCCAGCGAGTACAGCGGGATGATCGCGATCAGGCCAGCGATGATTCTGGTCGACACCAGGTAAGACACCGAATGCACCGCCATCGATTCGACGGCGTCGATCTCCTCGGCCACCCGCATCGCGCCGAGTTGGGCGGTGGTGCCGGCGCCGATGGTGGCGGCCAGGGCGATGCCGGCGATGACGGGTGCGACGATGCGGACATTGAGGAATGCGGACAGAAACCCGGTCAATGCCTCGATACCGATGTTGCCGAGCGACGAGTAGCCCTGCACCGCGATGACGCCGCCCGACGCCAACGTCAGAAACGCCGCGACGCCGACGGTGCCGCCGATGAGCACCAGCGCTCCGGACCCCAACGACATCTCGGCGATCAGCCGAATAGTCTCCTTGCGATAGCGTCGAATCGCGTTCGGCATGTAGCGCAACGACTCGCCGTAGAACAATGCCTGCTCGCCGAACGTGTCGACGGCCTTCGGCACCCATCGGAACGCGCGGCGTATCCGGAGTGTGACGTCGTAGCTCCCGAGCTGGCTCACCGGTGCAGTATCCGCACGCCGATCGCGGTCATCAGCACGTTGATCACGAACAGGCAGATGAACGCGTAGATGACGGTTTCGTTGACGGCCTCGCCTACCCCCTTCGGGCCGCCCTTGACGGTCAGCCCGCGATAGCAGCCGACCAGCCCAGCGCAGATTCCGAACAGCAGCGCCTTGACCTCCGAAATGACCAGCTCGCCCAGGCCGGTGAGCACGGTCAGGCCGTTGATGAACGCCCCCGGGTTGACCCCTTGCAGCAAGACCGAGAACACATAGCCGCCGGACAGGCCGATCGCGCACACCAGGCCGTTGAGGAGCAGCGCCACCACGGTCGACGCCAGCACGCGCGGCACGACCAGCCGTTGGATCGGGTCGATGCCGAGTACCCGCATCGCATCGATCTCTTCGCGGATCGTGCGGGCACCGAGGTCGGCGCAGATTGCCGTCGCGCCGGCACCGGCCACCACCAGCACCGTGCACACCGGTCCGAGCTGGGTGATGGTGCCGAAAGCCGTGCCGGCGCCGGACAGGTCGGCCGCGCCGATCTCGCGCAGCAGGATGTTGAGCGTGAACGCGACCAAAACCGTGAACGGGATCGCCACCAGCAATGTCGGGACCAGCGAAACCCGCGCGATCATCCAGGTCTGGTCGAGAAACTCCCGCGCCTGGAAGGGACGGCGGAACAGGGCCCGGAAAGTGTCGAGGGACATCTCCATGAACCCGCCCACGGCACGGGCCGGTACCGCGAGCTGTTCCCTCACCTCGGCTCCCCCTTCTCGGGTAGCAGGGTGAGCGGGCAGGGCGAAGCCATGATCTACTTCCGCCCGGCGCCCTCCCACCCCCGACACGGACGTAGCGCTACGTGAGCCGGATCATACTAACTAGAACAAGTTCGCGGTGTCAAAGCTCGGGAAAATAAGACATAACCAGACGTTTTGTCCAGCTCCCAGCTACTTACCGGCATCGATTCTGAAACGTGTTCTAGTCGGCCTTGGGACCGCTAGCGGTGTGCTGTGACGTCAAGATTGCAGCACCCGCGTCGCGGCGAAGCTTACATCGGGATCTCGATCAGCAAAGTACTTCCGGATGGCTGTGCTGAGATCGGCCGGTTCCCATGCCGCGGTCTCGGCGGTGAACCGCTGCTCGACACTGGGCGCGGAAAGCAGCGTGACCGTCGGGCCGTAGACGATGAACACCTGGCCGTTGACCGCCTCCGCCGCCGGCGACGCCAAGAAACGCACCAGGGTCACCACGTGTTCGGGCGACAGCGGGTCGATATCGACGTCGCTCGGGTCGGGCGCATCGCCGAAGACCTCCGCGGTCATCGCGGTGCGGGCGCGTGGGCAGATCGCGTTCGCGCACACGCCGTAGCGGTGCAGCGCTCGGGCGGCCGAAAGCGTCAGGGCGATGATCCCGGCCTTGGCGGCGCCGTAGTTGGCCTGCCCGACCGGTCCGGACAACCCCGCCTCAGACGAGGTGTTGACCAGCCGCCCGTACACCTGGCCGCCGGACTCCTTGGCTTTCGAGCGCCAGTACGCTGCGGCATTGCGGGTGAGCAGGAAGTGGCCGCGCAGATGCACGTTGATGACCAGGTCCCAGTCCTCGTCGGTCATGTTGAACAGCATCTTGTCGCGGGTGATACCGGCGTTGTTGACGACGATGTCCAGGCCGCCCTGCTCCGCCGCCGCGGCCAGCAATCGGTCGGCGGTGGCGCGTTCGGTGACGTCGCCCGGTACCGCAACGGCCATGCCGCCGGCGGCGCCGACTTCGTCGACGACATCGGAGTTCTTCAGTGCCGAATCGATGTCGTTGACTACCACGGTCGCGCCCGATCGGGCCAGCCCGATCGCTTCGGCGCGGCCCAGGCCGGCGGCAGCGCCGGTTACCACGGCGACGCGGCGAGACAGATCCGCCGACTCCTGCGACCGCTGGACAGCGCGAGCGTCCCCGGCCGCAGAGTTCCCGTGGCTCAATTTATGAATACCTCTAGTCCTTGCGCAGTAATGCAGCGCGCGGGCACTCGGCGATCGCCTGCTCGGCCAGGTCCTCCTGGTCAGCAGGTATTGGGTCGGTTTTCACGACGGCGTAGTCCTCGTCGTCCAGATCGAAAATATCGGGCGCGATTCCGAGGCACACGGCATTACCTTCACATCGATCGCGGTCAACTTCAACTCGCACGACACCCTCCTTGAGCCCGGCCGGACGGCCCTGTCGACACTCGGCACCAGAATACGACCAGGTGGTGGGCGACGCAGCCAGGGACCCTCGCTGGACCCCAAGACTAGAACGTGTTACAACCGGGAGAGTCGGGGGCACTTCAGAAGTAAGGACGAGGCGATGCGGATCGGCTACACCCGCGAGCAAGAAGAGCTGCGCCGCGAGCTGCGGGCCTACTTCGACAACCTGATGACGCCCGAGCGCCGGGAGGCGCTGCTGTCGACGTCCGGGGAGATGGGCAGCGGCGACGTCTACCGGGAGACGGTTGCGCAAATGGGCCACGACGGGTGGCTCGCGCTGGGCTGGCCGAAGGAATACGGCGGTCAGGCCCGTTCCGCGATGGACCAATTGATCTTCACCGACGAGGCCGCCATCGCGGGCGCGCCGGTGCCGTTCCTGACCATCAACAGCGTCGCACCGACGATCATGGCGTTCGGCACCGACCAGCAGAAAAGCTTCTACCTGCCCCGCATCGCGTCGGGCGAGCTGCACTTCTCGATCGGCTACTCCGAACCGGGTGCCGGCACCGACCTCGCGGCGCTGCGCACCACCGCGGTGCGCGACGGCGACGACTATGTGGTCAACGGCCAGAAGATGTGGACCAGCCTCATCCAGTACGCCGACTATGTGTGGCTGGCCGTTCGAACCAACCCCGACGCCAAGAAGCACCGCGGCATCTCGGTGCTGATCGTGCCGACCGACGCGCCGGGTTTCTCCTGGACGCCCGTGCACACGATGGCCGGACCGGATACCAGCGCCACCTACTACCAGGACGTGCGGGTGCCGGCGGCCAATCTGGTCGGCGAGGAAAACGGCGGCTGGAAGCTCGTCACCAACCAGCTCAACCACGAACGCGTCGCGTTGGTGTCCGCGCAGCCAATCTTCGCGGCGCTCAACGCCGTTCGCGAATGGGCGCAGAATACCAAGGACGCCCGCGGAGCGCGGCTGATCGACTCCGAATGGGTGCAGCTGAACCTGGCCCGGGTGCACGCCAAGGTTGAGGTGCTCAAGCTGATCAACTGGGAGTTGGCGGCGGCGCAAGCTGAAGCGCTATCCCCGGCAGATGCGTCGGCGGCGAAGGTGTTCGGCACCGAACTGGCCACCGAGGCATACCGACTGCTGATGGAAGTGCTCGGCACCGGAGCCACGTTGCGCCAAGACTCCCCGGGCGCGCTGCTGCGCGGACGCGTTGAGCGGATGCACCGCGCCTGCCTGATCCTGACCTTCGGGGGCGGCACCAACGAGATTCAGCGCGACATCATCGGGATGGTTGCGTTGGGCCTGCCGCGAGTAAACCGCTGACGATCGAGGACAGACGATGGATTTCAGGACCACCGAGGCCGCAACCGAGCTGTCCGCGCTGGTGCGCACGATCACCGAAGCGGTGTGCACTCCGGAGCATCAGCGCCGGCTCGACACGCTTGATCAGCGGTTCGACCGCGATCTGTGGCGCAAGCTCATCGACGCCGACATTCTCAGCACCGCCGCACCGGAATCCTTGGGCGGCGGCGGTTTCGGCGTGATCGAGCAGGCGGCGGTGCTCACCGCACTCGGCCGGCAACTCGCCGCGGTCCCGTACCTGGAGTCGGTGGTGCTGGCCGCCGGAGCCCTGGCCAAGTTCGGTTCCGAGGAACTGCGGCAGCAATGGGCAGTGCCCGCCGTCAACGGCGACAAGATTCTGGCCGTCGCGCTCGATGGCGAAATGGGTCAGGGTCCGGTGCAGGTCACCGGAGCCGCTGGGCCGGCGACATCAGACACCGGAGCCGCTGGGCCGGCGACATCAGACACCGGAGCCGCGGCGACATACCGGCTCACCGGCAGTCGGACCCTTGTCGGCTACGGCCCGGTCGCCGATGCGTTCCTGGTTCCCGCCGAAACAGACGCGGGCACGCGGGTTTTCCTTGTTATGGCGACTGGCCCCGGCGTATCGGTGACCGCCCTTGACACCACTGGGCACGGCAGCGTCGGGCATCTCGAATTGCAGGGCGCCGAGGTGGATGCGGGGCGGATCGTGGGCGACGACCAGGTGGTCAGTTGGCTGACGACACGTCGAGCGTTGGGGGAGACAGCAATTCAGCTTGGCGTGCTCGAGCGCGCACTCGAACTCACCGCCGAGTACGCCCGCGAGCGTGAGCAATTCGACCGGCCCATCGGCAGCTTCCAGGCGGTGGCACAACGCCTCGCCGACGGGTACATCGACGTGAAGGGCCTGCGGCTGACGCTGACTCAGGCGGTGTCGCGGCTGGCCGAGGATCTGCCCGCCGACATCGACGTGTCCACCGCGGCGTTTTGGGCCGCGGACGCCGGGCACCGCGTCGCACACACCGCGGTGCATGTGCACGGCGGTGTCGGGATCGATCTCGACCACCCGGTGCACCGCTACTTTCTGGCCGCCAAACAAACGGAGTTCACCATCGGCGGTGCGACCGGGCAGCTGCGCCGCATCGGCCGGGAACTGGCTGACACGCCCGCCTGATCCGTGAGCGACGAACTTCCCACTGTCACTTCGCTCATCACCCCGCTCATCGATGTCGACGACCGGGGCGTGTACTTCGAGGACTCGTTTAGCAGCTGGCGCGACCACATTCGCCACGGCGCCGCGGTGGCGGCCGCGCTGCGGAAACGCCTCGATCCCGACCGACCGCCGCATGTCGGCGTGCTGCTGGGGAACACTCCGTTCTTCTCGGCGGTGCTGATCGCGGCGGGGCTGTCGGGCATCGTGCCGGTGGGCCTGAATCCGGTTCGCCGCGGTGCGGCGTTGGCCCGTGACGTCAGCCGTGCCGACTGCCAGATCGTGCTGGCCGACTCGGGCTCGTCGGCTGCGGTTGGTGAAATGGATCATATAAACGTCGATTCGGTTGGCTGGTCGGACGAGGTGGCGGCACACGAGAACTCACCAGTCCATGCGCGGGCTTCGAAGCCGGACGACCTGTTCATGCTGATCTATACGTCCGGCACAAGCGGCGACCCGAAGGCCGTGAAGTGCAGTCAGGGCAAGGTTGCGATCGCCGGCGTGATGATGACCCAGCGCTTCGACTTGGGCCCCAAAGACGTCTGCTATGTGTCGATGCCGCTGTTCCACTCGAACGCGGTGCTGGTGGGGTGGTCGGTGGCGCTGGCCGCCCGGGGCTCGATGGTGTTGCGCCGCAAGTTTTCCGCGTCGGGGTTCCTTCCCGATGTTCGCCGCTACGGCGCGACGTACGCGAACTATGTCGGCAAGCCGCTGTCATATGTGCTTGCCACGCCGGAGCGTCCGGATGACGCCGATAACCCGCTGCGGGCGGTGTACGGCAACGAGGGCGCACCCGGCGACATCGAACGTTTCGCCCGCAGATTCGGCACCGTGGTCGTCGACGGGTTCGGTTCGACCGAGGGTGGGGTGGCTATCAGCCGCACGCCGGACACCCCGCAGGGTGCGCTGGGGCCGCTGCCCGAGGGCACCGAAATCGTCGACGTCGACACCGGTGTGCCGTGCCCTCCCGGGGTGATCGGTGAGCTGGTGAACACCGCGGGCATGGGCCTTTTCGAGGGGTACTACAACGATCCGGTGGCCGATGCCCAACGCATGGCCGGCGGCGTGTACCACAGCGGCGACCTGGCCTATCGGGACGAGAACGGGTACGCGTACTTCGCCGGCCGGCTCGGTGACTGGTTGCGCGTCGACGGCGAAAACCTCGGCACCGCACCGATCGAACGGGTGCTGCTGCGCCATCCCGACGTGGTGGAGGCGGCGGTCTACGGGATACCCGCGGGCGACGTCGGTGACCGGGTGATGGCCGCGCTGGTGCTGGCCGACGACGCCACGTTTGATGTCGACGCGTTCCGCGATTTCCTGGCCGCACAACCCGACCTCGGCCCCAAACAGTGGCCGTCGGTGGTGCGTGTCAGTTCCGCACTGCCACGCACCGAAACATTCAAGGTTCTCAAGCGAGAACTACAGGCCGACGGCGTCGACTGCGACGACCCGGTGTTCGTGATCCGCCGCTGACACGCGAAAGCCCGGATGCCAGCCGCATCCGGGCTTTCGGTTGCCCTCATCGGTACCAGGACTGCTGCTCCGCCGCGTGCCGGTGGTGGAAGGACGACTGATCCCACGGCACGTTGTTCCACGGGTACTGACCCGAGCTGGGTCCGGTTGGCGTCGGCGCGTACGACGGCGAGGTCGAGCCGGACGAGGAGCCGGCCGTGGCGTGGCTGGCGGTGGCGGTGCCCAGCGCGATCAGCGCGGGAGCCGCGGCCAGCACCGCACCGGCGGCCAATCGACGGGCCCAAGTGGTGGTGTTGCGTGTCATCTTAATTCTCCTGTGTGCGTTGGCTTTTCACTTGATCGGCCGGTTTGTTCCGGCGTTGTACCTAATGTGCCGCAGCATCGCCGCGGCGTCTGTCGGCCGACCGGGCCGCACAGCGGATGAATTGGATGTCCCCCGATCGGGGG
>NZ_DASQVQ010000012.1:0-46546 GCF_035640695.1 Mycobacterium sp.
GCCAAGCTGCGCCGAGACCTTTCAGTGTGAGTTCGCAGCCAGGTGGGCCAGCAGGAGCGCCTCCGCCGTGGCGGCGCGTTCCAATACGCCCAAATGCAGGCTCTCGTCGACGCTATGTGCTTGCGCGGCAGGGTCTTCCACGCCGGTGACCAAGATCGTCGCGCCCGGAAACGCCTGGGCGAACTCGGCGATGAACGGTATCGACCCGCCTTGTCCCATCAACACCGGATCGGCACCCCAGGCGTCGCGGAAGGCCGCCCGCGCGGCGTTGTACACCGGGCCGGCGGTGTCAATCGCGTAGGGCTGGCCGGTCTCGCCGGGAATGACGCTGACGTGCGCGCCCCATGGGGTGTGGTCCTCCAAATGACGGGTCAGTGCGGCAAGATGCTCCTTCGCGTCGCCTCCGGGCGCCACGCGAAGACTGACTTTGGCCCGTGCTCGCGGGATCAGCGTGTTCGACGACGTCGCGATCGGCGTGGTGTCGATGCCGATGACGGTGATCGCCGGTTTAGCCCAAAGCCGTTGCGCCACTGAACCGCTGCCGATCTCCTCGACCCCGTCGAGCATACCCGACATGTCGTGCACCCATGCCGGTGCGCGGTCGACCTCGGCCGCGGCAGCCTCGTACAAACCGGCGACCGCCACGTTGCCGTCATTGTCGTGCAGCGTGGACAGCAGCCGCACCAACACCATCAACGCATCGGGCACCACACCGCCCCACATGCCGGAGTGCAGCCCGTGGTCGAGCGTCGCCACCTCCACCACGCAATCCGCCAGGCCGCGCAGCGACACGGTCAGCGCCGGAACGTCGGTGCTCCAGTTGTCCGAGTCGGCGATGACGATCACGTCGGCGGCCAGCGTGTCGCGGTGAGCTGCCAGCAACCGGCCCAGCGACGGCGACCCGGACTCCTCCTCACCCTCGACGAACACCGTCACACCGACCGGGGGCTGGCCGTGCGCCTTGAACGCCGCCAAATGCGTTGCTATACCGGCTTTGTCATCAGCGGCCCCGCGGCCGTACAACCGGCCGCCGCGCACCGTTGGCTCGAAGGGCGGCGACGCCCATTGCGTATGGTCACCCTCGGGCTGCACGTCGTGGTGGGCGTACAGCAGCACGGTCGGCGCCCCCGGCGGTGCCGCATATCGCGCAATCACGGCAGGTGCGCCGCCCTCCTCGACAATCTGCACGTCGGGAAAACCCGCCTCGGACAACAACGTTGCGACCGCTTGGGCGCTGCGACGCACCTCGCGTCGCCGGCCGGGGTCGGCCCACACCGACTCGATGCGCACCAGATCCTCCAGGTCGCGCCGCACCGACGGCAGCACGTCACGCACGCGTTCCACCAGATCATTCATAGACGCGAGACTATGCGCCGAAACTGTATTCCGCGCGCCCCCTCCCGCCCGGGCCTTTTTCCGCGCGGCATGCATTTTCGCGCCAAACGACACTATCGCCGCTAATCAGCGCTGATTGGACTCCAGCACCGCGACCGCCGCGGCCGTGTCGCCCTCGTGTGTCAGCGACACATGAATCGTCACATCGGCGAGGTGCTCGGCGATCGCACCCGACAGCCGCACCCGCGGCCTGCCCCACATGTCGGTGATCACCTCGATATCGCGGTGAATGCCCTCCGGCAGCACCGGTTTCTGGGCGAACCGCGAACCCGACCACGCCTTGATGACGGCCTCCTTGGCCGCCCACCGGGCCGCGAGATGGCGCGCCGCCGACGAGCTCTTGTCCGCTGCGTCGCGCCGCTCGCCCGGGGTGAAGGTTTCCGCGAACACCGTTCCCGGCCGATCGACCTGCTCGGCGAAGTCGGGGATGGAGACCAAATCGATCCCCAGCCCGACTATCGCCATGCGAGCACGCTATCTCACGTATTGGTCGTGCTCGCCGAGCCTCGACGAGGGGTCGAGCAGCATCTCGGCTTCCTGCCGCTTCTCCGACGCGTTGTGGTCGAATCGACGGTCGGCGGGCCGTTCGTAGAGCGATCGGCCGCCGGCGATCGCCGTCACCAGGGTGCGCTGACCATCCAGCACCCGCGCCTGGGCGCGCTGCTGGTAGGACTCGCGCTGTTCGGCGGCAATCGACGCCACGAAGGCCTGCGGGTGCACCAGCGCGATCAGACCCGACACGTGGCCGAACCCGAGGCTGGTGACCAACCCGGCCTTGAGTGGGAACTTTTCGCCCAGCCGAAGTGTCTCGCGGGGCCACACGAAGTGTGCGGATGCGGCCAGCTCATCGTCGACGCAGTCCAGGCTGCGGTTCGGCGGCACCACGCCGTCGCGCAGGATCTGGCACAGGCCCATCAACTGGAACACCGCGGCGCCGCCCTTCGCGTGGCCGGTGAGGCTCTTCTGCGACACCACGAACAGCGGCGCGCCGCTGGACCGGCCCAGCGACTCGGCGAGCCGCTCGTGCAGCTCGGTTTCGTTCGGATCGTTCGCCAGCGTCGAGGTGTCGTGCTTGGAGATCACCGCGATGTCGTCCGCGCCGACACCCAGCCGGGCCAGCGACCGGGCCAACGGCGAGTCCTTGCCGCCGCGGCCGGCACCCAGCGCGCCGAGCCCGGGAGCAGGAATCGAGGTGTGCACACCGTCACCGAACGACTGCGCGTAGGCCACCACGGCCAGCACCGGTAAACCCATCTTCACTGCGAGGTCGCCGCGTGCCAGCAGGATGGTGCCGCCGCCCTGGGCCTCGACGAACCCGAGCCGGCGCCGGTCGTTGGCGCGGGAGAACTTCGAGTCGCTGATGCCCTTGGCGCGCATGGTCTGGGTGTCGGCGGTGGCCGCCATGTCACCGAACCCCATGATGGCCTCCAGCGTCAGGTCGTCGAAGCCGCCCGCCACGACCAGCTCGGCCTTGCCCAGCCGGATCTTGTCGACGCCCTCCTCGACCGAGACCGCCGCGGTGGCGCAAGCGCCGACCGGGTGGATCATCGCGCCGTAGCTGCCGACGTAGGACTGAACGACATGCGCGGCAACAACGTTCGGCAGGACCTCCTGCAGGATGTCGTTGGGCTTATTCCGGCCGAGCAGGTTGCCGTGATACATGGTCTGCATCGACGTCATGCCGCCCATGCCGGTCCCCTGCGTGTTGGCCACCAGGGTCGGGTGCACCCAGCGCATCAGCTCGGCCGGGGTGAATCCGGCGGACAGGAACGAGTCGACGGTCGCGACGATGTTCCACAGGGCTACGCGGTCGATCGAGGTGGCCATGTCCTGGCTGATGCCCCACACGGTCGGGTCGAAGCCGGTCGGGATCTGCGCGCCCACGGTGCGGGACAACTTGGTCTTGCGCGGCACACGAATCTCGGTGCCCGCCTTGCGGGTCACCTTCCAGTCGGCGCTGTCGGGCACCGGCGTGGCGACGGTGTGCTCAGGGTCGAACCGCACGAATGCCCGCGCGTCGGCCTCCGACGACACCACGAACGAGAAGTCCTGGTCCAGGAACACCGACACCAGAAGCGGCGCGGCGTGATCGGGGTCGATCGCGCCGTCGTCGACGAACTCGCGGATCCCAGTACGCTCGACCACCGCGTCGTGGTACCGCTCGACGAGCTCGGATTCGTCGATCAGCTCACCGGACGCAGTATCGTACCAGCCCGGCCTCGGGTCGTCCTCCCACTTGATCAGCCCGGTCGTCCACGCGAGTTCGAGCACGCCGGCCGCCGACAATTCGTTGTCGACCTCCATCTCGAAGCGGGTGCGCGACGAGCCGTACGGGCCGATCTCCGCGCCACCGACGATCACCACCAGGTCGGCCGGGTCGACGTCGAGGTCTTCCCATGCCGGTGGCGGCGCGGCCACATAGCCGCGGGGCGGTGACGGCAGCGCGCGGATCGTGGCGTCCGTCGACTTCGTGTCGTCGGCCGCCTTCTCGGTCGTGGCCTCTTCGCGCGCCTTGGCGGCCAATTCGGCCATGTCGATGTCGACGTCGCCGAGCCCGCCGGTGAGGTCGACGTGCAGCGGCTCCTGCGCCGCGGCGACCTTCGACTCAATGTCGCAGAGCTTCAGCAGCATTGACGCCATCTGAGCGGTGGAGTAGGTCGTGACGCCGGCCTCTTCCACCGCGCTGACGATCGCGTCGTTCTGGCCCATCAGCCCGGTGCCACGCGTCCAGCCGATCAGCGCGTGCGCCAGCGATACTCGCTGAGCCCACGACGACTCGGCCTTCCACCGCGACACCACCGCGTCCAGCGCGGACTTGGCCTCACCGTAGGCGCCGTCGCCGCCGAACATGCCTCGGTTGGGCGAACCGGGCAGCACCACGTGCAGCCGCGACGCGATGTCGTGCTCGGCGCCGATCGCGGACAAGCCGCCGATCAGCCGCTGCACGGCCCACAGCAGCACCTTCATCTCCATCTCGGCGCGCGCGCCGGCCTCGGACAGGTCACCTGCCACGCGCGGGGCGGCGAATGGGAACAGCAGCGTCGGCGTCATCGCATCCTTAATGTGAATCGACTGCGGCCCAAGGCTTTCGGTCTGCTCATTGCCGACCCACCGCACCAACGCATCGATGTCGGAGTAGGACGCCATGTTGGCGGGCACCACCCACAGCGCCGCGCCGTAGCGGGCGTGGTCCCGATACAGCGCGCGGTAGAACGCCAGCCGGTCGTCGTCGAGCCTCGACGTGGTTGCGATGACGGTCGCGCCACCGTAGAGCAGCTGACCAACCACCGACGCAGCAATCGAACCCTTCGAGGCGCCGGTCACCACAGCGACCTCGTCGCTGTAACGGCCCTTGCCCGGGTTCTCCGCGCCGCCGGCCGCGCGGCCGAACAGCGACGCGTGGATGTTGCGGCCAGCGGCCAGGGCCTTGCCCTGCCACCATGTGGCCTGCGTACCGACGACATGACCGGCGCCCTCGAACCGCTCCGAGAGCATCGGCCAGTTCACGTCGATCTCGCCCTCGTCCATCAGCCACAGCTTTACGAGATCCTCGCGGGCACTGGCCCAGCGGTCATCGAGCAGCACCGCTTTCTTGGCGTCGAACACCGGCGCCACCAATCGCGGCCAGTCCGAGCCCAATTCGGCCGTGACGAGATCGATCAGCTCGGCGTCGGTTGCGGTCTCCGGCGCGGTGACCGGACTGTCGAGACCGAGCTGGCTCAGCACGAGCCGTGCCGCCGAGGCCAGCACGCCGTCACGCCCGGTGATCTGCTCGGTGAACTCACCCAGCGCGGCGGCGTCCACGGTCGCACCGCCGCTGCCGGCGGCCGCCGGCAGCGCTACCGCGATACCGTGCCGCGCGCCCACCGCACCGACCGCCGCGTCGATGACCTTGTCGACCGTCGCCGCGTCGGCCAGCGCGCCGTCGTGCAACCCGCCGAGGCTGTCGCCGCGGACGCTGCTGCCTTCGCGCGTACCGAGCGCGACCTCCACGGTCACGTGCTTGGCCCACCCCTCGCCGAGCTCCCAAGTCTTCTTGACCCGCTCGGTGATGTAGGCCGGCCGCTTGCCCGACGGGCCAAGCACCGTGCGCAGCTGGTCGTTGATCGCGTCGGAGAGCACCGGGCCGAACGGCTTGTACGTCCGGGCCAGCTTTGTTACCTGCGACTTCAAGCCGGCAAGGTCGGCCTCGGCCGCACCGTCGATGGCGCCGAGGTTCAGCTCCGACCCAAGGTCAACGAGCAACTGGTTCCGCCGCGACGACGCCCCATCGGTGATCGACTCAATCGAGTCGAGCGGCTCGATCTGGTCGATCCGCATCTTGGCCGACAGCGCGATCATCGCCAGCGTGGCATCGGCAGCGTCGAACGCGAGGTCCTCCGGGCGCGGACCGCCCGAGGGAGCGCCCGCCGGCCGTTGCGGCGCGGCCCCCGCAGCCGGTACGGCCCCCGCAGCCGGCGCAGCCCCCGCAGCCGCGGCCTCCCCAGCACCCGGTGCGGCCCCCGCACCCGGCGCCTCGACCGCCACCGGCTCGGGCGATGGCTCGTCGACGTCCGAATCTGGGTCGGTGTCCGTGGCGAAGAGCACCGGGGCGTCACGCTCGCAGTTGAGCACTTCGACTGTGCTGTGGGCATATTCGGGCAGCTTCAGGGTGTTGCTGGCGAGCCCTGCGACGGTCGGCGCCGATTTGACGCCGATCTCGACGAACCGCTCCACCCCAAGACCGCCCGCCGCCACCTCGGTGAACAGCAGATCCTGCGTCTCGATCCAGCGCACCGGGCTGGCGAACTGCCAGGCCAGCAGTTCGATCAGCACCTTGCGGGCCATCTCGCGCGGCTTCTCGTTCCTCCAGGTGTCGTAGTCGGCGAGGATCTCGTCGAGCGGCTCGGCGGGCACCAAGTCGCGGATCTCCTGGATGAAGTCGCGGTCCAGCGTGAACGGCCGCGGCACCAGGTTCGGGATGTAACGCCCGATGATCAGGTCGGGATCCTTGTCGACGGGCATCACGCGCTCGAGCGAACGACGGAATTCGGCGACGCCCACCCGCAGCACCGACGAATGGAACGGCACGTCGATGCCGGGCACCAGGATGAACGAGCGACGGCCGCCGGAAAGTTCACGACGCCGCTCAACTTCTTCTTCCAGCGCCTCGAGGCCGCGAACCGTGCCAGCTATCGCGTACTGAGAACCGCGCAGGTTGAAGTTCACGATTTGGAGAAATTCTCCGGTATTCGCCGCGATCTGGTCGATGAATGCAGGTACGTCGGCGTCGGCGAGGTCGATCTGCGAGGGCCTGATCGCGGCCAGCCGGTAGTTGGACCGGCCGAGCTCATCGCGCGGCACGATGTCGTGCATCTTGGAGCCGCGGTGGAAAACCACCTCCAGTAGCCCCTCGAGCTCGTAGACCCCGCTGACGCAGGCCAGCGCCGTGTACTCGCCGACCGAATGCCCGCATGCGATCGCGCCCTCGACGAACGCGCCCTGCTCGCGCATCTCGGCGACCTGCGCCGCCGCGACGGTCGCCATCGCGACCTGCGTGAATTGCGTCAAATACAGCACGCCCTCGGGATGCTGGTAATGCACACCCGCGGCGATCAAGCTGGTCGGGTTGTCCCGGACCAGGTGCAGCACCGAGAAGCCCAGCGTCTCGCGGGTGAACTTGTCGGCGGAGTCCCACACCTTGCGGGCGGCCTTGGACCGGGCCCGGACCTCCATGCCCATGCCCTTGTGCTGGATGCCCTGGCCGGGGAACGCATAGACGGTCTTCGGCGCGGCCAGCCGCGCGGTCGCCGACATCACCAGCTCGGAACCGATTCTGGCGGCAACTTCGACAATCTCCGCGCCCTGGTCGATTCCGACACGGTCGACGCGGAAGTCGATCTCTGCGCCCGGCTCGACCATACCGAGGAAACGGGCCGTCCAACCGATCAGCCGGGCCGGCGGCGCCGGCTTGCCATCGGTGGCGGCGACGACGTGCTGCGCGGCCGCCGAGAGCCACATCCCATGCACGATCGGCGCTTTCAACCCCGCAAGCAGTGCCGCGGCGCGATCGGTGTGAATCGGGTTGTGGTCGCCGGAGACCACCGCGAACGGCCGCATGTCGGTCGGTGCGGTGATAGTGACGTCACGGCGGCGCCGCCGTGGCGTGTCGGTGGCGTTGTCGGACACCGCTCCCCCGGCGCGCACCGGATCGGTGAGCTCCGCGACACCGGTGCGGCCGCGAATCGCGAAGCGCTCCTCCAGCCTCGCCAGCACGGTGCCGTCAAGGCCTGCGATCGTGACCGATACCGGAATCACACGGCCCACTTCGGTGTCGGTCGCGGCCAAAGCCGTTGCGGTTACTATCAATTCGGCGGACTCGGTCGGCAAAGGGTTGGTCAGATGGGCGGCATGATCCAGGTGCACCAGGCTGAGCAGACCCTCGATCACGGGCACGCCGGCGTCGGTCACCGCCGAGCCAATCGCCGCGAAAACCGCGGGCCAGCAGCGGCCAACCAGCGCGTCGGGCACCACCGTGCGGGTCGGCGCCAGAGGCGCACCCAACGTCGCGGTGACGCCCGTGTGATCGGCTACGTGCTCGGGGTTCCACTGGGCCGTCACGCGGGCGGTGCCGTCGTGAACGTGGGGCAGCGAGCCGGGGCCGTCGACGCCCGCGGCGATCGCGAGCACCGACCGCATCGCAGTGGCGGCGTCCTCTGTCGACACGACCGGGGCGCCGCCGTCGATGCTCGCGTCGGTCAGCGTGAACCGGATATCGATCCAGGTCCTCGATAACGGCACGCTGAGCACGACGCTGCCGTCGCCTGCCGCTTCCAGCCGCGCACCAGTGGAAGGATGTGTCGCGCTTGGGTAGCCCTCCGTCGCCTCACTGCCGCCCGCCCGGTGGCTTTCGCGCACCTGCCACTCGCCCGGCTCGGCGATGCGGTGCACCGGGTTGGTTGCGATGCGTCCGGCCCAGAACACGTCAGGGGCGTCTAGCACCACGGCCAGCGGACCGGTGACGTCGATGCGTCCCCGACGCCGGGTCGGGACGCGTTCGGGCTCCACGCCCGCGGCCAGCACGTTGTCGACGGCGCCCTGCTCGAATCGGTCCAGCAGCTCGCCGACGGGTTCGTTGAGGCGGGTGATGCCGGCGACGGACGCAGTGCCGGGAATGATGCACACCTGGTCGGCGTCATAGCGCTCGTCGTGCGCCTGCCACAGCGAGTCGCTGCGCCACCACCGGCGCACATCCTGGTCGATCACCGGCACAAAATTCACCGGCTTGCCCAGCGTCTTGCACAGTTGGACGAAGAACGGCACGTCGGCCGGATGCAGCTTGATGGTCTCGGCGTCGGGATAACGCGCCAGCAGTGCCGCAATCGCGTCGTCCGGGCGCTCCAGAAGTTCGGTGTCGGAGAATAGCGTCTCGATCGGACCGAAATCCTTTGGGTGCAACCGAGACTCGGCGCGCTTCAGCATCTCCTCGAACCGATCGCGCCACGTGTCGGCCAGCCACGGGCTGCCCGGCGACGCGGTGTCGGCGGTGCTGTTGCCTTCGCCGATCGTCAGTTCGACGTAGCGGCGCAGCCACTGCAGGTACGTCATTTCACCGACGTCGCCGAAGTACGGCTTGGCGGTGCTGGCCATCGCGGCTATGAGCTCATCGCGGCGCGCGGCTACCGCCTCGGCGTCACCGGCGACCTCGTCGAGCAGCCGGCCGCAGCGCGACGCGGTGTTGTCGATCTCGTGGATGTCGGCACCGAGCTGGCTGCGGCTAGAAGCCATGCCGCCCTGAGCTTTTCCGGCTCCGATCCACTTATCCGTGCCGTTGGTCTCGACCAGCATCCGCTTCACCGACTGCGATGTAGTGGATTCCTTGGTGGCCATTGCCGCGGTGCCGACCAGGATGCCGTCAATCGGCATCAGTGGATAACCGTGCGATTCGGCCCACCGGCCGGACAAGTACTCGGCCGCGCGTTCCGGCGTTCCGATGCCGCCGCCGACGCAAACCGTGATATTGGCCCGCGCCCGGATTTCGGAGTAGGTGGCCAGCAATAGGTCGTCGAGGTCCTCCCAGGAGTGGTGCCCTCCGGCGCGGCCGCCCTCGATGTGCATGATCACCGGCTTGGTGGGCACCTCGGCGGCGATGCGGATGACCGAACGGATCTGCTCAACGGTGCCGGGCTTGAACACGACGTGAGCGATGCCGATGCCGTTCAGTTCGTCGATCAGCTCCACGGCCTCCTCGAGATCGGGAATGCCGGCACTGACCACAAGACCGTCGATCGGTGCACCGGATTGGCGAGCCTTCTGCACCAGCCGCTTGCCGCCGACCTGCAACTTCCACAGATACGGGTCAAGGAACAGGGAATTGAACTGGATCGCGCGGCCCGGCTCCAGCAACGTGGTCAGTTCTTGGATCCGATTGGCGAAGATCTCTTCGGTGACCTGCCCGCCGCCGGCCAGTTCGGCCCAGTGGCCGGCGTTGGCCGCCGCCGCAACGATCTTGGCGTCGACCGTCGTCGGGGTCATGCCGGCGAGCAGGATCGGCGACCGGCCGGTGAGCCGGGTGAACTTCGTCGACAGCTTCACCGCGCCGTCGGGCAGGGTGACGACGGTCGGTGCGTAACTCGACCACGGGCGGGCCACCTCCGGCACCGCGCCGACGGTGAACAGGTTGCGTTGGCCGCCGCGGGTGGCCGCCGGAACGATGCCGATGCCGAGGCCGCGGATGACCGGCGCGGTGAGCCGGGTCAGGATGTCGCCGGGTCCGAGGTCGAGGATCCAGCGGGCCCCCGCGTTGTGCAGCGCGGTGACGTCGTCGACCCAGTCGACCTGGCGCACCAGGATCGCCTCCGTCATCTCGCGGGCCAGATCGACGTCGATGCCGACTTGCTCCGCCCAGCGGCCGACCATGTCGACGCCGTCGGCGAGCCGGTGGCTGTGGAAGCCGACCTCGACCTGAACGGGCTCGAAGACCGGGTTGAACACTGCGCCGCCGCGCAGCTTGTTCTTGCGGTCGGCGTCCTCCGCCTCAACGATCTGCATGCAGTACAGCTCGAAGCGCGACAGCTGCTCGGGAGTGCCGGTGATGACGACCGAGCGCCGGCCGTTGCGAATCGACAACACCGGCGGCAGCACCGTGCGCACGTCCTCGGCGAATTCCTCGAGAAGCTCGTGGATGCGATCGGGGTCGGCATTGGTCACCGACACCATCGGCGGCCGGTCCCCGAGCACGGCGATTCCACGGCGACGGGCCACCAGTGTGGCGGCGGCGCCGATCAGCTGCGCCATCGCCAGCAGCTCCACGTCCCTGGCGCCGCCGGCCTTGAGCGCCTCGACAGCCAGCACGCCCTGGGAGTGGCCGGCAACCGCCACCGGAGGCGACGCGGTCAAGTCCATGCCCTGCCGGGTCAGCGCCCGGATGGCCGCGATCTGCGTGAGCAGGACCCCGGGCACCGATGTCGCCGCCGATGTCAACTGCTTTACGGGGGGCACCGGCTCCTCGGCGGCCAGTGCGCGCACCCAGCGCAGCGGCTCGAAGCCGATCGGGCGGACCACCACCAGCTCCTTGGCGACCGGCTCGAGTAGCAAGTCCGCTTCGCCAGCCAGCGTGGCCAGCTCGGCCTCGATGCTCGCGGTCGACACCAGCTCTTCAAGAGTTTCCAGCCAGGCGCTGCCCTGGCCACCGAATGCGACGGCGTACGGTTCGCCGGCATTGAGACGATCCACCAGCGCGTGCGCGCCGGCCTCCGGTGCCCCGGGTCCACCGTCGCGGTCAGCGGACACTCTCTCGTATTCGTAGATCGTCACGTCTGGCTATCTCCTCGGTGCTTTTCGATGCTTATCGCGTGTCGTGTCTCGGCCCGTGTTCCGCACTGCTGACCTGCGCTGCTCGCGAAGGCGTGATGATTCCCCGTCGAATCTCAGCCGGACTTCCGACTGATTTCGGTGCGCGCCGGCGGGTCTGCGAGCCGGCCCAACCAGCTCGGACGGCTCCGCCGGCTGCCATAAGAGTGTCATAAGACCGAGGGTCAATCCTGTCGCGAAAATGGTTACTGACGAGTTCTACGGACGGGTAACCGTGGCGGAGGTAACACCGGGCCTGACAACCGGTTGAACCCCGTCGGACAAACGTCCTGCATGTAAGTGGTTACGGTTGAGTAGGCGCAACGGTGCTGATCACAGCATGATTGTTATCGAATCGTTACTTAAAAATTCCCTGGCAAGTTCGGCGATCACGCTCGTCCGGCCAAGCACTTGTTAGGGCGCGACAACAATGTCAAGGATTGGCAGTCACTGTCAAATGTTTGCTGTCGACCCTACTGCGAGGTAAGTTGCCGGCCTCCGATTTAGTCCCACTGGCCAAATCTCGGCTTGAGGATGTGGTTGACGTCCACGCCGACGCCGCCGACGCTGCGCTTGTCGATTTCGATCTGGTGCAGGTGCGCGGCCGGGTGCGTGAACCCCTGCGGCGAACCCCAGTTGTGCTGCCAGAAATAGGAGCCCAGGCCGTCCTGCAGCGCCCAGTCGATGGTTTTGGAGTTGGCATAGACGCCGACGCGCTGATGCCCCAGCACCGTCTCCCAACCGCGCAGATACGGCGCGACCTGCCGCTTGTACTGGTCGAACGTCGGGTCGTCGTCGATTGAGGCGTAGATCGGCGCCCCATACGAGCCGCCCGCCGCAACGTGCAACTGCCAACCGCGCTGTGCGTGCCTGACCCCGGCGGCCTGCCCGCCGAGCCAGTCGGCGGTGTCCTGCTTGCCGTACTGATAGCACGACACGACCTTCAAGCCGTTCTGGCAGAGGTCACGGGCCTCGGGCAGCTCGATCGGCTTGCCCTTCATCCACTCACCGCCGGGGCGGCGGTCCGACACGTACCGGATCACGCCGCGGGCGCCGGCCGCCTTGATCGCATTGGCGGCGATCACACCGGCCGCATAGTCGAGCACAATCCCGATGGGCTGCACGACCGGTTCGGCGTGAGCCGTCGCCGGCACGACCGACGTGATGGCGTCCACAGTCCCGCCAACGCCGAGGGCGGCCGGCATCGCTGCCGCCAGCTTCAGCAAGTCACGGCGCGATATGGACACGAGCCACAGAGTACGACAGCGGCCTCAGATTTCACATGAACGCCACAGGTCACAACTGCATCACCTTTGGCGCGGTGCGGCGTGGCGCGATTCCGTCGCGGGCGTCCCCGGTCTATCCGCTGGGCAGTGAGTTCAAGTTGAACGCCGCACCAAGGGGACCGGTGACTGAGCTATCGAGAAAATCTGAGGCCGCTGGCCGGCGTCACTACGCCTGCCGTTCGCGCAGTGTCCGACTCGGCGGCTGACCAAACACGGCCCGATAGGCCTGACTGAATCGGCCCGGGTGCGCCCATCCCCACTTGGCCGCGATCGCGGTGACGGTATCGGCGTGCGAGTTGGCGGCGAGCAGTTCGCGATGCGCATGCTGAAGCCGCACCCAGCGCAGATAGGTCAGCGGTGTGGTGTCGAGCTGGCGCCGGAACATGTACTGCACCGCACGTGGAGTCAGGTGAATGGCTTCGGCGATGTCGTCGAGCCCGACGTCGGTGTGGGCGTTCTCGTGGATGTAACCGATCGCGCGGCATAGTGTGCTGCTCGCGGCGTGACCGTGCAGACCCCAGTCGGCGGCGACTAGGGGTGCTGTCGTGGGCTTCGGGGTGGGATAGGCAGGGGATGCCAGGACCACAGACCACCTCCTCGGCGGCATGAGCAGTTCCGGGCTGCTGCTCAACCCGCTGGGATACGTCAGGTTAGCGTCCCCGGCCAAGGCACGCGCTCCCTTCCGCGCGTAGTGCCACACTGTGCTCGAGGTGTTACCCGTCTGGCTCGCGCAGCGAATCGGTTGCGACCCCGGCCGGCCCGAGGGTGCAACAATCCGCAGATGTTCCTGCATGTGCAACTCGACGCCAGCCCGGACCGCGCCGCAGAGCGCGCCAAGACACTCGCCGCCGCAGGCGTCGACGGCTTGTTCACCTTCGAGGGTCAACACGACGTGTTCCTGCCACTGGCCTCGGCCGCGCCGGTGGCCGACGTCGAACTGATGACTAATGTGGCAATCGCGTTGCCGCGCAGCCCTCTTCATCTCGCCCATGCCGCATACGACTTGCAACTGCTGTCCCGCGGGCGATTCCGGCTCGGTCTGGGGTCACAGGTGCGCGCACACGTCGAAAACAGGTATGGGACCAGCTGGAGCCGCCCGGCCGCGCGTATGGGCGAAACGGTGCTGGCCGTTCGGGCGATCTTCGATGCGTGGCAGCACGGACACCGGCTTGAGTTTCGGGGCGAATTCAGCAAGCACACGCTGATGCCGCCGAACTTCAGTCCCGGGCCCAACCCATACGGCGCGCCGCCCATCTATCTGGGCGCGCTCGGCCCGGTGATGACCCGCACCGCGGCGCAGGTGGCCGATGGCCTGCTGATGATGCCCTTTCACTCGGCGCGGCACTTCCGTGAGCGAACGCTGCCCGCGGTCGACGCCGGGCTCGCGCGGTCTGGTCGCGGGAGGACCGATTTCGACATTGTGCCGCAGGTGATCGCCGCAATGGGCCGCACCGACGAGGAACTCGCCGCGGCGTCGCGGGGCGCGCGCATGCTGTTGGGCTTCTACGGCTCCACACCCGCCTACGCACCGGTACTGGAGATCGAGGGCCGACCCGACTTGCAGCCCCAACTCAACGTGTTGTCCAAGCGCTTGGCCGTCGACGAAATGACCGGACTGATCGACGAGACCCTGCTCACCACCCTCGCGGTGCGCGGCACTCCCGAGGAGTGCGCGCAGGAAATCCTTGCCCGCTTCGCGGACGTTGCCGAGCGCGTCTGCGTGTACTTTCCCGGCTATCAGGTCGACGTCGACGACATCCGCGCACTCGCGAAAGCACTGCACGGAGGTTAGATCGCCATCCGACATCGCCGGAGCCGAGGCGGTGTGACAATTACTTAGTGACGGAGAACGGGCGGCCTGACTCCCCCGGCCCGCATTGGCCGCACGTTGGAGTTTTCCGCTATCTCGCGAAGGACGACCGCTGGGAATGGTCAGATGCCGTTGCGATGATGCACGGATACCAGCCTGGAACAGTAACCCCGACGACCGAGCTGGTCCTGTCTCACAAGCATCCCGATGACAAACCGACCGTCGCCGAGCTGATCGAGCAGGTCCGCGAGCACGGGGTCCCGTTTTCCAGTCGCCACCGCATCATCGACACCCGCGGCAAGACCCACGTCGTGGTGGTCGTGGGCGACCGCTTGCGCGACGGGGACGGCCAAATCATCGGCACGACGGGCTTCTACGTCGATGTCACCGACGAATTCGACGCCGACATCCGCCACTCCGTCGACGAAATTGTCGCCCAGATCGCGAAAAACCGTGCCGTCATCAATCAAGCAATCGGCATTTTGATGCTGGCCTACGGCATGTCGGCCGACAAGGCTTTCGACATGCTGGCGTGGCGCTCCAAGCAGACCAACGTGAAGCTGCGTCACATCGCCGCGCGATTTGTCTCGGCTGTCACGACGGCGTCGCTACTTCCGGAGCAGGTTCGTGATCAACTCGACCGAATTCTGCTGACCGCTCACAAGTCAACCGAACATCCGGTGCAGCCCGGGGAGTGACCGAGATAACCGGCGCAACGTATTCCGCCGGCGCGGGGTCCCGTGATGCTCGCACGGTCATCTCGTCGCGCCGCTCGTAGCCGCCCCACGCCCGGCCAGCAACTCCGCCACGGCCCAGCCGCTGCCGCGGCTGCGTCCGACGATGACCGCGCCGCACCCGGTCCAAACCACGTGGTTCGGACATGTTGCTCCTGCTCACCGGCAATGTGGGCGCATTGCGCAGCGAATCGACTCGAACTATAGTCCGGACACATGTCCAGAATGCTCGAGGATTGCCGATGACCGCCCGACGTTGTAGCGAATGCTTCGAGCGGCTTGACGGAATCTTGCGCTGGCATTCGTCACGTTGATAACGACCACGACAACGCGGCTGTCCGGATCCGGCACTGGGTCACGTAAGTTTCACAACGGCCGACTCTGGTGAGGGACTGAGGATGCGAATTGCGTTGTTGTCCTACCGCAGCAAGACGCACTGCGGCGGGCAAGGGGTGTACGTGCGTCACCTCAGCCATGGGTTGGTCGAACTCGGACACCAGGTCGAGGTGTTTTCGGGTCAGCCGTATCCGGACGGTTTGGACCCGAGGGTCGTGTTGTGCAAGGTGCCCAGCCTCGACCTGTACCGCGAGCCGGACCCGTTTCGGGTTCCGTGGCCCAGCGAGATTCGCGATCGCATCGACCTGCTCGAGCTGGCCACCATGTGGACGGCCGGCTTCCCGGAGCCGCGCACCTTTGGCCTACGTGCGTCCCGCCTGCTGTCGGCACGCGCCGGCGACTTTGATGTGGTGCACGACAATCAGAGCCTCGGGCCGGGGCTGCTGAAGATCGCCGCGGCCGGCCTGCCGGTGGTGGCAACCGTGCATCACCCGATCACCCGCGACCTGGTCCTGGATCTCGCCGCGGCCCGATGGTGGCGTAAACCGTTGGTGCGCCGCTGGTACGGCTTCGCCAAGATGCAGCAAAAAGTTTCGCGCCAGATTCCGGACCTGCTCACGGTTTCGTCGTCGTCGGCGGCCGACATCGCTTCGGACTTCGGTGTGGTGCCCAGCCAGCTTCACGTCGTGCCCCTCGGCGTCGACACCGCGCTCTACAAGCCGGCACCCGAGCCGCGAGAAGCCGGTCGCATCATTGCGATTGCCAGCGCCGACACCCCACTCAAGGGCGTCGCAACGTTGCTTCATGCGGTGGCCAGGCTTCGCGTTCACCACGACCTCGAGCTCCAACTGGTCGCCAGGGTCGAGCCCAACGGACCCACCGGCAAGCTGATTGCAGAGTTGGGCATCTCCGACATCGTCCACATCACCAGCGGGTTGTCAGATTCGGAGCTGGCGGCGCTGTTCGCTTCTTCGGAATTGGCCTGCATACCCTCGCTATACGAAGGTTTCTCGCTGCCCGCGGTCGAGGCCATGGCCAGCGGCACGCCGATCGTCGCCAGCCGGGTCGGCGCACTACCTGAAGTGCTCGGCACCGAGGGCGACTGCGCCGAATTCGTCAAGCCCGGCGATGTCGACGAATTAGCCACTGCGCTAGCCGCATTGCTCGACTCCCCCGAGAGGCGGCGACGGTTGGGCGTCGCCGGCCGACGCAGGGCCCTCGACGTGTACAGCTGGGAATCGGTAGCGGCCCAAACCGTCCGGGTCTACGAGCGAGCGATTGCCAGAGTGGCGAACGAAAGCACGCCGGAGTGCTGACGGTCGAATTCGATCGGCTCGGGATCGGTCCGGCGGCAAGAGTCATCGACGTCGGTTGCGGGGCCGGTCGTCACACCTTCGAGGCATACCGGCGCGGCGCAGACGTCGTCGCGTTCGATCGGGACACCGCGCAGCTACATGAGGTCGACGAGATACTGCGCGCGATGGCCGACAACGGTGAGGCACCTGCGTCGGCCACCGCCGAAGCCGTCACCGGTGACGCGCGGAGCCTGCCGTTCCCCGATCGGACCTTTGATTGCGTGATCGCGTCAGAGATCTTGGAGCACATCCCTGAAGACGACGCGGCGATCTCCGAGCTGATCCGGGTGCTCAAGGTCGGCGGAACGCTCGCGGTGACGGTTCCACGCTGGCTTCCCGAGCGACTGTGCTGGTTGTTGTCCCAGGAATATCACAGCAACGTGGGTGGGCACGTCCGGATTTATCGCGCCAGCCAACTGCGTGACAAGATCGCTGCCGGCGGGATGGTGCTGACGCACCGGCATCACGCCCACGCCCTTCATTCCCCGTTCTGGTGGCTGAAATGTGCTGTCGGGGTATCACGTTCGGAGCATCCATTCGTCGCCGTCTATCACCATCTGCTGGTCTGGGATCTCATGCGTCGACCCGCAGTCACCCGGCTCGCCGAGTCGGCGCTGAACCCATTGGTAGGCAAGAGCGTGGCACTGTACTTCGCGAAACCGGAGGCGGCCGTTGCGCTGGTGTGACGCACCCTGGGTGCCAGGCGTCCTGACGCCTGAGGAATCCCATCAGACCGGACTCGCCATCGCGGCCGCACAGGAACCGTCGGGGGCCATTCCGTGGTTCGACGGCGGGCACACCGACCCATGGGACCACGTGGAGTGCGCGATGGCACTTACCGCGGTCGGACTAACGGAGCCGGCCCGCGCCGCATTCGACTGGTGCCGCGCCACCCAGCGACCGGACGGGTCGTGGCCGTTGCAAGTCCGCCGCGGTGTGGTCGAAGACCCCAACAGCGACATGAATTTCTGCGCTTACATTGCGACCGGCGTGTGGCATCACGTTCTGATCACCGGCGACCGATCGTTTGCGGCGACGATGTGGCCGGTGGTTAATTCCGCAATAGACTTCGTGCTGGATTTCCAGGCGAGCGATGGCGAAATCTGTTGGGGCGCGGGGCCCACCGGGCCAGTCGAGGAATCCCTGTTGACAGGATGCGCAAGCATGTTCCACAGCATCCGCTGCGCGCTGGCGCTGGCCAACTTCGTCGACGACCCGCAACCCGATTGGGAAATCGCGCTCGGGCGGCTGGGCCATGCGATCACCCGGCATCCCGAGGCCTTCGCCGAAAAGAACCGGCACTCAATGGATTGGTACTACCCGGTCCTCGGCAGCGCCTTGCGTGGCCGCGCCGGCTCCGCGCGAATCGGCCAGCGGTGGAACGACTTCGTCGTCCCCGGGCTCGGCGTGCGCTGCGTTGTCGACCGGCCCTGGGTAACCGGCGCCGAGACGTGTGAACTCGTGATTGCCCTCGATGCACTCGGCCACCGGACCGCCGCGTTGGAGCAGTTCACGGCGATGCAGCACCTGCGTGAAGGCGATGGCTCGTATTGGACAGGACTGGTGTTCGCCGACGGCAAGCGGTGGCCCGAGCAGCAGACCACCTGGACGGGCGCGGCGATGATCCTTGCCGCCGACGCGCTGTCGGCGACCACGCCGGCGGGTGGCATCTTCCGCGGACACGATCTGCCGCATGGGCTGGAGGGCGACTTCGACTGTGCGTGCGTGGCAGCTGGCACCGACTGCTAGCCCGCGACGTCCCGGCCCGGGCTGCCCGATACCCGCTCCAACACCCGCAGCGATCCGGTCACCGACACCTCGTTGAACTCGCCGCTTTCGACGGCGCGGCGATAGATGTGGTACGGCGCCTGGCCACCGTCGCGGGGGTCGGCAAACACGTCGTGAATGATCAAAGCGCCGCCCACTGCCACCCATTTCGCCCAGCCATCGAAGTCCTGCTGTGCGGCGGCTTGGCTGTGGCCGCCGTCGATGAACAACAGCTGCAGCGGCATTCGCCAGGCCCGCGCCACAACGGCGGACTTCCCGACCACCGCGACGACGTGGTCGTCAAGTGCGGCCGCATCGAGGTTGCGTCGGCACGCCGGCAACGTGTCGAATCGTCCGGTTACCTCGTCGACCAGAGTCGCGTCGTGGTATTCCCAACCCGGTTGGTGTTCTTCGGACCCGTGGTGATGGTCGACGGTGTACAGCACGCTGTCTCGTGCCTCCGCCGCCGCGCCGAGCAGGATCGTGGATTTCCCGCAGTAGGTGCCGATTTCGATTCCCACCCCGCGGTCAAAGTAGCTGGCCGCGGCGTCGTGCAGCGCGCGGCCCTCGTCCGCGGGCATGAACCCGGTTGCCTGTTCGGCCAGCTCGAACAGTTCGGCGGGCCGGCCGGACAGGGCCGCATCTGTGCGACTCATGCCTGCACCATAGCGTTGCCGCCGGCGCACTGTTGCAGTAGTGTCCAGACACGTGTCCGACCCCGTGGCGCTGGAGTCGACGCGGCGCCGACTGACACCGAAACAGGCCGACACGATCGCGCGGCTCAGCGCCGCGGCGCTGGCGGTGCTGCGACGAGAAGGCTTCTCCGGATTGACCATTCGGATGGTCGCCGCCGAAGCGGGCGTCGGGGCGGCAACGGCGTACACGTACTTCTCCTCGAAGGAGCATCTCATCGCGGAAATCTTCTGGCGTCGTCTCGCGTCGGCCCCGCCACCGGTGACCGACTCAGCCGAGCCCGCCTCGCGCGCGGTTGCCGTGCTTCGCCACGCCGCGTTGCTGATGGCCGACGAGCCGACATTCGGCGCCGCGGTCACGGCGGCGCTGCTGGGCCGCAATCCCGACGTCGAGCACCTGCATAGCCGGATCGGGCGCGAGATCCGGCAACGCCTGGTCGCGGCGCTCGGGCCGGCCGGCCGGCCCGACGTCGTCGAATCACTGCAGCTGCTGTGGGCAGGAGCGCTGGTGTACGCCGGTATGGGATACGCCTCATACACCGAGATCGCCGACCGGCTCGACAAGTCGGCCCGATTGATCGTGGCCGCTTAGACCACGGTGAGCGGCAGCGAGTGTCGCGGCTGAAACTGGAATGTGGCGCCGGTGCTGACCTTCGCCACCGACACCTCGCCGAATTCGCTTGCGGCATCGGCGCGCCGAACCAGCCGAGCGGTCCAGTCGGTGTCGGATCCGCCGACTTCCACGTCGAGATGCGGGTCGACCGCTCGCACAATCGCTTGGAGCGGACGGTACTCGGCCGGTGTGCACAGCGATATCCATGCCCCGTCGTCATGAGCGGGTGATCGGCGGACGCGGACACCGTCATCGGTGATCGCGGCCTGGACGTATGCGGCGGGGTTGAACAGCGGATGCAGTTCGAATGTCCGCTGTGCGCCGGCGAGCCCGGCGGGTAAGGCCAGCGCGTGATGGATGCGTTCGGCGGCCAGCCCACCGACGCCGATCAGCTGGCGGGTGCAGATCGATCGGGCTCGTTCGGCATCGGCGCGCGCGTGCACGGCAAGCGCGAAGCCCTGATACAGCAGGTGCATCTGCAGACACACTTCGTCGGCAATTCGCACCAGCGCGGAATGTGAGAACGCGCCGAAGTCCACGTCGGACAACAGCGGGCCCGCGTAGTCGTCCATGCCCACCTGCGTGGGGTCAATGGCGTCGAGTTCCAATGTGGCCGCCCGGGTTTGGCGCACCTTGGCAAGAGTCGGGATTGGCGTCGCCGGTGAATGGGAGTCGTCGATGATCACCGTCCAGCGGCAGTGCGGATGGCGGTCGGCGGGCACTCGGGGCGGCCGGTGGATGGGCCGCACCTGCGCGTGCGGATTGGTCGCCACGGCGGTGGCGTCGAACGTCGGGTCCTCGATGTCGTGGCACATGCCACGGACGTAATCCTCACCCATCGGCTCGACGTCCATCAGCGCGCCGCAGTGATCGAGGCGGAATTCGCCGTGCCAACGGTCGTGCACCGTGTAGCGGAAATCCATGTATTGCGGTGGTGCGCCGATATCCAGCTGCAGGCCCTTGAAGATAGTGACGACGTCGTTGCCCTCGTAGCGCAGCGCCTTCTGCATGCGCTTGGTGTAGATCGGGCTGGCACTCGCCCACTCCTCAATCGCCACTTGCAGCATCTGGTCACGACCGAACTCCTTAATACACCAAGCCATTCCGGCACGGTCGATCATCTGACCGATCAGCAGCAACTCGGGCACCAACGTGGCGAGCTGGGCCCGGGACAGGCTGGCGAACCTACTTGTCATGGAGCGTCTTGCCGACATGCATCTGGACGGCATCGTTGACGTTGTCGTTGTTGTCTCGCGCTGCCCCGCTTTCCTCGGCCTTTTTGCGTTTCGCCGCAACGCGTTTGATCGCGCCGTCGAGCTTGGAACCGAGCGGGAAACCGACGTAGTGCGTGAGGAAGATCGCAATCTCGCGCAGTTCCTCACGCGTCAGCTCTTCATTCTGCAGGACCGCATTGACCTGGACCTCCATCAGTTCTTCCTGGCCGAGCGCGGTCAGTACACCGAGCAGCATCATCCGCCTGTCGCGCATCGACAATCCCGGCCGGGTCCAGATGGTGCCGAACAGATGATCAACGGTCAGCGCGAAGAATTCGCCGGGCATGTCCGGCATCTCCCACGCGTAGACCTCGTTCATCTTCTCGAGGCCCTTGCGGCGCAATTCGTCCATGCTCACTCCTTCGTGTTCGATGCCGCATCGGGCACCCCTAAACCCTCGGCCAAGTGCTGAAGCGCCACCTGCGCCAGTGGAAGCTCGACCGACACCGCCTCACCGAGCGCCAGCGCCAAACTCAGGTCCTTCTCACCGAGCCCGCGGGTGTGCGTGAACGCGTCGTACAACCAGTGGTCCGGCTGCAACGGCGCCATGTCGTCGCGAACCATGATCGCGCCGGGCCCACCGGTCAACGCATCCGTGTGACGCACAACCCGCCCGAGTGCTTGCAGATTGAGCCCCGCCGCCTCGGCGAGTTTCATCGCCTCACCCGCAGCAGCATACGACGTGAAGGTGAGCATGTTGCGGGCCAACTTCATCCGCGTGCCCGCGCCCGGTTCGCCGGCGTGAATTACCAGCGACGCCCACCTTTTGAACACCGGCTTGATGCGCTCGTAATCCTGGCGTTTGGCGCCGACCATCGTGGCCAGCTGGCCGTTCTCGGCGGCCCCGCCTCCCCCGCTGACCGGTGCGTCGACGATGTGAATGCCCTGTGGCTGCAACTCTTCGGCGAGTTCGACGGCAGTGCTATCGCTGATCGTCGAGTGGATCGCGATCACCGTGTCGGGCTTGGCATGTCGCGCCAGCTTGCCGATGACGTCGCGCACCTGTTCGTCGTTGAGCACGGTGATGCTGATGATGTCGGCGCCCGCGACGTCGGCCAGGCTGTCGGCCAGTGTCGCGCCGGCTTCGCCCAGCGGGGCCATCATCTCGGGCCGCACGTCGTAAACGATTATGCCACCGGGCCAGTCGACCAGCCGCTTGGCCATCGGGGCGCCCATGTTGCCTAGTCCGATGTAGCCGAGCCTGACGTGGCCATCGCTCATGATCGGATGATCTGGCCGCCGTCGACGTTGAAGATCTGTCCGGTGATCCATTTCGCCTCATCGGACAGCAGGAACAGGCACATTCCCACCAGGTCCTCCGGGGTGCCCATGCGGGCCAGCGGGATGCCCTTCACGATGTCGGCGACCATCGCTTGGGGCGTTGTGGTTCTGGTGGCCTCGGTGTCGATCGGCCCGGGCGCAATGGCGTTGATCCGGATGCTCATGCCGCCGAGCTCCCGCGACAGCTGCTGCGTCAGGCCATTGATGCCTACCTTGGCCAAGCCATAGTAATTGGCATACAGCCATGCCGCGGTGGAGGATTGGTTGACTATGGCACCGCCGCCACGCTTGGCCATCATCTTGTACACCGCCCGGGTACATACCAGCGCACCGTCGAGATTGACGCTCATGAACTTCTTGTAGTAGTCCCACGGCACGGTCAGCAGCAGGTCGAGCTTCATGCCACCGTAGATGGCAGCGTTGTTCACCAGGTAGTCGACGCCTCCGAGCTCGGCGAGCGTACGGTCGGCCATTGCCTTCGCCGATTCCGGGTCGGACACGTCGACCGGAATGTGGATCGCCGATCCGCCGTCTGCGACGATCTGTTTGGCGACACCCTCGGCCGCATCGGCGTTGATGTCAGCCACCACTACCGCGGCGCCCTGGCGGCCGAGAGCCTGCGCATAGGCCGCGCCGATACCGCCTCCGGAGCCGGTGACAATGGCCACCTTGTTGTCGAATCGTCCCACGCTTATTCCCCTCTGCCGCCGACAGCGGCTGACTCGGGGCGGCGCCTCGCCGCTGACTCGCTCATTGCATCGCCTCCGCAACGGCCTTCGTCTCGAGATATTCCTCGAAACCGGCACGGCCCATTTCGCGCCCGGTTCCGGACTGCTTGTACCCACCGAACGGCATGTCTGCCGAATACCACACGCCGCCATTGACGTTGATCGTCCCCGCGCGAATCCGCGACACGACCCAATTGACGCGGTCGGGGTCCTTGCCGAACACCGTGCCGGACAACCCATACGGTGAGTCGTTGGCAATGCGGACCGCGTCGGCGTCGTCGTCGTAGCCCAATACCACCAGCACGGGCCCGAAAATCTCTTCTCGGGCGGCCTTCGCGTCGTTGGTGAGACCGCTGATCACCGTCGGCTCGACGAAGAAGCCGGTCGGCAGATCGGCCGGCCGGCCTCCGCCGCACGCGAAGGAGCCGCCGTCGGCGATCGCCGAATCCAGATACCCCTGCACGCGGTCGCGCTGTTTGGCCGAGATCAGCGGTCCGCAGATGGTGCCCGGATCGGTCGGATCTCCGACCTTGATATAGCCCATCGTGCCCGCCGCGGCCGCCACCGCCTCGTCATAGCGGTCGTTGGGTACCAGCAGCCGGGTGGTGATCGCGCATCCTTGGCCCGCGTGCGTTGCGGCGGTGAACGCCGACACTGCGCAGGCGCCGGCGAGGTCGGCGTCGTCGAGCACGATGAATGCCGATTTCCCACCGAGTTCCAGGAAGGCCTTCTTGATCGTCTGCGACGCTGCGGCCATCACCGCGCGCCCGGTCGCGGTCGATCCGGTGAACGACACCAGGTCGACGCGGGGGTCTTCGGCAAGCTGGGCGCCTATCCGGTGGTCGCTGGACGTGACGATATTGACCACACCGGGCGGGAAGTCGGTCTTATCGGCGATAATGTGCCCGACCTCGGCGGCGCACCATGGGGTGTCGGCCGCGGGCTTGAGCACGACGGTGTTGCCCGCGGCCAGCGCCGGTCCGAGCTTGGCAAAGTTGATCTGATGGGGGAAATTCCACGGCGTGATCGCGCCGACAACGCCGAACGGCTCACGGACGATCCGCCGCTTTGTCGGGATGCCCAACGGTGATGCCGCGCCAAGATTTGTTGTCCACTCGAACGTCTCGGCGGTGTCGATCGCGAAACCAAGGTCGTCTACCGGTCCCTGCAACTGAGCGCCGGCGGTCAACGACACCGGGCAACCGACCTCGGCGACGGTGAGATCACGCAGCTCCTCGATATGCTCGTTCAACGCGTCGCGCAGCTGACGCAGGCAATGCACGCGCAGCGCGGTGTCCCGCGACCACTCGGTGTCGTCGAAGGCCGACCGCGCCGCGGCGATCGCGCGATCCATGTCGGCAGCATCGCCGTCGGCGGCGTCGCCCAGCGCTTCCTCGGTAGCCGGATTGATCGTCGGGAACGTCCCGGCCCGGGCCGGGACCAATTGGCCGTCGATCAGCAGCTCCGTCACCCTGCTCGACACCGTCGTCATCACTGGCACACTCCCTGGACACTTGTCTGCCTATTCTACGCGCACAGTAATTCTCTCAGTCGCAGCGGGCAAGCAGCGGACCGGCTCGCAAACCAAGGATCGTCCGAATCAGCCGAGCTGCCCTTGCGTTTCACCCGGAAGTTGTGTACCCGGCCCCGATCCGGTATATGCTAGACACATGTCCAGTGAAGCCGTGACTGAGGTCACAGATCTCGGGGCACGTCGCAGCAATCGCCGGCAAGAAAAAACCATCCGCAAGGTGCTCGACGCCGCAGTGGAGCTTCTGCATCAGTCGTCCTACTCGGACTTGACCATGCGGGCCGTGGCCGCGAAGGCGGGTGTCGCACCGGCAACCGCATACACGTATTTCTCGTCGAAGAACGCGTTGATCGCCGAGGTGTATCTGCGCCGCGTACAGGCGGTGCCGCTGTTCACCGACGTGAACCAGACCACCCAGCAGCGGGTGACCTCCCAGCTGCACGAACTGGCGCTGCTTGTCGCCGACGAGCCCGAGGTGGCGGCCGCGACCACTACCGCGCTGATGGGCGACGAACCGGAACTGCGCCAGGTGCGCGAGAAGATCGGCATGGAGGTGCGCCGACGAATCGCCTCGGCGCTCGGGCCCGGCGCGTGGCCGGAGGTGCTGTCGACTTTGGAGATGATCTTCTACGGCGCACTGGTGCAGGCCGGCAGCGGATCGATCACGTATTACCAAATGGCCGACCGGCTCGACAGCGTCATTGCCCTGATCATGGGAAGTGCCGAATGGTGACGGAAACGACCGCCAGCAGGGATCGCACCGCGGTGGTACTAAACCCGTACGATTACGAGTTCCACGAAGATCCGTATCCGATATATCGGCGGCTGCGCGACGAAGCACCGCTGTATCACAACGAGGAGCTGAACTTCTGGGCGCTGTCGCGGCACTCTGACGTGCTGCAGGGCTTTCGGAATAGCATTAGTTTTTCGAATTCGCTTGGCGTGTCGCTTGATCCGGTATCGCGCACTACCGAGGCATACCGCGTCATGTCGTTTCTCGCGATGGACGACCCGGGCCACCTTCGCCTGCGCACGCTGGTGTCGAAGGGATTTACGCCACGGCGCATTCGGGAACTGGAACCGCGGGTCACCGAGCTGGCAGTCCAGCATCTGGATACCGCGCTGCAGTCGCCATCCTTCGACTACATCGGCGAATTCGCGGGCAAGCTGCCGATGGACGTCATCTCCGAACTGATGGGCGTGCCCGAACCGGATCGGGCCCGGATCCGCGAGCTTGCCGATGGCGTCGTGCACCGCGACGAGGGCATCGCCGACGTGCCTCGTTTGGCAATGCAGGCATCGGCGGATCTGATGGCCTACTACGCCGACATGGTGTCCGAGCGGCGCAAGACGGCACAGAATGACCTCACTTCGGCGTTGTTGGACGCGGAGATCGACGGTGATCGCCTCTCCGACCAGGAGATCATGGCGTTTCTGTTCTTGATGGTGGTCGCCGGGAACGAGACCACCACCAAGCTCCTGGCAAACGCTGCCTATTGGGGCCACAAGAACCCGGATCAAATGGCCCCTATCTACGAAGACCACTCCCGTATTCCGCTGTGGGTCGAGGAGACGCTTCGCTACGACACCTCGAGCCAGATCCTGGCCCGAAACGTCGTCGAAGACATCACGATGTACGGCGCCGCCATTCCGGCCGGTGACGTGCTGTTACTACTGCCAGGCTCGGCCAATCGCGACGAGCGGGTGTTCGAGGACGCCGATCAATACTGCATCGGCCGTGAGATCGGTTCCAAGCTGGTCAGTTTCGGCAGCGGCGCGCATTTCTGCCTCGGCGCACACCTGGCCCGCATGGAGGCTCGGGTGGCGCTGACCGAACTGTTCAAGCGCATCCGCAGCTACGAGGTCGACGAGGATGCCGCCGTTCGAGTGCATTCCAGCAACGTGCGCGGCTTTGCCCACCTCCCGATGACGGTGAAGGCGGCCTGATGCCCCGCTTTGCACCCCATCCCAAGCGGCGCCCCGCGATCATTGCCGGCGCGTCGTCGGGCATCGGCGCGGCAACCGCCCAGGAGCTGGGGCACCGGGGCTTCCCGGTCGCACTCGGCGCGCGGCGGGTGGACAAGTGCCGCGAGCTCGCCGAGCAGATCTGCGCCGAGGGCGGCGAGGCGTTAGCAATTCCGCTCGACGTCACCGATGCCGAGTCGGTCAAAGGCTTCGTGCACCGGTCGACGGAGGAGCTCGGCGACATCGAGGTTCTGGTCGCCGGCGCCGGCGACACTTTCGTCGGCCGCCTCCATGAAACCGGTACCGACACGTTCGAATCCCAGATCCAGATCCACCTGATCGGTGCGTACCGGTTGGCCGCCGCGGTGCTGCCGGGAATGGTGGAGCGCCGACGCGGTGACGTCATCTTCGTGGGTTCCGATGTGGCGCTGCGCCAACGTCCGCACATGGGGGCCTACGGCGCCGCGAAAGCAGCACTGATCTCGATGGTCACCAACTTGCAGATGGAACTCGAGGGCACCGGTGTGCGGGCGTCGATCGTGCATCCGGGCCCGACGAAGACGGGCATGGGCTGGAGTCTGCCACCCGAATCGATTGGACCGATGCTGGCGGATTGGGCCAAATGGGGGCAGGCCCGCCACGACTACTTCCTGCGGGCCTCGGATCTTGCCAGGGCCATCGCGTTCGTCGCTGAAACGCCGCGCGGCGGCTACATCGCGTCGATGGAGGTACAGCCGGAGGCACCGCTTAGCAACGCATCGAAAGAACGTCAGCAACTGAAGTATCCGGAGACGTGATGACCAGCCAAGGACTAACGGAAGTCCCCCGCGTCTCCGGCGGCGACGACGAACACGGTCACCTCGAGGAGTTCCGCGCCGACCCGATCGGCTTGATGCAGCGGGTGCGCCACGAGTGCGGCGACGTCGGCTGGTTCCGACTGGCCGGCAAGCACGTCGTACTGCTGTCCGGGGCCGAGGCCAACGAGTTCTTCTTCCGGTCCAGCGACGACGACCTCGACCAGGCCGAGGCGTATCCGTTCATGACGCCGATCTTCGGCAGGGGCGTGGTGTTCGACACCGACCCCGAGCGCCGAAAGGAAATGCTGCACAACGCCGCATTGCGTGGCGAGCAGATGAAGGGCCACGCCACCACAATCGAGCACGAGGTGCGCCGAATGATCGCCGACTGGGGCGACGAAGGCGAAATCGACCTGCTCGACTTCTTCGCCGAGCTGACGATCTACACCTCGTCGGCATGCTTGATCGGCACGAAGTTTCGCAACGAACTCGACTCCCGGTTCGCGCGCCTGTACCACGAGCTCGAGCGCGGAACTGACCCGCTCGCGTACGTCGATGCCTACCTGCCGATCGAGAGTTTCCGTCGCCGCGACGAGGCCCGAGTGGGCTTGGTGGCCTTGGTCGAAACCATCATGGAGCATCGCCGCATCAACCCTCCGGCCGACAAGAGCGATCGCGACATGCTCGACGTGCTGATCACCATCAAGGACGAATCTGGTAAGCCGCGATTCACCGCCGACGAGATCACCGGCATGTTCATCTCGATGATGTTCGCTGGCCACCACACCAGCTCGGGGACCGCGAGCTGGACGCTGATTGAATTGCTGCGCCATCCCGACACCTACGCCGAAGTGATCGCCGAACTCGACGAGCTGTACGCCGACGGTCAGTCGGTGAGTTTCCACGCGCTGCGCCAGATTCCGCGACTTGAGAACGTACTCAAGGAGACGCTGCGGCTACATCCGCCACTGATCATCTTGATGCGGGTAGCCAAGGGCGAGTTCGAAGTCGAGGGCTATCCGATCCATGCCGGTGACCTGGTCGCCGCATCGCCGGCGGTCTCGAACCGGATCGCGGACGATTTCCCCGACCCGGACGCATTCGTGCCGGAGCGCTACCAACAGCCGCGCCAGGAAGATTTGATCAACCGGTGGACCTGGATTCCGTTCGGGGCGGGCCGGCATCGCTGCGTCGGTGCCGCGTTCGCCACGATGCAGATCAAGGCGATCTTCTCGGTGTTGTTGCGCGAGTACGAGTTCGAGATGGCGCAGCCGCCCGACAGCTACCGCAACGATCACTCGAAGATGGTGGTGCAGCTCGCCCAACCGGCCCGCGTGCGCTACCGCCGACGGAGCTAGCGGAGGCGATCATGGGCTACCGGGTGGAAGTCGACCTGGACCTGTGCCAGGGCCACGCGATGTGTGAATTGGAGGCGCCGGGTTACTTCAAGGTGCCAAAGCGCGGACAGGTCGAAATCCTCAATTCCGAACCGCCCGAGGACGTCCGACCGGAGATCGAACAGGCCGTGTGTGCATGCCCCACCCGGGCACTGTCCATTCGAGAAACAGGAGACTGACCATGCCGTCGTTCCCCCGCAACGAACTCGAAGACGTCGTCCATCGGTGGCTGGACGCCAACCGCGAAGCAGAACGGATCGGCGACTGGCGCGTCTTGGCGAACTTCTACACCGACGACGCCACCTACGGCTGGAACATCGGGCCGAAGGAAGACGTGATGTGCGTCGGCATCGACGAGATCCGCGACATCGCGCTCGGGCAGGAGATGGAGGGCCTGGCCGGCTGGCGTTACCCGTATCAACGGGTAGTCATCGACGACCGCATCGGCGAGGTCGTCGGGTTCTGGAAACAGATCTCCGGCGATTCCGAGCAGGAGGCGTACGGCATCGGCGGCAGCTGGTTCCGCTACGCCGGCGACGGCAAATGGAACTGGCAGCGCGACTTCTTCGACTTCGGCCACGTGCAGACCCTCTACCTGGACCTGATCAAGGCAGGCAAGCTCAGCGCGGGGATGCAGAAGCGCATCGAGCGGGGCATGTCGGGTGAGAAGGTGCCAGGTTACTTCCCGCTCGGCAAGGCCCCGGTGCCCCTGTGGTGAGCGCCACAAACCGCCCCGTAGCATCTGCCCCGTATGCAGCATCGCCGCTCTGCCGCCGGCGCCGTCAAGACAGGTGGAGGTTCTAGATGAAGACCAAGGGCGCGCTCATCTGGGAGTTCAATCAGCCGTGGTCCATCGAGGAGATCGAGATCGGCGAGCCCCAGAAGGACGAGGTCAAGATCCAGATGGAAGCGGCAGGCATGTGCCGCTCCGACCACCACCTGGTCACCGGCGGCATTCCGATGGCCGGTTTCCCGGTACTCGGCGGGCATGAGGGCGCGGGCGTCGTCACCGCGATCGGTCCCGGTGTCGAGGACGTCGCCCCCGGCGACCACGTCGTCTTGTCGTTCATTCCGTCCTGCGGCAAATGTCCGTCGTGTCAGGGCGGCCTGCGCAACCTCTGCGATCTGGGCGCGGGCCTGCTCAGCGGATTGGCGGTGTCCGACGGAACGTTCCGCATTCAGGTCAACGGCAAGGACGTCTACCCGATGACGCTGCTCGGCACGTTCTCGCCATACATGGTGGTGCACAAGAGCTCGGTAGTGAAGATCGACCCGTCGATTCCCTTCGAGGTGGCGTGCCTGGTCGGTTGCGGCGTGACCACCGGCTATGGCTCAGCGACCCGTACCGCGGACATCCGCCCGGGCGACGACGTCGCGATCGTCGGCGTCGGCGGCGTGGGAATGGCCGCGCTGCAGGGGGCAGTCAACGCCGGCGCGCGGTACATCTTCGCCATCGACCCGGTCGAGTGGAAGCGTGACCAAGCGCTGAAGTTCGGTGCCACGCATGTCTATCCGGACATCGACGCCGCGCTGATGGGCATCGCGGGGGTCACCGCGGGCGGGCTTGCCAAGAAGGTGATCGTCACCGTCGGTGAGGTGCACGGCGACGATGTCGACAAGTGGATGAACATCACGGCCAAGGGCGGCACCTGCGTGATGACCGCGATCGGCAGCCTGCTGGATACTCAGGTGACGCTGAACCTGGCGATGCTGACGTTGATGCAGAAGAATCTGCAGGGCACCATCTTTGGCGGCGGCAATCCCCATTACGACATTCCACACCTGTTGTCGATGTACAAGGCCGGCAAGCTGAACATCGACGACATGATCACCCGGCAGTACAGGCTCGAGCAGATCAACGAGGGCTATCTGGACATGCTGGAAGGGCGCAATATTCGCGGCGTCATCCGGTTCACCGACGCCGACCGCTGATCACGGGTTAGTGGCCGCGGGCCACCCACTCGTCGTAGTGGCTGAGTTCGGCACCGATCGTTGTGCTTTCGCCGTGGCCGGTGTAAACGATCGTTTCCTCGGGTAGCTTGCCGAGTCGCTGCGAGATCGACGCCAAGATCGTCGGAAAGTCCGAATAGGACCGCCCGGTCGCGCCGGGGCCGCCCTGGAATAGGGTGTCGCCGCTGAACACCGCACCGAGTTCACCCGAGTACAGGCAAGTCGACCCGGGCGAATGGCCTGGCGTGTGGATCGCGCGCACGTCAACGCCGCCGACATTCAGCACGGCGTCTGGTTCCAGGGCGCGAAACTCCTTGTCCGGATGAGTCACCCGCCACAGCACCTCGTCCGCCTGATGCATCAGCACCGGAGCATCGAGCGTCTGACTCAACTCAGGGGCGACGGTGACGTGGTCGTTATGCCCGTGCGTGCAGACGACGGCGACGACATTGCGCCCGCCCACCGCCTCGACTATCGGCGCGGCACGGTGGGCGGCATCGATCACCACGACGTCTGAGTCGTCGCCAACGATCCAGATGTTGTTGTCGACCTCCCAGCTGCCGCCGTCGAGTTCGAACTTCCCATGGGTGATGACGCGCTCGACGGGGCTCACATCATCACCACCGACCGCAGCACTTCACCGGTATGTATCTTGTGGAACGCCTCCTCGACGCCGTCGATGCCGATCCGCTCGCTGACGAACCGGTCCAACGGGAGCCGCCCTTGCAAGTACAGGCTGATCATCGTCGGGAAGTCGCGCTCGGGCAGGCTGTCGCCGTACCACGAGGACTTCAGCGACCCGCCGTGCGAGAAGAAGTCCAGCAGCGGCATGTCGAGCCGCATTTCTGGGGTTGGCACGCCGACCAGCACCACTGTGCCGGCCAGATCGCGGGCGTAGAACGCCTGCTTCCAGGTTTCGGGTCGGCCCACCGCGTCGATCACCACGTCGGCGCCGAACCCGTCGGTAAGGTCCTGAATGGCCTCCACCACGTCGGTGGTGCGCGCGTTGATCGTGTCGGTGGCCCCGAAATCCTTGGCCCACTGCAGCTTTTTGTCATCCGTGTCGACGGCGATGATGCGCTTGGCGCCCACCAGCCGTGACCCGGCGATCGCGGCGTCACCGACACCGCCGCAGCCGATCACCGCCACGGTGTCGTCGCGGCTCACCGCCCCGGTGTTGATCGCGGCCCCGAGCCCCGCCATCATGCCGCATCCCAGCAGACCCGCCACTGCCGGATCGGCCGACGGGTCAACCTTGGTGCACTGGCCGGCGTGCACCAGCGTCTTGTCGACGAACGCCCCGATGCCCAGCGCCGGTGTCAGCTCCGTGCCGTCGGTCAGCGTCATCTTCTGGGTGGCGTTGTGGGTATCGAAGCAGTACCACGGCCGTCCCCGTCGGCACGCCCGGCACTGACCGCACACCGCGCGCCAGTTCAGCACCACAAAATCGCCGGGCTCGACCGACGTTACCCCGGAGCCGACCGTTTGCACCGTGCCGGCGGCCTCATGGCCCAGCAGGAAGGGGTATTCGTCGTTGATGCCGCCGTCGCGGTAGGTCAGGTCGGTATGACACACGCCGCACGCGGTGACGCCGACCACAACCTCGCCGGGCCCCGGATCGGGAATCACCACGTCGACAAGTTCGACCGGCTCGCCCTTCTTGCGGGAGATCACCCCACGTACTTGCTCAGCCATAACTATCCGAGTCTAGCCATCGGGCTCAGCAGAGCCTTTGTGGCTCAACGGCCACGAGTTCCTACTATCGATGACGGGGTACCAGGGCATCGCAGCGCGGCGTGCCGGAACTCGAGGGTTCTTCAACGAAAGGCTGTCCAACCTTGCGCGCCTGGGTCGTGTGGTCTACCGGACTGTTCGCCTACATCCTGGCGGTCCTGGATCGAACGACCCTCGGTGTGTCGGGGCTCGAAGCAGCCCATCGTTTCGACGCCAGTCCCGGTGTGCTGTCGTCATTTGTCGTACTGCAGGTCATCGTGTACGCGGCCGCGCAGGTTCCGGTGGGCGTTCTGCTGGACCGGTTCGGGTCGAAGGCGCTGATCGCGTCGGGCGCGGTGCTGATGGCGGCCGGCCAGATGACGCTTGCGCTCACCGAGTCACTGCCCGCGGCCATCGCGGCGAGGGCGATCGTGGGTCTTGGCGACGCCGTCACATTCATCTCGGTGCTTAGACTCGTACCGCACTGGTTCCCGCCCCGGAGGGTGCCGCTAGTGACCCAGCTGACCGGCATCTGCGGCCAGTTGGGTCAGGTGCTGTCGGCCGTTCCGTTCCTCGCTCTCCTGGTCGGCTCGGGGTGGACCACCGCGTATGTCGCGGTCGCGGCGCTCGGCTTGCTGTGTGTCGTGTTGATCCTCGCAGTGGTTCAAGACACACCGCCGCACGTCCACCTCCCGAGAGAGAAACTTGCCGTCCACACGACCCTCACCAGCGTGCGAACCGTGTGGCTGCGACCCGGAACGCGGCTGGGATTCTTCACCCACATGGGCACGCAATTCTCGGTGACGGTCTTCGCGCTGATGTGGGGTGTGCCGTACTTGACGGTGGCACAGGGTGTTTCGACGAGCATTGCGGGCACGCTGCTGTCCATTTCGGTGGTGGCGGCCATCTCGGCGGGGATCGTGGTCGGTGTATTCACCGGCCGCTATCCGCGCCGCAGATCGCGCCTGGTGCTGGCGATCATCGCAAGCAATGCGGCCGTGTGGGCGGTGGTGCTGGCGCTGCCGTTCCGGTCGCCGTTGTGGCTGTTGCTGCTGCTCGTGATCGTGATCTCGGTGGGCGGGCCCGGCTCTATGGTCGGGTTCGACTTCGCGCGCACGTTCAATCCGAGAGCCACGCTGGGTACCGCCCAGGGCATGGTCAACATGGGCGGGTTCATCGCGTCGCTTCTCGTGATGCAGTCGATGGGCGTGATCCTCGATGCTGCGGGCGGATACTCATTCGATGCGTTCCGCCTGGCCTGGACGGTGCAGTACGGCGTCTGGGCGCTGGCCGCGATCGGCATCCTGATCACACGGAAGAAGGCCCGCCGGGCGATGGAGTCGGCTGAGCAGAGCAGATATCTACTGGAGGGCTTCGAGAGCCCCCCAGTTCATGCGACTGCCACCGACCGCTAGCGCTTGCGCGCGCTCTCGCGCCGGTTGGCCTTCTTGATGGCCGAGACGAGTTCGTCCTTGCTCATCGACGAACGCCCCGGGATGTCCAGGCGCCGCGCGACATCCATCAAATGCTGCTTGCTCGCGTTCGCGTCGACCCCCTCGGCGGTCGCGCCCTTGGCGTTCGGCCCGCCGCTCTTGGCGCGTTGGTCGGACGGCCCGCGCTTGCCCTTCGGCTCCCAGTGGTCGCCGACCTTCTCATAGCTGTGCTTCAGCGCGGCGTAAGCCACTCGGTGAGCGCGCTGCCCCTCGCCGTACTCCTTCACGGCCGAATCGTGCGCCTTGGCGAAAGTGCGCTGCGCCTTCGCATCGGACTTCTGCAGCGTGCTTGGTAGCTCGCTCTTCTTCGCCGATCCCGACGTGGTCGTCTTCGGCATCGTCGATCTCCTTCGTCGTCGCGGTCGCGGCCGCACAATGCTTACCCGCAATGCTTACCCAGCTAAGCCTCGGGCAAACCGAATACGCGTTGAGACCGTTGCCGCCCCGCGGCAGATCGCCAAGTCGCTAGTGCGACACCGCGATCACGTCCACGACCACAAAACCTATGTGCCCAACGCTCGCCGCGGCGCATCGGCCGACCTAGAGTCAAGACACTGCGATCACGATGAAAAAGTAGGGACGGCCGTGGGCATGCAGAGGGTCGATCCAGGAGGCGGTTAGATGTTCGCCAACTTCGGCTGGGAGCACTTTGTGGTGTTGTTGATCGTCGGACTGGTCGTTTTGGGCCCAGAGCGCCTACCCGGAGCGATCCGATGGACGGCCAACGCGTTGCGACAGGCCCGCGACTATGTCAGCGGAGCCACCAGTCAGCTTCGTGAGGAGCTTGGACCGGAATTCGATGACCTGCGTGAGCCGATCAGTGAGCTACAGAGGCTGCGGGGGATGACGCCGCGGGCGGCGTTGACCAAGCACCTGCTGGACGGCGACGACTCGGTGTTCACCGCGATGAGCGGGTTGGCTGACGAACGTGCTGCGCCGCAGGAACCGGCTGCACCATCGCAGCCGGCGGATCGGTCCGGGACCGGCCCGCCGTTCGACCGCGACGCGACGTAACCGTCGCGGATCTCAGTACTGTGATCGCTGCGCCGACACGAACAGGCTCTGTGGCGTGGCATCCTCGACGCCCTCGGGCGGGCGCCGATCGTGGCGGCTCAGTAGCTCTTCTGCCGTCGCGACAGAAACCTCCCAGCCGTTGTTCCGCAACCACTCGCCGACATCGGTGCGTTCTTCCCAATACCACAGGTCACCAACATCAGGCATCTCACGTTGATGCAGCTTGGCGGCGGCTGCCCGGAACTTTTCCAGCTGCTTGCGTTGACGCTCATACCCGTCCGCGTGGTAGGCGTCGCTGCTCATTGCCTCCACGGCGATGCGGCTACCCGGTGCGCTCAGCTCGTTGATGCGCTCGAACAGGGTGTCTTGTGCTTGGGCAGTAAGGAAGGGCAACAGGCCCTCGGCCGACCACGCCGTCGGGGCAGCGGTGTCAAATCCCGCTTGCCGCAATGCCTTCGGCCAATCGTGGCGCAAGTCAACGGGAACATTAACGAGAACAGCGCTCGGTCGGGCGCCCTTGGCGGCCAGTGTTCCGCCCTTGAAGTCCAGCACTTTGGGCTGATCGAGCTCATAAACGGTGGTCCCATCCGGCCACTGCAGGCGCCACCCGCGGGCATCGAGCCCAGCAGCCAAAATCACGGCCTGGCGCACGCCGCCGTTTGTCGCTGCCAGGAAGAACTCGTCGAAAAACACTGTGCGGGAAGCCACGTAGTCCCGCATCGCCCGCATCCGCACCCCCAGTTCCCCGTCGACGTCGGCCAATTCCTCGGACAACGTGCCCGACGCGAACGTGTTCCACATCCCGTCCCCGGCGGCGGCGAGGAACAGCTTCGCATAGGGATCCTCAATCAGCGGATCATCGCTGTCGGTTTCGGCGGCGCGGGCCGCGGCGACGCCGAGGGCGGTCGATCCCACGCTCTCGGTGATGTCCCACGAATCGTCGTCGGTTCTGGCCATTGGTTATTCCTCCACTTGTGAGAGCCATGTGAGCCCGCTTTGAATGCTAGTTCACCTAATCAATTCCAGCGTACTCCTCCACCACTTCGGCCAGACGACCGTATTGCGGGTACCGAGCTGAAAGACTCTTGCCGACAGAGAGGGTAGGCATGCGTGGATCCGCTCAGTGCTGGCTCACCGATATGGACGGGGTTCTGGTGCGTGAGGAGCACGCACTGCCGGGAGCCGCGGAGTTCCTGCAGCAGCTCACCGAGCACAATCGTCGCTTCCTCGTGCTCACCAACAACTCGATCTTCACCCCCCGAGATCTCGCCGCCCGCCTGTCCCGGTCGGGTTTGACGGTGCCCGAGGAATCGATATGGACCTCCGCGCTGGCCACCGCCTCTTTTCTCAACGATCAGCTGCCCCGCGGCTCTGCATATGTGATCGGTGAGGCCGGACTGACCACCGCGCTGCACGAGGTGGGTTACACCCTGACCGACGTCGAGCCCGACTTCGTCGTGCTCGGCGAAACCCGCACGTATTCGTTCACCGCGATCACCAGGGCGATTCGGCTGATACTGGGCGGTGCGCGGTTCATCGCAACCAATCCCGATGCGACCGGACCGTCGGCCGAAGGGCCGCTACCGGCGACCGGTTCGGTCGCAGCCATGATCACCAGGGCCACCGGACGCCAGCCCTATTTCGTCGGCAAGCCGAACCCGATGATGTTTCGCAGCGCGCTGAACCGGATCGAGGCGCACTCGGAGAACACCGTCATGGTCGGCGATCGGATGGACACCGACGTGGTCGCGGGCATCGAGGCCGGGCTGGAGACGATCCTCGTGCTCACCGGATCGACGACTCTCGACGAGGTAGAGCGCTACCCGTACCGCCCCAGCCGCGTGCTCAACTCGATCGCCGAGGCGATCGAGTTGATCTGAATTGCGAAGGTCAGCCGACGAGGCGCGCGATGGACCGCAATGGGATGCGCAGCCATCCGGGCCGGTGCCGCGCCTCGTAGGCGGCCTCGTACACCGCCTTGTCCAGCTCGTATGCGGTCAGCAGGTGCTCGGCGTCGCGCGGATCCGAGCCGGACGCGGCGGCATAGCCGTCACAGAAGGAGGCGCGGTTGCGGGCCACCCATTCGCGGGCCCTGGCGGCAAGCTGTTTGCTCGGCTCCTCGTTTTCCTGGTTCACCAGCAGCTGGTATGCGGCATATTCGAACGATCGCAGCATGCCGGCGACATCGCGCAGAGCTGAATCCGGCTGGCGCCGCTCCTCGAGCGGCTGGCCCGGCTCGCCCTCGAAGTCGATCAACAACCACGTTTCCGGAGTGCGCAGCACCTGACCCAGATGCAGGTCGCCATGCACCCGTTGCACGGTGATCGTCTCGTCGGCAAGCTTGCCGAACCGGTCCTCGATCGACGGCACGTACGGCCGTAGTTCGGCCACCGCCGCCGCGGCCGACGACAGCCGCGCGAGTACCGCGTCCACCGGGAAGACGGTCTGCGACGACCCGAGATGCTCGGCAAGAGCGGCGTGAACCGAGGCGACGGCCTCCCCCAGTCGGTATGACTCGCCGGCGAAGTCGCCGCCGACCTCGTACGCGTAGAGATCACCCTCAGCGAACAGATCGCGAACACTGGCGGTGGCCATGTCCCAGCCCTCGGCCGAAGTGGCTGCGTACGCGCTGACCATGCCAAGCGGATACGTGTCACCGCCCAACGCCATCTCGACGGAGCCAAGCAACCGGGCCACGTGCGGATTTCCTGCCCGGCCGAGCACGCGGTTCAGCTCGATGTCGGGGTTGATGCCCGGTGTGACCCTGCGGAACAGCTTGAACACGGCGTCTTGCTCGAAGATCACGCTGGTGTTGCTCTGCTCGGAGTCGAACACCCACGGCGCGGCGTCCAACGGCAGCGAAACGTCCGGCTCCTTGGCGAACCTGACATCGCCGATCACGGCCGACGAGTCGATCAGCGACAGCAGATACCGCGGCGCCGACGGGTCATACAACGCGTCGTAGGCGGTGCGATCGTCGACGGAACCGATCGTCGCGACCGTGCTGTACTCCGGAATCGGCCCGGTGTCCCACCTGACAATGATCTGGTAGCGCTCCGAGGACCCATCGGTATAGGACACGTCGACGAGCACCAGGTCGACGTCATCCCGCAGCGACACCACGCTGCCCGTTTCGGCGGACGCCAGTTCGCGGGTGCGACCGGCATACCAACGCTGCCGAGGCAGCCACTCCGACCAGGACAGATTGGCGGGCGAACTCATTGCGACTCCTCAGGCCCGCGAAGCTCGAACCAGTAGAACCCATGACCCGGCAGGGTCAGCAGGTATGGCAGCTGGCCGATCCGCGGGAACTCCACATGCCCGGTCATCTCGACCGGTGTGTACCCATTCCAGTGCTGCAGATACAACTCGATGGGCTGCGGGAAGCGGGACAGATTGTTGACGCACAGCACGGTGTTTTCCCCGCCGTCGTCGGTTATTTCCCGCACATAGGCGAGCACCGACGGATTGGAGCCACCCAGCTCCCGGAAGGTGCCCGTCGCGAACGCATCGTGTCGGCGGCGGACTGCCAACATGGTGCGGATCCAGTTCAGCAGCGACGTGGAGCTGTCGCGTTGCGCCTCGACGTTGGCGGCCTGATAGCCGTAGACGGGATCCTGGCTCGGCGGAAGGTAGAGCCGGCCGGGGTTGGCGGTCGAAAAGCCCGCATTGCGGTCGGGTGTCCACTGCATCGGGGTTCGAACCCCGTCCCGGTCGCCAAGCCAGATGATGTCACCCATGCCGATCTCGTCGCCGTAGTAGATCACCGGCGATCCCGGCAGCGAAAGCAGCAGCGCGGTGAACAACTCGATTTGGTTGCGGTCGTTTTCCAGCAGTGGGGCCAGCCGCCGTCGGATACCCACGTTGGCCTTCATCCGCGGATCCTTGGCGTACTCGGCGTACATGTAGTCGCGTTCCTCGTCGGTGACCATCTCGAGCGTCAGCTCGTCGTGGTTGCGCAGGAAGATTCCCCAATGCGCCATCTCGGGAATCGGCGGGGTCTGGGCCAGTATCTCTGAGATCGGAAAGCGCGATTCCCGCCGGACCGCCATGAAGATGCGCGGCATCAGGGGGAAGTGGAAAGCCATGTGGCACTCGTCGCCGCCGGTAGCCGGATCGCCGAAATATTCGACGACGTCGGCCGGCCACTGGTTGGCCTCGGCGAGCAGCACCCGGCCCGGGTATTCGTCGTCCATCACCTTGCGGCAACGCTTGAGAAAGGCGTGTGTCTCGGGCAGGTTTTCGCAGTTCGTGCCCTCGCGCTCGAAGAGATACGGCACCGCATCCAGCCGGAAGCCGTCGATGCCGAGGCTGAGCCAGAACCGCAACACGTCCAGCATCGCGTCCTGAACGGCCGGGTTGTCGTAGTTCAGGTCGGGCTGGTGCGAGAAGAACCGGTGCCAGTAGAACTGGCGGCGCACCGGATCGAACGTCCAGTTCGACTCCTCGGTGTCGACGAAGATGACCCGGGCGTCGGCGTACTTCTCGCTGGTGTCGCTCCAGACGTAGTAGTCGCCGTATGGTCCGTCCGGGTCGCGGCGTGACTCTTGAAACCACGGGTGCGCTTCGGAGGTGTGGTTCATCACCAGATCGGTGATGACCCGGATGCCTCGCCGGTGGGCGGCGTCGAGCAGGGCGACGAAGTCGTCGACCGTGCCGTATTCGTGCAGCACCTTGTAGAAGTCGCGGATGTCATAGCCGCCGTCGCGCAGTGGTGAGTCGTAGAACGGCGGCAGCCAGATGCAGTCGATACCCAGCCACTGCAGGTAGTCGAGGCGTTCCGTCAGACCCCGCAGGTCGCCAGAGCCGTCCGAGTTGGAGTCGCAAAACGCGCGGACGAGTACTTCATAGAAGACGGCGCGCTTGTACCACGTGCGATCGGCGGGCAGAATTCGGGCCTGCCCGAAATCCTGCGCTGTCGGGTGCTCGACGACGCCGTGCTCGACGTGGCTGCCCTCGGCCGGATCCCGTGGATCGTTCGCGACGTTTTCGGCGGGGTGAGTCGACACGTCCATCGCTCACCAAACGTACCCACTACGCCGAGCCGAATCACCCGCCGGCGCTACGGCTCTTCACTGAGGCTGCTCGTGACCGGCTCTGCCATGTGCCGGTGGCGAACCAATTCGTTGCCGCCGCCGACCACCAGCGGGGTGCCGACACGTCGGGAAACTTCCCATGAGCGCGGGCTGACCAGCTTCCGTACGCATATTGTCAGCGTGAAGCTGGGATCCGGTGCCCGCCGGAGGGAGTGAGCAACGCGTGCATACCAAACCCGATGCGCTCTGGGCTTCGGCGGGCGAGGGCGAATGACCACGGCTCGGTGTTATGCCACCGTGCTGCTAGATGATGAAACGCAGCGGTCATTAGCCGCGCTGATCGGCCCGCACGAAGCGGCTTGGGTGCATGGATGCGCGCTCGAACATGGCCACGAAGGCGGCCATGCCTCCAAGGCGGACCGCGCCGGCTCGTTGAACTACTGGATTCAGTGGGAGGACGGAGGCCGGCCCCGCATCAGCACGGCCGGTCCGCCGCATCCGGCCGGTCCGCCGCATCCGGCCGGGCGGCCGCATTCGGCCGGTCCGCGTCCCGGCTCGACCGATGATCGCGCCCATGAGCGTCCTCGGCTGGCACCAACAGCGCCAGCAGCACCCGCGCCAACTTCTTCGGAAAGCGGCCCCGCCCAACCCGAGTCGGCGACCTCCGGACGGGCATCGCAAACCGAGGCGCTCTGGGCAATCGCGGCCGCGTTAGAGCGTCTCGCCGACATTTGTAAGTCGCTCTTGCAGGCCGATGAAGGGAGCGGCCGCCACGGCACGGGCCGCGGCGGTTGATCGTCGGGAACACGCCGCGCCGCTGCAGCTCGTAGACCATTAGTGTCAGCGGCGCCGGCGACGGATACCTTCGCCGTTGGTGTTCTCGACCACTCCATGACGCAACAGGTGGTCGATCAGCGGCGCGACACCCGCCATGAAATGCTCCGCCATGGCCGTGCGTGCGCGCCTCGGGTCGCGCTGCTCCAGTGCCGCCAGCACCCGCCGATGGTCCTTCGTGGATTGAGCCGCCCAGCCCGCGAGCGTGGGGAAAACCGACTCGGGCGCGAATTGGGTGATCTGCGACATCAGCTGGGACAGTTTGGGCGAGTCAGCCGCCACGTTGACGGCGCGGTGGAACTCATGGTTGAGACGAACCGCGCGCTCATGATTGTCGTCCTGGTAAGCCGCTTCCAGTTGCGCCTGGATGGCTTCCAGTTCGCTCAATTGCTCGGCGGTGATGTTGCCGGCCGCCCGCGCGGCGAGTTCGCCACCGACATGGGCCTGCACGCTGGACACATCGGCGATGTCGCGGCCGGTGACGGGCAACACCATGAATCCGCGCCGAGGCTGCTGAACGAGTAGGCCCTCTGCCCGTAGCTCAAGCAAAGCCTCCCGAACGGGTGTGACACTGACACCCAGTTCGGCGGCCAGTTGCTCCAACCGAACGTATTCTCCAGCGCCGTATGTCCCCTCGAGGATCCGCTGTCGCACATATCGGGCGACATCTTCGGAAAGCTGTGGCCGGGAAGCGAAGTCGGGGACAGTCATATCTGATATTCGGCCAGCAGCCGCCTGCTGATGATTTGCTTTTGGATCTCGCTAGTGCCCTCGCCGATGAGCAGGAACGGAGCATCGCGCATGAGTCGCTCGATCTCGTATTCCTTGGAATATCCGTAGCCGCCGTGGATTCGGAAACTCTGCTGGGTGACCTCGGAGCAGAGCTCGCTGGCCAGATACTTGGCCATGCCTGCCGCCACGTCGTTGCGCTCACCCGAATCTTTCAGCCGGGCCGCGTTGACCATCATCAGATGCGCGGCTTCGATTTTGGTTGCCATCTCGGCTAATTGGAAAGCGATGGCCTGGTGTTCCGCGATGGGCTTGCCGAAGGTGCTGCGCTGCTGCGCGTATCGCACGGCCAACTCGAAAGCGCGCAACCCCACCCCGCACGCTCTGGCCGCTACGTTGACCCGGCCCACCTCGATGCCGTCCATCATCTGGAAGAATCCCTGCCCCGGGGTGCCGCCCAGAATGTCTTCGGCGCCGGCTTGGTAGCCGTCGAAGATCAGCTCGGTCGTGTCGATGCCCTTGTAACCCAGCTTGTCGATCTTGCCGGGAATCGTCAGGCCCGGCACGACTTCGCCGATACCGACTGGTTTTTCCAGAAGAAACGCGGTCAGGTTGCGATGCGGCCTATCGGAACCCTCGTCCGTGCGCACCAACACCGCCACCAGTGTCGAACTGCCGCCGTTCGTCACCCACATCTTCTGGCCGTCGATGGTGTACGTGTCATCGGAATTGCGCTTCGCACGGGTGCGGATCGCGGCGACGTCGGATCCCAACTCCGGCTCCGACATCGAGAACGCGCCGCGCGTCTCGCCCGTCGCCATGTGCGGCAAGAAGCGTCGCTTTTGCGCGTCGGTGCCGTGCTGACGGAGCATGTACGCGACGATGAAATGGGTATTGAGTACACCGGAGACGCTCATCCACCCGCGTGCCAGCTCTTCGACACAAAGAGCGTAAGTCAGCAGCGATTCGCCGAGTCCGCCGTACTCCTCGTCAATCATCAGGCCGAACAGGCCAATATCCCGCATCTGGTCGACGATGTTCTGCGGATAGGTGTCCGTCCGTTCGAGTTCCGGCGCATTGGGGATGACTTCCTTATCGACGAATTCACGCACCGTCGTAAGGATCTCGGTCTGAAACTCGGAAAGGCCGAGGGTTTGGGCGAGCTTGGTCATCTGGGTTCTCTCTCTGCGCTAATCAGCAAGCGATCGTCCCCGCGCCGATGAGGCGGGTGATCTCGCCGGGGTTCAGACCGAGCCTGCCGGTGAGGAGGTCGGCGGTGTCCTGGCCGAGCGACGGCGCAGGCGCGCTGACCGGATGCTTTCCGTCGAACGCGGCGGGTAACCCCGCGGCGAGGTACTCCCCGACTCCGGGTTGGTTTAGGCGGGAGAACAACGGGTTCTTGGTCACTCGGTCGTCGTTCACTACTTCGGCGAAGCTGCGGTAGCGCTCGAACAGCACGTTGGTGCCAGAAAGCGTTGTCGTGATCTCGTCGGCGGTGTGGTCGGCGAACCATCGTGCGAACAATGCCGTCAACACCTCGCGGTAGCGGTAACGGTCACCCTCGGCGCTGAAATCGGCACCGAGCGCGTCGGCAACGGCCGAAACCGGCCCGCCGGCGCCGGTCACCTCGACCAGGTCGCGAAAATGGCGTCCGGTCAACGCGACGATCATGAACCCAACGCCATCCCGGCTGGTGAAGTCCTGGCCGTACTGGCCGTAGATGGCGTTGCCGAGCCGAGGCCTTTGTGTGCCGTTGACCTGTGGCTCGGTAAGAAAGCTGAGATTACCGGCGGTGGCCAGCCCGATGTCCTCCAGAGCCAAGCTGATGCGGGTGCCTGCCCCGCAATCATCACGGCGGCGCAGCGCGGCCATAACCGCGAGCGCGGCGTACAGGCCGCAGCAGACATCCCAGGCCGGCAGCACATGGTTGATCGGACCGACGTGGTTGCCAGGACCTGTGACGAGCGGAAACCCGATAGCCGCGTTGACCGTGTAGTCGACGGCCGTTGTGCCGTCACCGCGACCGAGCATCTGGACGTGGATCACGTCGGAGCGCATCTCAACCAGCCGATCGTACGCGAGCCATGACAGGCCCGCGGCGTTAGTCACCACGATGCCGTCGCCTTCGACGATCAGCCGCTGGACCAGCTCTTGGCCATCGGATGAGCGTAAATCGATTGCCGCAGAACGTTTTCCCCTGTTGAGGCCGGTCCAGTAGATCGAAGTGCCGCTGTCCGCCAGTGGCCACCTGTGAAAGTCGGAAGCACCGCCGATGGGATCGACACGAATCACTTCGGCTCCGAGTTGGCCCAATGTCATGCCGCACAGCGGAGCGGCGACGAAGCTTGAGACCTCGACGACGACAACGCCGTCCAGCGGCATCACCGCCGAACCCGTTCGAAGACCGCGCATTTCTTCGCTCACATGTAGCGTCCCCCGGTAACCTCCAGCACGGTGCCGGTCATGTAGGAGGAGAGGTCGCTGGCCAGGAATAGGGCAACCCTGGCGACCTCGTTCGGCTCTCCGGCACGGCCCATCGGGACCTCGGCGACCTTTTGGTCCCAAATGTGCGGCGGCATTGCTTCGGTCATCGCCGACCGGATCAACCCGGGCGCAATCGCGTTCACCCGCACGCCGAGATGGGCCAGCTCCTTCGCCGCGGCCTTGGTCATGCCGACGATGCCGGCCTTGGCCGCCGAATAATTCGTCTGCCCCGGCAGACCGATCTTGCCCGACAGCGACGACATGTTGATGATCGCGCCGCGCCTGTTCTCCCTCATGACGGCCGCGGCCGCTCGGGTGCCGTTCCAGGTTCCCTTCAGATGCACCGCGATGACTTGGTCAAACTGCTCCTCGGTCATCTTTCGCATCGTCGCGTCGCGGGTGATGCCGGCGTTGTTGACCATGATGTCCAAGCCACCGAATTGCTCGATGGCGGCCCCGATGAGTCCGTCGACATCGGCCGACGAAGTCACGTCGCACCGCACGGCCGCCGCGGTATCAGGACGTCCCAGCCGCTTGGCCGCCGCCTCGGTGGTCTCCAGGTCCAAGTCGCCGAGCACGACCTTCGCGCCCTCGGCCACAAAACGTTCCGCTATGGCAAAACCCAGGCCCTGCGCCCCGCCGGTGACGACCGCCGTTTGACCGCTCAGCATGGACACGGATCACCCATCCTTTGTGTTCGCGGCATAGTACGCACGCGCCGACAGTCCGCCATCATATTTCATATATGATGCAGCAGGCTCGAGGGGCGCCGTGCCGGCGGTGGGCGCGTGCCCGCAGTAGAGGAAGCTTCCCCATATGACCCATAAATCAGCAGTCAGCGACGAAGACTTTCAAGACATCCTCGCCCAGACTCGCCACTTCGTCCGCACCGCGGTAATGCCGCGAGAGCCGGAGATCCTCGTCGACGACCGCGTTCCCGACGATCTCCGCGAGCAGGCGAAGAAGATGGGGCTGTTCGGGTATGCGATTCCCCAGCAGTGGGGCGGCCTCGGCCTGAATCTGGCCCAAGACGTCGAACTGGCAATGGAATTGGGTTACACGTCGCTCGCGCTGCGGTCGATGTTCGGCACGAACAACGGCATCGCCGGCCAAGTTCTCGTCGGATTTGGCACCGACGAGCAGAAGACTCGCTGGCTGGAGGCAATGGCCTCGGGCGAGGTCGTCGCCTCGTTCGCGCTAACGGAGCCGGGCGCAGGATCGAACCCGGCCGGCTTGCGCACCAAGGCCGTTCGTGATGGCGACGATTGGATCATGTCCGGGCAGAAGCGCTTCATCACTAACGCGCCCGTGGCCGATCTGTTTGTCGTCTTTGCCCGCACCCGCCCGGCCGATGAAAGCGGCCCCGGCATCGCCGTGTTCCTTGTGCCGGCCGATACACCCGGGATCGAAGTCGGCCCCAAGGACAAGAAAATGGGTCAAGAGGGCGCGTGGACGGCAGACGTCAGCTTCACCGACGTGCGTGTCCCGGTCAGTGCCCTGGTGGGCGGAAGCGAAGACATCGGATATCGGGCGGCGATGATTTCGTTGGCACGCGGCCGCGTGCACATCGCAGCGCTAGCCGTCGGGGCGGCCCAACGAGCTCTTGATGAATCGGTCGCGTACGCGGCCACCGCCACCCAAGGCGGGACGCCGATTGGCAGCTACCAGTTGGTGCAGGCGATGATCGCCGACCAGCAGACCGGCGTGATGGCCGGGCGTGCCCTCGTGCGAGACGCGGCACGACAGTGGGTCAACAACGAGGACCGAAGAATTGCCCCGTCGGCGGCGAAGCTGTTCTGCACGGAGATGGCGGGCAAGGTCGCAGACCTCGCCGTCCAGATCCACGGCGGCAGCGGATACATGCACGGCGTGCCGGTCGAACGCATCTATCGTGACGTCCGCCTTTTGCGGCTCTACGAGGGCACCAGCGAGATTCAACGCCTCATCATCGGCGCGGGGCTCATCAAGACACCGCCGTCCGGCTGAGACAACACGCCTCCGACCGAAAGGCCTTCGGTAAGCGTGCCGGGTTAGCCGCGGGCTCCGGCTATTGACAGCCGATCCACCAGCTGGTTTCATAACTGACTAACAAGGTAAACATGATCATACTTACCTTTTTTATGGAGAAACCAATGGCGGCGACGACTACTCAGCGCCAGTCCGGGCACTACGAGCTCGGCCATCTGCGCTCACTGGAGGCCGAGGCAATTCACATCGTTCGCGAGGTCGCCGCGGAATTCGAGCGCCCGGTGCTGCTGTTCTCCGGCGGCAAGGACTCGATCGTGATGCTGCATCTGGCGCTCAAGGCCTTTCATCCCGCCCGGCTGCCCTTCCCCGTCATGCATGTGGATACCGGGCATAATTTCGACGAGGTCATCGCCACCCGAGACCAACTGGTCGCGGAAACCGGTGTCCGGTTGGTGGTCGCGTCGGTGCAGGACGACATCGACGCCGGCCGTGTCGTCGACAACGGTTCGTCGCGCAACTCGCTGCAGACCGTC
>NZ_DASQVQ010000013.1:0-10212 GCF_035640695.1 Mycobacterium sp.
GGCGCGAATGCCGTTTTCGTCCTGCTATACGGGGGTCTGCTGGTGCAGCGTCAGCTTCCAGGTGTCGCCGCGCCGCGTGTACAGGCTGGTGACGAGGGCGACGTACGACGGCTGATTTGCCCGCTGGGACGTCGAGCGGTAGGTGACGATGCCAACGTCGGACACGGGCATAAGCACATGCATGTCTTCCAGGTCAAATGACGACCATGGCTCGCCGCCCATGGACGCAATGACGCCATCGCGGTCGAAAATTGTGACGCCGCCCGGAAATACCATCGCGATCTCATCGTCGAGGACCTCCCGGTAGAAGTTTGCAGCGGCTTCACCGCTGGTCGCGAGAACCTCCCATCCACGCCTTTCGAGAGCAATCAGTTCGTCTGATGTCGTCATCACGCCACCTGCCTGACTACTGGCTGATATCTGACGACGCTCAGCGGTCGGATCTTCATAGACGCCATCGGCACTTGTTGGTCGAGCAGCATGCCGATCAGCAAGGCCAGCGGGTTGGCGTCAAGTAAAGCGTCGGCTGCCGGATCGCCAACAAGATGCAATTTCGCCACGCGGTCAGTGTAAAAGCTGCAAGATCAACGTCTGACAGGTCGGTCACAGGCACCTTTCGGTTCAGGAGTCGCGAATGCCAAGCGGTCAGCAGTACCTCGAAGTCCAAGCCAGTCCCGAGTTCCAAGAGCTGCGCAGCAAGCTGCGCCGCTTCGTGTTCCCGATGACGGCGTTCTTTCTGTTGTGGTACACCACCTACGTGGTGCTGGGCGCATTCGCCCACGACTTCATGGCCATCAAGGTATGGGGAAACATCAATGTGGGCCTGCTCATCGGGCTCGGCCAGTTCCTGACGACTTTCGTCATCGCCGCCATCTACGTGCGCTTCGCCAATCGTGAGATCGACCCGCGGGCCGCCGCGATCCGGTCCGAGCTGGAAAGCGAGCCGGCATGAACGTCCTCGCCGCCGGCACCGCGGTCGGCGACCCCGCCACCAACATCGGCATCTTCGCGCTCTTTGTCGCGGTCACGCTTTACATCGTCGTGCGCGCCAGCAAGCGGAACGCCACGGCGACAGAATTTTTCACCGCCGGCCGGGCCTTCAACGGACCGCAGAACGGCATCGCGATCTCCGGTGACTACCTGTCGGCGGCCAGCTTCCTCGGCATCGCCGGCGCGATCGCGGTCTACGGATACGACGGTTTCCTGTATTCCATCGGCTTCCTGGTCGCGTGGCTGGTCGCGTTGTTGCTCGTCGCGGAACTGCTGCGCAACACCGGTAAATTCACGATGGCCGATGTGCTGAGCTTCCGGCTCAAGCAGCGACCGGTGCGGCTGGCCGCGGCCACCACCACACTGGCGGTGTCGCTGTTTTATCTTCTCGCGCAGATGGCCGGCGCCGGCGGTCTGGTCGCCTTGTTGCTGAACGTGCACGGCCGGATCGGCCAGGGCGTCGTCATCGCCGTCGTCGGCGTGCTGATGATCACCTACGTGCTTGTCGGCGGGATGAAGGGCACGACGTGGGTGCAGATCATCAAGGCCGTCTTGCTCATCGGTGGCGCGGCCCTGATGACGATCATGGTGCTCGGAAAGTTCGGCTTCAACTTCTCTGACATCCTCGGCTCGGCACAGTCGGCGATATCGCACGCGACGACCAAGGGTGTCGCCAGTCGCAATGTGCTGGCCCCAGGCGCACAGTACGGCGGGTCGATGACGTCGAAGATCAACTTCCTGTCGCTGGGGCTTGCACTGGTGCTCGGCACCGCGGGCCTGCCGCACGTGTTGATGCGCTTCTACACCGTGCCGTCCGCGAAGGAGGCGCGCCGCTCGGTGGTGTGGGCGATCGGTCTGATCGGCGCGTTCTACCTGTTCACGCTCGCGCTCGGGTACGGCGCTGCGGCGGTCGTCGGACCCGACCGCATTCTCAAGGCGCCCGGCGCGCAGAATTCCGCCGCGCCGCTGCTGGCCTTCGAACTCGGCGGCGTGATACTCCTCGGCATCATCTCCGCGGTCGCGTTCGCGACCATCCTCGCGGTGGTCGCGGGCCTCACCATCACCGCGTCAACGTCGTTCGCGCACGACATCTATGCCAGCGTGATCAAGGGCGAGCAGGTCGCCGAGAACGAACAGGTCCGGGTATCGCGTATCACCGCGGTGATTCTCGGCATCCTCGCGATCGCGCTGGGCATCCTTGCCGCCGAGCAGAACATCGCGTTCCTCGTCGCCCTCGCGTTCGCGGTCGCGGCGGCCGCAAACCTGCCGACGATTCTGTATTCGCTTTACTGGCAACGCTTTAACACTCGCGGCGCGTTGTGGAGCATGTACGGCGGCCTGATCTCGACGGTTGTGCTGATTGTGTTCTCCCCGGCAGTGTCGGGGGCCAAGACGGCGATGCTCCCAAACGTGGACTTCGCGTATTTCCCGCTGGCCAATCCGGGCATCGTGTCGATTCCGCTCGCGTTCGTACTCGGCGTCGTCGGCACCCTGACCTCCAGCGACCGTGGCGATCCGGAGGTGAACGCCGAGTTCGAGGTGCGGGCCCTGACCGGCCTCGGCGCCGAGAAGGCCGTCGCCGCGCAATGACCGAGCAATGAACGCGGAATAACGCCCACAGGCGGCGTCGATATCATTCAGTGTGCTCGACAAGTCGGAAATGACCGCGCCGCCGAACACTCGCCGACTGGCTGAGCGCGTCGCGTTCCCGCTGCTGGCCTACGCGTTCGCGGCCATCATGGTGGGCACCACATTGCCCACACCGATGTACGCGCTGTACTCGCGGCAAATGCACTTTTCGGTGCTGACGACCACGGTGGTGTTCGCGACCTACGCCGGCGGCGTGCTGGCCGCGCTGCTGGTATTCGGCCGCTGGTCCGACGCGATCGGGCGACGTCCGATTCTGTTTGCGGGCGGAGTTTTTGCGCTTGCCAGTGCTGTCGTGTTCCTGTCCGCAGACAACGTGGAGCTGCTGCTGGTCGGGCGGCTGCTGTCGGGCTTGTCGGCCGGCATCTACACCGGAACCGCAACGGCGGCGGTAATCGAGGCCGCACCGCCGTCGTGGCGAATCCGCGCTGCTGCGGTCGCCACCGTGGCCAATGTCGGCGGCCTCGGTCTCGGACCGTTGTTGGCAGGCCTGCTGGTGCAGTACGCGCCCCATCCGCTGCAGCTGCCGTTCATCGTGCACATCGTTTTGGTGCTGATGGCTTTGGCTGGTGTGTTGATCGCTCCCGAGACGTCGGCGCGCACCGGCCGGATCGGTTTCCAGCGGCTGTCGGTGCCCGCGGAGGTCCGGTCGGTGTTTGTGCTCGCCGCGACCGCGGCTTTCGCCGGTTTCGCGGTGTTGGGCTTGTTCACCGCGGTCGCGCCGTCGTTCATCCACGACGTCATCGGCATCGACAACCACGCCGTCGCCGGGGCGATGGCGTGCTCGATCTTCGCCGCGTCGGCGGTCACACAGTTGCTGGTCGGTCGCCTGGATCCGCAACGCGCGATGGCCGTGGGTTGCGGCGTGCTCGTGCTCGGGATGGCGATAATCGCTGCTGCCCTGCACTTTTCGAGCCTGCCCGTGCTGATCGTCGGCGCGGTCATCGCGGGGATCGGCCAGGGCATGAGCTTCAGCAGGGGGCTTGCCGCCGTGTCCGACCAAACGCCGCCGGATCGGCGCGCCGAGGTCAGCTCCACCTACTTCGTCGTGGCATACGTAGCGATCTCGCTGCCGGTGATCGGCGAGGGCCTCGCGGCCGAGGCATGGGGCCTGCGCACCGCGGGGATCGTTTTCGCACTGGCCGTGTCGGCGCTGGCGGCGATCTGTTTGGTCGCGGTCCTGGTGGAGGAGCGGCGCCGCAGCCGCTGAAATCGGCTCCGCACCCGCCGAAATCGGTGACATGTGCACCCCGCGCGCCGGGTTAGATTCGCTGGATGGCCATCTTCCCCAGTCCCGCCGAGGTCCGACGGCGGCTTTTTGGCCGCGCCGGGCAGGCGCAGCGCCAGGGTCGGCGCGCTGCTGTGCGTCGGCGCCGTCGCGACACGTGCGTCGGCCCCAACCAGGACACTAGCCGCTCTTGCGGCGGAACTCGCGGCGCTGCTCGGCGGGTCCGTGTGCGCGCGGCTGCTTGGCGCCGGCGTCCTTGTGGTCGGCACCGCCGGACGACTTCGCCTTCTTGCGCTCCAGCGCCTCCCGGAACTTGCGCTTCGTTTCGTCTTCCGCTGGCATGACCGCAGCGTAGCGCCGCTGGGCCGGACAAGTCGCGTGAATTTACCGCATCCCTGGTGGCATCCCGTAGACGTGCGATATCGGCAACGTCATCACCACGCGGCGATCGGTGACCATCGCGCGCCGATAGTCGTCCCAGTCAGGGTGCTCACCGGCGATGTTGCGGTACAAGGCAATCAGCGCCTCGACGGTGTCGTCGTGCGGATTCGCGGCGGGCGGCGTGAGAATCGCGTTACCTTCGGCTACCGCGTACGACCAGCCGTCGTCGGAAGTGACCAGAATCGACGCCCGCGGGTCACGACGCAGGTTGCGTGTTTTGGCTCGCGGCTCGGTGATCGACACCTGGATCACCACGTTGCGCGGATCGAAATAGTACGACACGTTCGACAACTGTGGCCTGCCGTCGCGTTTGATCGTGGCGAGCACCCCGAGCTTCTGGCTGCTGATCAGTGCCAGCAGCTTGTCGTCGAATGCCTGGGTCGCCATATAGCCGAGCGTACGTGGCACCTTGGCGCGTTTTCACAATTCGACCGCGTCGCCGCGACATAACCTCGGAATATGACGAGGTATGCAGCCTTCCTGCGCGGCGTCAACGTCGGCGGCGTCAACCTGAAGATGCCCGAGGTGGCCGCCGCCCTGAAGGACGCCGGCTTCGACAACGTGCGAACGATCTTGGCCAGCGGCAACGTGCTGCTCGAATCGCAGGCCAGCGCGGCGACGGTTCGCAAGACGGCCGAGGCCGCGCTGCGCAAGACTTTCGGCTACGAAGCGTGGGTGTTGGTGTACGACATCGACACGGTGCGCAAGCTCCACGACGCCTATCCGTTCCAGTCGGAGGTCGCCGATCAGCAGTCCTACATCACTTTCGTCTCCGACAAGGCGGTGCTCGACGAGCTTGCCGAGCTCGGCAACAAACCGGGGCCCGGCGAGAAGATTGCCCGTGGCGACGGCGTGATCTATTGGCAGGTGGCCAAGGGCAAGACGCTGGACAGCACCATCGGCAAAACCCAGGGCCAGAAGCGCTACAAGGCGTCCACCACCACCCGTAATCTGCGCACGATCGCGAAAGTGTTGCGCTGAGCTGCCGGTAAAGTCGCGGCAATGACGACGACGCTGACCGGGGTGTCCGAGACGGCGCTGCTGACGCTCAACGCGCGCGCCCGGGAAGCCCGGCAACCCGATCGGATCATCGACGACCCGATGGCGATCAGCCTCGTCGAGTCCATCGACTATGACTACGCCAAGTTCGGGCCCGGGAAGCATCAGGGCATCGCGTTGCGGGCGCTGGCGTTTGACAACAACACCAGGCGATACCTGGCCGCGCATCCGAAGGCCACCGTCGTCGCGCTGGCCGAAGGCTTGCAGACCAGCTACTACCGTCTCGACGCGTCCGGCGAACTTGGCGACGAATTCCGTTGGCTGACAGTCGATCTGCTCCCGATCATCGAGCTGCGCCGACGGCTGTTGCCGGAATCGCCGCGAGTGTCGGTGTGCGCACAGTCGGCGCTGGACTTCAGCTGGATGGACCGCGTCAACCCGGACCACGGCGTGTTCATCACCGCCGAGGGTGTGCTGATGTACCTGCAGCGCGCACAGTCGCTGGGCCTGATTGCCGAGTGCGCGCGACGGTTTCCCGGCGGTCAGATGATGTTCGACCTGCCGCCGGGGTGGTTCGCCACGTTGGTGAGCCGCGGCCTGCGCACCTCGCTGCGCTACACGGTGCCGCCGATGCCATTCAGCATGTCGGTGTCCGAGATCGCCGATCTGGTCAACACGGTGCCGGGCATTCGCGCGGTGCACGACCTGCCGATGCCCCGCGGACGCGGCCGTCTTTTCAACGCGGTGCTGTGGAGCGTCCAGCGGCTGCCGGTGTTCGATCCGGTGCGCCCCGCACTGACCCTGCTGGAGTTCGGGTAACGGCGCTCAACGGAACGCCGCGTCGACGTAGCGCAATGCATCGCTCTTGCCGATGCCCAGTGCCCGTGCCGCATCGGCGTAGGTGCGGGCGGCCGCCGCCATCGCCGCGTCGGCGGGGTCGACCCGGGCGACGAAAGTGCCGAAACGGCCGCGCGTTTCGACGATTCCGGCGGCCTCGAGTTCACGATAGGCCCGGGCCACGGTGTTGACCGCGAGGCCCAGCTCGCGCGCCAGGTCGCGGACCGTGGGGAGTCGCGCTCCCGCGGGCAGCCTGCCGCTGCGCACACCGTCGATGATCTGCGTCCTGAGCTGATCAAACAGGGGTTTTGCCGCCCGCGCGTCCACCAGCACCCAGTCCCCCAACTCAGACACGTGTTTGATTATCGCCCAGGCGGCTATTTTGTTCACTGTGCGCGTGACAGTGCTCAGCGGTGCGGGGATGTCGGCCGAGAGCGGGGTGGAGACGTTCCGCGACGCCAGCACCGGCCTGTGGGAGAAGTTCGACCCGGAAGAGCTGGCCAGCCCGCAGGGCTGGCTTCGCCAGCCCGACGTCGTGTGGGCGTGGTATCTGTGGCGCCATCACCTCGTCAACTCCGTCGAACCGAACGCGGGCCACCGGGCCGTCGCTGACTGGCAGCGGCACGCCGATGTGCGGGTGGTGACCCAGAACATCGACAACCTGCACGAGCGCGCCGGTAGCGAATGGGTGGCGCACCTGCACGGCAGCATTTTCGAATTTCGTTGTTCCAGTTGTGGTCTCGCCTACCACGGCGAGCTCGCCGACATGCCCGAGCCGGTCGGAACCGTTGCACCGCCGGTGTGTTCGTGCGGCGGCAACATCAGGCCCGGCGTGGTCTGGTTCGGGGAGGCGCTGCCCGACGAGCCATGGGAACGCGCGGTCGAGGCGGTTGCGCTGGCCGACGTGCTGATCGTTGTCGGGACGTCGGGGATCGTGTACCCCGCGGCCGGCCTACCGTCGGCGGCGCTGGTGCAGGGCATCCCGGTGATCGAGGTCAATCCGGATGAGACGCCATTGTCCGACAGCGCCACTGTCACAGTGCGCGATACCGCCGCACGCGCACTGCCCGGCCTGCTCGAGCGTCTTGACGAGCTGCTCGGCTAAGAACGAGCGGCTTGGTTACTCATCTTGTTGAGCCCCACGAGTGAACAGCCAGTCGATGACGTCCTCCGGGCGTGCATCCTGCCCAACCAGCCCGTTGACGATCTGCCCGGCGCAAACCGCCCGCAACACCCGGTCGGTGAACTCCTCCACGTCCCCCCACGGCAAGTAGGGCTTCGCGATCAGCAGCGCCGCGACGCCGTGTGCGGCGGTCCACATTGCCAGGGCGACTTTGGTGGGATCCTCACGAACGAAGATGCCCTCGTCCATCAAGGCCTGCACGCTGACGCGCATGTGCTGGAACGCCGAACTGGTCAGCGTCAGGTCGACGTCACTGCCGGGTGTGCCCTCCCCCATCGTCGCGATGCGGTACAGCTCCGGGGTCTGCACGGCGAACCGCACATAGGCAAGCCCCTGTGCGCGGAACACATCGAGCGTCGTGGTCTGCCCATCGGCCGCCCGCTGCATCTCCTCGTCGAGCTTCTCGAAGTATCGAGCGCAAACGGCGTCGAGCAGCGCGTCCTTGTCCACGAAGTGCAGATAGATGGACGGCGGCGTCACGCCGACCCGCTGGGCCACCGATCGGATCGATACCGCTTTGGCCTGTCCGGTTTCCAACAGCAATTCGGTTGTCGCGTCGAGGATGTCCTCACGCAGTTGATCGCCCAGGCCACGCGGCGCTCGCCTGCGGCGGCCCGGATCACGAACGGGAGTCGACATGTTGACCGGTCTCCGTGGTGGCGGTTGAATCCGTGTTGCGGCCGCGGACCGGCAGATCATGTGCCTCGCTGATGCCGATGCGCTTGTGCAGTCGTGCCAGCGGTTTCGGCGCCCACCAGATCGCCGGGCCCACGATGTGCATGAATGCCGGCAACAGCACCATGCGGACCAGCGTCGCGTCGACCAGGACCGCCAGCGTCAGCCCGACGCCGAACATGCGCATGAACGCGACCTGTGCGGTGATAAGCGCCGCGAACGAAATCGACATCAGCATTGCTGCGGCCGTCACCACCCGACCGGTGCGGGACAGACCCAGTGCGACTGCCTCGTCGTTGTCTGCGCTCGTGCGTTTGGACGCCAACCAGTACTCCCGGATCCGCGACACCACGAAGACCTCGTAGTCCATCGACAGCCCGAACGCGATGCAGAACAACAGCACAGGCATGTTGGCCACCAGGGCACCGGTGGGCGTGGTGCCAAACCCGCCGAGATGACCGTCCTGGAAGATCCACACGACCGCACCGAATGCGGCCGTCAGCGATAACACGTTGAGCAGCAACGCCTTCAGCGGCAAAACGACGCTACCGGTCAACAAGAACAGCAGCACGAAGGTGATCGCGGCGATCACGGAAAGCACTAGCGGCAGCCGCGAATTGACCCCTTGCGAACTGTCACGGTTCGTCTCCGCGGTACCGGTGAACTGGACCCCCCGACCGCCGGGAGTCGGCACCGCGTGTAGCCGATCGAGCTGAGTTTCCGACGCTTGGGTGAACAGCCGCGTGGTGGTCCCGATCGTCAGGAATGCGCTGTCGTCCTTGAAGCCCGTTGCGGCAGAGGGTGGTCCGACGAGAGCCCCGTTGACGAACGCGCCGGCCGGCGACGACACCGACGATACGTCGGGAACCTTCGAGAGCTGTGCGGCATAGCCTGCCAAGTCGTTCGGCGTCACACCGGTCGTGTCCGGAATCACCACGGTCACGTTGGTCGTGGAGTCGACGGCAAAGTCGGTGCGCAGCTGGTCGCCGACCTGTCGCACCGAGTGCGACGGCGGGAGCACCCGGTCATCGGGGAAGCCCCCCTTGATGCCGAGGAAGGGTGCCCCGAGGACAAGCAGCACCACGATGATCGCCAAACCCACCGCAATCGCCCGGCGGGTCACGAATTTCGTCGAGCGGTACCAGAACGTCTCCTGGGTGGGGCGCCCCACGGGCTCGGGCCGGCCGAGCAGCCGACGGGCGAGCCGGCGCACGTCCAGTGAGTCCAGCCGATCGCCGAGCAGCACCAGCGCAGCCGGCGTCACAACCACCGCGGCAACGGCTGCGAAGGCGACAACCGCGACACCCGCGTACGCAAAGGATTTCAGGAAGTACATCGGGAATAAGACCATCGCGACCATCGACAACGCGACGGTCATCGCCGAGAACAGAACAGTGCGGCCGGCCGTGGCCATCGTGCGCACCAGAGCCTCGTCGCGTTCGGCGCCGTCGGCCAATTCGTCGCGGTACCGGCTGATAATCAACAGCGTGTAGTCGATGGCCAGCGCCAGCCCCATCGCGACGCTGAGGTTTAGCGCGAAGATCGACACGGCGGTGGCAAATGTGATCGCATGCAGCACCGCCATCGACCCGAGGATCGCCAAGCCGCCGACCGCGACCGGCAGCGCCGCGGCCAACAGGCCGCCGAACACCCAGACCAGCACCAGGAAGCTCAGCGGGATCGCGATGGCTTCCATGAGCAGCAGGTCTTTTTCGCTTTGGCTGTTGACCTGCAGGTAGGTCATCGCCTCACCGCCGGCCTTGACCGTGACGCCGTCACGGTCGTGCAGGAGGCCGCTCAACTCCTTGGCGTGCTGTTGGACGGCGCTCTCACTGCCGTTGATGCCGACGACGATGAGGCCGGTCTTCCCGTCCTTGCTGATCAGTGCCGGCGCCGCGGCCGGCGGCGCTGCCCAGGCTGATTGCACGTCCGCGACGAAAGAATAGTGCTTCAGCTGGGCGACCAGATCGGTGCCGACGGCCCGCTCGGTATCGCTTTGCACACCCGCGGCGGACGTGACGGCGATGATCATATTCAGGTCGCCCTGGCCGAACTTGTTGGCCAGCGTCTGGGAGGCCTGCCACGACTGCGACGTCGGGTCCTGGAACCCGCCGGCAGCGAGGCTCTTGGTGACGGGGATGCCGAAGATCGCGGTGCCGACCATGACCAGCAGTGCGACGGCGATGATCCGCTTCGGCGCGGCGATGGCCAA
>NZ_DASQVQ010000014.1:0-19616 GCF_035640695.1 Mycobacterium sp.
CGTCGGTGAGCCAGGCGCAGTAGCGCTCCCGTCGTAGTGCAGACGGTGTGTTGAGGCGGCCGTTCGCCGAGAGTCCTTCTCCGACATCCAATCCATTCGTCGATCGCTTGGACAGCTTGCTGCTTTGCGAAATCAACCTCCAACGCGCCGCTTTGAACAACGGCCGCCGTGGCGTTGAGTGTGTCGGCTGCGCCGACAGCCTGCAGCCGGTCACTACCCACATGCATCATCGCGGCGTCGGCGACGCCGCCTTACCAAGGTGTGCCGCGCATGGCACCCGGCGGTACACCTCGTCATAGTTGACCTGCCAGACCTGGGCATGCGTTTCCCAATGATTGGCGGCAGCCTTCCGGTGGTCGGTGTCCCATGTGTGGATCTGCGACACGGTCGGCACCGCCACTGGACCGCCTCCTTTGCATGCCATAGCGAGCTTAGGTGACGCGATTGCGGTGTGTGACACCAAAATTAAGGCGTCGGGATGAGTCGGTTTGATGAGCGCGTACTCGGTCATGCCTGGCGTGGACGCGCTGGCCATTCGGCGGGCACCGTCGTGCGTTCGACAAGTCGTGCGAAGAGGTCGGGATTGATGGGCTGGTGCCGTACCGGGCTCGGGCACCCCACAGCGTCAGTAGCCATCGGCGCGGGCACTAGTGTCGTTGTCGTGCAGCGCACGCTCGGCCACGCGACGGCTCCCACGACCCTGGACGCGTATCGGCATCTGCTGGACGACGACCTAACCGGGGGAGGCGGACGCGTTTGGCGAGGCCGTTGAAGGCACCGCGGTGCCACTGCCGTACGACGAAGGGGAAGCCGAGAAGAGCGAGTTGCTATAGGCAGTGATATAGCAGGTAGATTCGGTGAGGGGCGGTAGCTCAGTTGGTTAGAGCCGCGGACTCATAATCCGTTGGTCGCGGGTTCGAGCCCCGCCCGCCCCACCAAGTTCTTGTATGACTTCGGCTGATGCTTGACAGATCGGTGTCGGCTGATGCTTGACGGTGTTTCGGCTGATTCTTTACAGCGGTTTCGGTTGATCCTTGACACTCCCTAGATGAGGGAGTTGAGCGTGGCCGAGCAGCGCTATCAGGCCGTGTTGGCGGTTATCAGTGACGGGTTGTCGATTTCGCAGGTGGCCTCGAAGGTGGGGGTGTCGCGGCAAACGTTGCATGGCTGGCTTGCCCGCTATGAGGCCGAGGGCCTGGAGGGGCTTAAGGATCGTTCGCATCGGCCGGATCGGCGTCCGCATCACATGAGCGCCGAGGTGGAGGCGGTGCTGCTGGAGCTGCGTCGCACGCGCCCGTATTGGGGTCCGTCTCGGGTATGCGGCTTGCCGGTCTAGCCACCCGTAGCCGGTGTGCGCGGGGCGCGGACAGCTCGCGCTACTGCGCGCCGCGAGGCGACCACGACGGAGCCACCGGGCACACAAGCCCCGCCCCGGCCAAGGCTCATGGCCCGCCAGGTCACCGGCATAGCCACGCGCCTCATCACGCGGCCGGCGGCGCTGTCGAGGTCGCCCCACACCATAGGAATTGCGGGGCGGGTCCACGCGCGGCGCTCGCGGCATGTACACGCCCGCCTTTAGATGGCGGTAGGCCGTTCAGGTGCGGCGCGACATCGGGTTAGCTTCGAAACACACCAACCCTAACCCCTACCCCGGTTCTAACGCGCTCTACCCCGCGGACAATGTTTGCTGGCAGAGCGGCAATCGACCTTTGCGGTAATTACCATCTTGCGGCCCAGATTCGCCGTGCATTCGAATAGGTTTGGCAGCCCTGCTTCTCTTGACCTGCCTATCGCCGAGTTGCCGAACTTGGCGTCACATCGGCGCAGCCCTAAGATGCATGGTTCTGATGTCATTGCCTCAGAGCAGCAACAGAAGCAGGCATGAGTGATACCGGCGCCCAGACCGCCCGGGTCTTTAGTAGTGACTCGGCGCTCGAAACCACACATCGACCGTCGACGCGCAGCCGTAAGTAGTGGCCCGGAGCCCAACTTTAGTGCCATCCGGAAGAACACGCTTGGTGCCGTTGTAGTGGGGATCCTTCGGGACGTCGGTCGCGTTTCGCGTCAGGTAGTCCCACATCCGCCTGACGCTTGGCGCATCCCATAGCTCCTTCTCGTCGGGGCGCATGCCCACACCATTAGGGCCCTTTTTGCCTGCGTTCTGCAACGGGTCCATGACACGCCGCACACCTTGAGTGCTGTTGATCGGCGGAAGGGGTCCCGGTTGCGGATCAGGCGGGACGGGTTGAGGCGCGGCTTCCCACAACTTGACGGTGTGGTTCGCAGGTTCGACACGCCAAGCGCTGATCCGACGAGCGAGATTGTTCGCCCGCAAAGTGCTACGCCACTTCTGATTGTTTCTGTGCCACTTCTGTTCGTATTTGCGCACGGCCTCCTCGACCTTTGCCGGCGTTGTAAAGCCGTCACCCGAGTGCCAGTTGGCGCCCTGCGGCTGATATCCGATTATGAATGCCTTCAGAAGCTGACATGCGGAATCGCGAACGCTCTCATCCTCATCGACTAGGGCGCCGTGCAATAGCACGGCCACCCACCCGTCTCTCGGGCCCCACCATGTTTCTTTGGGACGGGAGAGCAAGACCGAAACAGCGGCGAACAGGATGTCGAAGCGAGCCTCTCGTGGAAAGTCCTTGCGCCATCCAGCCCACAGCACATCGGGCCAGACAAATTCGCCTCGGTGCTCGCTGCCGCGCAGGCATAGTTCATCGGCGTGGGCAAGCAGCAGACCCGCGGCCTCTTTCTTGCTGGGTTCCGTCGACGCGGATCTGAGTACCTCTCCGATCAGCCAGACGGCTGTTTCGGGATCAACCTTCTCATCCGTCCACGCCGCGTTGAGGGTTCTCATCGCTATAACGGGATGGCCTAAATGAATCAAGGCCGCCAGACTTCCGGCGACGCGCGCCTTGGGCGCATAGGTTCCGTCGGAGACCGTCAGCAGCTCCAAACAGTCAACCACGGTGTCGAGGGTCTGGCGGCTTTCGGCCGCGTCCTTAGCCACGTTATTGCGAGCTTCGACATCCCGCTGAAACGCCAGTGTCCGGTCGTTTTGCGCCTTGCCGAGAAGGAGACCTACGAGCGTGGCACTGGTCGCCAGCGCAGAAGCGATGAACGTCCAAAGTGCTTTGTAGAATGCGTCATTGGGAGGGCCGCCGGTGAAGACTTTTGAGCGGACGAGCAGGAAGCCCATCAGTACGAGCGCCACCACGACGAGCAGGGCAAGAAGCGCATAAGCCGCCCGAGTGACCCAAAGAAAAGGACGGCCTTCTGCCCGCGACAGCGCTGGCGAATCACTGCTCATCATCGGCTCGCTCGACAGTAGGACATTCACTTTAAATCACCTGACACTTCCAAGCAGGCAGATCCGCAGCGGAGTTGCGATATACCGGGAGCCTTTTATGGCGGCGCGGGGGATCACGTCGTGCGACACGCGCGCATTGCTGTCGCCCACCGGCTAGCTAACAGCTTGGCGCCCATTCCGTCGCGGCGCTAACGCGGCGTCCGGGGGCGAATCCACGCCGTATCGGAGACGCACCGCGACCGTACCGGCAACAGCCAAAGGGCTCTACGCAGAATTTTTGTGCCGTTCCGCTAATCGTTTCCCGTCGCTAAGGGGCTGGGTAGGGACTCATAATCCGTTGGTCCCGGGGTTCAAGTCGGTGCGCGGCCACCATCACCACTCGGGGATAGTCCGGCTCCTCGCGAGCTCCCGGCACGTCAATACGCGCAGCGCAGGGACGAAGATTGAATCGCCCGTTGGGTGCCCTGTGTGGCTCTGGCGGGGCCCAGACCCACAACGTACGAGGCACCGGAACGCCGGATCATACGCATTGCAGCCCTTCGTGAGACAAACCGGTACGCAGTCACTGTGAGTCAACGCAAAGTGGGTAGGTCAGAACGCCCGCGAATGAAATCGGCGGTGAGAACCTAATGCGCGATGGTGCGACAAGCCTTTCCCGCTGCCGATGTAGAAGCGATGGCGACCGCGGTGTACGCACTGGTTCACGGCTGGCATTTCTGCATCTCGACGGCAAACTCGACGCTGCCACCCGTGCGGTCGTGTCGGCTCAGGTACACGCCGCAGTCACGCACTGCTCACCGCTGCAGACGCCACGTCGGCAGCGGCTGTCGGATCGTCGAATTAAGCCGGAGCGAAGGACGCTTCAGGAGGTGATCATGGGCGCCGCAGTGAGATGCGGGCGCGCAACGATGTGCCGCTCCCGGCGGGACTAAAGATCTCTAGTTGGCCGCCTAGCGCTTCCACACGGTCTTTGAGACCGAGAAGTCCCGAACCGCCGCTGGAGTCGGCGCCGCCAACGCCGTCATCGTTTACGAGGAGATCGAGGTATTCGTCGTCTGCTTGCGCACGAACAGTAACCGACGAGGCGTGCGCGTGCTTGGCCGCATTCGTGAGCGCTTCGGCCACGAGGTAATAGGCGGCGACTTCGATAGATTCCGGCAATCGGCGCTGGATCCCGATATCGAGCGTGACGGGCATCGTCGAGCGTCGGGCGAGCGTCTTAATTGCCGGACCGAGACCAGCCTTCGACAGGATGGCGGGGTGAATCCCTTGTGAGATCTCTCGCAGCTCCTCGGAAAGCCCCGTTAGCCCCGATCCAATCTCGGCCAGCTGCTCCTTTAGCCCCGCAAGTTCGGCGGGGACCGAGTCTTCGGCCATGCTTAGCCGCAGCCCCAGTGAGACAGCGCGCTGTTGGGCCCCGTCGTGCAGGTTGCGTTCCAGACGGCGTCGAGTCTCATCGGTGGCCGCGACGATGCGCGCGCGCGAGGCGATCAGTTCGGCCCTAGTGGTGGCGGCGGCGATCGCAGTCGCGACTAGTTCGGCGAACTCGGCGATGCGTTCTTCGGTGTCCGGTGGCAGCGGCTCCGGTCGCGAGGAGCCGACAACCGCTATGCCCCAGATGCGTTCGTTCACCACGATCGGCGCGCCGACCCGGCAATGTACGCCCATCTCCCGCAGGCGCGCGGCAAGGGGGCCGGCAGCGCCCTCGTAGCTGTTCATGCGGGCGGGTAGACCGGTGCGCAACACCATTGCGGGGACGTTGTCGCCTACCAGGTTCAGCCGCTCACCTACTGGGATGTGTGGCTCTTCTGATTCGGCGTACGACGCGACGACGAGCGCAGAGTGGTCGGGCTCGAAGCGAAACACTTCAGCGTTGTGGACGTCGACGCAGCGAGCCATTTCCTCGGCGACCGTCGAGAACACCTTCGAGGAGCTGACGCCGCGGGCGACCAGCGTCGCGACCCGCCGCAACGCAGACTGCTGTGTGGCGAGCACACCGAGATGGTCGCGGCTGGCCCTCAATTCGGAGCGAGCGACAGCGTTGGCGATCGCCGTAGCGACCAGTTCAGCGAAGTCGTTGACCCGCTCTTCGGCCTCGGCTGGCAGAGGCCCCGGTGTTACGGAGCCAACGGCCGCTATTCCCCACACGCGTCCGTCGACGACGATCGGGACTCCTACCGCTGCGCGAACGCCCAATTCACGCACACGTGCGGCGACGGGACCGGCCGCGTTCGCGTAGTCATCCATGCGCGCGGGCCTGCCAGTCTTTAACACAACCGATGCGAGGTTGTCCCCCTCGATCGGCGTGCGCGTGCCGACGGGCCATTTCGCGCGCAAGGCGGGCTCGGCGGAAGCGGCGAGGAGAGTGATTTCGCCGCTCGGCTCAAACCGCCACAAACCGCCGGTCTTCATGCGCAGGCATTGGCGCATTTCGTCGGTCACTGCGTCGAATACCTCCGACGGTTCCACACCGCGGGCGATCAACGTCGCAACACGGCGCAGGGCGGCCTGCTCGTCGGCAATGCGGCGAAAATCGGTGTACAGCTGCACGTTATCCAGCGAAACGGCCAGTTGGCCGGCAATGAGGTTGACACCGTCGAGGCGTTCGGCGGTGAACGCCCCGCGCATGAGGCGGTTCTCCAAGAGCAGTACCGCCCGCAGCGTGCCTCGGCTGAAGATTGGCACCGCCAGCAACGAGCAGCAATCCGCGTCGACGAAGTACGGGTCGCGAGAGAAGCGCTCATCGCGGGTGGCATCTGCCACCACCAGCGGCTCACGCACCCGCTGGACATATCGCAACGCGGACAACGGCACTGCCGTGTCGCGGCCAATTGCGCTGACGGGGGCGGGGACATCGTCGCGGCCTGGCGAGGCCAGGAACCAGCTCTGTCCGTCCTCGGAGCACAACAGCAGATGCACGCCCGTGGCGCCGGTCATCGCGCTGAGCAGTTCCACGACGCGGGCATGCAGCCCTTCGATGCTGGTTTCCGAGCTCAGCGCCTGCGACATCGACAGAATTCCGAGTAGGTCGATCCTTCCGGTCGTGACGGGCAGGCGGCGGCGATTAACCTCGCCGACCTGGTCCCGGCCATCGGTAGCGATGGCAGCGGCTGTGGTCCGCAGGACCGGATAGGCCCAGTCGAGCTGATCAACCTTGGCCGTCGCTCCCCACAACATGTATTGCCGGCGGGCCTGCCCAAGCAGGTCATGGCCGGTGTGTTCAACCCCATGAGCGAGGTAGAACCGGGCCGCCTGTTCGGCGATCAGGGCTCGATGCCACGGGCGCTGGTGCTTGGTGGCTTCGGCCAGCGCCGCGTCGAACGCCACGGCAGCGGCGCGGAAATCTCCTGTGGCCCAAGCCCGTTCGGCCTCAAGCAGCCGCAGCAGGTGCAGGAAATTCGGCGGCGCGTCCTCCGCGCGCGCCGCTAGCCATTGCGTCACGCCGTCCAGTTCGGAGAGCAGGTCCGCGCGCTCGCGACCTTCGGTGGCACGGAGCTGAGCACTGAGTGCCAGACCGCGCAGCAGCTGGGCGACAGCGGTCACGTAGTGCCCGGAGACGGTCGGCGTTAGCGGCGTCGCTGCCGCCGAGTACCGCGTCAGACCGGCCTCATCGCCGAAGATGGCCGCGGCGAGCGCGCGGGTGACGTAAGCGAAGAAGAGGCTCAACGGGTTGCTGGCATACATGTCGATCGCGCCATCCTTGGACGCCGACGGTGTGCGTTCGCCGCGCAGCGTGGCAACCAACCAGCGGTAGCTGTGCAGCCATTGCCCTGCTGTCTGTTCGCTGCCAGTGCGCCGTGCGAAGGCCAGCCCCGAATCCACTTCGGCGACAAAGGAATCCAGCGATGGCGCGCAGTCCATCAGGCCAGCCACTATGGACTGCCATGTGTATCCGGCATTGGCCAAGTCGCCACCCGCGATCAGCCCATCTCGGGCCCGCTTACCCGCCTCGACGACGTGTTCGATCGACTCGAACCAACCGCAGAGAACCGAGTACAGGAACCGCGCGTGCGAGGTGTCGGGCTCGTAGCCGCGAGCCTCGCCAAACTCCAGCACCCGCCGCACGGCGCGGTAGCCGGCCGAATAGTCCCCGCGCATGGTCACAATCGCGAAGGCACCAGTGCTGACCGGGCCGATGAAGGATCGTCCGGGACCGTGTTTTAGCCAGATCCGCAACGCTTCGAGGCACAGCCAGGCGTGCGCGGGGTGCTCACCGACGAAGTAGACGGCCGGCAAGACCGCGTTAAGCAGCCGCGACGCCGCAAGCAGCGTGGGTACCGTGACCTCCGGCCGAGCGAGATCGTCTGCGGCCCGGCTGTCCAGCCACTGGTACAGATGGTCAAGCTGGTGGTCGAGTTCTGTCGCAAGTTCATCTTCGATTGGGACAGTGATGCCGAGTTCACTCAACAAGCCCAGGCCGAGGCTGATCGCATCGGCCAGCCGACTGCGTTGGGTGAGGCTTAGCACCTGCACCACCGCCGCGTCGGCGCGCTGCATCGCGGTGGTGCACAGTCCTTCGATCGTGCGGTATTCCTCGTCGGCCTCATCGAGGCGGCCCATACCGTACAGGGCGGCGTGGCGGCGGGTATGTACCTCGATCAGGGTGGTCCGCTCGCCCTTGTCGATTAGCCGCAGCGCGGCGGTCAGCAGAGCGTTCACTAGGGAGTAGTCCCCGGTCAACGTGGCCTGGTCGGCGGCTCGGCGCAGGAGTCCGACGACGCGATGCCGCTCTGCGATGTCATCGACCGCATCGACTACCGGCAGATACTGCTCCGCCGAAACCGCGAACAATTCCGGCACAGCTGCGAGGCGGCGCGCCATTTCTAGCTGTAAAGACTGCCGCCGCCGGGAATCCAGGCCGCGGAGCATGACCTCCCGGGTCCGGTCGTGCCGAAAACTGACCGATAGTTGAGCGCCCTGCTCTACCACCAGGAGTCCGTCGTCGAGCGCAGGCGCCAGCGTCTGTTCCACCACGCTCCTAGGCTCGTCCACGGCGGTCTGTAACAGGCTCAGCTCGACCCGGCCGCCGAGACATCCCATCGCCTCGACCATCACCCGCGAAGTTGGCGGCATCGCGTCAACCCGCGCCGCCAGCAGCCCGGCAACATCTGACTGGGCCAGGTATGCACGCACCGCCTCGTCGTCCCAGCGCCACCCGGTCGCAGTCGCGGTCAACACGTCGTCGCGACGCAGTGCATTGAGTAGCTCCACCGTCTCGTACGGGTTGCCGGATGTGACCGGGTTGATCGCATTAGTCAACCCGGCGGCCTTGGCCGGGTTCACGTGGAGCATCTCCATTACCATTGCGGCTGAATCGGTTTCGGGCAGGTTTTCCAAGCGCAGCTGCTGTAGCTCACCGTGGCGCTGCCATCGGGACACCATCGATGACAGTCGCGGCGACGCGTCCGCGCCCTCTTCGCGGTAGGCACCGACCAGCAGGAGGCCGTCGACCTGTGCCTCCGTCAGCACGAGGTCGACCACGCCCAGTGGTGGAGTCGCAGCCCACTGCAAGTCGTCGACGAACAGCACCACCGGCCGGTCCGGTGAGGCGACAGCCCGCAACACCTCCACGACCGCGCGCTGAGTCCGCAGTTGCGCGGTCAACGGATTCCCCGGATCGGGCGGCACTGCGAGCAGCGCCGCGAACTCCGGCACCATCGCTGTGAGCAGACCCGCATTTGCGCCCACGGCGCCAAGGATCCGGGCGCGGACCGTGCCCAGCGCGTCGTCGGGCTCGGCGAGCAACAACCGGCCCAGCGCGCGAAGGGCCGCAATGACGCCATCGAACTCCAGGTCGCGCCGATACTGGTCGAACTTGCCGGCTACGAACCAGCCATCCCTGCGTGTCACCATCGGCCTGAGCTCATCGACCAGCATCGTCTTACCCACACCAGGCGGACCGCTGACTAACACCCCACGACACCGACCCGCTACCGCGCGATCAAAGGCGGACAAAAGCGCAGCGACCTCGTCATCGCGTCCCACGAGCCGGGCCGGCGGCAGCAGTCGTAGCGCGAAATCATGCTCGCCCACCCGAAAGTCGGCCGCTTCGGGGCGTCCCTGTGCATCACGCAACCACTCGAGGTCATACACCACACCGTCGGCGGTCTGATAGCGGTTATCGGGTTCCTTCTCCAGCAGGTGGAGGATGATTTCGGACAACGACAACGGCACGGCTCGGTTCACGTCGGCGGGCGGTGCGGGCGCACGCGCCATGTGATCGTGGGTCAGTTGCAAAGGGTCTTGGGAGCCGAACGGCGGGTGGCCCGTCGCCAGCTCATACAGCGTTGCGCCCAACGAATACAGATCGGCACGCTGATCCACGGACCGGCCGGTACGACCCGTCTGCTCGGGCGCCGAATACGTCAACGTCCCGGCGAATTCTGTGTAGTGGGTGAACCCAGGACGAATCTCCGCAATGAAGGTCGCCAACATGAAATCCGCCAGGTACGGGACACCGCCGGCAGAGAGCACGATATTTGTCGGGTTGATGTCCTGGTGCAACACGCCGCGGCCATGCATATTCGCGACCGAGCGGGCCAATTCGATCCCAAGCCGAATCACCTCGTCAGCAGCCAGGGGCTTCGGCAACCGATTTAGGCTCGTGCCACCGACATCTTGCAAAACGATCGACTCGGGATAGCGCGGGGCCTCCATCAGCTGGACCACCCCCGCCACCCCTCGGAGTCGTTCCAGGATCGCCACCTCGTGGCGCAACCGCTGCTGAGCATCCAGTCCAAGTGGATCCTTGCGAATGACGGTGCGGTCGGGAAAGAACAGCCGAGCCACGTGTGTGCGGCCGCTCTCATGAAGCGTCTCGGCCCGGACCGGCGGCTCCCGACCAGGCAACACCGCCTCTGCGCCCATCCGACACCTCCCCGGAAGGGTGGCACATCCAATTTCAGTGCCTACACCTTTTCGACTCCGACGACAATCGCGAGGCAGCAAGCAATGACGCCGTGGCGCCCAAGATGTCCTTCACCCTTGATGCGCCGCTCAACGAGGTCGCGGGTGGGATCGATCAACGGAACCTCCCGTGCCCACTTTCCCTTGCCGATCACCGCCACACGTCATTCGGCTCCGTGGTTTGTCGTGGGCGGGTTCGCGCCGGCCGACGGCACGTCGGCCAAGGCGTTGACGGGCATCGATGACCATTCCCGGATGTGCGTTTGCGCGCGCCTGATGACCGCCGAGCGCACCGGTGCGGTCTGCGACGGGCTGCTCCCAAACCCTGACAATCAACTGGTTTGGTGACCAGTCGTCATCTAGTGAGCATCCGTGAGCAAACCCAACGTGAGTGTCTAGGCGCAGGCATCCAGCCCCGTGTCGGCCGATGATTTCGGCGTGCCCGTGTGAGCGGCCGCCGGCTATCACAGCGGCTCGAGGTTTAACACTGCGCAGGCCGCGCAATTCGTGCGGGCATGGAGTCGATGTCGGAGTGCATTGTCGTGGGTGGCGGCGCGGCGGGGCTGAGCGCCGCACTGGTGTTGGGCCGCGCGCGGCGGCGCACCCTGCTCATCGATGCAAGTGAGCAGACCAACCGGGTCGCCGAGGGAGTCGGCGGGCTTCTCGGCCATGATCGGCGCCCCGCTGCGGAGCTGTACCGTCTTGGCCGGCAGGAATTGTCGGCGTATCCCGCAGCGCAGCTACCTACACACGCTGGCGCAGGAAGCCGGGGAGGAAGTGCCCATCCAGGCCCACCACACCGCCAGCAGAGCCAGCGCGCCGTGGCACACCGGAGGCACTCGCCGTTTGGCCAGTTCGAACACCAACCCCCGCGGCAACCGACATTCGACGCTAATTGGGCTCGCCGTCCTTTCGGTCCGCTCTGCGACGATTTCGTTGGTCGCGCGGTGCGGCCTACACGCCTCACCGGACCGTTCCTGCGGTGACGGGTCCCACGCGAGGACGCCGCCATAGCTCCCAGCCCACGACGCGGAGAAGTCCGATCGCAGATAGCGCAACCAGTGAAGAACAGCGGGTGAGTAGATGGCCATTGGCAATATCAACAGCGCGGCCGCAGCGGTGATGAGTCGGTCGACGGTGAGCTGGTGGTGGTCGCGCCAGCGGTAGGCAACGTCGGCCAGATAAAACGGTGCGACACCGCCGGTCAGGGGGAATCGACGGCCTACGGGGCCCTGCTGCGAGCCGAATGGAAGCAACGCTTGGCCACACGGCAAAGCGGGTACGGGCTCACCGCGTAGGCAGTCGCAACCCAAGAACGAAATCGGCGAAAATTGGATGCTTGGTGGCGCAGCAAGCGACCCCCAAGCCCTGGTCACCACCAGCGCCGACCAGCGGCTGGCCGCGTAGCTGGGCAGTCCCTCGGAGAGGTCCGATCAGCGCCGTCCGAGCAGTCCCCCTAGGGATCCGAGTAGCCCGGTTGTAGATCCGGACCGCTGTTTACGTGCCACCCACCCGCGGGGGTTCAGGCCGGCTGTTTTGGAGGCTCGGGCTGCCTCGCCACCGAAGGGTGTCGCGGTGGTCGGCGCCGCCGCGCCGCCGTTCGCCATCGCTGTCGCCAGCGGCGTCTGTGCGGCGGTACCAGTAGAAGTGAAGTGTGGGGCTGTCGTGGCCGGCACCACCTTGTTGCCGTTCGCCATCGCTGTTGCATGCTGTGACTGCGGCCCCGGTGGTGGAGAAGGGGGGTCTGGGGCCGCATTTGCCGCGCCTATACCTAGTCCGACAGCTGGCAAACCAAGGCCACCGGCAACCATTGTTTTGGCGACGAGTCGCTTCAGCTTCATCGCATTCACCCCACTTTGTTGAAGCTAATTCAGAGCTACCCCAACCTTAGTGTTGTTGACGACGCAGGTTGTCGCTAAACATGTCGGTGAACCCGGCGCGTCGGTGGCGGCTAGGACAACACGTAGAAGGTGTGCTCGCCCGGTTTCACAGACCCCATCGTCTCATCAGCCACTGACGCTCCCCGGGCCGTCCGGGGGCGATTCCGAGCCGTACGAGGGAGTACCGCGACCGTGGTGTCCAGTCCGTTGCGTCGAGATCCGTAAGCTCTCAGGTTCGTATAGTTGGTGTTGGTCACTGACGACGCCGAAGGCAGAGGGCACATTTCAGAGCTCAGGTATCCGAAGACTCTGCGGATTTACACACCCAGAGGAGGTTCTCGATAGCCGACCACGACGGCTCTCCTATTTCAGGTGTGATGCGACGTGCGACCGACGAGCAAAGGAGCGGTGATGGTGAATTTTGGTCTATGGGGTTATCTCACATTACTTGCAGCTGTGCTGGAATTGGTACTCGCCGCTTGTGTTTTGGTGTACGTAACACGGTTAGAGAATCGAGCACCGGCTCGGTTAGGCGAAGAAGTGGGCGCCCACAAGGCGGTCTTGGCTAAACTGCGCAAACGCGAAGCGATGTCACAGGACGAGTTAGATTATGCGAACGAACTTATTTCTGACGCTCGATCACCGCTCGCGTACGCGATACCAGCCGCGCTCTTCACCATGGGATTCTTTTATGTGGTTGGCTGCCTCGAACAGTTACATGTACATGGCGGCGCGCCCTCATTTCGAACGTTTATCGGGGGGATCCCCATGTTGACGTCGATGAACATAGCCGCTCAACTACGCCGGGTCGGGCGGTTGAAAGGGCGCCTGCAGGAAGTCTCTTTGACGGTGCCTGAGTCAGCTGATGTACTCACCACTGCCTAGCACGTGATCGGAGAGCCGGCTTCCCGATCGTCATGGTTGAGAGCGCGGCGGTATCTCCGAGGAGACCACTTTGTCCGCGTCTTCCGACAGGAGCAGTTGACGGACCGCTTGGCGTGATCCGTAGGGCCGTAGCATCTGACTGGCCGGGCGGGGGCGCACGCTGTACGGCCACCAGAACCAGCGCCCGAGCAGTGCTGCAATCGACGGCGTCATGAACGATCGCACGATCAGCGTGTCGAACAGCAGGCCAAGGGCGATCGTGGTCCCGATCTGACCGAGAATCCGCAAATCGGCGAACACAAAGGACGCCATGGTGGCCGCGAATACCAGACCGGCGGCGGTTACCACCGCGCCGGAGCCCGCCATCGCGCGGATGATGCCCGTGCTCAAGCCTGCGCTAATCTCCTCCTTGAAACGCGATATCAGCAACAAGTTGTAGTCGGACCCCACCGCCAACAGCAAGATGATGGCCAGCGCAAGGACGATCCAGAACAACTGAATACCAAGAATGTCCTGCCAAATCAGCACGGAAAGCCCGAACGAGGCGCCCAACGACAGCGCCACGGTGCCCACAATGACGAACGCGGCCACCAGACTTCGGGTGATGAACATCATGATGAGCAAAATCAGGCTCAGCGCAGCGATTCCGGCGATCATGAGGTCGAATCTAGCGCCGTCTTGGATATCCTTGTAAGTCGCGGCAGTGCCGGCTAGGTAGATGTTGGCCCCGGCTAGCGGCGTGCCTTTGAGGGCCTCCTCGGCGGAGTTCTTGATCGCATCGATGTGTGAGATGCCTTGGGGGGTGGCGGGATCGCCGTCGTGGGTGATGATCATGCGCGCAGCCTTGCCGTCCGGGGACAGAAACAGTTTCAGGCCCCGCTGGAATTCGGAGTTGGTAAAGACCTCTGGTGGCAGGTAGAAGGAGTCGTCGTTTTTGGCGGCGTCGAAAGCCTGCCCCATGGCAGTCGCATTTTGCAGCGCAGCCGCGGTCTGATCGTTGATCCCCGACGTGGTGGCGTAGTTCGTCAGAATCAGGTCCCGATTGGTCTGCTGGCTGGCGATCTGGGGCGGTAGCAGCGCCAGCAATTTCGGCTGGAGCGCGTTCAATTTATCCAAACTTTCCGTGATCTTCCCAAACTGTTCGCTTAGCGCGTCGATACCGTCGAGCGCGTCAAGAACGGATCGCAGCGCCGCGCAGATCGGAATGTCGAAACAGTGCGGCTCCCAATAGAAATAATTGCGCAGCGGCCTGAAGAAGTCGTCGAAATTGGCGATCTCATCGCGCAGGGTGTTAATCGTGGCGACGGTGGCGTGAAACGCTTCGGTCTGTTCTGCCGTCGCGGCCGCAGACTGCTGTTGCAGGGCATATTGCTGCTGCAAAATGGCAATCGTTTTACTGATCTCGTCGGCCTGCTTCAACAAGTCAGCGCCGCGGTCCTGCCGATATTTCAGGTTCTCGATCTGGCCGATGTTTTGCGCACTGATCTGAAACGGTATCGAGCTGTGGTCCAGCGGGGTTCCCAGGGGCCTGGTAATGGACTGCACCTGGGCGATACCGGGGGTGTGGAAGATCGCCTTGGCCACCCGCTCCAAAATGAGCATGTCGGCTGAGTCACGCAGATCGTGATCGGCCTCGATCATCAGCAATTCGGGATTGAGCCGGGCCTGGGAGAAGTGGCGCTCGGCCGCCGCGTAGCCGATATTGGCCGGGGCACTGGCAGGCATGTAGGGGCGGGCGTCGTAACTCGTCTTGTATCCCGGCAGGGCGAGCAGACCGACCAGGGCTGCGGCGATTGTCACCACCAGGATGGGTCCGGGCCAGCGCACGATGGCCGTGCCGATGCGCCGCCAGCCCCGGGTGCGCATCGCGCGGCTGGCGTCGAACAGACCGAAATGGCGGCCGATGGTTAGGACCGCCGGCGCCAGGGTCAGCGCGGCCACCAGCGCGACAAGGACACCAATTGCAGCGGGAACGCCCAGGCTCTGAAAATACGGGAGCCGGGTAAAGGTCAGACAGAACACCGCGCCGGCAATCGTCAGGCCCGAACCCAAGATAATGTGCGCGGTCCCCCGGTACATCGTATGGAAGGCTGGTACGCGATCCTGCCCGGCGTGGCGCGCTTCGTGGTAACGGCCGAGAATAAAGATCGCGTAGTCGGTCCCGGCGGCGATGACCAGTAACGTCAGCAGATTAGTCGAGTAGGTCGACAGGCCGATGAGCCCGGCGTTCGCCAGAACGGCGACGACTCCGCGCGATGCGGTCAACTCGATCATCACGGTGAAAATCACGAGAATCACCGTGGTGACACGACGGTAGAGCCAAAACAGCATTATTGCGATCACCGCGATGGTGATCAGGGTGACCTTCAGGGTACCTTTGCGGCCCACCTCGAACTGATCGGTGACCAGCGGCGCGGCGCCGGTGACATAGGCCTTCACCCCCGTCGGCGGCGGCGTGTGCTCCACGACGTCGCGTACAGAATCGACGGACTGATTGGATAACGTCTCGCCCTGGTTACCGGCAAGGTACACCTGCACCAACGCCGCCTTGCCGTCGGCGCTCTGCGAGCCGGCCGCCGTCAGCGGATCCCCCCAGAAATCCTGAATGTGCTCCACATGCTTCGTGTCCTGGGAGAGCTTTCGAATCAAGCCGTCGTAGTAGTGGTGCGCGTCGGCACCGAGCGGCTGCTCGCCCTCTAGGACGATCATCGCCGCACTGTCGGAATCGAACTCCTGGAACACCTTGCCGATGCGTTTACTGGCTTGCAGCGACGGCGCATCCTGGGGGCTCAGCGACACGTTATGCGCTTGGGCAACGGTCTCCAATTGCGGCACGAAGACATTTGTGACCACCGCCAGGGCCAACCAGAACCATACGATCGGCACCGAAAACCGCCGAATCATGTCCGGTAACGAAGGCCGGGCGATGTGTCGGTTGCTCATCCGGACTTGTCCAGGCAGAAGATGTAGGCGCTCATTTTGTTGACCGATCCCTCATCTTCGACCACACCGTCGATAGTGATGCGCCAGCCGATGGGATCGCTGTCTCCCTGGGCCACGACGTTGACTAACACCGCGGGCTCGGTCGTCGTGACGTCGTATGACCAAGGCAGGGTAGCGTCATCAACGCGCTGCGGCTGCGCATTGACATCGAGGTAGTTGATTGAGGCCGCTCACCCTGAGCCTTTCGAAACTCGAAAAATGGTCGGCCTGGATGAGGTCATCTCAGCTGCGCTTCGAGCGGGAACCGACCGCAACAACGGGAACCGTACGGGACAGGACTGGACGGGACAAGAGGTGTCGGATGGGTGGTCGGTCCGTTCGTGTTAATACCGAGGAAAGTACTTTGCCGCCCGCTCAGCGCACCTCAACCGGGCCGCGGGCCAGCGCTCGTCGGCTGCGATGAAGTGCAGGCCGACCTGGCCGGTCGCCCACTCAACCATTGCGCACGTCGACATCACCAACCTGGATCACATCCGGGCGCTAGCTACTCGGGTGGACGGGGACCCGCAGGGCCGCAAACGATAAAGGGCCGGGAGCTAGCTCTGCCAGTCGTTGGAGCCGTCATTTCTGGTGTAGGTGCCGGTGGAGTTCTTCACGATGATGGGATCACCGGGGCCGAAGTTGTCGAAGAACCACCTTGCGTTGGTGGGGCTGATGTTGATGCAGCCGTGACTGACGTCGCGCTTACCCTGGTCATTTACAGACCATGGAGCGCTGTGGATGAAGTTGCCGCTGTTATCGAACCGGACGGCAAGGTCGACCGTCACCTTGTACCCGTACGTCGAGTTGACCGGAACCCCGTAGGTCGAGGAATCCATCACCACCGAGGGCAACTTCTCCAGAACGTAGTAGGTGCCGTTTGCGGTTTGGTGGCCGCCGGCTGCCATACCCATCGACATCGGGATGGTCTTCTCCACGGTCCCGTTGCGGGTGACGGTCAGTTGGTGCGTGGCGTCGTCGGCCGTAGCCACCAACGCGTCTCCGGTATGGAAGCTCGACACTGTGCCACCCGCATCGACGGTCACCGCGGTGTGAGCGGGCCAGAAACTCAGCGGGCGCCAGCGCAGCTGCGTGGGGCCCGCCCAGTAGAACTTGCCGGGAACCGGCGGGACCGAAGAGACGTGGACGGCACTTTCGGCAGCGCCGGCGTCATCGACCGGCCCGGGAAGGTTGATGATTATCGGCTGGGCCACACCCGCCGTCGCGCCGTTGGCAGGGACGAACCTCGGCGGCCCGAATGGCGCCGTGCCGGTGAACGGTGTCGGGTCCTGCCCCGCAACGGGGCCCGCGACAACTCCTGGATCGCCGGGAGCCGCAACCGGATCCGCCAGAGCGGGACCCGCACTCAGCGCCAGCACCCAGCCCAATATCGAAGCCACTCCGCCTGCCTTCAGAGCGGTCGAGAACCTTCCCCTCATCCAGCCCGACATATACGTCCCTCCCGTCACTTTCTGGAAACAGTGTCGCATAGCGCCAAGGCCAGTTATCTCTTGCGCCGCCCGGCGTTACGGCTTCACGCGTTGCAGTATCGACGAGGCGAAGTCGTCGTCGATTTGACCAGCTGCGTTGGTAGTAGTCAGCGCCGCGTAGGGCGCATAATCCGTTGGTCGCGGGTTCGAGCCCCGCCCGGCCCACAACGTATCTATGCAGGTAGATACATTTTGGTGACGGGCTGGCCGACTATCCAATCCACGCAATTGGCATTCCGTTACGAAAGACTTACGTGTGCAGCGGTTTTGCTGAGCGCGAGGCGGTGGCGCCGAGTGTCTAGACCCAACACCCCCGCCATGGTGGCATTAGAGCTAGTAGGGCTGGAATTGGGCCGCGCTGATCACGATCCGACCGAAGGAGCGTCAGGATGATGATGAGAACCATGCGGTCTGTCGTCGCCGACGCGTTAGGCGAACCGTCCGAGGTACTGCACCTGCAGACCGGCCCGATTCCGGAGCCCGGTCCCGGCCAGGTCCGGATTCGGGTAACAGCTGTACCTGTCCATGCCAGCGATCTGCATACCATCCGTGGCAGATACGGATTCACCCCGGAATTCCCCGCCGTACCGGGAATCGAATCCGTCGGTGTGATCGACGGACTCGGTGGCGGCGCAGACGGTCTGACCGTGGGGCAACGCGTCATCACGATCGGAGTCACGGGCACGTGGCAGGAGTATGTCGTTGCCGATGCCGGGCGGGTCTTGCCTGTTCCTGCCGGCATGAGCAATTCCACGGCCGCCCAGATTCTCGCCAATCCGCTTACCGCCGTGGTCTTGACGGGTGATGAACTCGATGTTCGACCCGGTGAATGGCTGCTGCAGACGGCGGCCGGTTCAACCGTGGGCCAGTCGGTCATCCAACTCGGAGCGCACGTCGGCTTCAAGACCCTCAACGTGGTCCGCCGTCGATCTGCTGTCGAGGACATCCTCGCGCTGGGGGGCACTGCGGTGATCTGCACGGAGGATGAGAATCTGCGGGAACGGGTGGCGGACATAGCTGGCCCCGACGGCGTATCCAAGGCGATCGACTGTGTCAGCGGTCAGGTGGGTGCGGACGTGTCGCGTGCGCTGGCATCGCACGGTGAGCTGGTCGTCTACGGTGCGCTGTCTACGCACCGCCAAACCGATCCCGACAAACTCACCATCCCCATCTTCGCGCGCTCACTGATCTATGAAACGAAGACTGTGCGGGGGTTCTGGCTGTTCCGCTGGTTTACCGAGACCCCTAAGGATCGGATGGCCGCAGCGATCGACCGGACACTTCAGCTCGCCCACAGCGGCGCGTTGCGCGTGCCGGAGGGCCAGCCGATCCCCGTCGAAAAGTTCAACGAAGCTGTCTATTTGGCCGAAGCTCCCGCACACGGGGGCAAACCGCTGCTGGTGTTCGAACCGTAGGAGGCAGATATGTCCCGACAAACCCGAGCCGACGTGCTGCCGCATATTGCCGTGGATAAGTTAATCGTCGAGGACGAGAGCCACACTAGTTGTTGCGGGTCACGACGCAGTAGGCGCGGTCGGAATGTGCGGAGGACGGGGACTTCGGCGGACGGAATCAGCATCGGATCGCCAAAATTCGATGCGGTGATGGTCTGGTGTGAAGCCATGCTGCACGCCCCACAGCACCGCCTGAGTCCGGCTGCTCACGTCGATCTTCCGGTAGATGGTGCGGATGTAAGACTTGACGGTGTTGGGGCTGAGGTACGTCAGTGCCGCTACTTCGGCGTTACTCTTACCCTGCGTAATGAGGGCCAGGATCTCTGACTCTCGATCGCTGAGTCCTTCGCGCCTGCCGGGCCAATCGAGACCGACGTGGCTGCGCCGGCGCGCCGGAGCGCTGCTGATGACCGTTTCACCGGCGTGAATTGCCTCCAGTGCGGCCACCAACTCCCGCGCCGGCAGGGTCTTGGACAAATATCCGTGCACGCCCTGTTCCTGGGCACCACGGACAAGCTCGGGGTGAAAGTTCCAGGTGTATACGACAACACGGCGTGCGCGCCGATTGGCGACCAAAGCAGCAATTTCGTCGTGATCCGACTCCGGTTGAGCAAAGGAGTCATACATAGCAATGTCGACTGCATCTACAACGGGCTCATTCGAGTCGAGCTCGGTGATCATGACGCGGTCGGAGTATTGGTCG
>NZ_DASQVQ010000015.1:0-14720 GCF_035640695.1 Mycobacterium sp.
GCGGCGGTGGCATGCGGCCGGGCTCGGCGCGCCGGATCGCCTCGGTGCGACCGGGTTCGGCACGGCCGGGCTCGGGACGGCGGATGGCTTCGGTGCGGCCGGGCTCGGCGCGCCGCAGCGCCTCGGTGCGACCCGGCGGCAGCTCGGCAGGCGGCGCCAACGGCCGACCGGGCGATCCGTCACGCCGGGCCGCGGACTGGCCGATGGCCTTGGGCGCCGGCGGGAGCACGCGGAGTAGGTCGTTGAACTGCCGCACGGTGCGCAGCCCCTCGTCCCAGACCGCGCGGGTGCTGGTGACCGGCATGCTGATCAGCGTCCAGTTCTGCTCGTTCCACATGATTTCCGCGGAATCCGGTGCGGTGTGGGCAAAGGTGACCATGCGACGGTCACACGCGCGGCGGGCGGCGTCGAGATTGGTGGAGTACACCATCCGCGGGCCGATCGCGCCGAGCAGCCACATGTCGCTTTCCCTCGGCTCCTTCAGGCCCTTCAGCCGCAGGTCGATCACGACGTTGGTGCCGACCTTGCGGTGCAGCGCGATCACGGTCGCGACGTCGTCCAGGTCGAAAATGTACACCGCTTCGCCGCGGATCTGGCCGAGCACGACGTTGCGGGCGGTCACGTCGCCGACGGTCGACATCACGCCGCGCTTCCATCGGCGCAGGATATCGGCGGACTCCGGCTCGTAGTCGAAGCCGTGTGAGCGCGCCCACGACTTGCGGCGGTGGCCCAGCCCGCGCCGACGGCTGATGTCGACGTACAGCAGCACGCCCGCGCTCACGAAGCACAGCGCGGACAGCGTGAACCAGAGCGGAACCATCCCAGTCAGCCTATCTGCTGCGGGTCGGATACCCCGAACTTGAGCGGATTACAACCCCGTCACATGCGCGATTAAATCGCCTTCGGGAAATTACCCGAGTACCAGCCGGTCACCGTCGGGACTGACGTTCACCGCAACGGTGTCGCCGTCGTGGACTTGGCCGGCGAGCAGCATCTTGGCCAGCTCGTCGCCGATGGCCTGCTGGATCAGTCGCCGCAGTGGCCGCGCGCCGTAGACCGGGTCGAACCCGCGGTGGGCCAGCCACCGCTTGGCCGGCAGCGACACCTCCAGTTGCAGCCGCCGCTGCGCGAGCCGCTTCTGCAGCTGAGCCAGCTGGATGTCGACGATCTGCACCAGCTCCTCGGGGTTGAGGCCCTCGAAGATCAGCACGTCGTCGAGCCGGTTGATGAACTCCGGCTTGAAGGTCGCCCGCACCGCCGCCATGACCTGGTCCTCGTTGCCGCCGGAGCCGAGGTTGGACGTCAGGATCAGGATCGTGTTGCGGAAGTCGACGGTGCGGCCCTGCCCGTCGGTGAGCCGACCCTCGTCGAGGACCTGCAGCAGCACGTCGAACACGTCCGGGTGAGCCTTCTCGACCTCGTCGAACAACACCACCGTGTATGGGCGCCTGCGCACCGCCTCGGTGAGCTGACCGCCCTGGTCGTAACCGACGTAGCCGGGGGGCGCACCGACCAGCCGAGCCACCGAGTGCTTCTCGCCGTACTCGCTCATGTCGATGCGGACCATCGCGCGCTCGTCGTCGAACAGGAAGTCGGCCAGCGCCTTGGCCAGCTCGGTTTTACCGACACCGGTCGGGCCAAGGAACAGGAACGATCCGGTCGGCCGGTTCGGGTCGGCCACACCGGCGCGGCTGCGGCGCACCGCGTCCGAGACGGCTTGCACGGCCTTCTTCTGGCCAACGACGCGCTTGGCCAGCTCGTCTTCCATCCGCAGCAGTTTGGCGGTCTCCCCCTCCAACATGCGACCGGCCGGGATGCCCGTCCACGCCGACACCACCTCGGCGATGTCGTCGGGGCCGACCTCTTCCTTGAGCATCACCTGCTCGCGGGCCTCGGCCTGCGGCAGCGCGGCCTCGAGCTTCTTCTCGATCTCCGGGATGCGCCCGTAGCGCAGCTCGGCGGCCTTGGCCAGGTCGGCGTCGCGCTCGGCCCGCTCGGCCTCACCGCGCAGCGTCTCCAGCTGCTCCTTGAGGCCGCGGACAGTGTCGATCGCGCTCTTTTCGTTCTGCCAGCGAGTGGTCAGCTCGGCCAGCCTCTCCTTCTGGTCGGCCAGTTCGTCGCGCAGCTTCTCCAGCCGCTCTCGTGTTGCGGCGTCCTCCGCTGTCTCTTCTCTGGACAGCGCCATCTCCTCGATCTCGAGCCGGCGCACCAGCCGCTCGACCTCGTCGATCTCGACGGGCCGGGAGTCGATCTCCATCCGCAACCGCGACGCCGCCTCGTCGACCAGGTCGATGGCCTTGTCGGGCAGGAACCGCGCGGTGATGTAGCGATCGGACAACGTCGCGGCCGCTACCAACGCCGAGTCGGTGATGCGCACACCGTGGTGCACCTCATAGCGATCCTTGAGCCCGCGCAGGATGGCAATTGTGTCCTCGACCGACGGCTCACCGACGAAGACCTGCTGGAAGCGCCGCTCCAGCGCGGCGTCCTTCTCGATGTGCTTGCGGTACTCGTCGAGCGTGGTCGCGCCGACCAGCCGCAGCTCGCCGCGGGCCAACATCGGCTTGATCATGTTGCCGGCGTCCATCGCGCCCTCGCCGGTCGCGCCGGCGCCGACAATCGTGTGCAGCTCGTCGATGAAGGTGATGATCTGTCCGGCCGAGTTCTTGATGTCGTCGAGAACGGCCTTCAGGCGTTCCTCGAACTCGCCGCGATACTTCGAGCCGGCGACCATGGAGCCGAGGTCCAGCGCCACAATCGTCTTGTCGCGCAGACTTTCCGGCACGTCGCCGGCGACGATGCGCTGGGCGAGGCCCTCGACGATCGCGGTCTTGCCGACGCCGGGCTCGCCGATGAGCACCGGGTTGTTCTTGGTGCGACGGCTCAGCACCTGCACGACGCGACGAATCTCGTTGTCGCGCCCAATGACCGGGTCGAGTTCGCCGTCCCGCGCGCGGGCGGTCAGGTCGGTGGAGTACTTCTCCAGCGCCTGGTAGGTGTCCTCCGGATCGGGACTGGTGACCCGTGCGCTGCCGCGCACCTTGACGAACGCGTCTCGCAGCGCCTGCGGCGACGCGCCGTGGCCGGTCAACAGCTTGGCGACGTCGGAATCACCGGTGGCCAACCCCACCATCAGGTGCTCGGTCGAGACGTACTCGTCGTCCATCTCGGTGGCCAGCTGCTGTGCCGCGGTGATCGCGGCCAGCGATTCGCGCGACAGCTGCGGTTGCGCGCTCGCGCCGGCGGCGCGGGGTAGCCGATCGAGCAGCCGCTGGGTCTCGGTGCGGATGGTCGCCGGGTCGACGCCGACGGCCTCGAGCAACGGCGCGGCGATTCCGTCCTGCTGGGTCAACAGCGCCAGCAGCAAATGAGCGGGCCGGATCTCCGGGTTGCCGGCCGCGCTGGCGTCCTGCAACGCGGCGGTCAGTGCCGCCTGAGTCTTGGTGGTCGGGTTGAACGAGTCCACGACACCTCCGTTCGTCTAGGAAAGAACCTTGTCGCGATGTTCAACGTCGTCAAGATTGAGTCTGTTCCGCTCAACTCTAGCGGATGTGGGGCATCAGCGCCCGAGTCGCCGGTGCCAGTCCCTGGCGGCGAGCAATCTGATCATCGTCGACATGACCCTGCCCTTGCGGCGCGAATACGGGTACCAGTTCAGCTCCTTCTTCATCGCCACCCGGTCGGCGACGATGCTCTTGGTGCGGCAGTACTTACGGATACCGGCGGCCCCGCCGGAGCGTTCACCCAGCCCGGAGTCGTGCCAGCCGCCAAACGGTAGGGGCAGCTGGATGACCCCCAAGATGACGTTGTTGATGTGCACGAATCCGGTGTCCATCCGCTTCGCCAGCGCCATCGCCTTCGCCCGGTCGCGGGTCCAGACGCTGCCGGACAGCCCGAACCGGGAGTCGTTGGCCTTCTCGATCGCCTCGTCCGCGTCGCGAACCTTCATCACCGGCAGCGTGGGGCCGAACGTCTCGTCGCGCATGCAATCCATCTCGTGGTTGACGTCGACCAGCACCGTCGGCTCGTAGAACAACCCGTCGCGCTTCGGCTTGCCGCCGATGAGCGCCTTCGCCCCCTTGCTGACCGCGTCGTTCACGTGCCTCGACACGATGCCCAGTTGCTGTTCGGTGGCCATGGCGCCGACGTCAACGGAATAGTCGTGCTTTGCGTCCATGCCCTGCCGCAACTGCGCTGTCCTGGCGACCAGCTTGTGCACGAACTCCTCGTAGATCGGCTCCTCGACGTATACCCGTTCCACGGAGATGCAGGCCTGACCGGCGTTGAAGAACCCGCCCCACAGCGCACCCTCCACGGCGCGGTCGACGTCGGCGTCCGCGCAGACGATCATCGCGTCCTTGCCGCCCAACTCGAGGCCGTAGGGAATCAGCCGCTGTGCGGCGGCGACGGCTACCCGGCGTCCGGTGTTGACCGAACCGGTGAACATCACGTAGTCCACGAGATCAACGACGGCAGAACCCGTTTCGCCGTATCCGTACACCGCGTCGAGTACATCGGGTGCACCGATCTCCTGCCAGCCGCTGACCGCGCGCTGCCACACCAGCGGGGTGAATTCCGAGGGCTTGGACAACACGGCACAACCGGCCATCAACGCCGGTGGTATGTCCAACAGCGGCACCGACAGCGGACCGTTCCACGGGGTGATCACGCCGACGAGCGGGTAGGGCTCGTAGCGGATGGTCAGCTTCTTGGCCGCATTGGCCACGCCGACCGGACGAACGGCTTCGTCGGCGAGGAATTCGGCCGCGTTCTCGGCCCAGTAGTTGATCAAGTCCGGCGCGACCTCGCCGGCCGTGTCGCCCCAGGCCTTACCGGATTCCCGCTGCAGCACGGTGAGCAGTTCGTCGGAATGATCGAGTAGCCAATCGCGCCATTTGCCAAGCCATTTGGCGCGTCCGTGGGGTCCCATCGCCTGCCACTCGGGCTGCGCGGCGCGCAACCGGGCGGCGACGGCGTCGACCTCGGCCCGCGGCGTGACCGGGACGGTGCCGACCACGTCGCCGGTGGCGGGACATTTCACCACCACTTCGTGGTGGGAGTTCGACCGCTGTGAGCCCGTCCGTACGTCCGTGTGGGGTTGCATCCCGACCACCTCCATCGCCCCGTGTCGACCCTAGCGACCAGGGGCTGTTGCCGTGGCGAGTTGACCGCCCGCGGACGCCCGGCATTGCTACCGTCGTGTTCGGACCAACGGGAGGCGGCGGGTGTCCAGCGAACTGGTGTCGGTCATGACCGAAATGGTGCCGCTGGCGCTGGTGATCGCGCTTTCGCCGCTGTCGATCATTCCCGCGGTGCTGGTGCTGCACAGTCCGCGCCCGAAGCCCGCGGGGCTGACCTACCTGGGCGGCTGGTTGCTTGCGCTGTCGGCGATGACCGGGGTGTTCGTCGCCGTCGCCGGGCTGGTCGGCGCATTCGATCAGCCACCGAGGTGGGCCTCCTGGGGGCGGGTCGCGGTCGGCGTGGCGTTGATCGTCTTCGGGTTGTGGCGGTGGTTCACGCGCCACCGGTCCGGGCATTCGCCGGCGTGGATGCGCACGCTGACCGACACCACCCCGATCCGCGCCGGCGGCCTCGGGGTGCTGTTGGCGGTCGTCAACCCGAAGGTGGTATTCATCTGTCTCGCGGCGGGTTTGGCAGCGGGTTCGGCCGGGCTCGGGCTGGCGGGCACCTGGACCGCTGCGGCCTTCTTCGTCGCCGTCGCCGCGGCGTCGGTCGCGCTGCCGATCCTGGCCTACGCGTTGTCCGGCCAGCGCCTGGCGGGGGCGCTGGCCAGGCTCAAGGACTGGATGGAGCGGCACAATGCCGCGCTGGTCGCCGCCATCCTCATCGTGATCGGAGTCATGGTGCTGTACAAGGGAATTCACGGTCTGGCGTGAAGTGGTGGCGTCAGTCGGGTAGGCCGAGTTCGGCCGCGTCGGCGGTCAGATAGCGCTGCACGGTGGGCGCCACCAACGTGACGATCTCGTCGCCCGACAACTCCGACAACGGCGGCACCCGAATCACGTAGCGGAGCATGGCGGTGCCGACGAGGCTCGACGCGGCCAGCATCGCCCGCAGTCGGGCCTGCTCACCTCCACCCAGTGCGGCCGAGACGGCGGTGAGCACATAGCTTTGGACGAAGCTTCGAAATGCCTGCTGCGCGTCGGAATTCGACGTCGCCGACGCCAACATCGACGTTATGCTGTGTGCGGTGTCCGGGCCCTCCCAGATCCGCAAGTAGGTACGGACCAGACGTTCCCCGATGTCGCCGGCCTGATCGGCTGAGCCGCCGGTAAGGGCGTCCACCAGCGCGCCGGGATCGATGATCAGACGCAGCGATTCGCGAAACAGTTCGGCCTTGGACCCGAACAGATACAGCACCATCGACGCATCCACGCTGGCATCGCGGGCGATCTCACGCAGGGTCGTCTTTTCGTAGCCCTGTTCGGCGAATCGCCGCTTTGCCGCCCGCAGCACGGCGTCACGTGACACCGGCTCGCCTTGACGGCGGCCCCGTCGCCTCGTCGTCGCTGGTCGCGCCATGTGACGACGATAACATTTCAATTGGTGTTGAAATCAAGGCGGCACCGGAGTTATGCTCGAGTCTTAATTCAACGTAGGTTGAAATCGGGGAGGCGCCGTGGCCGTCCAATCGTCAGCCCAATATCCGGCCCGCTACCACTGGGGCGGTGAACCGTGACCGCGACATCCGCCGAATCGACCAGTGGCACAAGTGAACTGAGCGCAACCTTCGCGCGCGACATTACGCCGCTACTCGGACCGCTGTACCGTCAGGCATTTCGGCTGACTCGTCACCGCGCCGACGCAGAGGATTTGCTGCAGGACACGATGGTGAAGGCCTACGCCCACTTCGACCAGTTTCAGCAGGGCTCCAACCTCGCCGCGTGGCTGTCGCGGATCCTGACCAACAACTACATCAACGCCTACCGCAGGAGACAGCGGGAGCCGGCTCAATACCCGACCGAGGCGATCACCGATCACCAGCTCGCGGCGTGTGCGCGACACACCGCGACGGGGCTGCGCTCGGCCGAGGACGAGGCATTGACAGGCTTGCCCGACAACGAGATCAAGGCGGCCATGCGGGCCCTTCCCGAGAAGTTCCGCATGGCGGTCTACTACGCCGACGTGGAAGGGCGGCGCTCCAGCGAAATCGCACGGCTCATGGGCACCCCGGTCGGAACCGTGGTCTCCAGGCTGCACCGCGGACGCCGACAGCTGCGCGGGCTTCTCGCACCTGCGGCGTGACGCCCGCCGCGTGGACATCGCGCTTATTCAATGACTGTTGAAATCGTTACCCGGCCGCGATAGGCTCGCACAGACCGTTAATTCAACAACGGATGAAAGGGCGACCATGGACACCCAATCACCGCCCCGCCACACCGACCACCCCGCCGTGCGCCACCGGCCACCGGCCGCGCTGCGGGCCACCGGCATCGTCGTCGGCCTCACCGTGGTGCTGGCGATCATCGCGATCGCGTTCGCGCTGCCGGCCGCTAAAACGAAGCCCCGCGACGTGCCGATCGGCGCGGCCGGACCACAGGCCGCGCAGGTCGCCGGCCTGCTGGAACAGAACGCGCCCGGTGCGTTCGCGGTCACCAGCTATCCCGACGAGGCGGCGCTGCGCGGCGCGATCCGCGACCGTGCCGTCTACGGCGGCATCTCGTTCGGTGCGGACGGCCCCAGGCTGTTGATCGCCACCGGCGGCAGCCCGCTCGTCGCGCAGCTGCTCACCCAGGTCGGCAATGGCATCGCCCAGCACGCCGGCCGGCCGCTGCGCACCGAGGATCTGGCGCCGCCGACGGCCGGCGACCCGCGGGGAACCGGGCTGGCCGCCGCGGTGCTGCCCATCACCCTGGCCGGCCTGCTGCCGGGGATCGCGCTGGTGTTGCTGCTGCCCCGGGAGGTGTGGACCCGCTGCACCGCAACGGTGGTGTTCTCGGGGCTGGCGGGCGTGACGATCGCCGCGCTGCTGCGGTATGTGCTCGGCTCGATCGATCAAAACTTCTGGGCGGTGGCCGGCGGGTTGGCACTGGGTGTGCTCGCCGCCGGCCTGTCCCTCCTCGGGCTGGGATCGCTGTTCGGTCGTGTCGGCCTGGTCGTCGGCGCGCTGCTGGCGCTGCTGCTGGGCAACCCGCTGTCCGGACTAAACAGCGCACCGCAGATGTTGCCGAGCGGATGGGGCACCCTCGGTCACTACCTGCCGCAGGGCGCGAACGCCACCCTGCTGCGGTCGACCGCATTCTTCGGCGGCGCCGGCGCGGGTACCGCGATCGTGGTGCTGACCTGCTGGGCGCTGGCCGGGGGGGTGCTGGTCGCGATCGCCGCGTCGCGTGGCCGCGCTTAGAATCGTGCGCCGTGGGTGTCGAGAACCAGAGCGTGCTGCGACGGCTGCGCTCGGCGATCGACCCCACGTCTGGATCCGACGAGCTGATCGGCCGGTTCTACACCGCCTGGTTCGCTGTCGATCCATCGGCGCGTGACCTGTTTCCGCCCGAGATGGGCGGCCAGCGGACGGCCTTCGCGCACGCGCTCTCGTGGGTGCTGGGTGAACTGATCGCGCGGCGCGCGCAGGAGCCGGTGTCGTTTCTCGCGCAGCTCGGCCGCGACCACCGCAAGTACGGCGCCACCCCGACGCATTACAAATCGATGCAGAACGCGCTGTACACGACGCTGCGCAGTCATTTCGGCTCGACCTGGGATGCCTCCTTCGAGGAGGCGGCCTGCGAAGCGCTCAACCTGATCGTCGGGGTGATGTGCGGCGCCGCCGACGCCGAGGCGGGTCCGCCGTGGTGGGACGGCACGGTGGTCGAGCACCAACAAGTGTCGCGCGACATCGCGGTGATCCGACTGCAACTGGACCGGCCGATGCCCTACCACGCCGGCCAGTACGTCAATGTCCAAGTCCCGCAATGCCCGCGACGGTGGCGCTATCTGAGCCCGGCCATACCGTCGGATCCCACTGGCGCGATCGAGTTTCATGTGCGCGCAGTGCTCGGCGGGATGGTCAGCAGGGCGATCGTCGAAGAGACCCATCCCGGCCAGCGTTGGCGGCTGTCCAGCCCGCTGGGAGCCATGGAGATCGACCGCGACGGCGGCGACGTGCTCATGGTGGCCGGCAGCAGCGGCCTTGCCCCGCTACGGGCGATGATCATGGACCTCGCCCAATACGGGCACAACCCGCGGGTGCATCTCTTCTTTGGGGCGCGCTATCCGTGTGAGCTCCACGACCTGCGCACGCTGTGGAACATCGCCGCCCACAATCCATGGCTTTCGGTGTCGCCGGTGTCCGATTACAATCGCAACCCGCCCTGGGCTGCGGATTACCCCAACGTCGAACCGCCCCGCGGCCTGCACGTTCGCCAAATCGGGCGACTGCCCGAGGTGGTCACGAAGTACGGCGGATGGGGTGACCGGCAGATCCTCATCTGCGGCGGCCCGCAGATGGTTGCGGCCACCAAGGCGGCGCTGATTGCCAAAGGCGCACCGGCCGAACGCATTCAACACGACCCGCTCGCGAATTGATCTGTGAAAGGATCCGACGATGGCTGAGCTGCCTAGCGTTACGTTGCGCGACCCGTCGTCCCCGCTGACCGCGGAATACGTACCGAAGGCCGGCATGGTCGGCACCTCGCTGTCCGATGACGGGGTGGAGTTGCTCGGGCAGCGCCGCGGCCTGCACGCCTATCTGACGACCGGCAAGACGATGGGCATCCCGATTCTGTACCCGTGGGCAAACCGGTTGAGCGCGAACACATATAGCGTGGACGGCGGCGCCGTCACGCTGACCCCGGGCATCGGCGGGGTGCGCACCGATCAGCACGGCGTGGTGATTCACGGGGTGCTCGCCGCGTATCCGGAGTGGGAGGTCACCGAGCAGACCGACAACAGGCTGACCGCCCAACTGGACTACGGTTCGAAGCCGCGCCTGTTGGTCAGCTTTCCGTTCCCACACACGTTGAAGTTGGAGGTGACGCTGGCGGATCGCACGCTGACGGTGCGGACCACGGTGACACCCACCAGCTCGGCCGACGTGCCGTTGTGCTTCGGATTCCATCCGTATCTGCGGGTGCCGGACGTGCCGCGGCCGGAATGGGAAGTCGAGCTACCCGCAATGAAATTCGCGCCGGTAAACGCGTGGGGCATCCCGACCGGGGTCACCGAAGACAGGCCGGCGTCCAAGCAAGCGTTGGACGACAAATACTTCGACGACGGATATGTCGACATCCCGACCGGTGCGGTTTTCGCGCTTTCCGGTGGGGACCGTCGCATCGAGGTGCACTTCGAGGAGGGTTATTCGGCGGCGCAGGTGTTCTCGCCAAGCGACGACGAAGTGATCTGCTTCGAGCCGATGATGGCCCCGACCGATGCACTGCGCCGCGGCGGCTTCCCCGTCGTTCACCAGGGCGAGTCGGCGACCGCGACGTTTTCGATCCGGGTGTCTTAGCGGCGCTTCCGCGGCTGCCACACGACCACCGCGGTGCTCTTCGGCATCACCGCGACCTCACGACGCTGGTTGGTGCGCAGCATCTCGATCTCCTCGGACATCTCCTTGATCCGCAACTGCAGCGCCTCGACCTGGGTGGTCAGCTCGATGATCCGCTTGATGCCGGCAAGATTCACGCCCTCGTCCTGCGACAGCCGCTGCACCTCGCGCAGCAACTCGACGTCACGCTGTGAGTAGCGCCGGCCGCCGCCGGTGCTGCGTCGAGGTGTGACCAGACCGAGCCGGTCATACGTGCGCAGGGTTTGAGCGTGCATGCCGGCCAGTTCGGCGGCCACCGAGATCAGGAAGGTGCGGGCTTCTTCGGATGACGAATTGCGACTCATCGGTTACCCGCCCATCCGGCGCGCGGATCGAAGCCGCTGGCCCGTTCCGCGGCGGCGTACTTCTCCAGCGCCTCCAGGGCTGTGCCTTCCAAGTTGGGCGGAACTGCCACCCTCACGGTGACCAACAGGTCTCCGTTACCGCCGTTGCGCTTCGGCACTCCGCGGCCGCGCACCCGCAGGATGCGTCCGTCGGCGGTGCCCTTCGGCACCCGCACACCGACCTTGCCGTCCAGCGTCGGCACCGAAAGTGTTGTGCCAAGCGCTAATTCATGGAAGCTGACCGGCACGGTGACGGTCAGGTCGTCGCCGTCGCGGCCGAACACCTTGTCGGGGCGGACGTGCACGGTCACGTACAGGTCGCCGGACGGTGCCCCGCGCAGCCCGGCCTCACCCTGGCCGGGCAGCCGGATCCGCTGGCCGTCCTCGACGCCGGGCGGGATGCGGACGTTGATCGTCCGGGTGCGGGTCGCGACGCCGGTGCCTTTGCACTCCGGGCAGGGGTGCTCGATGATCGAACCGGTGCCGCGGCAATCGGTGCACGGCTCGGAGAACCCGAACGCGCCTTGATTGCGGCTGATCACACCGGCGCCGTTGCATGTCGGGCACACCTTCGGGCTGGTGCCAGGCCGCGCGCCGCTCCCGTGGCAGTTCGTGCACGGTGCCGGACTGGTCAACCGCAGCGGCATGGCGACGCCGTTGGTGGCCTCAAGGAAATCGAGTTCGGTCTCGGTTTCCAGGTCGTTGCCGCGACGCGGCCGGCTGGGCCTCGGCGAAGCGCCGCGGCCGAACAAGCCGCCGAACAGGTCGCCGATGTTGGTGCCCCCGGTCTGCCCGGCGGCGTCGAAGAGGTCGCCGAGATTGAACTCCGTGGCGTTTCCGCCGAAGCCGCCGAAGTTTCCGGCGGAGAACCGGCGGCCGAAGCCGCCCTCGGCGAACAGCCGCCGGGTCTCGTCGTACTCCTTGCGCTTGGTCGGGTCCGACAGCACGTTGTGCGCCTCGGACACGGCCTTGAACCGCTCCTCGGCCGCCGCATCGTTGCGGTTGCGGTCGGGATGCAGTTCGCGCGCCAGCTTGCGATAGGCGCGCTTGATCTCTTCCTGGCTGGCATCGGAGGAGACGCCGAGCTCCTTGTAGAAGTCCTTCTCAACCCATTCGCGTTGGGCCATGTCGCGTCACCTCCTTACCAGTGCGGTCGTCGTACTGTGGTAGTTGTGTGCCGGCCTCGTTAACCGGCCGACGATTCTGATTCTGCGGTCTCGGTGTCCGGCGCGCTGCCGTTATCGACCGCGTCGGCGGGCTGCTCGGCCGGCGCGGCATCCGGGCCGGCGTCCGGGGCCGTCGCCGGCTGGTCGTCTTCGACGGTGTCGACGACGCCGACCAACGCGTGGCGCAGCACCTGGTCGCCCATTCGGTAACCACGGCGCATCACGCTGCCGACGATCGGCTTTGAACCGTCGCCCTCGTGCTGCACCGCCTCGTGCAGTGACGGGTCGAAGCCATCGCCTTCGTCTCCGAACGCCGAAAGCCCAATGCCGGTAAGGGCATTCGTCAGCTTGTCGGCGACGGAGCGCAGCGGCCCCGACTCCAGGTCGCCGTGGCTGCGGGCACGATCGAGGTCGTCGAGCACACCGAGCAATTGGCTCACCACCGCCGCCTTACCCCGCTCTGCGGCCACCTGCTGGTCGCGCAGCGCACGCTTGCGATAGTTCGCGAAATCGGCTTGCACGCGCTGCAAGTCGGCGGTCAGCTCGGCCACCTTGTCCGACGTGTCGGCCGACGGCGCCCCCGGCGCCGGCCCACTGGGGGCCGGGCCAGCGGCGCCTTCGCGAACTTGGCCGGTCGCCGGATCGATGCGCCGTTTATCGGTGACGGTCACCGGTTCGTGGGACTCGCTGCCGGGTCGACTCACTTGGACTCCCGGCTGCTGTCATCCACCACCTCGGCGTCCACCACGTCATCGGCCCCGCCGGACCCGTTGCCGCCGGCTCCGCCGGCACTGGTGGCTCCGCCGGCGCCGGCACTGGTGGCCTGATCGGCCTGCGCGGCCTCGTAAATGGCCTGGCCCAGCGCCTGCGATTCCTGGCCGAGCTTCTCCATCGCGGACTTGATCGCGGTGATATCGGTTCCACCGAGTGCCGTCTTGGCATCGGCGATCGCCGCATCGACCCGCGACAGCGTCTCCTCGGGGACCTTCGAGCCGCCCTCGGCCTCGCGCTGCTCCTTGACGAACTTCTGCGTCTGATACACCAGCGTCTCGGCCTGGTTGCGGACATCGGCCTCCTCGCGACGCTTGCGGTCCTCGTCGGCGTGCGCCTCGGCGTCCTTGATCATCCGGTCGATCTCGTCCTTGGACAGGGCCGAGCCTTCCTGGATCCGGATGGTGTTCTCCTTGCCGGTGCCCTTGTCCTTGGCCGTGACGTGCACGATGCCGTTGGCGTCGATGTCGAACGTGACCTCGATCTGCGGCACGCCCCGCGGGGCCGGTGGGATACCGGTCAGCTCGAAGCTGCCCAGCAGCTTGTTGTGCGAGGCGATCTCACGCTCACCCTGATAGACCTGGATCTGCACCGACGGCTGATTGTCGTCGGCCGTGGTGAAGGTCTCCGACCGCTTGGTCGGAATCGTGGTGTTGCGCTCGATCAGCTTGGTCATCACGCCGCCCTTGGTCTCGATGCCGAGCGACAGTGGCGTGACATCGAGCAGCAGAACGTCTTTCACCTCACCCTTGAGCACGCCGGCCTGCAGTGCGGCGCCGACCGCGACAACCTCATCGGGGTTAACGCCCTTGTTCGGCTCCTTGCCGCCGGTGAGCTCCTTGACCAGATCGGTCACGGCGGGCATCCGGGTGGAACCCCCCACCAGCACGACATGGTCGATGTCGGACACCGAGAGGCCGGTGTCGGACATCACCGACTTGAACGGCTTGCGGGTGCGGTCCAGCAGGTCCTGCGTGATCCGCTGGAACTCCGCGCGGGTCAGCTGCTCATCGAGGAACAGCGGGTTCTTGTCGGCGTCGACGGTGATGTATGGCAGGTTGATCGACGTGCTCTGGCTTGACGACAGCTCGATCTTGGCCTTCTCGGCCGCTTCCCGCAGCCGCTGCATCGCCATCTTGTCCCTGGTCAGGTCGATGCCGGTCTGCGCCTTGAACTTGTCGACGAGCCAGTCGACGATGCGCTGATCCCAGTCGTCGCCGCCGAGGTGGTTGTCACCCGAGGTCGCGCGGACCTCGACGACGCCCTCGCCGATCTCCAGCAGCGAGACGTCGAAGGTGCCGCCACCCAGGTCGAATACCAGGATGGTCTGCTCCTTCGCGCCCTTGTCCAGGCCGTAGGCCAACGCGGCGGCGGTCGGCTCGTTCACGATCCGCAGCACGTTCAGCCCCGCGATCTGGCCGGCCTCCTTGGTGGCCTGCCGCTGGGCGTCGTTGAAGTAGGCCGGAACGGTGATCACGGCGTCGGTGATGTCCTCACCGAGGTAGGACTCCGCATCGCGCTTCAGCTTCATCAAAATCCGCGCACTGATCTCCTGCGCGGTGTACTTCTTGCCGTCGATCTCGATGCTCCAGTCGGTGCCCATCTGGCGCTTGACCGAGCGAACCGTGCGCTCGACGTTGGTCACGGCCTGGTTCTTGGCGGGCTGGCCGACCAGCACCTCGCCGTTACGAGCGAACGCTACGACCGATGGGGTCGTGCGTGAGCCCTCGGAGTTCGCGACGACGACCGGGTCGCCACCTTCGAGGACCGCGACGACAGAGTTGGTGGTCCCGAGGTCGATTCCGACCGCACGAGCCATGGTGTTGCCTCCTGGTATAGATGTGGTATCTGCGTCTACTACGTCTACTGAGTGGACTGCGCTCAAGTCTGCACGCG
>NZ_DASQVQ010000016.1:0-4129 GCF_035640695.1 Mycobacterium sp.
TTTTAGGCACCCTGGTGTCCTTACTCGAACCCATGCGAAGTCAACACATCGCTTGCGGTTCCGGAGGCTGGTCGGCCGCTGCCGGCGGCCCGCCGAATGCCACCCCACTTCTCGAGAGCACGCCGACGCCGACGCGGCCACGGCGGCGAGACCACGAACAGTCCGGCTCATGCCGTCAGTGTTTCCGCGCGACCGCGGCCCAAAACCGACGCGACACACCCGGATGCACGGCACCGCGGCAGACATCGCTGGCATGCGGAACTCCTACCGCTTGAGAGGCCGCGGCCTCGGGCGAGTCCTGGGATCGTCCGCCGAAGAATAAACGCCAAGAGAGTCAACTTTTTACCGCCGAAAAGGCGTCAGGTTTCGGGCGCCGTTGACGACACCGTGACGATCACGAGCTGCCGTGCGTTCGAACGGCGGCAAAGCAGTTGCGTATGTTGACGCCGTCAACACCTCTCGGCGTATCCGCACGTCGTTTCACGTACTTTCGCGTCGTTTCGCGTCGTCAAATTGAGCTTTTCCGCAAGTCAAGAGCAACTGTTACGAAGCACCCGGACGCGGGCGAAGCGAAATCCGTTGCCGCCTCAGGAACACGAGCAACAGTGGTGGGGGATATGTCGCCGAAGTGGTCGCCGATCCAGGCGAGTGAGCGGCCGGCTTGGTAGAGCGTGGCGGCTTCTGTGACCTGTTTGTCGGTGAGCCTTTGTCGCCGCAGCGTCACTCCGTTGGCTCGCAGAAGCGCCGAAGATGGTGCGCTTGGCCAGCCGATGTTCGGACATGAGCTGGTTGGTCGAGACACCCGATTTGTACTTGGCGGTCATGTCGTCGATCTCCACTATGTCCACCTGACGCTTGCGAACCCTGGTCCGACTGGCCGTGGGTGGTTTGGGTGGTCGAGGAATTGCTTTAGCTGCGCGTTTGGCCAGGTCGGCGGCGTAGTGGTCTCTCAAGAAACCTCTATTCGAGTACGTTCGCACAAGCTCCACTAACACGCGTCAGACCAATGGGGTATGCGGGCAGAAGTTGCTGGAATCGGAAATCCTGTGGATATACCCCTACGGATATTCGCTGCAATGTCTGAGTGAAGTTAACGCATATCCCAGGGTTCGCCGTAGCTGGTGACGCTGTCGCCGTCCTTGGAAATCAGCCGGGCGAACGGACGCAACAGCACACCGCCGGCCGCGCCGGTCACCGTGCCGTGCGCGTTGGACACCGCCACGCCGCCGTCCGGGCCGGACACATCCACCGAGAATGTCGCGACCTCTTGGATGCCGGGGCCGTTGCTGAGGTCGGCGCTGATCGACAAGCCTGGGAACAACGGCGGCGACGTGATGACCAGCGTCGGTGCCGGCGCGACCTGCGTCTGGTCTAGGTTGATGTTGGGGGTGGTGTAGGAGAAGTTCACCCCATACCCCAAAGACCAGGGGAAGCCAATCTGATAGCCGAGCTCCAGCGTGCCCGCGAACCGATCGGCACCCGGACCGGTGACGTGATAGATAGCGCGGCCGGAGTGGAACCACTCACGAGTTAGCGGGTTGCGGTCGATCGGGTACACACCGTTGAGGAAGGTGTCCCATTGCTGGATGTGCAGCGTTCGGCCTTTGCCGTCGACAACGCGCATCTCGTTGTCCAAACCCGCGTGAGACGTGCCCGTGCTCACGAACAGCGCCGTCAGAGCGGCGACGAGTGCGACCAGCACCCGCCCGATATCCTTCATGTTCTCCCAGCTATCTCGACGGCCGTCCTGGGCTTCGGGCGCAACCGAACCTCGGCGGTGTACAGACCTTTGGTGAGCCTTGCGGTGTCGGTGCGGGTGTCAGGGAAGTACGGAGATCGGGAACGGAGCCGCGGGTCCGGTCTGGCGCGGCACCGCAGTTGCAGATGGTGCGGGAGCCGCGACCGGGTTGGTGCCGAGGTTCGGCAGCAGTCCGCCACCCGGCACCAGCGAAGACAAGTTGCCCGGCAGCGAGAGCTGGAACTGGCTGGGCGGAGACGCCGGTACGGCGGCTCCGGGGGGCAGATTCAGCGCTGCCCTAGGCACCGACCCAGCGCCAGCGGTTGCCGGCGAGGACACGGCCCCGACCGCGGGCAGCGGCCGGGTGACCACGGAGCTGGCGCCAGGCGCTGACGCCGCTGGCTGCGGGCTTAGCGCGCCGCTGGCGGTAGGGGCTGCTGCGGCCGGGGTGAGTGCGCTGCTGGCGGTAGGGGCTGCTGCGGCCGGGCTGAGTGCGCCGCCGGCGGTAGGGGCTGCTGCGGCCGGGGTCGCTGTCGCATTGCCGCCGTTGAGAGCTGATGCGGCGCTCTGGAGCAACTGGGACACGCCGGGGGGCGAGGCGATCTGCTGCAGTACGTCCAGACCCGGCACGCCCGGGCTTGTCGGCGCCGCCGGGTCGGCCACTGCGGTAGGGCTAAGCGCCAGAACTGCCGAGCACAGGCCAGCGGCCGCAACCGCGGCGGTGGCAAAGCGATTCCTGGTCCGTGACATCGTTCTCCCAATCTGTTCGAGCGCGTGGTCTGACGCCGAATGTGTGGTCCGGCGCCGAATATGTCGTGTTACAAAAGTTACTGAAGTGACAAAAGGTGCTCAAGTGACAGATGTGATAGTTGATCGAACCGATGCGGAGGCGAGGCGCTTCGGAGACCGCGCTCCGCGCGTCGGTCAACGTGATCGCCGCTCGACCGCCCGGTCCCCTCCACGTCGTGGCCGACAGCGATGAATCTTGACACCGTCAAGACTCGAAAACGAAACCGCAGTTAACCAGAACGTGCTGAACCGGAACGAGAAGTAGCGAAACCGCAGTTCCAGAAGGTAAACGCCTAGGCAGAGCGGCGGGTTCGGATTCCCGGCAGCTCCACCGAGAAAGCACTGGTCAGAGCAATTACGTTTTGGCCAGTTTCTTACCTGATCAAGGTCTGTCCCCCAGACCTGCATTATCTTGCGCCACAGCGCCGCGCCACAGCGGTTAGGCGATGGTGGTCCCGTGCTTGTCGCAAGGTCAAGTGGGCGATTTCAGCTTGGCGCGCAGGCCCGGTCCGGCTTCGGGCGTCACATTTCGCGCGGTGATCTCGTCGCCGCAGTGGGCACAGATCAGCCGTGGATCCGCGAACTCGCCGCAGATGTGGTGGCGCAGCACAATCGGTGGCCCGTCCGGGTGCGGCAAGTGCTCGTCCCCCCACCGCATGAGGACGACGATCGCTCCGAAGAGATCGCGGCCCGCCTCGGTGAGTCGGTACTCGTGGCGCTCTGGATCTCGGGAGTAGGGCACTCGGTCGAGAAGGCCAACATTGACGAGCATCCGCAGCCGCGATGACAGGGTAGGCCGCGGGATATTCAGGTTGCGCGCGAGCTGACCGAAGCGTTGCACCCCGAAGAACGCCTCGCGCAGGATAAGGAGTGTCCAGCGCTCGCCGACCAACTCGAGCGCTCGGCCGACCGACTCCCCTTCGAAGCGGTGAGAAAGATCGGCAGCGGTCATAGTTCACTAACTGTACCTGGTTCAATTGCTGAACCACGAGTGGTAACGTAATTGAACCGCCCCCGTAACCAGGAGTCCCGATGAATCAACCGGACCTGACCGCCACGCCGCGTAGCAGAGCCGAGACCCACACCGATATCGAGATCCTCGCCGAGAAGATCGCGTTTTCGGCTCGGCAGATGTCGGCGGAGATCGACCGCGACCGTCGACTTCCAGACGAGCTGGTAGCCCGTCTGCGCGAGGCCGGGCTACTGCGCGCCACCATGCCGCGGGAGGTTCAGGCACCGGAGCTGGCGCCCGGACCGGCACTGCGGTGCGCCGAGGCGGTGGCGCGCGGCGACGCCTCGGCGGGATGGTGCTTGTCGATCGCGATTACCAGTGCCCTGCTGGTCGCTTACCTGCCGGCGTCGAGCCGCGACGAGATGTTCGGCGGCGGCAGCGGTGTCGCGGCGGGGGTGTGGGCGCCGCGCGGCACGGCGAGGTCAGTCGATGGCGGTGTTGTAGTGTCAGGGCGCTGGCCATTCTGCAGCGGGATTAACCACGCTGACATGATGTTCGCCGGTTGCTTCGTCGACCAGCAGCGCGTGCCATCCGTCGTTGCACTGCGCAAAGACGATCTGCATGTCCTCGACACCTGGCATACGCTTGGC
>NZ_DASQVQ010000017.1:0-50240 GCF_035640695.1 Mycobacterium sp.
AAACCGCCGATCAAATCCTCGCCAGCATCGGCAATTACTGCCAACGAATTAACGACTCACGACACCAGACGAACTCGTCACGGCTGGCTGCCCAATCGCCGGAGTAGCCGGTCGCGCGCCGCGGACGGCAGGTTCGGGACGGCCGCCGCCTGGAGCTTTGGAAATCCGAACCCGATGACGTAGCGGGCGCGGGGTTTGCGTACGGTGAGCGCCTCCTCTACGGCTGCGGCGACGTCATCGGCCGGCACCGCGGATGGTCGGAAACGCCGAAGAAACTTCTTCATGCCGACAATGTGTTTGGCGTACAGATCACGATATTCCGGCGTCATCGTGGCCACGGTCTGCTCGACCATCTCGTCGGCGGTGCGCAACATGTCGGTGTCGGTCTGCGTGGGTTGCACGACGATGACGGGAATGTGCCACGGCGCAAGCTCCATTCGCAGCGCGTCGGCGGCCGCTTCGAGCGCGAACTTCGACGCGCAATATGCGCCCAAGAGCGGGACGGATATCCGGCCATTGAGACTGGAAATGAACACGATACGGCCGTGCGATTGGCGTAGTCGCGGCAAAAGAGCCTGGGTCACCGCGAAGTGACCGGTCACATTGACCTCGAATTGGCGGCGGAATTCTTCCGGGCGGACCGCTTCCAGGGGTCCAGGGACTACGACACCAGCGTTGTTGACTACCGCGTCGAGCCGCTCGTTGAGTGAATCATCCAGTGCTGCAATTTGTTTGGCGTCAGTTATATCGAGGATCACCGACGATATGCGCTCGGGATTGTGCGCGACGACTTCGGCGCCGTCCTGCTCCCTACGCACGCCGGCGACCACCGTCCAGCCGCGGTCGGCCAGGCGTGTGCTGATCGATCGGCCGATGCCGCGCGACGCACCGGTGACTAGAACTGACGGCATTGTCTTGACTGTAGTCGAGCGAATGCGCCGGCGGACGAGCCGGAAAACGCGCCTGCCAACTAAGGGTCCAAACAGTTAGGCAGGCACGAGGCGGAGCGGAAGCCGGGTGAAGCCGTGCATGGTGGCGTTGTGGAGCCGACGTGGCGGTCCCGCGAGTTCGACCGCGGCGACTCGCTGGGTGAGATGGCTGACGACCTGCCGCGCTTCCAGGCGTGACAGGTGAGCGCCGAGGCAATAGTGGATGCCGCCGCCAAACGAGAGGTGTTCGGCCGGATCCCGATCGAGGCGGAACGAATTCGGTTGATCGAAGTGGCGGGGGTCGCGATTTGCGGCGCCGAACAGAAGCAGCACTCGCGACTGTCGCGGAATGACGTAGTGCTCGACGGGATAGTCAACCGTCGCGGTGCGGTAGAAGCCTTGGACTGGTGACTCCATACGCAGCTGCTCCTCAATGGCCGCCGGAATGAGCCCGGGCTGATCGCGGAGGGTCTCGTATATGTCGGGCCGGAGAGCGAACGTATGCAGGAGCCCGGCGAGCAGGTTTGTGGTGGTCTCGTTACCGGCCACGATGAGCATGACGACGCCCCAGAACACTTCGTCGTTGCCGAGGCTGTCGTCGTCCTCGGACAGCGTCATCAGCGAGATCAGGTCACTGCCGGGGTCCCGGCGCCGTTGCTCGATGAGCGGCCGCACATACTGGCGCATAGCAAACGTGGCCCGGACCATCCGCTGTACCACGCCGACGGTTCGTCGGCCGACCTCCACGAATGAGCCGTCGATCAGGGCGGTGGACCAGTCGCGGAACCGCGCGTGGTCGGCTTCGGGAATTGCGAACATCTCGGCGATAAGGCGGGTGGGCAACAGCTGAGCCAGGTCGCGTACCCCGTCTGGATCCGGCATGGTGATCATGCGCTCGACGAGATGGTCGGCGATCTGCTCGACCAACGCCTGCCAGACCGCGAGTGCCCGCGGTGTGAAGGCGCGAGAAACCAGTTGGCGCAGCCGCGTGTGGTCGGGTGGGTCCTTGGCGATCATCATCGGCAACGCGACGCGGAAGCGGCTCTGGCTTTGCCCGGAGGACAGTCGCTCATGGTCGCGCAGCCCAGCACGCACGTCGGCGAATCGTGGGACGATCCATATTCCCAACCGGGGGTTGTAGCGCACGGGTGGTCCAGCGAGAAGTTGCTCATATTCCGGATAGGGGTCGACAATCGTTTGCCGCTTGAAGGGATTGAAGCGCGTGACGGGGTCAGCCGCCCCATTACGACGTCGAACGCGCTCAATGACTGTGTCCTGAACGACGCCGCCGAGACTGTCGACACCGACCTTGAGGAGATCCGCGGTGAATCTCCCGGTCGGCGTCCGGGTCGTTCGGTTTGCGCGGGTAGCGGATGCAGATGGCGACATTGGGTGACCTCAGATTTCGGTGCGTGGCCAACGTACCGTATCCGTTGTTTGCTTGACCCTGTTTCGTGGACTCCGGGGTCGGTCCGCTGTGCCGCGATTTACCAGCTGTTCCAGTGCACGATCTGGTCGACCCGCAGCCGCTTGGCCGGACGAAAATCGGTGCCCTTGGTGTAGGCGATCGGGAACAGGCCGGCCTGGCTGTACTTCTCGAACGGGATACCGAGGATTTCCGCGGCCTGCTTTTCGCCGTCGCCGAGCAGGTGCAGCGTGGTGTAAGCCGATCCCAGTCCGCGCGAGCGCAGCGCCAGCATGTAACTCCAGGCCGCGGGGATCAGCGATCCCCAGAACGACGCGGACAGCTGCGGCGCCTCGTCGACTCGTCCTTCCAGGCAGGGCACCAGCAGCCACGGCGCCTCGTGCATGTGCTCGGCGAGATATTCGGCCGACGAGACCACGCGGGCCCGCTGCTCGGCGCGCGGGTCGTCCTCGGCGTACTCCGGCGCGGGCATCCCGCGGTAGCCGGTGAAGTTTTTGCGGTAAATGTCGGCGAGCGCCTTCTTCTTGTCAGGGTCGTCGACGAAAACCCACTGCCAGCCCTGCTGGTTGGAACCCGTCGGCGCCTGGATCGCCAGCTCCAGACATTCGAGCAGTACCTCTTTGGGCACCGGCCGCTCGAAATCGAGGCGCTTGCGCACCGATCGGGTGGTGGTGAGGACTTCGTCGACGGACAGGTTCAGCGTCATGAATCGAGACTACATTCGGCGCTATGACAACCGAATTCACGCAAGAGGTTTCCAGCCGGCTCGAATCCGACCGCTACGCGTGGCTGACCACGGTGGCGAAATCGGGCCAGCCCGTCCCCCGCCTGGTGTGGTTCTACTTCGACGGCAAGGAGGTGACGGTGTATTCGATGCCGGATGCCGCGAAAGTGAGGCATATTCGGGCCCGGCCGCGGGTGAGCCTGAACCTGGACTCCGACGGCAACGGCTCCGGCATCGTCGTCGTCGGCGGTGAGGCAAGGGTCGACGCGGTCGATACGGATCCGCTCGGCGACGAGCAGCAGCGGGCCAAGTACCACGACTACGCCCTGAGCTTGGGGTTCAGCGAGGAGTTTCTGGCCGCGTACAGCACCCGGCTGAAGATCAGCATCGACAGGGTGTGGACGACGCCTGCCGCCGAATAGCCATCGGGAGTCGCGATGACTATCGGAAGTCGCGCGAGCGCGAGGCGACGCTGAGCGTGACCCGGCCGAGCCGCTCGGCGACCACGGTGACGGCCCCGCTGGCGTTCTGCAGCTGACCGCGAATCAGCAGGGCGGGCGCCGTCTGGGCCAGCCTGCGGTGCCGGGCCCACACTCCGGGCGTGCACAGGACGTTGACCATCCCGGTCTCGTCCTCGAGGTTGATGAACGTCACCCCGCCCGCGGTTCCGGGCCGCTGCCGATGGGTCACCGCACCGGCGACGAGCACCCGGGTTCCGTCGGGCACCGACAGCAGCTGGTCGGCCGGAATGACACCGAGCGAGTCGAGGTCGCCGCGGATGAACTGGGTCGGGTAGGTGTCCGGGGAGATGCCGGTTGCCCACACGTCGGCGGCGGTCAGTTCCAGCTCGCTCATCCCGGGCAGCGCGGGGACGTGCGACGACGAGCCCACGCCCGGCAGCCGGTCGGGCCGCTGGGTGGCGGCCGCACCCGCGGCCCACAGCGCCTCACGGCGGGTGATCCCGAAGCAGCCCAGTGCCCCGGCGGTGGCCAGTGCCTCGGTCTGCGGCACACTCAGTTGCATCCTGCCGGTCAGGTCAAGCAGAGAAGTGTAGGCGCCGTTGGTCTTTCGCTCCTCGACGATCCGCTCGGCCAGCTCGTCGCCGATGTGGCGGACGGCGCCCAAGCCCAGCCGCACCTCTTCCCCGGCGTTTTCCAGCGTGGCGTGCGCCAGGCTGGCGTTGACGTCTGGCCCGTGCACGGTGACGCCGTGCCTGCGGGCGTCGGCCACCAGCGACTGCGGCGAATAGAAGCCCATCGGCTGCGCCCGCAGCAGCGCGGCGCAGAAGGCCGCCGGGTGGTGCAGCTTGAACCACGACGAGTAGAACACCAGCGACGCGAAGCTAAGGGCATGGCTTTCCGGGAAACCGAAATTGGCGAATGCTTCCAGCTTTTCGTAGATCCGGTCGGCGACCTCGCCGGTGATACCGTGCAGTTCGCGCATGCCGTCGTAAAACCGGCCCTTTAGCCGTCGCATCCGCTGGGTGGACCGCTTGGATCCCATCGCGCGGCGCAGCTGATCGGCCTCGGCGGCGGAAAACCCGGCGCAGTCGACGGCCAACTGCATCAGTTGTTCCTGGAACAGCGGAACTCCCAAGGTCTTTCGCAAGGCGGGCTTCATCGACGGGTGTTCGTAGACCACCTCGTCGACGTCGTTGCGCCGCCGGATGTACGGGTGCACCGAGCCGCCCTGGATCGGGCCGGGCCGGATGATCGCGACCTCCACCACGAGGTCGTAGAACTCGCGTGGCCGCAGCCGGGGCAGCGTGGCCATCTGCGCGCGCGATTCGACCTGGAACACTCCCACCGAATCGGCGCGTTGCAGCATTTCGTAGACCGCGGGTTCGGAGAGGTTGAGCTTGGCCAGGTCGACGTCGATGCCCTTGTGCTCGGCCACCAGGTCGATCGCGTAGTGCAGCGCCGAGAGCATGCCAAGGCCCAGCAGGTCGAACTTCACCAAACCTATTGCGGCGCAGTCGTCTTTATCCCATTGCAGCACGCTGCGGTTTTCCATGCGGGCCCATTCCACCGGGCACACGTCGGCGATGGGCCGGTCGCAGATCACCATGCCGCCCGAGTGAATGCCCAGATGCCGAGGCAGGTTGTGGATCTGATTGGCCAGGTCGATCACCTGCTCGGGAATGCCCTCCACGTCGGCCGAATCGGCCAGCCCATTCCACTGGCTGATCTGCTTGCTCCAGGCGTCCTGCTGCCCCTGGGAAAACCCGAGCGCGCGAGCCATGTCGCGCACCGCGCTGCGGCCGCGGTAGGTGATGACATTGGCCACTTGCGCGGCGTAGTCACGGCCATAGCGGTCATAGACGTACTGGATGACCTTCTCGCGCAGATCCGACTCGATGTCGATGTCGATGTCGGGCGGCCCATCGCGGGCAGGTGACAGGAACCGCTCGAACAACAGCTCGTTGGCGATCGGATCGACGTTGGTCACCCCGAGGGCGTAGCAGACCGCCGAGTTGGCCGCCGATCCCCTGCCCTGGGCCAGGATGCCGTTCTGGTTGCAGAACCGAGTGATGTCGTGAACCACTAGGAAATAGCCCGGAAACTGCAGCTGCTCAATGACTTTCAGCTCATGCTCGATCTGCTGGTAGGCACGGGGCGCCCCCTCGGGCGGCCCGTAGCGGTTCCGCGCGCCTTGCAACACCAGTTGCCGCAGCCAGCTGTCCTCGGTGTGCCCGCTGGGCACGTCGAACGGCGGCAGTTGCGGCGCGATGAGCGCCAAGCCGAACGCGCACTGCTCGCCGAGCTCGGCCGAGGCCGTCACCACCTCGGGGCAGTGCGCGAACAGCCGCGTCATCTCCGCGCCGGAACGCAGATGCGAACCACCCAGCGGCGCGAGGTATCCGGCGGCCTCGTCCAGCGAGTGCCTGGCCCGGATCGCGCCCATCGCCATGGCCAGCCGGCCTCTTGACGGCTCCGCGAAGTGAGCGGCCGTGGTGGCGACGACGCCGACGCCGAAGCGGGGGGCCAGCTGGGCCAGCGCGGCGTTGTGTTCGTCGTCGAGCGGATGCCCATGATGGGTCAGCTCGATGTTGACCCGGTCACGGCCGAACCGGTCCACCAGGTCGGCCAGCGCGTCGGCGGCCGCATCGGGTCCGCCGTCGGCGAGAGCCAGGCGCACGTGACCTTTGCGGCATCCGGTGAGGATGTGCCAGTGTCCGCCGCCGGCTTCGGTCAGTGCGTCGTAGTCGTAGCGCGGCTTGCCCTTCGCACCGCCGGCCAGGTGCGCGGCTGACAGTTGCCGCGACAGCCGGCGGTAGCCCTCGGCGCCGCGGGCCAATACCAAAAGATGCGGTCCCGGTGGGTCGGCCTCCTCGGTGCGGGCAGCGCCGCCGCCCAGCGACAGCTCGGCGCCGAACACCGTGTGCATGTCGAGCTCCTGGGCCGCCTCGGCGAAGCGCACCACGCCGTACAGACCGTCGTGGTCGGTCAGCGCGATCGCGCGCAGGTCCAGCCGCACGGCCTCCTCGACCAGTTCCTCCGGCGTGCTGGCGCCGTCGAGGAAGCTGTACGCCGAATGCGCGTGCAGTTCGGCGTACGGGACCGAGGTGCCCGTCGGCCGTCGGTCATCGGGCGGAAGGTACGCACCGCGCTTACGCGAGAAAGCCGGGCTGTCGCCGCCATCGATCGGTGGTTCCGACAGCGGCATGCCGGCGCGGCGAGGCTTGCCGTCGAGCACCCGCTCCAACTCGCCCCAGCTCGGCGGTCCGGTGAACCAACTCACCGGACCAGCTTATCGAACACAAGTTCGACGGCGGAAGGGGGCGTGGCGGTGCCGATCGACGGCTAGCCTCGCGACTGTGTCCACGCCGCCACCAGCAGAGATCGGATCCCTCGCCAACAAGCTGAATTGGCTTCGCGCCGGCGTCCTGGGTGCCGACGACGGCATCGTGTCGGTTGCCGGCATCGTGGTCGGCGTCGCGGCAGCCAGCGCGGCAAGAGGCCCGATCTTCACCGCGGGCATCGCCGGGCTCGCGGCCGGCGCCCTGTCGATGGCCGTCGGCGAGTACGTATCGGTGAGTACCCAACGCGACTCCGAGCGGGCGCTGCTGGACAAGGAACGCACCCAGCTCACCCGGGAGCCGGACGCCGCGCTCGAAGAATTGACCGCCAGCTTGCAATCGAGGGGACTGTCACCACAAACCGCCCGAAAGGTGGCCGAGGAACTCAGCGCCCACGATCCCATCGCCGCACACGCGGAGGTGGAGTACGGGATCGACCCCGGCGAGCTGACCAACCCATGGCAAGCGGCCCTCTCCTCGGCGGTGTCATTCACGCTTGGCGCACTGCTGCCGCTGCTTGCGATACTGCTGCCGCCCGCACCGGCCCGGATACCGGTCACCGTGGTCGCGGTCCTGATCGCGTTGGCCATCGCCGGTTGGGTCAGTGCCCGACTCGGTGGCGCCAACCCGCGGCGGGCAGCGCTGCGTGTGACGGTCGGCGGCGCGCTGGCGATGGCAATCACCTTCGGCATCGGCCATCTCGTCGGCGCCGCCGTCGGGTAGGGAAGCGATTCGGTTGACCTTCGTCCGGTGAGCGACGAGCATGACGGCATGCGCTATGTCGTTACCGGCGGTACCGGGTTTATCGGCCGTCGCATCGTCGCCGCGCTGCTGGCATCGCGGCCGGACGACGAGATCGGCGTGTTGGTGCGACGGCGGTCGCTGCACCGGTTCGAGCGCCTGGCCGCCGACTGGGGACCGCGGGTCAAGCCGCTGGTCGGCGACCTCACCGAGCCGAACCTGGGGTTGCCCGCCGACGCGCTGGCCGAGCTCGCGGGCGTCGAGCATGTGGTGCACTGCGGCGCCGTCTACGACATCACCGCCGGCGACGCCGAGCAGCGGAAAACCAACGTGGGGGGCACCCGCGCGGTGATCGGGCTGGCGCTGCGACTGGACGCCACCATGCATCACGTGTCGTCGATCGCGGTGGCCGGCGACTTCCGCGGCGAATACACCGAGGCCGATTTCGACGTCGGCCAGAGCCTGCCCACGCCGTATCACCAGACCAAGTTCGAGGCCGAATTGCTGGTGCGCTCGCGGCCGGGACTGCGCTACCGGATCTACCGGCCCGCGGTCGTCGTCGGCGATTCGCGCACCGGCGAGATGGACAAGATCGATGGCCCGTACTTCTTCTTCGGAGTCTTCGCCAAGCTGGCCAAGCTTCCGTCGGTCACGCCAATCGTGCTACCCGACAGCGGCCGCACCAACATCGTTCCGGCGGACTATGTCGTCGACGCGATCGTCGAGCTGATGCACGCGCCGGGCCGCGACGGCCAGACATTCCACCTGACCGCGCCGCGCAACATCGGGCTGCGGGGCATCTATCGCGGGATCTCCGGGGCGGCGGGCCTACCGCCGCTGCGCGCCGCGTTGCCCCGAACGATGGCCACTCCGGTGTTGCAGGCCACCGGTCGGGCAAAGGTGTTGCGCAACATGGTGGCGACCCAACTCGGCATTCCCGCCGAGATCTTCGACGTCGTGGACCTGGCACCGACGCTCGTCGCAGACGAGACCCGAGCCGCGTTGGGCGGCAGCGGAATCGCGGTACCGGATTTCGCGGCCTACGCACCGAGGCTGTGGCGGTACTGGGCCGAGCACCTGAATCCGGACCGGGCCCGTCGGGACGATCCCACCGGGCCGCTGGTCGGCCGGCATGTCATCATCACCGGCGCGTCCAGCGGCATCGGACGTGCGGCGGCACTGGCCGTCGCCCGACGGGGCGCCACCGTGTTCGCGCTGGCCCGCAGCGCCGAAGCGCTCGACGAGCTGGTCGCCGAGATCCGCGCTCGCGGCGGCGACGCGCACGCATTCAGCTGCGACGTGACCGATTCCGCGTCGGTCGAACACACCGTCAAGGACATCCTCGGCCGGTTCGACCACGTCGACTACCTGGTGAACAGCGCCGGCCGGTCGATCCGGCGTTCGGTGGCCAACTCCACCGATCGGCTGCACGATTACGAGCGCACGATGGCGGTCAACTACTTCGGGGCGGTGCGCATGGTGCTCGCGCTGCTGCCGCACTGGCGGCAGCGCCGCTTCGGCCACGTGGTGAACGTGTCGAGCGCCGGCTCGCTGGCGCGCAATCCCAAATACAGTGCCTACATTCCGACGAAGGCCGCGCTGGACGCGTTCGCCGACGTTGTCTCGACCGAAACCCTTTCGGACCACATTAGTTTCACGACCATCCACATGCCGCTGGTAAAGACGCCGATGATCGCGCCGTCGCGGCGGCTGAACCCGATGCCGCCGATCAGTGCCGAGCACGCCGCGGCGATGGTGGTCCGCGCGCTCGTCGAGAAACCGGCCCGCATCGACACTCCGATGGGCACGCTGGCCGAGGCCGGCAACTACTTCGCCCCTAAGCTGTCCCGGCGGATTCTGCATCAGCTGTATCTGGGTTACCCGGATTCGGCGGCCGCCCGTGGATTACCGCCTGCGGACACGGCTTTCCGACGGTCGGCCGCGCGCCGACGTCCGGTGCGCCGCCCGGCTCGCGCCGTTCGCCCGCTTCGCGTGCCGCGGCCGGTCAAGTGCGCGGTGCGGCTGCTTCCGGGCGTGCACTGGTAGGCCCGCGATCGTAGGGTGACAGCGTGACCGCGGCGGCCGACCAGTCCACGCCGCTGCCGATCTTCGCCGACGTGGACACCGGCGTCGACGACGCCTTCGCGCTGTTGTACCTGTTCGCCAGCACGGACGCCAATCTGGTCGGCATCGCGTCAACCGCGGGAAATGTTCCGGTACAACAGGTTTGCGAGAACAACCTGGGACTGCTGGAGTTGTGCCGGGTGACACGTGTTCCGGTGTCCAAGGGTGCCGAGCAACCGCTTGCCGGAACGCTGCGCACCGCGGAGGACACCCACGGCCCCGCGGGACTGGGGTACGCGCAGCTGCCGCCCAGCGACCGGCGGCTCACCGCCCACGATGCCGCCCAGGCGTGGGTCAGGGCGGCACGCGGCCACCCGGGAGAGTTGATCGGCTTGGTGACCGGGCCGCTGACCAACCTGGCGCTGGCGCTTCGCGCCGAACCGGAGCTGCCGTCGCTGCTGCGGCGGCTGGTGATCATGGGCGGCTCGTTCGACTACCGCGGCAATACCACGCCGGTGGCCGAGTGGAACATCAGCGTTGACCCAGAGGCGGCGACCGAGGTTTTCACCGCGTGGAGTTCGGAAGGGGCGCAAGACTTCCCGATCGTATGCGGGCTGAACTTGACCGAGACCATCGTACTGACGCCGGCCATCCTCGGGCGGTTGGCGGCCGCAGCGAACTCGTCGACATCGCCGATGAACGCGCTCGACCCGCGGGGCACCAGATCGACGGCGTCCAATCCGCTGATCAGGGTGCTGGAGGACGCGATGCGGTTCTACTTCGAATTCCACTTCGACGAGGGCGAGGGGTATCAGGCGCATCTGCACGACCCGTTTGCCGCGGCGGTGGCGCTTGACCCCGATCTAGTGCGGACGCGCACGGCGACCGTCGACGTGGAACTGGCGGGCACGCTGACCCGGGGCATGACGATCGCCGACTGGTCGGGCCGGCGCTGGGCCCGAAAACCCAACGCGCACGTCGGGATAGACGCAGACCCGGCGGAGTTCTTCGATCGCTACATCGCGCGGGTCGGCCCATTCGCCAGCCGGCTTGGGTAGCTCTCGTGGACCGCGGTGGGCCGCGGGCGGGCCAACCGGTGCGATTAGGTCGGATACAGCCGTGGGAGATTCACCACGATCGCTTCCTGCGTGCTGCGGGCGATCACTATCTCGGCGGTCTCATCCGGGTCGGGATTTTCCTCCCGGTGCGGCACGTACGGGGGGACGAAGACGTAGTCGCCGGGGCCGGCGGCGACCCGCACTTCACGCTCGCCGTTGTGAAAAACGAACACCGGGTGCCCACGTCGAACATAGATGGCGGTCTCGGACTCGCCGTGGTGGTGATCGCCCGACACGGTCATTGGCGCGACATGGGTCTCACCCATCCACAGTTTCTCCGCGCCTACCGAGGCGCCGCTGATCGCGGCGAATCGGCGCATGCCCTCGGTTTGGGCGGTGTCTGAACTCAGAACCCGGACGTGGTGCACCTGGTTGTTGGCCAGATCGGGATGGAACCCCTGGTAACTCTGCATGTTCAGCTTCTTTCCGGCCCGGACCGCGGCGAAGCGCCGGAGAGGGGTTCCGTGCGCCTCGCCGCGGAGTATGCGCCGCGATCTCTACCTTGTCACTTGTCGTCGGGGTTGAGCGCCCGAAACACCAGGCCTGCCGCCACGCCGGCGACCAGCTGCGGCACCAGGTAGGTCAGCGTCGACCAGGCGAACAGGCCCATGACGCCACCTCCGATCAGGACGGCTGGATTGAACACGCCGCCCGAGATACCGCCCACGGCAACGGCACCGACCAGCACGGTGAAACCGATGGCCAGTCCGTAGAACGAGTTGTCCGGGTGGTCCTTGCTGGTAGCGACGTTGAGCACGACATAGGCCAACGCGAAGGTGAACAACAGTTCCAGCAGCAACGCACTCGCCAGCGTGTGACCCTGCGGCGACACGGCGGCGGCGTTCGATGCGGTCACGGTTGCGCGCACCACCAGCGCCGCGACTAGTCCGGCCGCGAGTTGGCTGATCCAGTACCCCACCGCGTCGGCCATGCCGATGCGGCCGCGGACGAGCGCGGCCACGGTTACCGCCGGGTTGTAGTGCCCCCCGGAGATGTGCCCGCCGGCATAGACCATCACCATGAGCGCGGCCCCGATGGCGAGCGGGGCCAGCGCGGCGCCGCTGCGCACACTGGCGCCGACGGTCAAGACGAGGAAAAACGTCCCGACGAACTCGACGACCAGCTTGCGGGTCGTCGGGTGGCGAGTCGCTCGCGCGGTCGCCTCGGGTGCGCCGGTAAGCGGGACGGTGCCAGTGGTCATGTGTTACTCCTATCCAAAACTGAACGTCTAGTTTCCGAATAAGCTAGCGCTGGATCGCGCGCTTTTGATCCCGGTTTATCCCGGCCGATGATGTGAGTTCGGTCTCAGCGGCCGAGGCCACGCATCGCGGCGTCCACGATCTGGTCGGCGCTGTCGTCATCGAGCGGCCCGTGACCTGCGATCAACCGGTAAATCGCCGGACCGAATATGAGGTCTATCGCTACCTCGGCATCGACGTCGGCGCGCAACTCCCCGCGCGCGACGCCACGATCCCAGATGGCCCGCACGAGTTGGCGGCGGGCACCAATGAGGCGGTCACGCAACTCGGCACGTATCTGCCGATCGAACTGCGCCTCGCCGATGAGTTGGGCGAAGGCCTGCCCGCTCTTGCGGCGGTAGAAGTGGACCAGACCCCGCAGCGCCAGGCGGAAGTCCTGCCGGGCGCTGCCGGTGTCCGGATCGGCCGATTCGATCGCCATCTGGGACAGGAGGGCTTCCAGCGCGACGGCGTACTTGTTCGGCCACCACTTGTAGATGGTCGCCTTACTGACCCGACCACGGTTTGCGATCTCGTCGGTGGTCATCGCGCGCAGGCCGACCTCATCGATCAATTCCGACGTCGCGCGCAACACGGCCGCCCGGGACTGCTGGCTGCGCGGCCGGCCAGGGCGGCCCCGAGCCTGATCCGTTCCCACACGACCACCATCCCGTTAAATATTAAACTCAACGTTCACTATTATGACCGTGAGTTGGGCGTACGGCCTGCTGCCGCAACGTCGTGTCCGGGAATTTGGGCGCCAGCCGTGTCGGGCGCGCGCTATCCGACCAGTGCGAGGATCTCGCGGATGGCGCTACCGCACAAAGCGGATTTGGGCAGATATGCCACCGCCGAACTGGTCTTGACCAATTCGGCGACGTCTTGCTCGGCATGAGTGGAGATCAATATCGCCGCCGCGGCCGCGGTCGGCAAGTTGCGGTGAAGTTGCTCGATGAGGTCGAAGCCATCCTCCTCGCCGAGGTTGATGTCGACCAGTGTGACGTCGGGCTGCAGTGCTTCAACATCGTGCACCGCGTCCGAGGTCGACCGCGCCACGGCGACGACACTGATTCCTTGACACTCGAGCAGCCGTACAGCCGCGTCAAGGAAATCTGCGTTGTCGTCGACGATTACGCAGCGCAATCGCTCATTCACCAGCACGAGCCCAGTGTCGGCCACGCCGACAGCCGCCCGCATCCACGCTAGCGGGAAATCATTGCGGACCCGGGGACTCCTGCTGGCAGCAAGCAGAGATTGAAACTGGCACCCGCGAGTCGTGGAGGCCAGCCGTGCAGACATCGGTTGGCCGACAAGTCATCCTGTGAACGCAGGGGTGCGGCCGCCCGCACGGGTGAGTTACGGAAGGGGATCGCATGAGCGAGTTGGACCTGAGCCGGCGCTCGGTGCTGTGGGCTCCGCTCGTGTTGGCCGCGGCCGGGTGTATGTCTCACGCCCAACAGCCCGGCAACAGACCCGTGTCCAGCACCGGACCCGTGTCCGGAAACGGCGGCGGACCCGATCCCAACGAAACCTTCGTACTGCCCTACGAGCACATTGCCTTCGCACCGTGGGGCGACATTCCGCCAGCAAGTGGCGAAATGGCGACGCTTTATGGGGATCTCAACAAGCCCGGCCCGTACCTCGTCATGATGCGATGGCGCCCAGGCTGGTTCAGCGCGCCGCACATGTATGCAACCGATCGCATTTGCGTTGTCGTCTTCGGCACGTGGTGGGTCAACAGCGGGCCCGACTTCCGGCCGCAGGACGCGGTGGCGGTGGGACCGGGAGGATACGTCAAACGCACCGCGCACACGCCGCATTACGACGGCGTACCACAAGGACAAGCCGATCCGGCGGTGATCGCGATCTCGGGTCTCGGCCCGGTCGACATCCAGTTGGTCGACCCGACCAAGCCCTCATGGCGCCAGGTCTGATCGAACTTTGATCTGCCGTTGTCGGCGACAGATTTAGCAGGTTGCGTGTTGCCCCGGGTTTGATGTGAGCTTTCCTTTAGCGATGAATCGGTCACGCCTGGCGGGCTGGGCGTCGATCCGGCGGCCAGCCAATGGCGGCTACGCCTCCGATGCGAGGGTAGGCGCGGCGGCCGATCGCGCCGCTGTGCACAAGCTGTTGCTGCGGCCTGCCGGCCCCGCGCCGGCCGCCGGGCTCGCGGTTGGCGCGGCGGCCATTGCCATCGAAACGCTTCTGGTGCTGCTGCTCATGCGGATTGATCCCAATGAAACATTCGGCACCATTTATCTGCTCGGCGTGTTGGCGGTTTCGTCGGTGTGGGGGCCACGGGTCTCGGCTACCGTGTCGGTGGCCAGCGCGTTGGCCTTCGCCTACTGCCGCAATTGGCCCGCTGGTGGGTTGACGTCGTTTCGTCTGCAAGACGCCGTGGCGGTCGGCATCTTCTTGGTGGTGGCGCTGTGCGTGAACCTGTTCGCCGGCCTCGCCCGGGCCATCCGAGCCGAATTGCAGGACAGCCGAGACGAACTGGCCGCGCTCGCGGGGCAGCAGACCGCCTTGCGGCGGGTCGCCACGTTGGTCGCTCGCGGGGCCAGCCCGACAGAGGTGTTTTCCGCCGTCGCCGATGAAATGCCTCGATGCCTCGACGCCCACAATGCGTCCGTCAACCGGTTCGAAGGCGACGAGGTGGTCGTGGTCGCGCTCTCTGACGTCGACCCCGAGATGCCGTTCAAGCCGGTCGTCGGCGAGCGACACACCTTGGAAGGCGACAACATCGCGACAAGGGTACTCAAAACCGGTCGTCCGGCCCGGCTCGACAGCTTCGACATGGAAAACGCCGGCGGGTCGATCGCGGCGCGACTACGGGAGATGGGTCTGGGTTGCACGATCGGAGCACCGATCATCGTCGACGGCCGGGTTTGGGGAATGGCCGCGATAGGTTCCTCGACAGGCCAGCCGGTGCCGCCGGACACCGAGGTACGCGTCGGCGACTTCGCCGATCTGGTCGCCACCGCGATCGCCAACGCGGATGCGCGCGCTCAATTGCAGGACAGCCGGGACAGCCTCGGCGTGCTGGCAACCCAGCAGTCCGCACTGCGGCGGGTGGCGACGCTGGTCGCGCGCGGAGTCAGTCAATCGGTGGTGTTATCTGCGGTCGCCGAGGAGATGGCCCGGTGCATGAACGTCGAGAACGCGGAGGTGTTTCGGTACAAGCCCGACGGCGGCGCGGTGATCGTGTCGTGCTATGCCGAACCTGGAGAGCCACACCTTCCGGTTGGCGAGCACGTCACACTGGAGGGCGAGAACGTCGCCGCGATGGTGTTGCATACCGGACGCCCAGCGCGCATGGATGACTACGGCGCCGCCACGGGCTCGCTGGCGGCACGCCTGAGCGCGATGGGCGTGCGTAGCCGGGCCGGCGCCCCGATCGTGGTCGACGAGCAGTTATGGGGAATGGCAGTCGTCGGGTCATCGCAACCGCAGCGGTTGCCTGCCGACATCGAGGAACGCGTCGCCGAGTTCGCCGACTTGGTGGCGACCGGGATCGCCGCGGCGACGACCCGCGCAGCGCTGATTGCGTCACGCGCGCGGATCGTGGCGGCGGCGGACGAGGCACGACGCCGGCTGGAACGCGACCTGCACGACGGGGCACAACAACGACTGGTTTCGCTCGGGTTGCAACTGCGCATGGCCGAGGACTCGGTGCCGCCGGAACTGTCGGACCACAAGCGGCAGCTGACCGAGATCATGGCCGGGTTAACCGCCGTTTCAGACGATCTGCACAAGATTTCGCGCGGGATCCATCCCGCGATTCTGTCCAAGGGCGGCCTCGGTCCCGCACTGAAGACGTTGGCCCGCCGCTGCCCCGTCCCGGTAAGCCTCGATGTCAGGATCAGCGGACGATTCGCTGATCCCGTCGAGGTGGCGGCCTACTACGTCGTCGCCGAGGCGCTGACCAACGCCGCCAAACATTCCCAGGCCGCCGAGGTGACCGCGTCCGCGTGGAGCGACGATGACAACCTATACCTCTCGATACGCGACGACGGCATCGGAGGAGCCGATGCCGGCAAGGGATCGGGGCTGATCGGACTCAAGGACCGGGTCGAGTCCCTCGGCGGCCAAATCGAGATGGTGAGTCCGCCGGGCAGCGGAACTTCGCTGCATATCACCATCCCCGTCAACCGCTGAGACACATCGCCGGCACCGGTCATCGCGGGCCCGGGGAACGTGCTGACCGACGTGTTTTTCGGGCTAGCGGGCATGACCGATTGAAGCTGCCCCCAACCGCGTTTGGGCGCCAGCATCGACGACTGCCGGCACAGAAAGTGCAAAGGTAATCGCATAGCGGTGCAGACGTTCGACACCGAGTGTTGTTGATGGTCAAGGCAAGTGGGCCGGCGCTCGGAACGCAGACTATTACGGAATGGTGAATCATGTCGCCCATTGACCCGGCCGCCGGCGACGGTGCGGCCGTTACGACGATCCCGCTGGGAGCCCGCGTGTGCGACCTGGTGGTCGGCCCCCGCAATGTCTACGTAGCCGCAGGCGAGTCGGTCATGGTGATCTCCGGCATGCACCACATCGTTGCCACCATCGGCGTCGGCCACGACCCGAAACGAATGATCCTCAGCGCCGATGGGTCATTCCTGTACGTCACCGGCTATGACGGATCGGTGTCCATCATCAACACGACCGACAACACCTGCCGGATCGTGGCGAACAGCCCGAGCATTGCCGAAGTGGTCAGCCCCGACGGAAAGCGCATGTATTCGGCGCACCAGGAGCTGAGCGACGGTCGCGACAGCTGGATTTCGGTGATCGACGCGAACGACGCAACGGTGACGACCGCGCCGGTGCAAAACTATCCCACCGGCATGGACCTCAGTCCCGACGGAAGCCGTCTGTACGTTGCGACATCGGCGCACAGCTCCTACAGCCAGTACTACTCGGGCTGGGTTTCGGTGATCGACACGGCCAGTAACACCGTCGTGGACACCATCGCCGTGCCCCGGTCGCCGAGCGGCGTAACGGTCAGTCCGGATGGTTCGCGCATCTTCATCACGCACTACGACACCAACGCAATCACGGCGCTGGACCCCGTGCGACGAAACGTCACGTCGCTCTTCCTGTCGGATGCTCCGCTGGCGGCCGCGGTGACGCCGGACTGCCGGCAGGTGTACGTCACCGGGCTGCACTCGCTGGCCGTTGTCGAATTCGACGTCAGCGCGACCGACACGATTGCGGTCGGAGACCTGCCGCGGCGCCTGCATTTCAGCGACGACGCAAAGCTCGCCTATGTAACGGACTTCGGTCGGCACGCCGTCGCGGTTGTCGACACGATCACCAACTCGGTAGTGACCACCGTCGACGTTGGTGGCCATCCGGAAGCGCTGGCCCTCAGCAGCGACGGTGAACGCTTGTACGTTGCAGACTATTGGGCCGGCGCACTCACCGCGATCGCGATGCCGTCGGTGATGCGCGACGTCGGCGAGGCCTGAACTAGCCTGGGATGTGGTCGAACTCGTCGGGATTCGGGCCGCGACGACCGACCTCACCCTTGTCCAGCGAGGTCAACGCGTCCATATCCGAACCACCCAGTTCGAAGTCGAAGAGCGCGAAGTTCTCCCCCATGCGCTGGGGCGTAACCGATTTCGGGAAGACGATGTCGCCACGTTGGATGTGCCAGCGCAGCACCACCTGGGCCGGTGTGCGACCGACCGCATCGGCGATGCGCCGCACGACCGGGTCATCGAGCACCGCGCCCTGCGCGATCGGAGACCAGGCCTCGGTCGCGATGCCGTGTTCGGAGCCGTACGCACGGACCTCGTCATTGGTGAAGTAGGGGTGCACCTCGATCTGGTTGACCGCCGGGGTGGTGTCGGTTTCGGCCGCCAGCTGCTGCAGGTGGGCGATCTGGAAGTTCGACACGCCGATGCTGCGGGCCCGGCCGTCCTTGTTGAACTCCTCGAGCGTCTGCCAGGTTGACACAAAGTCACCGCCGTAGCGGGTCGGCAGTGGCCAGTGGATGAGGAACAAGTCGACGTAGTCGGAGCCCAGCGCCTTCAGTGTTTCGTCGAACGCGCGGCGTGCGTCGTCGGGCCGGTGGAAGCCGTTGTTGAGCTTGCTGGTGATGTACACCTCACCGCGGTCGAGGCCGGCGTCGCGAATGCCCTGCCCGACGCCGCGCTCGTTGCGGTACATCTGGGCTGTGTCGATATGGCGGTAACCGATCTCCAGCGCGGTCTTGACCGCGTCGGCGGTGTCGCCGGGGTCGATCTGAAACACGCCGAAGCCCAGCTGCGGGATGCGCGCGCCGTCATTGAGTTGGATCGCAGGAACGTTGCTCACGGCCGAACTCCTTGGGTTTGGGAATTGTTGGGTTGCGATTGACATCACGATGCGCGGTCTTGCCAACTCGAAGACTGGGTTTTATCCGGCACCAAAGCAAGACTGCCAGCGCGGCTGGCCCGGGGCCTTACCGCCAACATCAATCAGCGGCCCCCGCTAGCCGCACTTATCCGCCCGGGTTGGTGACGCCGGGCCTTGATTATTCGTAGACGCCTTCCAGGTACCAGCGGCTGCGGCGATAACACAGCAGCAGCGCCTGGCCGGGATCCCCGTCCACCAGCACCTGCACCCTGGCGGTGCGGCCCGTCGCCTGCCCGGAGTCCCACCATCGCTCGTCGACCGGCCACGGACCCGCCCACCACCGCAATACCCCGTCACGATTCGAGGCGACCAGTCGCGCCGGATCGGCAGAAAACAGTCCTCTGCTCGTGATCCGCACCGGGTTGCCTTGGGCATCAAGGACTTCCACGGGATCGTCGAGCAACACCGTCGGCGACGGTTCGGGCAGTTGGCCGGGCCACGGTTGTCGCGGATCGGCGTGCGGGACCGGTTCGTCGCCGAGCGGGGTCAATGTGATGCGCTCGGCGGGGCCCCGGCCGCCGCTGAGCAAGGGCACCTGCACCGCCTCGGGCCCGAGCAGACCCTGCACCCGCACCAGGGCGCGGCGTGCCCGCAACCGGTCTTCCTCGCCGAGGCCGCCCCACAGCGGCAATTGCAGCGCCTCCGCCGACGCCAGCTCCACCGGCTGCAGTCGTAGCATTGTCACCGGCGCGGTGGGCCTGTCGTCGACCGAGATTTCCCCGGGTCGCTTCGCTCTCCCCCGCCCGACCCGCTTGTTCAGCCAACCGTCCAGCTGCCAGCGCACCCGGTCGGCGGTGGCGTCCTCGGTCAGAGGTTCGGCGCAGCGCCAAACTCGGCTCAGCTCTTCGCCGTTGGCGGTGACAGCGTGGATCGCCAGTCGAGTACAGCCGACGCCTGCCGACATCAGCGTCTGATGCAACTGGCCGGCCAGCGAGCGGCCGGCGAACGCTGCGGCGTCCACCCGATCGATCGGCGGATCGCAGCGCAGCACGGCGTCGAGTTCCGGTGGCGGTTCACGCCCGGACGGCGCGCGTTCCGGCTCGCCGCGGGCGAACCGATGCGCGACCACCGCGTCGGCGCCGAACCGCGAAGCCACGTCGGTGCGCGACAACGCCGCGAACTGGCCGACGGTTCGAATCCCCAAGCGCCACAAAAGATCCGCTAGGTCGACACGGCCATCGCCGGAGAGGCTCGGCTCGCTGGCCAGTTCTCGGATCGACAGATTCGACAGAAACGCCGCGTCCTGGCCGGGATCGACGATGCGGCCGGCCCGGGCGGCATAGACGGCCGTGGGCAATTGGTCGGCGATCCCGGCCTGGCATTCGGCCCCCGTCGACGAGACCGCGTCGATCAGCCGCTCGGTCGCGGCAGCCTCGGATCCGAAATAGCGGGCCGCCCCGCGGACCGGCAAGGCCAGCAGCCCCGGCCGCAACACCTCGGCGCGCGGCACGATGTCGTCCACCGCGGCCGTCACCGCCTCGAAGAACCGCGCATCGCGACCGGTATCGGCGGTCACGACGTGGAGCTCGGGGCAGCGTGCCTGCGATTCGCGCCGGCGCAGGCCACGCCGCACCCCGGCCGCCCGGGCAGCCGCCGAGCAGGCGATCACCCGGTTGGCCAGCGTGACCGCGACCGGTGCGGTGGCGGGCAGGTCGGCGGCGGTGGCCGCGGCGACCGCGGGCCAATCCATGCACCAAAGGGCCAATACGCGGGAAGCCATGACATCAGAGGGCAATCGCCAGTCGCGAACGGCCGCTTCTGATGGTCAGCCGAACCTTGCTGATACGGCCGAGCCCGGGACCACCGGTGATCTCGTAGCCGCTGACCTCGGCCGCCAATCGCATCGCCGCCCCCTGCCAGTCGCCGCCGGTGATCAGCAGGGTGCAGCTCTTGTTACGGGCGCGCGCCGTCACGGCCCTGGCCCGGGACAGCGGCACCGACCTGCCGGCCAGGTCGAGCACGACAAGATCCATCCCGTCCAGCAGCACCGCGGCCACCTCGACCGGATCGGTGCCGGGATCGGGGACCAAGGCCAGCCGGGTCAGGTCGGCGCCCATTTCCACAGCGGCCAGCAGGCCGGCATCGGGCTGCCCGACGACGGCGGCGTGTCCGCCTGCGGCCGTCACCGCCGCCACCACACCCAGCGGCAGCGATCTGGCCCCGGATGCGACCACGACCGCGCCGCGTGGCAACCCGACCGGCAGCTGCTCAGCGACCGATTCGGGGATCGGCAGCAAAGATTCCGACGCGGGCAGCAGCGCCTCGGCGCGGTGCGGCGCCGAGTGCCCACGGCTAGTCTTCCCGGACACCGCCGCGATCTTGCGGCGCAGCACTTTCAGCTGCTCAGCGCGGTCAAGCCGGTGATTTCCCCGGTGCTTGTCCATGGCCACCGCTGCCGTCATCGTCGTACCTCCATACGAACGTATGTTCGATACGCCGAGTAAACACCCACCCACCGACATCGTCAAGACGGTCAGAAGGTCTCAGAAGGTGGGGCGTCACTCCCACTCGATGGTGCCGGGCGGCTTGCTGGTGACGTCCAGCACGACCCGGTTGACCTCGGGCACGTCGTTGGTTATCCGGGTCGAGATGCGTTCCAACACGTCGTAGGGCACCCGCGTCCAGTCGGCGGTCATTGCGTCCTCGCTCGACACCGGCCGCAGCACTATCGGGTGGCCGTAGGTTCGTCCGTCGCCCTGCACACCCACCGAACGGATATCGGCCAGCAGCACGACCGGGCATTGCCAGATCTGGTTGTCGAGCCCGGCCGCGGTGAGCTCCTCGCGGACGATCCAGTCCGCCCGCCGCAATATTTCCAGCCGCTGCGCAGTGACTTCCCCGACGATTCGGATTCCCAGCCCGGGTCCCGGAAACGGTTGGCGGGAAACGATTTCCTCGGGCAGCCCGAGCTCGCGGCCGACGGCGCGCACCTCGTCCTTGAACAGCAGCCGCAGCGGCTCGACCAGGGTGAAGTTCAGGTCGGCGGGCAGACCACCGACGTTGTGGTGACTCTTGATGTTCGCGGCGCCCGCGCCGCCACCGGATTCCACCACGTCCGGGTACAGCGTGCCCTGCACCAGGAATTTGATCTCGGAGTCGGCCCCGGAAGCGTTGTCGCCCATCAAGTCTCGCACCGCGCCCTCAAAGGCGCGGATGAACTCGCGGCCGATGATCTTGCGTTTGCCCTCCGGATAAGTCACCCCCGAAAGCGCCTCGAGGAACCTGTCGGCCACATCGACGGTGACCAGCCGTGCGCCGGTGGCCGCGACGAAATCGCGCTCCACTTGGGCGCGTTCACCGGCCCGCAGCAGGCCGTGGTCGACGAACACGCACGTCAGCCGGTCCCCGATCGCGCGCTGCACGAGCGCGGCGGCAACGGCCGAGTCCACCCCACCCGACAAGCCGCAGATCGCCCGGCCGTCGCCGATCTGCTCACGCACCTGCTCGACGAGCGCGTCGGCGATGTTGGCCGGTGTCCACGTCGACCCGATACCGGCGAACTCATGCAAAAAGCGGCTCAGCACCTGCTGGCCGTGCGGCGAGTGCAGCACCTCGGGGTGATACTGCACGCCGGCCAAGCGGCGGGCGCGGTCCTCGAAAGCGGCCACCGGGGCGCCCGAGCTGCCGGCAACGACGTCGAACCCGTGCGGCGCCGAGGTCACCGCGTCACCGTGGCTCATCCACACCTGCTGCCTCGTCGGCAAGCCCGAATGTAGTTCGCCGCCAACCACTTTCAGTTCTGTGCGGCCGTACTCGCTGGTGCCGGTATGCGCCACGGTGCCGCCGAGGGCCTGGGCCATCGCCTGGAAGCCATAGCAGATGCCGAACACCGGCACCCCGAGGTCGAACAGGGCAGGGTCGAGCTGTGGCGCACCGTCCTCGTACACGCTGGCCGGCCCGCCGGACAGCACGATGGCCTGCGGATCCTTCGCCTTGATCTCTTCGAGGGTGGCCGAATGCGGGATGACCTCCGAGTACACCCTGGCCTCACGGACCCGGCGGGCGATCAGTTGTGCGTACTGTGCGCCGAAGTCGACCACCAGCACAGGACGCGCGGGCGGGGCCCCGGCCACATCAAGGTCTGCAGGTTCGGCCACGGCCCTCGAGTCTAGTGGCCGCCGGCGAGCCTGGGCTTTGGCCGTGTTTCGGCGCTGCCGTCATGGGTAGACGGCTCGCAGGAGGCAGAAAAGTGAGCGTACCTAAGGACGAAGATCTCGAGGGCATGGACGACTCCAGCGTCGCCGCATCGCGCGCGGGCAAGGGCGGCGACGAGGGCACCTACGTCGGCGAGACCGAACCCGACGATGCCATCGATGCCGGCGAGACCGGTGCGGAAGCGCGAAGCAAGCAGCGCGACCGGTAGCAGTCGGCACGCATCGCACTACGCTGTGGACGGGGCGCGGACCTGAGCCCCTTGGTGGGGGCGCTGAGAATGTTCATGACTTTCCAGGACCGGCAGTCGGACTCGCCGTTCATCGAGCGGGTTTGGCGCTGTCGCGGCAATCAGGGCGGCCCGTTTCTTTCGGTCGCCGCGGCGAATCTGGAGTTGGTTCTCACCCGCCTTGCCGGCATGAGCGTGGTGACGCTGCGAGGACCGGAGACGCGGGCCACGCCGATATTTTGCCCGGCGGGTGGCGAGTGGGTCGCGGTCCGTTTCCGGCTCGGCGTCTATCTGCCGATGCTGCCCACCGGGCGAATGTTGGACCATGCCGACGTGACTCTGCCGGTGACCGACGGCTGGTTTCACCTGGGCGATTCCTCTTGGGAATTGCTGGATTTCGACAACGCGGAGGCCCTGGTGGCCGGCCTGGCCGGGCGTGGGGTGATTGCGAAGGATCCCGCGGTGACGGCGATCGTGCGGGACGAGCCTGCGGGGTTGACGTCGCGGTCGGTCCAGCGCCACTTCCAACGGGCCACCGGCATGACCCACGGGATGTTGCGGCGCATCGAACGTGCCCGTCAGGCAACCAATCTGCTCCGTGCCGGCATGCCCATCCTGGATGCGGTGCATGAGGCCGGCTACTTCGATCAGGCGCATTTGAGCCGATCGGTGAAGATGCTCATCGGTCAGACGCCGGCGCAAATCGCGCGCGGCGATGCGCAGCTGTCGTTTCTGTACAAAACAGGCCGTGATCCCTGACGCTACGCTGCCCTCACCGAGGAGGTGTTGTGGTGCGGGTTGAGCCCTACCTGTATTTCCAGGGACGCTGCGAAGAGGCACTGAATTACTACCGGGATGCGATCGCAGCGGACGCCATGGTCGTCGCGCGCTTCGGCGACATACCCGGTTCACCGTCGCCGCCGGCGGCCGCGGGGAAAGTCGCGCACGCGGTACTTCGCATCGGCGACACGGTGGTGCTGGCCTCCGACGGTCCGGTGCAGGGTCAGCCCCAGTTCGCTGGGTTCTCGCTGTCGCTGACGGCGTCCGACGACGCGCAAGCCGAGAAGCTATTCGCCGCGTTGGGCGACGGCGGCCAGATCCAGGTGCCGATGGCGGCAACGCCGTTCGCTTCGCGCCTGGGCATCCTCACCGATCGCTTCGGCGTGCCCTGGATGGTCACCACTCAATCGGGGACGGCCTGACTCGCGCCGCTGCCCGCTGGCAGGTACACACGAGCACCAGGTAACGACACCTGTCAACGGGTGTCAGCATCGATGACGCGTCATGTTTGCCGAGCGATTCTTAAATAGTAAGCAACCCAACTATTTAATGAGAATCCAATGACCATCAAGATTCGCTTGGTTGCAGCGGTGGTCGGCGCGGCTGCTGCTGCGGCGATCGCCACGGCGCCCGCCGCCATGGCGGCTGCTTCCGCGCCGGGCTGCACAAACACCGGCACCGCGACGGTGTGCGACAATGCGCAGCTCGACTCGAGCCCTCCGGTCGGCTTCGGTCCTCAATACCCTTACGCGGAGGGCGATTACTTCGGCGGCTACGGCTTCCACGGTGGCGGCGACCACGGCGGCCACGGTGGCGGCGGCCACGGCCGGTAACGCTTGACCTTTCGGCCGGGCGTCATTGTCGCGTGAGCCGCTGGGTGCGAGTGGTCACCGGGGCGGATCGCCGCGCCACGCAAAACTGTTGACGTACTTGCCCATGTCCAATGCGAGTTGGAGGTTGGCCGCCGACGGCCGACCGCTGCCGAAGTCCGGGCCGAACTGGTGATACGGCCCGGTGGCGGCGGCGATCAGCGCGAGCCCGTTCTTCACCGCGACCATGACCAGCACGCGGGTGTGCGCGTACTTGGTTGACGCACCTTGCGGATAGGCGTCCGCGGCTTCCCCGTACCCGGCTTGATAACCGACCATCGCGTTGGGAATCTGATAGGCGGTGGTCGCGTCGGGGTAATTCCGCTTGATCAAGTCCGCGGCGATCTGTTGTGGTGTCCGGTTGCCTGCCGGCTCGCCGAACAGTTGCAGGGTGCCCTTGTCGCCGCGGAGAAAATCCAGGGTCACGCCGTTCGGATTCATCGTGGCCTTGTACGCCGATCCCTCGCCGGGGTAGGACACCGAGAAGTCGCCGTTGCCCGCGGTGAAGCGTGGATTCGTTTGCACCGGTTCGCCGACCGGTGGGCTCCCGCAGTTCGGCGGGCACACGTACCGCGTGGACCGCGGAGTGACCAACGCCGAAACGGCGACCATCGCGACGACCACCAGGGCCAAACCCGTACCCAGGATCAGGAACATCCGGGTGTGGGAGGTGTGGCGCACGGGCGGCGCCGCATACGACCCGGCTGGTACGGCATATCCGGGAAACGCGGTCGCAGCCGGCGACGCGGTCGCGGTCATGCTCCCTCCGGCGGCGTGTCGGTCGGTGTCGGGCGGGCGAGGCGACGCGCGGTTCGTGACGATCGCGATGAGGCGCGGGTTGCCACACCGCAATTCGGGCAGAATGCCATGTCCGGGACGACGTGGCCACAATGCGGACACAACAACGGTTCACCCGTGCTCGGTTCGTGGGCTTCGTGCATCAGGGCCAAGTGCAACCCAATTCGCAAGGCGAACAATGCAATTACCGTGACAACCAGGTGTAGACCCAGCTGAAGTCCTTGGGGAAGCCGGACGAGATCGATGAAGCCCAACCCAACGTACACGGCCAACACGACCACGACTCCAACGCCAAGGGCGGCCAGCGCGCGGCGGCGGTGATTGTGAGACGGGTCGGCTCGACCGGTGAACCACAGCGCCGCCCCGATCAAGCCGCCCACCGCCGCCGAGGTCAACGGCACCGCGACGCCTCGGATGCCCGCCTCCACGAGGAGATGGCTCACGGGTCGGCCGCTCGCCACCATCCCGGTCGCGAACTGCGGGGCCAACCGGGTCAGGGTGGCTGCGGTGGTGAAGCTGATCGCACTCAATCCGCCAATCAGGAAGCCGTCCAGCGACTCTCGCGTCGGCGGACGAAACGCCCGCACCAACACCGCGGGAAGCAGCATCAGGATCGCGCCGCCCAACGGGATGGCCAGCCCGTCACGCAGCACCCGTTCCCACGTCATGCCGGCGTCGAGCGCCAGCCCGTAGGAGCGGGCGACCATCCCGCCGGTCAGCAGTGCCCAGCCGACACCGAACCCGACACCCAACGCCGCGGTGAGCGCCAACAGGCGGACCGGAAGGTCGTGATAGACGTCGGATTCTTGCAGGTACAGCTGGAACAACAGCGGCAAGCCGAGCGCGCTGACCGCGATCAGTGGTGCCTGCCACCGCAGCAGCGCGAAAACGACCAGTGCCAACAGCACAATGGCCAGGCCCACCCGGAACGGCGTGCGCGAACGCTGCGGCAAGTGCGGAAACAGCGAACTCACCACCGAGAGTCGCAGCACGTGCTCACCCGGTGCCGCTCCGTAGGCCCGGATCCGCAGCCACTGCGGCCCGTCTCCGCGCTGGTGGGACAGGTGTGCTCCGCACAGCCCGCAGAATGCGCCGGCGGGAACGTCGACCTCGCACACCCGGCATTCCATGGTCGGTACGTCGCCCCAACTCTCGGATCCGGCGTTGGTGTCGGTCATCCGGAACCCCTTTGGATGTCGAGCAGATTGCGAACAAGGTTGTCGGTGCTGGGGGTGCCCAGACCGGTGACCGCGTCGTAACCGGGACCGGCGGAGTCCACGGCATTCGCGCCGAGGACGACGTCGTGGAAGGCGGGCCGTGCCGCACCCGCGGCCACTCGATACAGCAGCGGGTTGAGGTCTCCGATGGCGTGGCCGCCGTTGGCCGCCAGGAACTGATTCATCACCGCCGTGAGCGCCGCCCAGATCGGCGCTGCTTGCGACGTGCCGCCACCGCTGACCACGCGCTGGTTGAACACGATCCGCACACCGGTGAACGGATCGGCGACCGCGGAGACATCGGGAGCCAACCGGTGTGCGGAATCCCGCGCCATGGAAACGCCGCTCTGCCACTGCGGCCGGGAAAACAGCGCCGACACACCACCGCCGCTGCCTTGGGACAACGGCACGTCGAACCAGGCCTGCTCGGCCAGCCACCGCCCGCGCGCATCGGTCGAGAGGGTCGTCCCGCCGACGTTGGTCATCCCCGGCACCGACGCAACCGAATCCAGGCCCACGTCGGACGCCCCCGGCGGCGACGACCAATCCTGGCCGCCCTTGCATTCCAGGCCGGCCAGGTCTCCACTCGCGTCGAACGCCGAAGCGCCGTGAGCCTGTGCGGATTTCAGCGCCGACTGCACCGGGGCGAGGTCGGCGGCGGTCAGCAGCTTGTCGCACCCCCAGCCGATCGAGAAACTCCAGACGGCGCCGGGAAACTGGCGATCCACGGAATCGAACAGGCGGGCAACCTTCTCGTAGGAACCATCGCCTTGGACAGTGGTGAGCGCGTTGACGACCACTTTCTGCGCGTCGGGTGCGATCGCATGGGCAACTTCGAGATCCATCACCGTCTCACCGCGCGGATCGCCGGGTTGGCCGCCGACGAGTACCGGTTTCAGCGGCGGCAGCCCGGCCTTGGTGGTGTACAGGTCGAGGTCGGCTTGGTCGTAGCCGTCGAACTCGAAGAACACCATGGTCTGTCCCTTGCCGGTGAAGCCTGCGGCGGCAAGGGGACTCGCGTCGTAGGTGGTCAGCACCGCGTCGGGGGTCAGCCCTCGGGGCGGCACGTCGAGCGGATGGATCGCGGGGCGCGCCAGATGATGCGGGGTGTAGCCGAGAATCCGTCCGAGGTCGGTGACCGCGCCGCGCACCGGCGCCGGGATCGCCGGCTGCTGCGGCGATGCGTAGAACACCTGCCCCCGCCGGCCGCGGTAGTCGTGCACCGCCACGCCGAACGCGTCGGCCACATCCGGCGCCGCGCCCTCGACGATCGCCCACTCCTCGCCGGGCCGCCAGCGCACCGACAATCCTCGGCTACTGGCCCACCCCATCAGCGCCTCTGGGCGAGCCGAGTCCCGCATGGTCACCGTGAGCTGTGCGTGGCCGGCGCGTGACGGACCGAGATCCGTTGAGCTCGCCAACAACCACGCCAGCGGACCGCCCACCGACGGGGGTCGGTGCGGAGATTGCGCCGCCCGCAGGTCCGAAGCGAGCATCAAGACGCCGGCGACGATCAGCACCAGAAACCGCAGACCGATCACGCCTGTGCACCGCTTACCGGCCGGGAGCCGACGTCGCGTTATACCGTTAGCCGACGGGCGAACCCCGGCGATGGGGGTTCTGGCTGGGGGCCGGCTCGATCGGGACCGGGGTCGGGGTGAACAAGTTCCCCCCTGTGGGGTTGATGGACTTTTCCGTCGGCGACGGCGGCGGCGGGGGCGGTGGAGTGGTCGTTGTCGTCGTGGTGGTCGTGGTTGTCGACGGGGCGGGCTGGCCCTGTTTGCCGCAGGACGCGGTGAACAAGCCCATCGCGACGAGCGCACTGGCGCCGACACCAAGCGCGATTCGACGGGCCAACCGACGTGAACTCATCATGCAGTCCTACCTATCCCCCGAAATAGCGGATCCTGATGGACACTACACCGCACCGGGTCCATATCGGCTACCGATGAACCTCGTTGAGCAATTCCGGTTGGCAAAATCTGCTCATGCTCGCCGCAGGCCTTATATGCCAAGGCAATTGCGGGCGTTGAACGCCACCGGTGTTGCGGGTGCGTGCCGGGTAGTGACCGGATCGGGTGACGACGCGGCGCGGTCAGCTCGAATGCGAGCCGACTGTCACCGACACCTGTTGCTGCTGGCCCCCCCGCACGAAGACGAGTGGCTGCTGTGATCCGGGCTGGGCCTGCCGCAATGTTCCCAACAGGTCCTCCACGGTGCGCACGGGTTTCCCGGCGAACTCTACGATTACATCGCCCGGCCGCAAGCCGGCCGCCGCGGCCGGCGCCCCCTGATCCACGCCGAGCACCAGCGCGCCATGGTCGACGTTCACGCCGAGCGCCTGCTGAATCGCCGCGGTGACCTGACTTGTCGAGATGCCGAGGTAAGGATGGGTGGCCTTGCCGGTCGTGATCAGTTGATTTGCCACGTCCAGCACGGTGGCCGAGGGGATCGCGAAGCCGAGCGACACTGCTCCCGCGGCGGGTGGGATATAGGCCTCACTGATGCCGACGGTCCGACCGCTTGCGTCCAGCAACGCACCACCGGAGTTTCCCGGCGAGATCGAGGCGTCGGTCTGGATCAGGTCCACCAACGATGATGACTGCGCCGCCGAACCGGGGATGTCGCGGTGCAGTCCGGAGATGACGCCGGCGGTGACAGAGTTCTGGAAGCCCAGCGGGCTGCCGATCGCCAGAGCGGTTTCGCCCGGTCTGGGCAGCTCGCTTCGATACTCCGGCACGGGCAGATTCTTGCGGTCCGTGCGCACGACGGCCAGATCGGTCACGGTATCGGTGGCCATTACGTGGCCGCGCGTGCCGACCCCGTCGGCGAAGACCACCGCGACGTCGGGTTGGCGCCCCACGACGTGCTCATTGGTGACCACGATGTCGGGCCGCAACACCACTCCGCTGCCGAGACCGCTGTCGGTCTGCACCGTCACGACGCTCGGGCTGAGTCGTTCCACGATGTCGGCATAACCTCTGGCGGCGTCGGCCTGGGCCGGCGCCGTTTGCGGAGTAGTCTTCGCCTGCGACGAATTGCCTGTTTGCGTCGCGTTGTTGGAGCACGCCGACATAGCCGCCACCACGGCCAGCAGGACGGCCCATTTCCGAATCCTATTCATCTGCAGGAAGTACCCAACGGTGCCGGGCTTCATACTCGGCCTGGTGTCAAAGACCTCGAGGTTAGATCAGGCTGAGCGGCTGTTCATCGAGCGTTTCCCCGGCCGCCGCCGCAAAATTGCCGAGCGCAGCGGCGAGTTGTTCGCGTTCGCCCGCGTCCATGTTGCGAAGCACCCGGGTGATCGCGGTGCGCCGGTGCCGCATCACCTTGTCGACCAGCGATCGACCGGCATCGGTAAGAGTCAGCGTGACATTGCGGCGATCGGTCGGCAGATCACGCCGGTCGAGAAGCCCGGCATTGCGCAGCCGGTCACAAATTCGGCTGGCATTCGACGCGCTGACCCCCAGACCGGAAGCCACCGCGACCAGGTTCAGCGGACCTCTTGTTGACACCATTACCAGGACGCGCAGCTGCGGGAGGGTGACCTGACCGTCGACCTCGGCGATCGATTCCGCGGCGATACCGACGAGGGCACGAGAGGCACGCATCACCGCGTCGACGTGGGCGGCCGCGACCCGCGCATTCCGGCGCGTCGCGGGAGCCATCATCGGATCATCCTGCATCGGTTGCGCACAAACAACCATTGCCGTGAACGCGACATCGGGCCGTCGCACGTCCACCGCTCGGCGGTCGCTCGGCGGTGGGCACGACGGCACCCTAAGATGGAATCAGAAAGTTGACCGCGCTTCGTTAATCCAGTTGTCGCAGCAGTTGTCGCCGCCTACCGGACTCCGCCGATCAGGTGCTGTGATGGACGCTCTTGTGGTGTGATGGCGACCAGCACAGCGGTACCAGAAACAAGGAGAACACACGGTGGCGCACGCCAGCTTCCACGCGGTGTCGATCAAGGCAGGCCCGGATCCGGCGGGGGCGCTGAATGCCGCGCTGGCGACGGCAACCAGACTGCTCGACGAACAGGTCCGCGAAGCGGAGTCCAGCCTAGAGACGTTTCGGCTCTCCGGGATCAGTCATTCCCACACCGTTACCACAACACCTAACGGGTCAATCCGCGCCGAGGTGACGGCCATCGCCAGCTACGAGTACAGCTAGCGAACACCAGGGTGATACTGACGAATGCTTGAATCAGCCCGCGTCGCAACCAGACTCCCGGCGCGCGACTTGCAGCGCGCCCGCGCTTTCTACGCCGAGAAGCTGGGGCTGGATCCCGTCGAGCAGCGGCCCGGCGGTCTCCGCTACCGCTGCGCCAGCGGTGAGTTCGCGTTGTTCGAGTCCGCCGGCGCTTCGACGGGCACGTTCACTCAAATGGCTTTCGAAGTGGACGACGTCGAGGCTGCCGTGGCGGAATTGCGCAAGCGCGGCGTCGTGTTCGAAGACGTCGATCTTGTCGGGCTGACAACGATCGACGGCATCGCCGAGGTTGCGGGCAACTACCCAAGCAAGGGCCGCGGCGAGAAGGCTGCCTGGTTCCGGGACAGCGAGGGCAACATGCTGGGGATCGGGGAGCCGATCCGTTAAAGCGCGACGGGTTTGCGGCAAGGCCGCCCCGAGATTACGTGTCTACGCGCAATCTTTGATGTTCAGAAGTCAACCATCTGGCTTGATCAAAATGGTGTACTCCGCGCCGCAACCGGAGCAGACTGGAGAAAGCAGCGGTATCGAGTCCGCCACCGGCTTGGTCTCGACCGGGGGGACTTTCGCTCGATGGACCGGGCATCGGTGCCGCGCGCCAGAGCGGTGCCGCGTCGGCCGGCCCGACCGACCGGCCCCGGGAGGGAGGTTTCGAGCATGACGATTACGGCAGACGTCGGAACCCCGTTCGTCAACCGCGACCTGTCCGCGGACCTCGCGGCCGCGGCACTGGATCTTGCCCGCCGATTTCATGACGGCGCCACACTCTGGGTGATTTCCCCGCAGTGGGAGCCGCACGCCCATCACGTCGCGGTCGAATTCGTGCATCCGGTCATCATGGGCAAGCGGGCGTTGCCCTCGGTGGCGCTCGTCGAACCCGACCCGGTCGCGCAGGCCAGGGTCGCCGCCCAACCGGGCGATCTGCTGATGGCGGTGGCCTCGGCGGACCAGCCCGCAGTGGTCGATGCGATGCGCCGGGCAGCGGCGTGGGGGGCGCTGACCTTGTGGATCGGCTCCGGGGCCCGGCCGCCCGCCGGCGCGGCGAACCACATCTTATGGATTGACTCTGACGACCCGATGGTGCCGGCGACCGGCAGATTCGTGCTGCTCTATCACCTGCTGTGGGAGCTCACCCACGTCTGCTTCGAGCATCCCGGGCTGTTGAAGCCCGCCGCGGAGGACTGCGCCGAGGACGTCTGCGTCACGTGCGGTGACGAGGGCCGGCTGGGCGAGGTGGTGCTCGCGCCGACGGAGGCGATGGGCCCCGCACTGGTGCGCACCGCCAACGGCGAGGAGTGGGTGGACGTCAGCATCCTCGGTGACCCCGACAGACCAATAGCGCCGAACGATCTCGTGGTGGTGCACGCGGGGGCGGCGATCACGCGCCTGGACGACATAACGGAAGAGGCGAACCGATGACCACTCATGAGTCGGAAAGCACCGGCTTTCTGTATCCGTTCATCGAATCCGAGGAAACCGACGCCACGAGCCTGCTGGAGGATCTCGCCGCGTCGGCGCGCGGAAAGGCCGCCGAAAGCGCACGGCTGCAGCGCGAGTCCCTCGACGAGTACGGGCCGGCAATCACCGAAGCCGGAACAAAGATGGCCGAACGGTTCCTGCGCGGCGGCAGGCTCTACACGCTGGGCAACGGCGGCAGTTCCACCGACGCCGCGACGCTGGCGTCGCTGTTCAGCCGTCCGGCGCGCGGACGCCCGGTCGCGGCGTGGTCGCTGGCCGCCGACAATGCGGTAGTGACCGCGCTGGGCAACGACGTCGGGTTCGACCTGATCTTCAAACGGCAGATCATCGCCCACGCCCGAGACCGAGACGTCGCGATCGCGCTGTCGACGTCGGGCAACTCCGAGGACCTGATGACAGCGATCACCGAGGCCAAGCAGCGGGGGCTGCTGACGATCGGGTTCTCCGGTCATGACGGCGGACGGATGGCCGTCGCCGAAGACCTCGACTACTGCTTCACCGTGCATTCGCAAAGCATCCACCGCATCCAGGAGAGTCACGCGATGCTCGGCTACCGGCTGTGGTCGGTGGCGCAGGAACACATGACCCGGCCGGTCAACGGTGCGCGAGCTTCATGAGTACCACCGATGCCGCCACGGCCGCCGAACGCGAAGACCGCGTGCTCGAGCGGATCGACAAGTTCAGGCAACGGCGCCCGCGCCTGCTCGAGGACGTGGTGACGCTTGCCCACGGCGCGGGCGGGAAGTCCTCGGCCGCCCTCGTTGACGCGGTGTTCGTCGAGGCGTTCCGTAACGAAGAACTCGAACAGCTCGGCGACGCAGCGGCGCTCGCGACGCCCTCCGGCGATCGGCTGGCGTTCTCCACCGATTCGTATGTCGTTCAGCCGCTGCGCTTTCCGGGCGGTTCGATCGGTCACCTTGCGGTACACGGCACGGTCAACGACCTCGCGGTCTCGGGGGCTCGCGCGCGGTGGTTGTCGGCGGGCTTCGTGATCGAGGAGGGGTTCCCGATCGCCGAGTTGCGCGAGATAGTCGCAGACATGAGCGAAGCGGCGCTGCGCGCGGGCGTCCAGATCGTCACCGGCGACACCAAGGTCGTCGGCAAGGGCGCCGCCGACGGCGTCTACATCTGCACCACCGGCGTCGGCGTGGTACCCGACGGCCGGCGGCTGTCACCGGATTCGGTGCGGCCCGGTGACAAGGTGTTGCTCTCGGGCACGATCGGCGAACACGGCATGGCGGTGATGCTGGCCCGCGGCGATCTTGCCATCGACGCCGACATCTCCTCCGACACCGCGCCGGTCAATTCGCTGGTCGAGACGCTGCTTGAGGCGGCGCCGTCCACCCGGTGGATGCGCGATGCCACTCGCGGCGGAGTCGGCACGGTGTGCAACGAGCTCGCCAAGCCCAGGCCGTTCGCGGTGATCCTGGACGAAGACAAACTGCCGGTGTTGCCGCAGGTGCTTGGCGCCTCCGACATGCTCGGCATCGACCCGCTGTACGTCGCCAACGAGGGCAAGTTCGTGGCCATCGTTGCCGCCGACGAAGCCGATGCCGCGATCGAGGCGATGCGAGCCCACCCGCAAGGATCGCGGGCCACGATAGTCGGCGAGATCGTGCGCGAACCGCACGGAATCGTAGCGCTTCGAACGTCATTCGGCGGCAGCCGCATCGTCGACATGCTCGTCGGGGACCCGCTGCCACGGATCTGTTGACTCAAGCCGCCAATCATCGGAAGGAGAACGACGATGTGCCTGGGTATACCGGGTCAGGTGGTCGGCATCGTCGACGCCGAACAGCATCTGGCCAAGGTCGACGTCAACGGCGTACGCCGAAACATCAGCGTGAGGCTGCTTGCCGACGACAACCTCAGGGTCGGTGACTGGGTGCTCGTACACGTCGGTTTCGCGATGGCCAAGATCGACGAGATGGAAGCGCAAATGACGCTGGATCAAGTGCAGAAGATGGGCGCCGACTACGTCAATGAGATCGAAGCATTCAATTCATCCGAAATCGCCTGAAAGGCAGCGAGGTTGAAAGCATGAAGTTCGTCGACGAATTCCGGGATCCCGCGGCGGCTCGCGCGTTGGTCAAATCGATCACCGAGCTGGCCGGCGACGACGAGTTCAAATTCATGGAGGTGTGCGGCGGGCACACGCACACCATCTACCGCCACGGCATCGAGCACTTGCTGCCGGAAGCGGTCGAGCTGGTGCACGGCCCGGGTTGTCCGGTTTGCGTGATCCCGATGGGCCGCGTCGACGACGCGATGTATCTGGCCGAGCAGCCGGGCATCATCTTCACGACGTTCGGCGACATGATGCGGGTGCCGGGTTCCAACGGCAACCTGATCGAGGCCAAGGCCCGCGGCGCGGACGTCCGGTTCGTGTATTCGCCGCTCGACGCGCTCAAGGTTGCACTCGACAATCCCGACCGTCATGTCGTGTTCTTCGCCGTTGGTTTCGAGACCACTGCGCCGTCCACTGCCGTCACCCTCGTGCGGGCGCGCGCACTCGGCGTCACGAACTTCAGCGTGTTCTGCAACCACGTCACCATCGTTCCGCCGATCAAGGCAATTCTGGAATCCCCCGATCTGCGGCTGTCGGGGTTCCTCGGGCCCGGCCACGTGTCCACGGTCGTCGGCCTGCGCCCCTACCGCTTCGTTCCCGACGTGTACGGAAAGCCCATGGTGGTAGCGGGATTCGAACCGCTCGACATCCTCGCGTCGGTGCATATGCTGCTGCGGCAGATCCGGGACGGGCGCTGCGTGGTGGAAAACCAGTACACGCGGGTGGTGCGCCCGGAGGGCAACACTGCGGCGCTCAAACTGATGGCCGAGACGTTCGAGCTGAGACCGCATTTCGAATGGCGCGGCCTTGGGTTCATCTCGCAAAGCGCGCTCAAGGTTCACCCCGATTACGCCGACTTCGACGCGGAACTGAAGTTCGAAATGCCGGGCGTGCGGGTGGCCGACCCCAAGGCGTGCCAGTGCGGCGAGGTGCTCAAGGGCGTCATAAAGCCTTGGGAATGCAAGGTTTTCGGCACGGCGTGCACACCGGAAACGCCGATCGGCACGTGCATGGTGTCGCCCGAGGGCGCCTGCGCCGCGTACTACAACTTCGGCCGGCTGCACCGCGAAACCGCGCAACTGCTGGGTCAGCGCTGACGGCTGGGTTCTCGCCGGGGGTGCCGAGTCGGCTGGCTAGCGCCAGCCCGTGTCGGCCGCGCTAGCGCGTCAAGCGGCGGACTTCGTCGGCAATCTGTTGCGCGTGGGTGATGTACAGTCCGTGACCGACGCCGGGCAGTTCGATGAGCTTCGCGTCGGGTAGCAATGCCGCGGTCTTGCGCCCGGTGATCTCGATCGGCGCCGACGCATCCGCGTCGCCGTGTATCAGCAGAGTGGGGACGTCGACCGCGCGAAGCTCATCCCGAAAGTCGGTTTGAAAGCCCATTCTCAGCGTGTCGACGAGAGTCTTTACCGGAGTGTCAACGATCTGACGCATGGTCCAGTCAGCCATGCCGGCCGACACCGTCTGCCCCACACCGAAATACCGCGGCGCGTTGTCGGCGCACCACTGTGGCACGTCGCGCTTGAGCAGATCGACGGCTGCGTCGACATGCGCAGGATCGATGCCGTCCGGGTTGTCGGCCGTCTTCACCATCAGCGGCAAGATCGGTGCGAGGAACACCGCACGCGCTACGCGGCCGCGTCCGTGCCGGGTCAGGTACCGAACGATCTCGCTGCATCCGGTCGAATGACCCAGCAGTAGCACGTCTTTCAGGTCCAGGTGCTCGATGAGCCGGGCCAGATCATCGGCGAGCAGATCCATGTCCCAGCCGCCGCCGTGCCGATCCGAGCGGCCGTGACCGCGCCGGTCATAGGTGACGCAGCGTAAACCCGCGTCGAGCAGGCCGGCGACGACGTAGTGCCACTGATCGGAGTTCAGCGCCCAGGCATGGGTGAACACCACACCGGGGCCCGCGCCCTGATCGGTGAAAAAGAGGCTAGTGCCATCGTGCGTGGTAAGGGTCGGCATGGGTCAATACTCGACGGCGTCGTGGCGAGCGTCGATTACCCGCGGGGTAATTGCGGTGGCTCCCGCGGGGTAATCGCGGTGGCTACCCCGCCGAGCTGACCGGTTCGATCGGCAGCCAGCGCAGCGCGCCCGGCGCGCCCGCGGGCACCACCGGATGCTTCGGCTCGATCGGAGCCAGCCTGCGGTAGGCCTCGCCCTGCTCGGGCCGGTGGTCGGCCTCGCCCTTGTTGGGCCACAGCGACGCCGCCCGCTCGGCCTGCGCCGTGATCGACAGCGACGGGTTGACGCCCAGATTGGCCGAGATCGCAGCGCCGTCCATCACCGAAAGGGTCGGGTAGCCGTAGACCCGCTGATACGGGTCGATGACGCCGGTTTCGGGGCTGTCGCCGATCGCCGCCCCGCCGAGGAAGTGAGCGGTCAGCGGGATGTTGAACAATTCACCCCAGGTGCCGCCCGCCACGCCGTCGATCTTCTTGGCGATGCGGCGGGTCACCTCGTTGCCGACCGGGATCCAGGTCGGATTCGGTTTGCCGTGGCCTTGCTTGCTGGAATACCGGCGCCGGCCGAACGACCCGCGCTTGGTGAATGTCGTGATCGAGTTGTCCAGGTGCTGCATCACCAGCGCGATCAATGTCCGCTCGCTCCACCGGTGCACGTTGAGCAGCCGCAGAGTGCCGCGCGGATCCTTGCGGGCGTTGATGAAAAGCTGCTTCCAGCGCGGCACATCGGTGCCCTCGGGGCCCTCACCGTCGGTCATCAGCGTCTGCAACAGCCCCATCGCGTTGGAGCCCTTGCCGTAGCGCACCGGTTCAATGTGCGTGTCGGATGTGGGGTGGATCGACGACGTGATGGCCACGCCGTGCGTCAGATCCAAATCCGGTGACACCTCGAGCTTTCCGGCACCGACGATGGATTCGGAGTTGGTGCGGGTCAGCACGCCGAGCCGGTCGGAGAGCTTGGGCAGCTTGCCGTTGTCGCGCATCTTGAACAGCAGCCGCTGCGTGCCCCAGGTGCCCGCGGCCAGCACCAAATGCGTTGCCGTGTACGACTTCTTCTGCTTGCGAAGCCAGCGTCCGGTGCGCACGGTGTGCACGAGCCAGCTGCCGTCGGGCCGCTGCTCGAAGCCCGTGACCGTCCGCATCGGAAGTACCTGTGCGCCAGACGCTTCCGCCAACCCAAGATAGTTCTTCACCAGCGTGTTCTTGGCGCCGTACCGGCAGCCGGTCATGCACGATCCGCATTCCAGGCACCCGGTGCGCTGCGGCCCGACGCCGCCGAAGTACGGGTCGGCCACCCGCTTGCCGGGCGTCTTCTGGCCCTCGGGCCCGAAAAACACCCCGACGGGCGTCGACACGAACGTGTCGCCTACACCCATCTCATCGGCGACTTCCTTGACGATGCGGTCGGCGTCGGTGAACGTCGGGTTGCGCACCACGCCGAGCATGCGCTGCGCCTGGTCGTAGTGCGGCATCAGCTCGTCGCGCCAATTGGTGATGTGCGACCACTGCCGGTCGGCGAAAAACGGCTCCGGCGGCACGTAGAGCGTATTGGCGTAGTTCAGCGACCCGCCGCCCACGCCGGCACCGGCGAGGATCATCACGTTGCGCAGCAGGTGAATACGCTGGATGCCGTACATGCCGAGCCTCGGCGCCCACAAGAATTTGCGCAGGTTCCACGAGGTCTTGGCGAACTCGTGGTCTTCGAATCGACGACCGGCTTCAAGGACCCCGACTCGATAACCCTTCTCGGTCAACCGGAGCGCGGTGACGCTGCCCCCAAAACCCGAACCGATGATCAAGACGTCGTAGTCAGGCTCCACCCAACCAGTATGAACTTACCGGTGGGTAAGTTGCTAGACAGGGTCGGCTAACCTCGCGGGGTCGTCGGGAGTCGACGGTTGGGCCGGGGGTCCGAGGGTCGGGCCGGGGTCAGGAGCCGACGGGCCGGGGTCAGGAGCCGACGGTCAGGCCGACCTTCTGGAACTCCTTGAGGTCGCAGTAGCCGGCCTTGGCCATCGACCGGCGCAGCCCTCCGACCAGGTTCAGCGCGCCGAACGGGTCGTCGGACGGTCCGGTCAGCACCTGGCGCAGTGACGGCCGCTCGCCGGTCGCGACCTGCAGCAGCGCGCCGCGCGGCAGCGACGGGTGCGCGGCCGCGGCGGGCCAGAACCAGCCGCCGCCGAGCGCCTCGGCCGCGGCGGCCAGCGGCGTGCCGAGCACCGCCGCGTCGGCCCCGCACGCGATCGCCTTGGCCAGGTCGCCGGAGGTATGGATGTCGCCGTCGGCCAGCACGTGCACATACCGGCCGCCGGTCTCGTCGAGGTATTCGCGGCGGGCCGCGGCGGCGTCGGCGATCGCGGTGGCCATCGGCACGCTGATGCCCAGCACCTCGTCGGTGGTGGTGACGCCGGTGGTGGAGCCGTAGCCGACGATGACGCCCGCGGCGCCGGTGCGCATCAGGTGCAGCGCGGTGCGGTGGTCGAGCACGCCGCCGGCGACCACGGGAACATCGAGCTCGGAGATGAAGGTCTTGAGGTTGAGTGGTTCGCCGTCGCGAGCAACGCGCTCGGCCGAGACGATCGTGCCCTGGATGACGAGCAGATCGATGCCTGCCGCGATCAGCGCCGGGGTCAGCGAGCGCGCATTCTGCGGGCTGACCCGCACGGCCGTGACCACACCTGCGTCGCGGATGCGGGCCACGGCGGCGCCGAGCAGGTCCGGATCGAGCGGCGCGGCGTGCAGCTGCTGCAGCAGCCGGATCGCCGCCGACGGCTCCGGTTCCTTTTCGGCGGCCTCGATGACCTGAGCGATCTTGCCCTCGACATCGGTGTGCCGGCCGATCAGCCCTTCGCCGTTGAGCACCCCGAGGCCGCCGACGCGGCCGAGCTCGATCGCGAACTCCGGCGACACCAGCGCATCGGTGGGATGCGCGAGCACCGGGATCTCGAACCGGTAGGCGTCGAGCTGCCAGGCCGTCGACACGTCCTGCGACGAGCGGGTGCGCCGGGACGGCACGATGTTGACGTCGTCGAGCTCATAGGTGCGCCGCGCCGAGCGGCCCATGCCGATTTCGACCATGTCACGCACGACGGCCCGCCTCCGCTAGTGGGTGTAGTAGTTCGGGGCTTCGACGGTCATCGTGATGTCATGCGGGTGACTCTCCTTCAGACCCGCCGGCGTGATGCGGACGAACTGCGCCTGCTGCAGCTGCGCTATGGTGGCCGACCCGGTGTAGCCCATCGCCGCGCGCAGGCCGCCGGTCAGTTGGCGGATGACCGTCGAGAGCGGGCCGCGGAACGGCACCCGGCCCTCGATGCCCTCGGGCACCAGCTTGTCCTCCGACAGCGCGTCGTCCTGGAAGTAGCGGTCCTTGGAATAGGACTTGCCGCCGCCTCGGCCCTGCATCGCGCCCAGCGATCCCATGCCCCGGTAGCTCTTGAACTGCTTCCCGTTGACGAAGATCAGCTCGCCGGGAGCCTCCGCGGTGCCGGCCAGCAGCGAACCCAGCATCGTCGTCGACGCGCCGGCGGCCAGGGCCTTGGCGATGTCGCCGGAATATTGCAGGCCGCCGTCGGCGATCACGGGCACACCCTTGGGCGCACAGACCGCTACGGCCTCGAGGATCGCGGTGATCTGCGGCGCCCCCACCCCGGCCACCACCCGTGTGGTGCAAATGGATCCCGGGCCCACGCCGACCTTCACCGCGTCGGCGCCGGCCCCGACCAGCGCGGCGGCCGCAGCGCGGGTGGCGACGTTGCCGCCGACCACCTCCACCCGCTCGCCGACCTCGGCCTTGAGCTTGCCGACCATGTCGAGCACCCGGCGGTTGTGCGCGTGCGCGGTGTCCACGATGAGCACGTCGACACCGGCGTCGACCAACGTCATCGCGCGGTCCCACGCGTCGTCGCCGACGCCGACGGCGGCGCCGACAAGCAACCGGCCGTCGCTGTCCTTGGTGGCGTTCGGATGCTGCTCCGTCTTGACGAAGTCCTTGACGGTGATCAGCCCGGTCAGTTTGCCGTGGCCGTCGACGATCGGCAGCTTCTCGATCTTGTGGCGCCGCAACAGTCCCAGCGCCGCGTCGGCGGTCACACCTTCGCGGGCGGTGATCAGCGGCGCCTTCGTCATCACCTCGGAGACTCGCTTGGCCTGGTCCACCTCGAAGCGCATGTCACGGTTGGTGATGATGCCGACGAGCTGGCCGGAGTCGTCGACGACGGGCAGGCCGGAAATTCGGAAGCGGGCACACATGGCGTCGACCTCGGCCAGCGTGTTGTCCGGCGAGCAGGTAACCGGGTCGGTCACCATGCCGGCTTCGGACCGCTTCACCATCTCGATCTGGCCGGCCTGATCGGCGACGGGCAGGTTGCGGTGCAGCACGCCCATGCCGCCTGCGCGGGCCATCGCGATCGCCATCCGGGCCTCGGTCACGGTGTCCATCGCCGAGCTCACCAGCGGCACCTGCAGCCGGATCTTCTTCGTCAATTGGCTCGAGGTGTCGGCCGCGGCGGGCACCACGTCGGAGGCCGCCGGAAGCAGCAGCACATCGTCGAAGGTCAGGCCCAGCATTGCGATCTTGTTCGGGTCGTCACCGCCGGTGGGCACGGGAATGCTGACCGGCGCGGCGCTTTCCGCAATCGACATGGGTGGGGCCTCCATCGGCGCAGATCTAAAACCATCCTATCGGCTTCGACACCGATTTCTTCGAACCTGCGGGGCCGCTCGCGCGGCCGTTCCGCCACCCGCCGGGACGCCCGCCAACCGCTGGCGAGATGTCAGTGCGGCTGCGTAGTGTGGAGACGTGCGCGACCAACTCCCCCCGGGTCTGCCACCTGACCCGTTTGCGGAAGATCCGCTGGACCCGTCGGCGGCGCTCGATGAGATCGAGCCGGGCCAGCCGCTGGACCCGCAGGAACGGGCAGCGGTAGAGGCCGACCTGGCCGACTTGGCGGTCTACGAGGCGTTGTTGGCGCACAAGGGTATCCGCGGTCTGGTGGTGTGTTGCGACGAGTGCCAGCGGGACCACTACCACGACTGGGACATGCTGCGCGCGAACCTGTTGCAACTGTTGGTCGACGGGACGGTGCGCCCCCATGAGCCCGCATACGACCCGGAACCCGACGCGTACGTGACCTGGGATTACTGCCGCGGTTATGCCGACGCTTCGCTGAACGAGGCCACATCGGACCCGGACTACCGCTGAGGGTCGCTAACGGCTGACTAGTCGCCGCGCGAGCCCGGTTTCGGCACCGAGCTGGTGATCACTTCGTTTGGGCCCCCTTGCTGCTTGATCCGTGGTGCAGCAGGCGGGGTGCTCATGGTGGGCTGCTCCGGTGGCGGGGCGTTCGCCGGGCCCTGGCCCGGCTGCAGGGCGTTCGCCGGGCCATGCCCCCGCTGCGGGGCCAGGGCGGGAGCCTGGCCGCCGGGCGGATTAGCCGCGTTGCCTGGCGGATTAGCCGCGTTGCCTGGCGGATTTGCCGCGTTGCCTGGCGCCGGGGCGACGCCGGCGGTCCCGACATCGGCCGGCGGAGGCGGCGGTTTCGGCGGCGTGGTCGACGTCGACGTGGGAGTGTTCGACTGCGGCGATCCACCCTGCCCCGGGGGCTGACCCTGCGCGGGGGGCTGACCCTGCGCGGGGGGACCCTGCGCCGGGGGTTGGCCCTGCTGCGGGGGACCCTGCGCCGGGGGTTGGCCCTGCGGCGGGGGACCCTGCACCGGGGGACCCTGCAGCGCCGGCCCCTGCACCGGCGGAGCCGGACTCTGGGGCGGACTCTGCACCGGCGAAGTCGTCGTGGTGGCGGTGGTCGTCGTCGAGCTCGACGGGGTCGTGGCTTCGGGCGACGCGGGTGCTCCTGGCACGACCGCCGGCCCCGGAATCACCGCGGGCGCCGGCAGGAAGGCCGGCGGCGCCGCGCCGGGCGCCAGCGTCGCATTCGGGTCGCGCGCTTCGACTTTGGCGGCGAGCTGGTTCATCTGGTCGACGAGTTGCTGCTTGCGTTGGGCGTCGTCGACGCCCTGCACCGTCGTGCTGGCGGCAACGAGCTTGTCTTGGGCCTGCTGCCACTTGCCCTCGGTGATCAGCTGCTGAGCTTCGGCGAGTTCGGTCTGCGCGGCGAGCGTGACGTGGTCGTTGCGCATCATGGGCGCCTCGCCGAACACCATGGTGCGCAGTCCGTACAGCGTGTCGCCCGGATGGGCATCGTAGACGATGGCGCCGAAGCCGCCGACGGACAACAACGCCGCGGCAACCGCACCGACCACGGTCGAAAGGAATCTGGTTCGCCCCTGTACCGGCTGAGCGCGACGCAGCGCCGCGGCGGCCTCCCGGGTGGACACCAGCTCAGGAACCGGCCCACGCCGGATGTCGTCACGCCAGTGCGCCAACAGCGACGCGACGGCGAGGTCTCCGGGATCTGACGATGGGACACGTCGCCCGCTGGCGAGCGCGTCGACGATGCGGTCGGCACGCCTCACGGCGTCCAGACCCGATTCGAAATCGGGGAAGTCAGGCATGTCCACGCCCCTCCCCGATGAGCTCGGCACGCAGTCGGGCCAGCGCACGATGCTGGGCGACGCGGACGGCGCCGGGCGTGCTGCCGGTGGCCTCGGCGGTCTCCTCGGCGCTCAGTCCGACGACCACGCGCAGGATCAGGATTTCGCGCTGCTTCTCCGGAAGCACCTCGAGAAGTGCGGCCATCCGGGCGTTCGATTCGGCATCGACGGCCATCTGCTCGGGCCCCGGACCGGCAGCGAAGCGCTCGGGCACTTCGTCGGTGGGCTCCGAGCGGTTTCGGGCCAGCGCACGATGGGCGTCGGCGACCTTGTGGGCCGCGATGCCGTATACGAAGGCCAGGAAGGGTCGTCCCTGGTCCTTGTAGCGCGGCAACGCCGTCATGGCGGCCAAGCAAACCTCCTGCGCAATATCGTCAGCCGACAGACCGCTCCGTTCCGCCGTCCCGACCCTTGCGCGGCAGTACCGAACCACGATTGGACGAATGGTCTCCAGCACTTCGCGGAGCGCTTCCCGATCGCCGGCCACTGCTCCAGCAACGACAGCATCGAGTCGATCTCCCGAAACTGTCATCGAAGAAAGCGTCCTCAACGTTACGTAGCCGAGTGCCTCTCGGCGGTCACCTGACAATAACGATCGCCGGTCGAAGTCCATGTCAACCGGCCCGCGGTCAGCGGTACCAAACACCGCCGCGCCGCCGCAGCTCCGCCGCGCATTCGTCGCGGATGGCCCGGAGCCGATCGGTGGGCATAGTGTCACTGCCTAGGTCGGCTAGCAAGCTGGCTACCGCCCACCGCAGTGGGAGCAAGCCGAGTCGCTCCGTCACGAGCAACGCGTCATCGGCCACGGCGCGCGCCCGCTGCACCCGGCCGGCGGCACAGAGCGCGGCCGCCAGTATTGCGTCCGACTTGACGCGGTGGCGCACCGAGGCCGACGCGTCGGCCAGCTCGCATGCCCGCTCGGCATGGCGCACGGCGGCGCCGCCGTCGCCGCTGCCCATCGCCAGCTCGGCCGTCACCCACTGCAGCCGTATCGGCAGCCGATCCGGCGGGTTCTGCGCTTCGTCCAGCGCCGCGCGCGCCCGGTCCAGCAACGCCGCCGATGCCGCGAACCGCATCATTCCCAACGCATCGGCCGCCAAGCCGACCAGTGCGTCGACCACCGACTGCGCGTCCGCCGCCAACGCCCGCGCGCGCCCGTCCCAGCCCCGGGCAACGGCGTGCCCGCCGAGCTGACGCAGCAACGAGGCATGGGTGCTGTGCGCCAGCGACGCCAACGGCCCAGAGCTGACGTGTCGGCGCAGGACGGTCAAATCGCTGCGAGCGCAGCCGTATTGGCCTTGCCCGCCGGCCGCGACCGCGCGCAGCCAGGTGTCGATCGGCGTGAACGCGGCCGGCAGCGGCCAACGGCCGGGATCGTCGCCGAACGCGGCCGCGGCGAGTCTCCGGTCAACGGGCATGCCGAGCCACCCGCTCATGTCACGCGCGACGCTATCAGCCCGACACGCCACGCCCGGTCCACGAACATTCGTTAACAGTTTGTGGTCCTTGCGTTAAGGCGACGTCAACTGCCTACTGAACGCGAGAAAACACGGCCGCGACACAGGCGGGTGCGAACTGCGGAAATACCGGAGGCGACTCGGTAGATACCACGCTTAGCGCTGCGGCGGGGACCAAACAATGAACGTGACGTTAATTCTCGAACTGCGGTTATGCGGTTCCGCACACAACGTCCCTATTGACTCAATTTCCGCCACACCCCTACCTTGTCTGCACGAGTAGTCATCGGCGACATGTTCTCGGATAGGTTCCACGACTCACCGCCCACTTGGGTCTCCAGATAGGCGCGTAGAGAGGGGTTTTCCAGTGCCACAGCCGCAACAGCTACCCGGCCCCAACGCAGACATCTGGGATTGGCAGATGCACGGCCTTTGCCGGGGCGTCGACTCGGCGATGTTCTTCCATCCCGACGGCGAGCGCGGCCGTGCCCGCGCGGCCCGCGAGAGGCGGGCGAAGGAAATGTGCCGGCGCTGCCCGGTGATGGCCCAATGCCGCGCGCACGCCCTTGCTGTCGCCGAGCCCTACGGCATCTGGGGCGGCCTGTCGGAATCGGAACGGGAACTGTTGCTCAAGCGCGGTATCCGTCGCACGGCCTGACTCGTCCTGCCGAGCGGACGCAGAAGCCCCCAACGATTTCGGGGCTTCTGCGTCTGGTCCCGGGAACGTCCCGCTGTCCCGCTGTCCCGCGAACGTTGCGCGAACTTCAGCGCAGATGACCGTGGTGGTCGTGGTCGGCTTCGTATTCGGGCTTGTCCACCGACGCGGTTCCGGTGGTGTTGGATTACAGCGATAGCGGACACCGCACGGCTACGAGGTGCCCGGCGCAGATTCGGCGCTAATCGGTTCACCGAGGTACGCCTTGATGCATGCATCGGTCAACGCACGTGCCCGCGACGGATCCTCGCCACGATCGACGTTCGCCATGTGCCACGCCTCCCCGGACAGCCTCAGGAAACGACGACCGTCGTCGGTGGCCGTCCATTGCGGCCCGAAGGACGGGTCGATGGACTCGCCGGTCTCCAGGTGAATGGCCAGCCCGAGAACCATCGAATCCCAGCCGATCCCGACCGCTCCCGGCCCGAACTCGCGCCAGTTCTCGTCATCGGAGCCGATGGTGTGCTCGATTACCAACCGCACCCGGTCGAGACCCTCACCGCTGATGCTGACGTCGATCCAACTGACGTTGCCGCCGTACTCCCACGTGGCGGTGAATTTCTTCGGCGGGTCGCACGTCAAGATCGTGCCGTGTGCGTGGCCCTCCAACTGGTAGGAGCCGCCGACATTCAGGTCACCGGTGACTGGTAGGAACCAGCGCGGGATCCGTTCGATGTTGGTGACGGCATCCCAGAGGTCTTCCGCGTCGGTGTTGTACGACTGGCTGATGGTGACGACGTGCGCGTGCCCTGCGCTGATTACGCGCGCTCCGACGTTTCGCGCAACCGCCTTGATCTGATGATCGACGTCGATCTCGGTCATCTTGTCTCCCCTCGTCGTTGTCGTTTTCCGCGCGCGATTTCGGTGCCGAGCGCGTCGAGGTGTGGCGTCCAGAAGCGGCGGAACGCGTTGAGCCACTCCTCCACATCGCGCAGCGCCGCGCCGTTGACGGCGTAGAGCCGACGCTGTCCCTCCGGGCGCACTGAGGTGAAACCGTTGTCCCGCAGCACTTTCAGATGTTGCGATACTGCCGGTTGGGTGATCGCGAACTCATCCTGGATGGTGCCGGCGACGGCGCCAGCGGACAGCTCCCCGTCGGCGAGCAGTTCGAGAATCCGACGGCGCACCGGGTCCCCCAGGACGTCGAACGCATGCACCCAGCCAAACTAAAGCTACGGCTTATATAAGTCAAGTCTTAAGTGGTGCGCGAATGGCCGTGGTGGTCGTCGGCGGCTTCCTCCGGCTTGTCGACCGCGGTCGCGGTGGTACTGAACGAGCGGCGGTCACGACGAAGGATGGTTCCATCTTCGACCGCTGCGCCAGGTGTACCGACCACGGACGTTGGTGACGGCATGGTGGCCCGACAAGACGACGACCAGGAGGTTGGCACGTCGCCTAGCTCCACGCCGAATCCAAATGTCCCCGGCCGATGGTCATCCCAGGTGCGCTGGCTGCGGTTTGGTCGGCACCACGATCACGGTGGGTCCGTCGGCGTCCAGCGCGGCGGTGAACTCGCGGGCCAGCTTCTCGGTGCTGTCGACATTGACTGCCCGGCACCCGAAACCCGTCGCGATAGTGGCGATATCGAGTCCGGGCAGATCGAGGCCAGGCACACCTGGGGTTTCCTCCAGTACCGCGAACGATTTCAGGATCGAGTACTCCTCGTTGCGCATCACGACGAACACGACCGGCAGGCGATGTTGGGCGGCGGTCCAGATCGCCTGCACCGAGTATTGGAACGACCCGTCGCCGATGGTCGCCACCACCGTGCGCTTGACCCCGCGGGCGCGGTCTCCCATCGCGATACCCACCGCCGCGGGCACACCCCAGCCGATACCACCACTGGCGGTGGCGAAAAACGAGGCCGGGCGGGTCGTGGGCAGCCAGCGCAGCTGTTGGGCCATCGTCGATGTCGACTCGGTGACTAGGGGCGACTCGGCAGGTTTGACGGTGCTCAACGCCGACCACACCGCATCCGGCGTCAGCGGTGGCGACACCGCCGAGTCAACTGCAGAGTTACTCACCTGCCTGGCTGGGACTGACCGGTCACCGTGGTCGTCGACCATGCCCACGAGCTGTTCCAAAGCCAACAGGGCATCACCGAGCAAGCTGTCGCCGACCGGCGCGGCTCCCGCCACCGCCGGATCGGCCGTGATCTGCACCAATTCGGTGCCCTCGGGCAAGTACTCGCCGGCAACATACGGGTAGTACCGGAAGACCTGCGCCCCAATCACGACGACAAGGTCGTGACCCCGCAAGATCTCCGTGACACCGGCGATCGTCATCGGCAGCGGTCCCTGATACAGACGGTGATCCTCGGGAAACGCCACCCTGTCGGGAAGCGCGCTGCCGTACACAGGCGCCCCGACCTTTTCCGCGAACAGCACGCCGGCCTCCCAAGCGCCGCTGCGATCGACTTCCGGGCCGAACACCAACAGGGGTCGTTGCGCACGGTTGATGCGGTCGGCAAAACTGTGCAGGCGGTCGCTATCCGGGCCGACCCGGTGGCTCACCGTCCTGACCACCGCGGGACCCAACGCAGGCTTTTCCCAGTCGTCGAGCGGGATAGAGAGAAAGACCGGCCCGGCCGGAGGCTGAAGAGCCATCGCGTATGCACGCATGAACGCTGCGGGCACATCCTCGGCGCGGGCAGGCTGATAGGCCCACTTCACCAACGGCTGCGGCAATACGTTTTCGTCAGGATTGGTCAAATACGGTTCGCACAAGACCATTTCGCGCGTCTGCTGACCCGCCGTGACGATGAGGGGGGTGTTGCCCTTGTGCGCGGCCAGCAGGCTGCCCATCGCGTTGCCGGTTCCGGCAGCCGTGTGCACATTGACCAATGCGGGCTTGCCCGTCGACTGCGCGAACCCGTCCGCCATGGCCAGCACCGACGCTTCCTGCAATCCCAGTACGTAGGTGAAGTCGTCGGGGAAGTTCTTCAAGAACGTCTCTTCGGTGGAGCCAGGGTTGCCGAACACCGTTGTCAACCCGAGCGAACGCAGAAGGTCGTACGTCACGTCGCGCACGGTCTTCTTATCTGCCATTTGCCTGTCTGTCCCTTCTGGTGATCGAGCGCCGTGTATGTGCCGTGGCGTCACGCTCTGCGACCACTATCGCCGGGTTCACGGCCGGGGTCGATGTCTTTGATGACAGCGATCGACGCCGATCGCGGTGCCGCACTACAACGGCTGGCCGGTTGGGGTCAGCCTCACTCACCCGTCCAGGAACCGAGCGCGTCCGCGTTGGCGCGCGCATACATCGCGCCGAGCACCGCCGACTCGGCCTCGTCGATCGCTGCCGCGGCGAAATCGATGGCACGCGCGGTCGCCAGCGGCGGCCGCCTTATCGCTCAAGCGATCGGCAGTCGAGGCCGAGGATCACGTCGCTGACCTTCGAGAAGTCCACGCCTGCGTTCGCCGATTTGTCGACCGGTTTCCACCACGAACGCGTCCGCGTAATGAATCGGTGCAAGGCGGAGTGCACGCGCGGCGGTCGGCACGGGCACCTGACTTACCCCACGCTATGACCCAAATCGGACGTACATAGGCTCCAATTGGGTGGTTTGATTGGGTACCAATTAGGGATGGATGCCTGGATTAAGGCCAATGAGCGCGATCTACCCTCCGTGATTCAGCTTGGGTTCCAGAGCTTCCTAATGTCGCAGGGATTCGATTCCTAGGTCCAGCGCGGCTTCGAGATAGCCGAGGTCGCCGGTGGCCAGCATGATCCCGACTCCGCCCTGGATTCCGGCTAACAGTGCCGCCGCTGCGCGGTCGGCGTTGATGCTCGCGGCGATCTTGTGTTGTTGTTGCATCTGGCGCACGCCGGTGGCGATGGCAACGTGCCACTGCCGCATCAGTGCCGCGGTCACGGACTGCGCCGCGGGGGACGTGCGGCCGATCTCCGACATCAATCCAGCCAGCGGGCAGTGCTGACCCTGCCGGCGGTAGCGATCGACGACGGTGTCGCGCCAACGCTGCCAGGCCGCCCACGACGTCAACGCCGACAGGTGGGGCTGTTGGTCGCTGAGCACGCGCTGCGCCTCGTGCTCGGCCACCGCCAGCAGCAGCTGCTCCTTGCCGCCCGGGAAGTAGTGGAACAGCTGGCTCTTGCTGGTGTGCGTGCGCGACCGGACGTCGTCGAGGGTGGCGATGGCGACGCCGCGGGCGCGGATCTCGGCGGCCGCGCCCTCCACGATCCGCTGCCGGGTCGCGCGTCCCTTCGCAGTCAGAGTTTGGACTTGCGAGTCCATTTTCATGCGTGAATTATGTGGACTCATGAGTCCAAATGCTACCCGTCTGGCCGGCCGGACCGCGCTGGTGACGGGTTCGACGAGCGGTCTGGGCGAGGCCTTCGCCGTCGCACTGGCCAACGCGGGCGCGTTCGTCGTGGTCAGTGGCCGCGACCACACGCGCGGAAACAATGTCGTCACGCGCATCGCCTCCGGCGGCGGCTCCGCGGTGTTTGTTTCGGCCGATCTCGGCGCGGGCAGCGCCGAGGTGCACCGGCTGGCGGCGCAGGCCAGCGCCGCCGCCGGCGACAGGATCGACATTCTGATCAATAACGCCGCGATGCTGCTCGCCCCGACACCGACCGCCGACGTGCCCGAACAGCTGGTGCGTGACGCATTCGCGGTCAACGTCACCGCGCCGTTCCTGCTGACCGGGATCATCGCGCCCGCGATGGCCGAGCGCGGCGCCGGTGCCATCGTCAACATCGGCTCGATCAACGGCCTGATCGGCATGGGCGGCTCGGCGCTCTACAGCGCCACCAAGGCCACGCTGCACTCATTGACCAAATCGTGGGCCGACGAGTACGGCCCGCTCGGGGTACGCGTCAACACCGTGGCGCCCGGGCCCAGCCTGACCGAGCGCACCGCGCAAATAGCCGATTACCTGGCTCCACAACTGGCGCGCATTCCATCCCGACGCGCGAGCACCCCGGCCGAAGTCGCGGCAGCCGTGGTGTTTTTGGCCAGCGACGACGCCGCCAACATTCACGGCGCGACCTTGAGCATCGACGGCGGATGGTCGGCTATCTAGGGTGCGATTTCTCTGGACTTGCGAGTCCATTTCCGTGAATTGCTGCTTACGTAGTGAGAGAGGTCCTCATGCGCGCGATCTATATAGGCGAGTACGGCGGCCCGGAAGTGATGACCTGGACCGACATGCCCGATCCGACGCCCGGCCCCGGTGAAGCACTCGTGCGGCTTCGCGTTGCTGGGGTGAACTACATGGACACCGGCGCCCGAACAAGGCCGTTGCCCGGCTGGTCGGTCCCCACCGTGCTGGGAGTCGAGGGAAT
>NZ_DASQVQ010000018.1:0-17228 GCF_035640695.1 Mycobacterium sp.
GTCTCGAACATGTCCGCGATCTGGTGTTGCAGGGCGGCCTGCTCGCCGGCCAGCAGCAGCGCCTGCTCATGCAGCTCGTCGACCGCGTGCGCGACCTGCCCGATCTCCTCGGAGGTGTACACCGGAATCGGCTCGATCGGCGCGGGCTCGTCGCCCGCCCTCACTCTCGCGATTTCGTCGGCCAGGTCCTCGTGGGCAACCTGCAGCGCCCCGGCGCGCAAGCTGCGCAGCGGCCGCACCAGCGAGCGGGCCACCAGGACCACCAGCAGCAGCGCGGCCACAATTGCGGCGAGCACGATCGCGGTGTCGCGAAGCGCGGCGGACCGGCTGGCGGCCGCCCTGTCGTTTACCGCCTTCATCAGCGACGACGTGGTGCTGTCGATGACCTTGGTGGCGATCTGATCCGAGGTCTGGATGGACTGGCGCAGGTCCGGGTTGTTCACCAGCACGGCGGCCGGATCACCCATGAGTGCCATCCGCCTGACCATCTGCTCGCGCAGCGTTACCACGTCCGGCGATCCTGCCCCGAGCAGCTGGCCCAATCCCTGCAACGTCGACGGCTCGGTACCCGCGATCGTGATCATCGACGTGCGCAATTCGGGCTCCGGCAACTCGCCACCGCGGATCACCAGCAGCCGCTGCATCAGCATCTGGCTTCGCAGCCCGACGGCGCGGCTGAGACCCTGTGCCTGGCCGCGGATCGCCTCGTCGTCGACGCGCACCGATCCGGTGATCGCGTCTTGGGCGGCGAGCAGCATCGGCGCGTACTCGATGACCTGCTGGCGCACGTTGATGCTGTTGGACGCGACCTGGTCGCGCAGCTGCTGACCCGCGTTCAGCACACCGGTGACGCCCGAGCGCACGCCCGGCGCCACGTCGGTGTCCTTCAGCCGCTGTTGAAGTTCGGATCGGCGTGCGTCGAAGTCGCGCAACGCCGACGGCGGATCACCGGTACCGGCGCTGGCCAGCAGCACGGCGTCCATCGCCGACATGAAGCTTTCGATCGGCTGCACCAGTTGCGCCCGGTCGGCCGCCAGCCGAAGGGCGCGGTAGTCGGTGACGCTGTTGTAGATCCGGAAGCCGCCGAACGTGCCCGCGAGCACGATCGGCACCAGCACGATCGCCAGCACCTTCCAGCCAACCGGCCAGTTCTCCAACGACCATCTCGACGGCCGTTGGGGCGGCTTGGCCTTGTCTGATGCGTTGTCGGATTCGTTTTCGGGTGCGGTGTCTCCCGCCGGTACCGGCGGCGCGAACGCGGTCACTGGACCGCGGCCACGCGACCGACCGCTGGTCCGAATTTGGGTATTAACGCTTGGTTCATAAGGCTTCCTGCTCATTCAACCCATGGTCGGGCGGGCGGTAAACGCCTGGCAATTCGACGAGTATGTCAGGGATTGCCCAGGGGCACCACCAATTCTTACTGAACAGACAGACTTCACAGAGCTTGCATGGAATTGCGTTAGCGGCGCCGAGCAAATATTAGCGGAGCCCGGCCCCGGCTACCCCGAGTCGCCTCGTTGATGCCTGCCGGACGATCATCGACCCGGTGTTCCGCGTGCTGTTTTACTCCCCGCGGATCGCGCCGAACACCGGCAACGCGATCCGCATGGTCGCGGCCACGGGCTGCGAACTGCATCTTGTGCAACCACTGGGCTTCGATCTGTCAGAACCGAAATTGCGGCGGGCGGGCCTGGATTATCACGACCTCGCCTCGGTGAGCGTGCATGAGTCATTGCCCGCCGCATGGCAAGCGATGGCGCCAGCGCGGGTGTTCGCCTTTACCGCACACGGCAATACGCCGTTCGCCGATGTCGCCTACCAGCGCGGCGATGTGCTGATGTTCGGGCCGGAACCGACGGGACTGGATTGCGAAACACTGACCGACCCGCACATCACCGAACGGGTTCGAATTCCGATGCTGGCCGGCCGGAGATCGCTAAACCTGTCCAACGCTGCGGCGATCGCCGTGTACGAGGCGTGGCGCCAGCATGGTTTTGCCGGCGGAGTGTGACGCCCGCCACACCCCAGATCTTTGCGGAGTCAACGTTTCGGGCAACGGTTTGAAGGTTTCCGCACGGCGCCTCTGGCGTGTGCGTTAATTTAACGCCTCGTAACGGTACGGGGAGCCGGCAGCGGCATCACAGCGGTCACATTCGCCACGGCCGATTTGCCGCGTGAATGGAATATTGATGGCAAGACGCAAGAAGCAAGGGGATTCACCGTGCCTGCTACTTTGCTGGAGCTTTTGAGGGACAGAGCCGAACGCTATGGAGACAAGGTTGCGTTCGACTATTCCCCCGATGGCGAAGCAGAACATGGTCGGCTCACCTACCGCGAGCTGGACACCAGGGCCCGAGCTATCGCGTCGAGTTTGCACCGACAGGGCGCTGCGGGCGAACGCGTACTGGTCTTGTGCCCTTCGGGCTTGGACTTCATCGCCGGTCTCTTCGGGTGTTTCTACGCCGGAGCCGTCGCGGTACCAGTGCACCCACCGGTGCACAACCGGCTGATCTCGCGCGTCGCGTCGATTGTCGCGGACACCCAAGCGGGCTTCGTGCTGAGCACTGCCGAGACGCAAGCGGAGCTCAAGGCTGTGGTGGACGGCTTGCCCGATGGGGGCTCCCTGCGGTGGAGTGTGACGGACGCCGTCGCCCCAGACGCCGCCGCGGAGTGGGTCCCACCAGACCTCGACCCGAGCGCAACCGCCTTCGTTCAGTACACCTCGGGCTCGACGACCACGCCGAAAGGCGTTGTGCTCACCCACCGCAACCTGATCGCCAACCTCGAAGCCATCGGAAGGGACTTGGGGCAAGGGGACAACACGCACGTCGTGAGCTGGCTGCCGCTCCATCACGACATGGGTCTCATCGGGGGTGTCCTTGCAGTCCTCTACGTGGGGGGCAATTGCGCCCTGATGCCGCCGGCGGCTTTTATTCAGAGGCCAATGCGGTGGCTGGAAGCTATTTCCCGGTCTGGCGCCGGCGTCAGTGTCGGGCCGAACTTCGCCCTCGACCTGTGCGTCGACACCACCAGCGCCGAGGAGCGCGCGGCGCTCGACCTGTCCAATTGGTCACGGGCGTACTGCGGCGCGGAGCCGGTGCGCGCTGCGACCCTGCAGCGGTTCGCTGAAGCGTTCGCCCCCGCTGGGTTTCGGCCGGAGACGTTCCACCCGGTGTACGGGCTGGCGGAGGCGACGTTGTTGGTGTCCGGAAGAGCCGAGTACGGTGCCGCGCCGGCGGTGCGACATGTGGACGGCGTCGCGCTGCGCGGGCACGAGGTCGTGGCCGTCGCGCCGGAGCATCCCGCCGCCACGGTGCTAATAGGGTGTGGTCAGGCCTCACACGGCCAGGAGATCGTCATCGTGGATCCGCTGACCCGCCGGCCATGCCGGCCCCACGAGGTGGGAGAGATCTGGGTCGGCGGGGCCAGCGTCGCGCAAGGGTACTTGGGCAAGCCGGCCGAAACGAAGGAAACGTTCTCGGCGTTTCTCTCCGAAACGGGGCGCGGACCTTTCCTACGCACGGGGGACCTGGGGTTCCTACTCGACGGCGAGCTGTTCGTCCCGGGACGGCTCAAGGATCTCGTCATCATCCGCGGCCGTAACTATTACCCCAACGACATCGAGGCCACGGCGCAAGGAACACATCCGGCGCTGCTGAGCGGCCGCGGAGCGGCCTTCGCTGTCACGCCGGAGTCGGGTGGTTCCGAACGGCTCATCGTGGTGCAAGAGGTGGACCGCAGCCAGGTCGGCGAAGCCGACCTCAGCGAGGTCATCGGCGCGATCCGGACCGCGATCACCGCTGCGCATGACATCCAGGCGCACGCCGTCGTTCTCGTGGAACCCTTACGGATCCCGACAACTTCGAGCGGAAAGATTCGGCGGAGCACCTGCCGGCAGCGGTTCCTCGACGGCCAACTCGAGGTGTTGGCTGAGTGGCATGCACCAACTTCGCGCGATCCGCAACCTTCCGCACTGCCTGCCGAGGAGCCACGCGGACGCGCCGGGCGCGGCGCGGACGAGATCGCGGCCTGGTTCGTCTCACGGCTCTCTGCGGAGCTGGGCCTAATACCGACGGAGATCGACACATCCCAACCGTTCGCTTATTACGGCCTTGACTCCGTCCATTCCATCCGGCTGACCACCGAGCTGGAAGCCTGGCTCGGACGCAAGATGTCGCCAACGCTCGCGTACGACTACCCCACCATTGACCTCCTGTCCCGCCACTTGGCCGAGGACGCCGACGACGCACCCGCCGACACACGCACCACCGCAGCGGCCGAGAGCAACGGCGGAGTGCGCGCCAACGGCGCGGGCGAGCCCATCGCGATTATCGGCATCGGCTGCCGGTTCCCCGGTGCCGATGGGCCGTCGGACTTCTGGCGGCTGCTCTGCGACGGAGTGGACGCCGTCACCGAGATACCGCCGGACCGCTGGGACGCGGACGCCTCGGTGAACGCGACCACCCGTTGGGGCGGGTTCCTGGATCAGATCGACCGGTTCGACCCGCAGTTTTTCGGCATCTCGCCGCGGGAGGCGGCGCGAACGGACCCGCAGCAACGCCTGATGCTTGAGGTGGCGTGGGAAGCGCTGGAGGACGCCGGGCAGGTGCCGGAGCGGCTTGCCGGCAGCCGAACCGGCGTGTTCGTCGGCATCTCCACATCCGATTACGGAAACTTCCAACTTGGCCAGCCTGCGCTCATCGACGCCTACACCGGAACCGGAAGCGCAATGAGCATCGCCGCCAACCGGCTCTCCTACTTTTACGACTTCCGTGGGCCGAGCATGGCGGTCGACACCGCGTGCTCGTCGTCATTGGTCGCCATCGATCTGGCATGCCGCAGCCTGCGCGACGGCGGCTGCACTCTCGCCTTGGCCGGCGGCGTTAACGTCATCGTGTCGCCGGCGATAGGTGTGAGCTTCAGTAGGGCTGGCGTGACGGCGGCGGATGGCCGCTGCAAGACTTTCGACGCCCGGGCGGACGGATGGGTACGCGGCGAAGGCGCCGGGATCGTCGTCCTCAAGCCGTTGAGTCAAGCCCTCGCCGATGCCGACCCCATCTACGCGGTGATCCGTGGCAGTGCCATCAACCAGGACGGGCGAACGAATGGGTTAATGGCGCCCAACCGGCTGTCCCAGGAAGCCGTCTTGGCCGAGGCCTACCGGCGCGCGGGTGTATCGCCCGGTGCGGTGCAGTACGTGGAAGCGCAAGGCTCGGGCACAGTCCTCGGCGACGCAATCGAAGCGGAGGCGCTAGGCACCATCCTCGCGGAGGGCCGGACACCGGACAGCCGGTGCCTGATCGGTTCGGTCAAGACGAACATTGGCCACCTGGAGGCTGCGGCCGGAGTCGCCGGACTCATCAAAGTAGCGTTGGCGCTCCGCCACCGGGCGATCCCGGCGAGTCTGAACTTCGCGGAGCCGAATCCGAACATTCCGTTCGACAGCCTGCCGTTGCGGGTTGCGGACACCCTCACGCCATGGCCAGAGAACGGCGGCCGAGCAGTAGCCGGAGTCAGCGCATTCGGCTTCGGCGGCACCAACGCGCACGTCGTCCTGGCGGAGGCTCCGCACGTTCGGATCACGGAACCCGAGGACAACACGGCGGAGGATCGCACGGAGCTCCTCCCGCTGTCCGCCCGGTCCCCGGAAGCCCTTGCCGCACTGGCAAGCCGGTACGAGCTGGCGCTGATGGCTGGGGCGCCGCTTGCCGACCTTTGCTACACGGCGGGCGCGCGTCGCAGCCACCACGGCCACCGCTTGGCGGTGGTGGGCGGCTCGCCCGCGGAGTTGTCTGAGTCCCTCGCCGCCTACCGCGAGGGAGTGCCCCATCCCGGACTGTCCACCGGACGATGCGCTCCCGGCGGGCGACCGGGCGTGGTCTTCCTCTTCTCCGGCGAGGGCTCGCAGTGGTGCGGCATGGGACAGCGGTTGTATTCGCGCGAGCCGACGTTCCGGGATGCGCTGGCCAAATGCGACCGCGCCGTGCGCCCACACCTGGAAGGATCCCCGCTCAGCGAAATTCTCGCCGACCGTACCGATTCCCGGCTGAGCGACGTCGGCATCGTCCAGCCCGCCATCTTCGCCGTCCAGGTGGCGTTGGCCGCACTGTGGCGGTCCTGGGGGGTCGAGCCTGAGGCCGTCATAGGGCACGGCATGGGCGAGGTGGCGGCGGCACACGTGGCGGGCGCCCTCAGCCTGGAAGACGCCGCTCTGCTGATCTGCGGGCGAGCCCGCCTGCTCCGGCGGGCAAGTGGCCGCGGGGCGATGATAGCCGCCGAGCTTTCTCCCGCAGAGGCACAGGAGCTCATTGCCGGCCGGCAGAGTCGAGTCGCGGTGGCGGCGCACAACAGCCATCGATCGACGGTGCTCTCCGGCGATATGCGGGGGTTGATCGATGTCGTAACGGAGCTGCAGGAGCGTGGCCGATCCACCCGCTGGCTGAATGTCGACGTGGCGTCCCACAGTCCCGAAATGGACGGGCTGCGAGCAGATCTCCGGAACATGCTGGCCGCGCTCCAGCCAGGGACGGTGAAGGTACCCATGTACTCCACGGTGACGGGGAGCCTGCTGAACGGCCGGGCGCTCGACGATGCGTATTGGGCCGACAACCTCTGCTCGACCGTGCGCTTTTCGGCCGCAGTGCGGCAGCTACTCGGCCGCGGCCATGACACGTTCCTGGAGATCAGCCCGCATCCGATGCTGCTGAACGCGATATACCAGGATGCGAATGACTTAGGCCGCAGCTGCACGCTGCTGTCGTCCTTGCGCCGTGACGAGGGGGACCGCGCCACCATGCTTGCGTCGCTGGGCACGCTCTACAGCCGCGGTCAGTCGGTTGCCTGGGAGCACCTGCACCCGTGGGGTGGCCGATGCGTGGCCGCGCCCACCTACCCCTGGCAGCGCGATCGTTTCTGGCTCGGCACCACCGCCGAGAGCAGTTCTTCGGCGCGCCGCGCTGCGCCGCAGCGGCTGGTGTCCTCCGAAATCGAGACCGGCACCGAGCCGATGCCGAACAACCACCGGCTCAATGGTTTGGTCGTCCTGCCGCCGGCGACCCTAATGAAATATGTCTCGGCCGCGGCGACGGGCGCCTTCGGCGCCGGGAAGAGCCTGCTGCGGGAGGTGGTTTCGCGGTCGCTGGGCGGTGATCCGCCCGCTGGCGACGCGCGTGGATTCGAAGCCGGCATTGACATACTGCGCTGCGCACCCGGGCAGGAGCGTCAACGGCTGCTCGAGGCGTATTTGCGCGATCACGCTGCCAGCAAACTGGGTCTGACACCATCGCGCCTGGACATACAGTTGCCCCTCAACCACCTCGGGGTCGACTCGCTCATCGCGGCCGAGCTGCGTGCCCAGATCGAACGCGACTTGGGCATCGTGGTGCCGGTCGTCAAGCTGCTGGAGTGGCCAAGCGTCGCCGGTCTAGCCGACTGGCTCGGCGACCAGCTCTCCGGCGGCCGTCCGACGCAGCTGGATCCGACCGTGTCAGCCAATCCGAGCGCGACGCAGCCTAACGGGGTGCCGGCGCAGGACGCGACCGATGTCGCCGGCGCACGTTGGATCGACCTGCTTGGCCAGGTGCCGGATCTTTCAGACGACGACGTGGATGAACTGCTTCGTGAGGTGCTGGCCGCCGGGGAGGGTCCAGATACGTCCATTGACATCGCCAGCCTCTCCGCCGGGGAGAAGCGTGTGCTGCTGTCGCGCTTGCTCAAAGAGCGAGCGGAGGTTTCGGCGTCGGCGCATCCGTTATCGTACGGGCAGCGGTCCATGTGGTTTCTGCATCGACTCGCGCCTGGCAGCCCCGCCTACACCATCACCTACGCCGGTCGGATCAGCGGCGACCTGGATGTGCCCGCGCTGGAACACGCCGCGCAGGCGCTTGTGGACCGGCACGCGATACTACGCACTACCTATACCGTGCGTGACGACCAACCGGTTCAACTAGTCCATCCACAGTGGCCGGTGCGGATCGCCCGACACGACATCGGCTCCGATGAGCGTGCGCTCGATGAGTGGCTACGCCGGGAATCCAATCGTCCGTTCGACTTGGAAACCGGCCCGGTGTTCCGGTTGACTCTGGTACGGCGCACACCCCACGAGCATGTGCTTGTCTTGGTGTTGCATCACATCGCCGTCGACTTCTGGTCTATCGACGTGATTCTCGACGAGCTGCGCCTGCTTTACGCCGCACAACGCGGTGCCGAGCCGCCTCCGCCGTGCCCGGAGCGCTACATCGACCATGTGGACCGGCAGATGCGGATGCTGGCGGGTGAGGACGGGGAACGCCTCTGGCAGTACTGGCAAGAGCAGCTGGCCGGCGACCTGCCGATCCTGCGCTTGCCCATCGACCGGCCGCAACCGGTGGCTCAGACCTACCGCGGGGCGGTACACCGCTTCACCCTCGACAGTCGGTTTACCGCTGGGCTGAAGAAGGCAGGCCAAAGCGTTGGCGCGACACCGTACATGACGCTCTTCGCCGCGTATGCGACCTTGCTGCACCGATACAGCGGCCACGACGACCTCCTCATCGGCTCACCATTCGCGTGCCGCGAGCATGCCGGGGTGGAGGGTGTGGTCGGCTATCTTGCCAACCCGCTGGTTCTGCGCACCGACCTGCACGGCGACCCGACGTTCACGTCACTGCTCGGCCGCGTCAGGGAGACGGTTCTGGATGCACTTGCGCACCAGGACTATCCGTTCACGCTGCTCGTCGAGCGGCTCCGGCCCGTTCGCGACCCGGGCCACGCACCGCTCTTCCAGGTCTCGTTCGCCTGGGAACAGCACCGCCGCTTCCGCGACGGCCCGGACGGTACGGGCGCTACCCCGAATCGGGCGGCGCTTGACCTGGAGACCATCCACATCGGCCAGGGCGGTGCGCCCCTTGACTTGATGATGCTGATGGGCGAGAGGGACGGCGAGCTGGTCTGCGCGTTGCAGTACAACACCGACCTGTTCGATGAAGCCACGATCGAGCGGATGGCCGGGCACTTCGCAACGCTCCTCGAAGGCATCGTCGCGGATCCCGGCAAGCGGTTGTCGGAGCTGCCACTTCTCACCGAAACGGAGCGCCGTGAGCAGGCGGCGTGGAACGAGACCCGGGTCTGCTACGACGCGCCCGAGTGCCTGCACGAGATAGTGGCGGCAACCGCTCGACGCAATCCGACCGCCATCGCAGTGTCGTACGAGGACAGCGAGCTGACGTACACGGAACTCGACCGGCGGGCCGATGCGCTGGGACATCGGCTGCAGCGCCTGGGTGTGGGCCCGGACACCATCGTTCCTGTCCTTTTGGACCGCTCAGCAGACCTCGTCGTGGCCCTGCTGGCCGTCCTGAAAGCGGGTGGCGCGGTCATGCCGCTAGACCCGGCGCAACCCACGAGCCGCATAGCGGCCATGCTGTCCGACGCGCCGGGCCTACCCGTCTGTGTGACGCACCGGCGACATCTGGAACGACTGCCCGGGTTCGGTGGCCATCGGCTGTGCCTCGACGAGCTGCCGGCGGCGCTGGCCGAGAACGCCGTCGCGGCCCCTGCCGGCACGACGTCGGCGAGCCTCGCCTATGTCATCTTCACCTCCGGCTCCACGGGTGTGCCGAAGGCCGCGCTGAACACCCATGCCGGGATCCGCAACCGGCTGCTGTGGATGCAGCAGACGGACCCGCTCACCGCCGACGATCGGGTGCTCCATCAGACGCCGGTGACCTTCGACGTCTCGGTGTTGGAGATCTTCTGGCCGTTGATTGCCGGCGCACGGCTCGTCATCGCGAAACCCGATGGCCACAAGGACACCGGTTACCTTGTTCGGACCATCGCCGAGAAGTCAGTCACCGCAGCGTTTTTCGTGGCGTCGATGTTGCGTGCGTTCCTCGCTGAGGAGGCAGTGACGGCCTGCGTCGGGCTGCGCCGGGTATCGTGCGGCGGCGAAGTGGTGCCCTACGAGCTCGCTCAGCGCTTCCTGGCCACGCTGGACGCCGAGCTGTGGAACGAGTATGGCCCCGCGGAGGCCGCGATCACCGCCACCTACTTTCAGTGCAAGCGCGGCGCGCCCGGCCCGACGGTCCCGATCGGGCGACCGATCGCCAACGTGCGCGTACATCTCTTGGACGCCCATCTCCAGCCGGTGCCGGTGGGTGTGCCGGGGGAGCTGTGCATCGGCGGCGTCGGGGTGGGCCGCGGCTACCTCAACCGACCCGACGCAACGGCCGCAAGCTTCATCCCCGATCCGTTCGCCGACGATCTCGGCCAGCTGCTGTACCGCACCGGCGATCTGGCGCGGTACCTACCGGACGGCAACATCGAGTACCTGGGACGTCTCGATGACCAGGTGAAGGTCCGCGGCGTGCGGATCGAGCCGGCCGAGGTGGAGGCTGCACTGGAGCAACACCCCGGAGTTCGGGAGAGCGCGGTGGTGGCCGGGAACGACGGCCGCGGCAATCCCCGGCTTGTCGGCCACGTCGTGGCGGCGGGTGAGGTTGCGCCGAGCACGGCCGAGCTGCGCCGATTCCTCCTTGAGCGGCTCCCCTCGGCTATGGTGCCAGCCGTCTTTTGTGTGACGGAGGCATTCCCTCGCACCTCGAGCGGAAAGGTGGACCGCCGGGCCTTAGCGGCGGCGGCCGAAGCAGCGCCGGTGCAGGAGGCGGCGTTCGTCGCTCCGCGTACGCCAGCCGAGAAGATCCTCGCCGAGATTTGGCGGGACGTGCTCGATGTGGACCGGATAGGCGTTCACGACGACTTCTTCGCCCTCGGTGGCTGCTCGACCCACAGCCTGGAGGTCGCAGTCAAAGCTAAAGCGGCTGGCCTGCCGCTAACACCTGAATCGGTGTTCTTGTGCGGCACGATCGCCGAGCTGGCCGCCGAGTACGCCGAGGCCGCGAAGGACGGCGCGGATCGCGGCGACGGGCCGAGAGACGGGAACGGCCGGCAGGACGTCGGCTCCGACGCGGTCGAGGCTGAGCCCGCCGCACCAAGTTCTCCGGTGCCCGTGCGCGCGGTCAGCCAGAAGACGCGAAACACGGTGATCGAAAGCATCGGCACGTACCTGCCCGCTGAGGTCGTTTCGACCGAAACCGTCCTCGCCGGATGCGTCAACGAAATCGGTATCCCCTTGGAGCGCCTGACCGGCATCAAGAACCGGCGGATGGCGGGACGCCGCGAGTTCTCGATCGACCTCGCGCGGCAGGCGATAGTTGACTGCCTGGCACGCTCGAGCTACGGGCCCGAGGAGATCGATCTGGTCATCTCCTGCAATATCTCCCGCTGCGACGGACCCGGGTACAAATTCGTGTTCGAGCCCAGCACCGCGGCAAGATTACGGGAGCAATGCGGCCTGGCAAACGCCTTGGCCTTCGACGTCACCAACGCGTGCGCCGGGATGTGGACCGGCATCAACGTGGCCGACGCGTTTCTGCAGACCGGACTGGTCCAGCGCGCAATGGTGGTCAGTGGCGAATACATCACCCACCTGACCAATACCGCGCAGAGGGAAATCGAGGGGCCGATGGATGCGCGACTTGCTTGCCTAACCCTCGGCGACGCCGGCGCGGCAGTGATTCTGGAACGCGGCGCCAACAACCGCGTCGGCTTCCACGACATCGATATGGCCACGTTCGGGAAGTACAGCAACCTCTGCGTCGCCAAGGTGAGTGACGGCCCTCTCGGCGGCGCGACCATGGTCACCGACTCCATCGCGGGGACCGCGGTCGCGGTCAAGGCTGCGGTGCCTTATGTCTCCGGCGTGATGCGGCGGCACGGGTGGCGACCGGAGCACTGTGATCACATTGTCATCCACCAGACGTCGGAAGCATCGCTGAACGATGCGATCGTCGCATTCAACCGGTCGTTTGGAGCGGCGGCCGCCCACCCGGGCAACACCATCTTCAACCTCGCGGAGAGGGGCAACACCGCCAGCACGACACACTTTGTGGCCCTTAAGGATCACATCTTGGCGAATCGCATCAAGTCCGGAGACAATGCGGTCTTCGCCGTTAGCGGATCCGGACAGACTGTCGGCGCTGGGCTCTACACTTTCGACGATCTGCCGGACCGACTGCGCCGGGGGTCCAATGGCCAGCCCGGCCTCGCCCGCTCGACCGGCCGACGCACCATGGAGCCATCGGCGACGCCTCGGGTGTGCATCGCCGGCGTCGGCACCGTCGCGGCCAGCCCGTCGGCGCCTCAGGGTTCCGTGCAACTCGCGGTGCAGGCCGCCGCGGCATGCCTCGAGGACAGCGGACTCGACCGGGAGGCGATCGGCCTGCTGATCCACGCCGGGGTGTACCGGGATGAGTACGTCAGCGAACCGGCCATCGCCGCGTTCATCGCCGGCGAGCTCGGAGTCAACGACGACGCGCAATCCCCCGACGGCCCGAAGACTCTCGCCTTCGATGTGCTCAATGGCGCAGTCGGCTTCCTGAACGCGTGCCATGTCGCCACCCAGATGATCGGCGCTGGAAAGGCCGAGCACGCGATGGTCGTGGCCGCGGAGATAGAAAACAACACCCCGGAAAGCGGCCATCCGTTGCTCGGCATCAGCGAAACTGGCTCGGCTGTGCTATTGCGCAAAACCGACGGCACGGCGGGCTTCGGCCGGTTCGTCTTCCATCACCATCCGGAGCACGCCGACGCGCTCGCCACGTACACCCGCCACGACGACGGGCAGACCTGGCTCCAGATCGACCGCGATCCGAAGCTGACGGCCCACTACCTTGACTGCATCCCCGCTGCTGTCGAGGAACTGTTACGGCTTGAGGGATTGGACCGCTCCGAGATCGCTGTCGTGTTCCCGCCGTTCCTGCACTCAGCGGACCGCACCGAACTCGCGGTGCGAATCAACATCCCGAGCCCCCGATTCGTCGACCTGCCCGCCCACTCCGACCCATTCTCCTCTTCGCTGCCGTACGGCCTTGAGCAGGCCTGGCGGCACGGGCGGGTGAGTACGGGCGACGTCGGGTTGATCGTCAGCGTCGGCTCGGGCCTGCAGGTCGGCTGCACCACATACCGCTTCTGAATTCAAGTGCCGGGGTGCGTTCACCCGAGGCGCCGGTCACACTCAGGCCTCAGTGTTGTGCGAAAGCGGGCGACGCCACTGGATGTGCTCGAGCGGGGCGGGGGCGCACAGTCTGCGGCCACCAGAACCAGCGGCCCAGAAGCGCGGCGATAGACGGCGTCATGAACGCACGCACGATCAGCGTGTCGAACAGTAGGCCCATACCGATTGTGGTACCCACCTGACCAAGAATGCGCAAATCGCTCACCACAAACGAACTCATGGTGAAGGCGAACACCAGGCCAGCCGCGGTCACCACCGCGCCCGTACCGGCCATCGCACGGATGATTCCTGTCTTCAATCCGGCGCCGATCTCCTGCTTGAACCGTGAGACCAGGAGCAGGTTGTAGTCAGAGCCCACAGCCAACAGGATGATGACGGACATCGCCAGCACCATCCAGTGCAATTCGATACCCAGGATGTGCTGCCAGACGAGTACGGAAAGTCCAAAGGACGCGCCCAACGACAGAACCACCGTGCCAACGATTACGGCCGCGGCAATCAGGCTTCGCGTGATGATCAGCATGATGGCGAAAATTAGGCATAACGAGGCTATTCCCGCGATCAGGAGATCGTAGGCGGAGCGGTCGCGCAGGTCCTTGTAGGTGGCAGCGGTGCCGGCAACAGAGATCTTGGCCCTGGCCAGGGGGGTGCCCTTGACTGCCTCCCGCGCTGCGTTCTTGATCGGATCGATTAGCGCCATGCCCTCGAGGGTCGCGGGATCACCTTCGTGGGAGATGATGAAGCGGACGGCCTTGCCGTCCGGCGACAGAAACACTTTCAGACCGCGCTGGAAATCGGGGTTGTCGAATGCCTCGGGCGGCAGGTAGAAGGAATCGTCGTTCTTAGCGGCGTCGAAGGCCTGCCCCATGGCGGCGGAATTCTGCTGCAGAGCCTCCATCTGGTTCATCAGCCCGGAGAACGTGCTGTGCATTGTCAGCATCATTGCCCGCATATTCTCCATGCTGGTGATCATCGGTGGCAGAGTCGTGAGCAATTGCGGCATGATGGTATCCAAGTTGTCGAGTTCTTTCGTGAGAGAAATCAGGTCGTCGCTCAGCTTGTCGATGCCATCTATTGCGTCGAACACGGATCTCAGCGCCCAGCAAATGGGAATGTTGTAGCAATGCGGTTCCCAGTAGAAGTAATTGCGGATCGGTCTGAAGAAATCATCGAAATCCGCAACGTGATCTCTCATCTCGGTTGTGTCGGTTGCCAATTGCCTGCTCGCGGCAACGAGGTTATGGGTGGAGTCGACCACCCCGTGGATCACGGCCTGCATCCGCTGCATCGTGGCGATCATGCGCGCGATCTCATCGGCCATTTTCTCCATGTCGGCCATTCGGTCTCTCATAAACCCCATGTTCTCGGTCAGGACGGTACCCTGCATGCTGATCTGGAAGGGTATCGACGTGTGCTCTATCGGAGCGCCTAAGGGTCTGGTGATGCTCTGCACCAATCCGATACCGGGAACGTGAAAGACGCCTTTAGTGACCCTATCTATGACGAGCATATCGGCCGGATTGCGCATATCGTGATCGGTCTCGATCATAAGTACTTCGGGATTCAACCGGGCCGGAGAAAAATGTCGGTCGGCAGCCGCGTACCCGATATTAGTCGGGATGTCGGCAGGCAAGTACATGCGGTCGTCGTAGTTCGCCTTATACCCCGGCAGGGCGAGCAGACCGATGAGGGCGAGCACACACGATGCGGCGAAAATTGGTGCAGGCCAACGGACGACAGCCGTTCCTACCCGCCGCCATCCCCGATTCGTGATCTTTCGCGTGGGGTCGAAGAGACCGAAACGACTGCCCACAGTGATCATCGCGGGCCCGAGGGTCAATGCGGCCACAACCGCGACGACCATTCCAACTGCGCAGGGAACGCCCAGGGTCTGAAAATACGGAAGCCGAGTGAAGCTGAGACAGTATGTCGCACCGGCGATTGTCAGGCCCGAGGCCAAGATCACGTGGGCGGTTCCGCGGAATGTAGTGAAATAGGCAGCTTCCCGGTCCGCACCGGCCTGACGCGCCTCTTGATAACGGCCGATGAGGAATATCGCATAGTCTGTTCCGGCGGCGATGGCGAGTAACGTGAGAATATTAACTGCGAAAGTTGAAAGTCCTAGTATCTCGTGGTATCCAAGGAATGCGACGACTCCCCGGGCCGCGGCCAACTCAATTCCCACCATGACGAGTACCAGGAATACGGTAACGATAGAACGGTAGACGAGAAGCAACATTATCGTGATCATCGCAACAGTTACCGTCGTTACGAGTACGAGGCTTTTGTCGCCGCTGTGGATCAAATCCGCGGAAAGTGCCGCTGGGCCGGTGACATACGTCTTGACCCCTCTCGGCGGGGGTGTATCGGCCAAGATGTCCCTGACCGCCTCGACCGACTCATTCGATAAGCTCTCGCCTATATTACCGGCAAGATAGACCTGAACATATGCAGCCTTACCGTCATCGCTCTGCGCGCCCGGGGCCGTCAGCGGATGGCCCCACAAATCCTGAATGTGCTCTACATGCTTCGTATCCTGTGAGAGTTTATGGATCAGGTCGTCGTAATACCGGTGGGCGTCGTCGCCGAGCGGCGTATCACCTTCCAGGACGATCATGACCGCACTGTCGGAATCAAACTCCCCGAAGACGTGACCGATGCGCTTCATCGCCTGCATCGACGGCGCGTCGTTGGGGCTCAGCGACACTGCATGTGCTTTCGCAACCGCTTCCAGCTGCGGTACACCGACATTCAAGAAGGCAATGAGCGCCAGCCACAACAGCAGGACCGGCACCGACAGCCGGTGGATCGCCCGGGGGATGAACGGCTCCACCTGGTGTCTGCTGCTCACGCGGACTTCACCAGGCAAAAGGTCTGGGCGTTCATCCCGTTTGCAGACCGCTCGTCCTTGACTTCACCGTTCACGATGATGCGGCAGCCGATGGCGTCGCTGTCGCCCTGCGCCACCACGTTGGCGAAGAACGCGGGCTGGGTCGTCGTGACGGTGTACGACCACGGCAGGGTCGTGTCGTCAACGCGCTGCGGCGCAGCGTTGACGTCCACGTAGCTGATGCTTGCCACGGTTCCTGCGGGGCCGAACACCTCATAGGCCACGTGCTTGGGGTTGAAGGGCACCAGGTCCGCAGAGTTGGCGCTGGCGCCTGAAGGGTGGTCGTGGGAACCGAGGACGTTTTGGAGCCGGTCGATACAGAAGCCGGCGATGGCGACGACGACCGCGATGACGATTGGGATCCACGCCCGTTTGACGACTCGGGTCATTTCACTCCTCGCCCCAGGTCGGTCCCGTAATATCCGGTGATCATGGTCGGGTCGCGTCGACACATTACAGCGCACAATGAACCGGGGCCATCGCGCTAAAGGTCGACCGGCACGCAGCCGCAGCAACCAAAATCGCCGAGCGCATCCCGAGGTCCGCCATCAGAGGATCCGATTGGCGCCACGAATTCGCCGGGGAGTATCGGCAGTCGAGGTTATTGAGTATCGGCGTCATCGCATTCCCGCGGCCAAACGACTCACACCGGTCACGGGCTTCGAGAACAGCGCATCACCGGCGCCGTTACCGTGTTTACCCACTTTGGGATCCTATGGCAGCGGGGATGTCCAGCCGGGGATTTTCGCTACTCTCTGTCAAGCAGGCTCCGAGGGCCACATCCCACGTCGGCCGTCGCAAGCCATCGCAGCCGCCGCTACCCAGCGAACCCACAAGGGTCGTGAGTCGTTAATTCACCTGTAGGGATTTAGACCTGGTAGGTGCCAAATCGTGTCGCTCCTGTTGTGGATCTGACCGACCAACACCGCGATCGCCGACAAGCTCGACATCCATATCAGCAGCGTGCGCAAGTGGCGGACGCGGTTTGTGGCCGGCCGGCTCGAGGGCCTGTTGGACGAGCCGCGGCCGGGCCGGCCGCGCACGGTCTCTGACGAGCAGGTCGAGGCGGTGATCACCGCGACGCTCGGTGTCACGGATCTGGCGAGCATTCGGATTAGCGCCTCCCGGCCCTACGTTGGGACCAAACCGCCGATCAAATCCTCGCCAGCATCGGCAATTACTGCCAACGAATTAACGACTCACGACACCAGACGAACTCGTCACGGCTGGCTGCCCAATCGCCGGAGTAGCCGGTCGCGCGCCGCGGACGGCAGGTTCGGGACG
>NZ_DASQVQ010000019.1:0-2427 GCF_035640695.1 Mycobacterium sp.
CTACCTCCGTGACGCGGCGTTAACCTACTGGCATCACGTCGGCACGGCCAAGATGGGCAACGACACCATGTCGGTTGTCGACGGCAGCCTCAAGGTATACGGCGTCGATGGCCTTCGCATCGCCGACGCCTCCATCATGCCCCGGATCACCACGGGCAACACCATGGCACCGTGCGTGGTGATCGGGGAACGCGCAGCAGAACTGCTCACCGGCGCGCACCGCCAATGACGACATAGCAGGAGAAACGTCCAATACCGAGGACACCGTGATCCTGGTCCGGGTGATCGGGGCAGAACATCAACTTCACCGACGACGACCGCGTCCATCAGCGCCGGCCGGGGGCGCCGGACTGTCCACCGGCAGATTCGAATGCGGGCTGAGCGATTAACACTGAGGTGAGGTCATTGAATGGCCGGCGGTCCGGACGTGTTTGCACCGGCTTGTCGGCGGTCGAACGAGAGGATGTCTTCATGGCGGAGCACCTCGTCGCCGCCATAAGGCGGCCCGTGGCCTTTCCGAGCTCATCCAGACGGACTGGCACGACAGCCGCCGACACGCTCCCATGCCAGAGACAGCGAACCAATGAAGATCGTTGTTTACGACGATGAGGCCGGGCGCCCGGCGGTCGGTGTCCGCCTCGATGACGGCGTGCTGCCCACCGGCCACGCCGACCTCGCGGCGCTGATCGAAGCCGGCCCGCGCGAGCTCGACCGGTTGCGCCAATCGAGTGAGAGTCCAAGTCACATAGTGCATCCGAGGCGGTTTAGGGCGCCGATATCGCCGACATCCACACTGCTGTTGGCCGGCGGCAACTACGCCGACCATCTCGCCGAAACCGGCCTGCATCCCACCGAGCCGGTCTTCTTTTCCAAACTGCGGTCGGCGGTCATCGGTCCCGACGATCCGATCCGGATCCCCACGCCTGAGACGCACACCGACTGGGAAGCCGAACTGTGCGTCATCATCAGCAAGCCCGCCTACCGGGTGCCCGCCGAGCGGGCGCACGAATACATTTTCGGCTACACGATGATTAACGACGTCAGCGCGCGCGACGTGATGGAGCGCGAGCCGTTGCAGATCACGCTGTGCAAGTGTCCGGACACCTTCTGCCCCCTTGGCCCGCACATCTTAACGGCCGACGAAGTACCCGATGTCAACACAACACCTCTCGAGATCAGCACCCGGGTCAACGGCGTGTACAAACAGCGGACCACGACCGACACCATGATCTATTCCATCCCAACACTTTTGGAGTTTCTGACCCGCACTGTCACGCTTGCGCCGGGTGACCTGATGAGTAGTGGCACCGCGGGCGGCACAGGTGTCGGCCGCACACCTCAGGAGTTCCTCCACCCCGGCGACACCATCACGGTCGGAGTGACTGGGATTGGAGACCTCAGCAATCCCGTTGTCGCGGGATGGCCAGAACACAGGGCTGGGCCAACGACTGACTCGCCGCGATGAGGCTGCGGGGAGTCGGCCGAGGTGCCTAGCACCAGCACGGACGGAGGCCTTCGCCGAGTCCATGCTGCCGGCCGCAACTTCGAAAGCCAGCCAACATGCCGAACCAACTGACCGAGGCCGGATCTGTTCGTAGCGGGCGCCGGCGACCCGTATCATTGGACCGGCAGCAGGATTCCGCGCTCCGCTTCGGGGCGAGGGCCATAAATGCGCCTGTTGCCCGCATCGATCGGGACGTCGTTGATGCTGGCTTCGCGGCGGCACATGAGTCCGTCGCCGGTGAACTCCCATAGCTCGTTGCCGTAACTGCGCCACCATTGCCCGCTGAGGTCACGGGACTCGTACTGGAACCGCACGCCGATGCGGTTTTCCCGGAAGGCCCACAGTTCCTTGCGAAGCGCGTAATCGAGCTCGCGCTGCCACTTCTGGCGCAGGAACTCGATAATCTCGAGGCGCCCCGTGACAAAGCGATCGCGGTTGCGCCACACCGAGTCCTCGGTATAGGCGAGCGCCACCCGTTCGGGATCACATGTATTCCAGGCATCTTCGGCTGCCTGGACCTTCTGTAATGCCTTTTGCATATCGAATGGCGGCAAGGGTGGTATGGCGGTCATGTGGTACGTCCCTTTCGTTGACAAGATCGCGCCGGCCGGGTGAGAGCGGCGTCAGGTGCTGGATACGGATTTCGTCGCGTAGCCTCCTTCCCACCAACTGATCGCCAGCGCCGCATACTCGTCGGCGAAGTCTTCCCAGACGAAGTGGCCGGCGTCGAGAATGTTGAGCTTGCTGTCGGGAAGCCGCGCGTGGAGGAACTCGGCATTGAGCGGTGGTACCAACGGGTCTCGCGCCCCGGCGATGATCTGCACCGGGGTGGCGATGGTGGACAGCAGATCGCCGAGTACACGAAGCGCGGCGGGCAGGCTGCGCACGTAGCGCATCGACTCGACGAGACGGTCTCCGTCGTA
>NZ_DASQVQ010000020.1:0-20643 GCF_035640695.1 Mycobacterium sp.
CATGAAGATTGCTTGGCAGGGACGTTCCGCGTTCTGTGCGGAGATCAGGCTGATTGCCCTGTTGACGTGCGCGACCATCCTGTCGATCAGTACATCTGGGAGTTATGCCGGTAACACTGGTGGCGTAACCAGGACCTTTGCGGACCCGCGGCCGGCAAGGTTTGGCACGGATGACGCTGTTGCTACCGATCCACGCACCGGCCGAGACTGTACGGAGCCGGGTGTCGGCCCGGGCAGGCGGGTGCTCGACGGGGCCTTCGCGGTGCTGGATGCGCTCGCCGGCACCGATGATGGGCTGGGGTTGACCGCGCTGGCGCGCGCCAGCCAGCTAGCGAAAACCTCGGCGTATCGGCTCACCGAGCAGCTCGTCACCCTCGGGGTGGTGCAGCGCGTTGACCACCGCTACTACCTCGGGGCCCGGATCGGGCATATCGGGCAGCAGTGGCAGCCAGACCCGTTGCTGCGGCAGGCCGCACAGGCACCCGTGCACACCCTTGCCCTGCAATCTTGGGCCGTGGCGTCGCTGCGGATCCTGCAGGACGACCGACTCCGGGTGATCTGTGCCACCGTGCCGCACGGTCGCGCCTGCATGTTCAACCCCACAGACCCGCGGTCGATCGCTCGCACCGCCACCGGGCGCGTCCTCTATGCCACCCGATCCCCCAGCGACGTCGCGCTTCCCGACTGCTGGACGCCCCAAGAATGGCGCGGGTTGCGTCAGTCCATCCGCGACCTGCACGCCACCGTGGTCGATCGTCAGGACACCGTTCCCGGCATCTGCTGCGTGTCCGCCCCGGTGTGGTGGCCGAATGGGACATGTGCGGGCGCGGTCACCGCTCTTGTGCAGGCCACCAAGCCACCCCCAAATCTGCGCGACATGGTGTCGCGCGCCGCACGCCGCATCGGCGCTGCCCTGCGGTAGGTGGACGCATTCGTCATTGTGGACAGCGGTTGAGGGTGGTTTCGCACGTAACAGGCGGTCCGGTCGTGGTCCGCTCAGCGGACCAGGCGCTTGATTAGTCACACCCGGCAGAAGTGCAATGTCCTTGTCAGAAAACACCGTTCGTGCCAGCGGCCGTCGGGTTGTGCCGGGCACCGTGGCGGATTGAAGCGGGTCGAGATCGCCTGGACACCGTCTCGGCTAAACGGGCAGACAAAACGGAACCAACAATCGGATGAGCAAGTTCAGTTTGCCGTCTCGGCGATAGACCCCAGCAGCCAGTTCGCCGGTCCGGTTCACACCGGGCTTGGCGCCGGGAGGGACAAACCTGGAGGTTGACGTGGAAACTTCACTACCGGAACGCGAGCGTCCGACGCTCTTATGGATGGAGTGTGGAGCATGCAGTGGGGAGTCGATGGCGATCCTGGGATCGGGGGGTTCGGACACGCTGCTGGACTTTCTTGACCGCCACGATGTCCAGTTGCTTTGGCACCCCTCGTTGTCGCCGGAGCCGCCGTGCGAGCTGGCGCGCATGATCGAACTTATCGTCGCCGGTGAGCAACACCTCACGCTGCTTTGCGTTGAGGGCAGCATCATCAACGGGCCGGATGGGACGGGGCTGTTCGACACGTTTGAGGGCCGGCCGAAGCGAGACCTCGTCGCAGCGCTTTGTCATCGGGCGGAGTACGTGATGGCGATGGGCAGCTGCGCGGCGTTCGGCGGCATTCCCGCCGCACCTCCCAATCCTTCGGAGTCTGTCGGCCTGCAGTTCACCAATGCGCGCCCGGGGGGCCTTCTCGAATCGGGCTGGCGATCGAAGTCCGGAATGCCGGTGGTGAATCTGGGCGGCTGCCCGGCCGACTCCGCGACAATGATCGAAACGATGGGCTTGCTGCTGGACGGGCAGCTGCTGGATCTCAATCGCTACCAGCAACCTTCGACGGTCCAGCCCTGCCTTGCTGACGCTGTTAATCGTAAGTGCGGAACCGCCGAGAAGGTGGGTTACGTGTGCTACGGCTGCCTCAGCGCCAGGTTCCCGATCAGCCGCGCGCTGTTCAGGCACCACCCAAAACCCGTGCGGGCCGAGCCCGATCTGCAGGGTGCGGCGCTGTGACCGCGGGCTTGCGCAAAATCCGCTTGGGGATGGAGGTAAACCGTGTCGAGGGCGACATGGAGATCCAGGTCGAGGTCGAAGGCGGCGTGGTGACCGATGCTTGGTGCAGCGGGACGATGTACCGAGGCTTCGAGCAGATCCTCAGGGGGCGCGATGCTGCGGACACTCTGGTGATCACGCCGCGGATCTGCGGGATTTGCAGCACCTCCCACCTCTACGCCGCCACGTCAGCGCTTGAAATGGCATCTGCGACGCCGATCGCTCCCAACGGCACTCGGATCCGCAACCTATGCCTGATGGCGGAGTCCCTGATGAACGACGCCCGCCACACGTTTCTCATGTTCGCCCCGGATCTATGCAACGCTGCGTACACCGACTATCCCCTCTACGAGCAGGTGTGTGAGTTGTTCGCCGCGCCGTTCCGCGGGCGGATCGCGCGAGAGACCGTCGAGCATTCCAACCGGATCCTGCAAGTGGTGATCTGCTTCGGCGGTCAGTGGCCGCACTCGACGTACATGATGCCCGGGGGCGTGACCTGTCCACTGGACGCGGCCCGCCTGCACGACTGCCTCAGCGCCGTCGAGTTCTACCAGGCCTGGTACGAGCGGTCGATCATCGGCTGCGCGACCGAGCGCTGGCTTGCGCTGCAAAGCGTCGAGGACTTCGACGAATGGCTGGAGGAGGATGCCGCGCACCGCGACAGCGCGGTAGGGGTATTTGCCCGCTACGGCCGCTCGATCGGGCTGCACAAAACGGGCGCCGGCACGCCCCACCTACTGAGCATGGGCTGCTACTACGACCCCGAAGGCTGGCAGCCCCCGTTCCGCGACCGTCCGTGTCTGCTATCGGCGGGATTCTACGACGGCGAGAGCAAGCGAATTGAGCCCTTCTGCGAGGCGAAGATCCGCGAGGATGTCAGCCACGCCTGGTATGTGGATCCGGGCCATCCGTGTCATCCCTGGGAGAGCCGGACCGAGCCGGCACGCAGCGCCGACGGGCCCCAGTACAGCTACGCCAAAGCCACCCGCTACGACGATCGCGTCGTTCAACTCGGACCGATGGCCGACCTGGTCGTCGGCCACGATCCACTCATCACCGCGCTCTTCCAGGCGCAGGGACCGAACACGTGGCTCCGGCAGTTCGCGCGGTTTCACCGCCCGGTACGGGTGCTCGAATTGATGCGCCAGACGGTGCACCAGCTCAGCGCGCACCTCGACGAGCCCACGTTCCAGCCCTCTGACCCCATCGGTGACGGAGACGGCTACGGACTGATCAACGCTGCGCGCGGCAGCCTGGGCCACTGGATGAAGATCCGCAACGGCACCATCGAGAACTACCAAGTGATCACCCCGACCACATGGAACGGCTCGCCGCGCGACGCGTGTGGTCGCCGCGGACACTGGGAAGAGAGCTTCATCGGCCTCGAGCTAAAGGACCTCGAGAACCCCGTCGAGCTTTACCACGTCGTCCGCTCCCACGACGCGTGCCTGGTCTGCACCGTGCACTTTCTCCAAGTCGATAAGGTCACGACGTTCCGCGTGTGATGAACCCTGCGCTCATACACATCTTGTGCTTCGGAAACCTGTGGCACGGCGACGACGGGTTCGGGCTGCACGTCTTGCGGCGGCTGCGGGACGAGCGCCGCCTACCACCCCACGTCCGCACCTTGGACGCCGGCACCGCCGGCCTCAACGCAATACCGCTTTTCGAGGGCTGCACTAAGGCGGTGCTCGTCGACGCCGTCAAGACCGGAGCGAAGATCGGCCAGCTCCATCGCCTCAGCGTCAACGGTTGCGTCCCCGCCGTGGAGCAGCAGGGCATGCACGGATCAGGCGTTGAAAGCCTCCTCTCGGCGCTTCCCGTGGCATTCGCCAACCGCACGATGCCAGAGCTCGTCCTGATCGGAGCGGAGATCGGCCCGATCACACCGTTCACCGCCGTGTTGAGCCCGGCGCTCGCAGGTGCCATGACCCAAGCCGTCAAGCTGGTAATGCTCGAGTGCACCAGCCCAGCCCGATAAGCGCCGCGGACGACACGCGCACCGCAGTCAATGGCGATGGGCCCACGCGACGGCGGATCGTGCAGTGTTGCGTGCCCACAAATTGCCCACGAATTGCCCAGTTACAGACATCTCGGGTGATCTCCGGTGACGAACTTCCGCGGCTCCGCACGGAACCACCAGCATCCTAATGTCCTATTGTGGGGCCCCTGCTCGTAGCGCCGGTTCATAATTCCGTTTCGGTAGACGAGCCGTGGGCCCGCAAGGCGGCCTTGGCGGCGTTGCCGCCGCGATCACCGGTCGCTACGAGTCAAGACGCAGTGCCAGTTTTCTTACCAAGCGGGTAGAAAACCCTTCCCTTTTCGGGAGCGGAATCTGGCTTCCAGAGAGATTACGGAACCGAATCCCCCATCGGAGACTTACCGCGACGACAAAGCGGCTTCCCCGGGAGGCCGCGACGCACAAAGGAGAAGAGAAACCGCCATGAACCGTCCCCGTCGCGGATTGACCGCCCAGCACCCCGCCACAGCTTCGGCACCTGCACGTCGGATCGTGCGCACCACCGTGTCCGCGGCAGCGCTTGCCCTGGCTATCAGCCCGTTCGGCGCCCTCGCCGTTGCGAGCGCCGACTATAAGGACAGCGACTTCGAAGCGTGTATGAACCGCAATATGCCCACGGACTACTGCTGCGAACACGCCGGCGGCGTGATGCGCAGCGGCGCGTGCATCGATCCGGCAACGCTCAGGGTGGCCGTGGTCCAGCAAGTGCCGCCCACGCGGGTTCCGCCGCGCGCGATCACCGGCGGGCCGACGCTGACCGCCGTCCAGTAAGGGTCGCTTCTACAGCTCATTCGCAACGCCAGCGCAGCCGGCTCGCTGGCGTTGCGACCGCGCTGGCTTTCCGAACTGCACGGTCCAAATGGGAAGCCCACTGATGGAATCGATTTAGTCGTCCGCTGCTAGAACCCGTTGGTCCCGCCATGTCACAGACCGGTTATGCGAGTGCGACTAATGTTCACAAAAGCATTGTCAACCACGATGATCAGGCCCACGACACTGAGCGTTCCATTTCGACGACGTTCAACCACCAACAACAGGGCCATGCCGACTGACCGTGACAAGTCCGAAGACTCAATCGCTACATCGCCGCGATCAGAAATGTGAGTTGCGTGCCGACATGGCTGCCAGGGCGATGCGAAGGGATTGCCACCAGCCTGTTCCGAAAGCGTAGTCGCACAGCCACCCCCGCGTGCCGCGAAAGCGCGGCCTCCCGCGACCACCCGGACGATTGCCGGCCGGTCGGGTGAACGCTGAAGCGGCGGCGGTTGTTTCGGCGAAGATCGCTCGGCCTCTGCGTCACCGGCATCGACGTGGATGCCACCCGCCTGCCGTCGGCACTTGGCCAACTGGTTGGGGACCGCCACCGTCTTGGGATTGTCGACTGCGAAGACACCTCAGGCAAAGACCTTCGTAGTCGCGGATGGCGCACGCGAAATCGCCAACTCTGATCCGGAAACTCATGTATGGCACGGGTCTGGTGTGGACGCCATCTTCCTGCTGGCCGCCCGGATCGACGTGGCCGAGATCGGCCGCCCGGATCGGCCGGCGTGGCGCCGGCAAGGCTCGCTCTTGCCAAGCCACTCGGCGCGCGCGGACCTATTGGTCTCAAGGAACAACGCCGAAATTACGCCAGGGGCGCGAGCACAGCGAGCACGCACCTTAAGGCTGTTGTAAACGCTCGGTCAAATATTGACGGAATACCCCGCCGTAGTTCTCGTCTGTCAGGGCAACGTCCACCAGTGCCCTGAGATACTTCAAGTGGTCACCGGTATCATGCCAGATCCCCTCGATAAAGCGCCCATACACCCGGTCTTGATGCGCTAGTTCGTTAATGCTGTCCGCCAGAGTGATTTCGCCATTTTTGTCTACCTTTTCCTGAGCAATGATAGGTAAAATGGCGGGCATCAGCAGGTACCCGCCGACCGAGGCGAAGTTACTGGGAGCGTTCTCGGCACCTGGTTTTTCAATTAGTTGCGACAGCTGAAACGTTCGGTCGTCAATCTTGGCATCGATTTTGGCGATGCCGTATTTGTCAGCGTCTTTTTTATCAACTTCGATGAGCGAAATGACGGATTTACCTGTCTTTTCGTACGCTTCAAGGAGTTGTTTAGCGCGGGGCACGTCGCTACGGAAAAAGTCGTCCGCGAAGAACACGAAAAACGGTTCGTCGTTGCTAATCAGGTGCTGCGCGTTTAGTACCGGGCGAGCGTTTCCTTTGGGTGACCCCTTCTGCCTTATGTAGACAAAGTTTGCAAGGTTGGCAATTTTTTCAATCTCGTTCGCTGCTTCAAACTTGCCGCGCTCGCGAAGTTCCTTTTCCAGTTCGTCCGATCGGTCAAAGTGATCTTCGACCGCGCGCTTGGTGGTACCGGTCACAATCATAATGTCCGTCACTCCGGCCGCAACGGCCTCCTCGACGATTAACTGGATCACCGGGCGGTCGATAATCGGCAACATTTCTTTCGGCATTGCCTTGGTTTGTGGCAAGAAGCGCGTACCCAGTCCCGCGGCGGCAATGATTGCTTTGGTTGGTTGTTTCATAAACGATCCCCCTTTTCAGCTGAATTGAGCAAAAGGCACGGTCACGGTTCCTGTCAGTGGGTTAGCTATAGGGAGCAACTACTGCCGTGAGTTGTGTAGTGTGACGTCCGTGCGGCAGATGGGCTGGCTCGCCTGACATGTGCGGCTCGACAACGATTTAGGTGCGGACACGCGAGGCTACCAGGACGCCAGTGCGGATTTGGCCGCAGCGACTGTGTCGGCCGAGCTCGTGAGGCGCCAGTCGGGGTCACCGCCGGTCCCGTTGACCTCGAACCAGATCAGCGCGCGGACGTCGGTGCTGACCAGCCAGGCGATGAAATCCGAGATCCAGCGCGCCTTGTCGCCGCCTTGGTCGCCGCAGCCGACCTCGTTGATCCACACCTGTTTGCCCGGCGCGAGTTTCGTGACGAGGGCCAACGTCTTGGCGAAAAGGTCGGCGGGCTGGGTCCATTGATGGCCTGGCAGGTCGCCGAAGTTGTATCCGTCAACCCCGATGATGTCGACGAACTGGTCGCCGGGATAGGACTTCGTGATCGCCTCGGTGTTGCCGCTGATGATGACGTTCGGGCACCACACCCACTCGACGTGTTTCGCGCCGGCGTCGTCGAATATGCCACGCACTCGGCTGTAGGCCGCGACGTAGTCCTGTGGCGAGCCGCCCGGCGCTCCCACCGACCACGGGTACCAGTCGCCGTTCATTTCGTGTGCGAACCTGAGCAGGAACCGCCGTCCATACGCCGCGGCCTGCTGGGCCCAGCCGCGCACATAGATGTCGTAGCGACCACCCGCTATCTGCGCGGCCGTGTAGGCGCCCTGGTGCTTGCCCGCGCCGGGGTCCCACGGTTCCCACGTCAACTCCGGTGTGCAGCCGGTGGCTGCGACTGCGTCCAGCAGCGCGGTGGGCAACGGCTTCTCCCAGGAGAATGCGTCGTAGACGGTCAGCACGTCCAAGTGCTTGCCCAATGTCTGAGCAGCGGCCTGCGACCGCTGCAACGTCGCGTCGTCAAGACCAGTTGCCGCCAGTCCGAACAGCCGCGACTGGGTCCTCTGGCATCCGCTTGCAGCCATCACGGCGAACGCCGCCAATGGGATCGACGCGAGCACGCTGCGGCGCGACACCCTGATGCCAGCCGGTCGGTTGGGCAACGACACCTCCTGACCGTCACTGGTTCGGCAAAGACAACCTTACGGGACACTCGAGCGGTTGCCCCGCCGACGTCAGCGGCCACTTAAGTCGATTCCTTTCTCACGGACCTGTGCTTGGACAGCCGGCAGCAGCGCCTTGACCGCAGTCGCGGTCAAGTGCGAGTCGTCGCGGTAGAGCAACGTGCCGTTGCGCACTGCGCGGCAATTGGTCTGCTCGCACAGATAGATGTTGACGTCCAGCACCGGGATGTCGAGATTTTCGCCCCGAACCTGGTCTGTCACAATGGGTTCGGTCCGGTGAGCGTTGTTCAGGTCGAAGTCGCATTTGGACCAGTTGTCTGTCGCCCCGGAGACGCATTCGGGGATGTTCTTGTTCGGGTACGGCGTATCGCGCAAGTAGATCAGCTTCGCGCCGGTCTGCCGCAGTTGGTTCAGCGACTGATCCCAGCCGGTTTTGAACTCCTGATAGTCGGGCACGTACGTGGACAGCGAGCCGATCACGATGTATTTGGGTTTCAGAGCGGCGATCGCCTTGATGCTGTCCTCGCGCCAGCCGAGGCAGTCCGGCTTGGTGAACGGGTCAGTACGGCCGTCTCGGGGCTGCAAGGCGGCGACGGGGCATGCCGCTTTGGTGAATTGATTGAGCTGCCAATTATTTTCGCGCGCGAGAACCTGCACCACGGGCAGCCACTGCTGCGCGTGGCTGTCACCGAACAGCACCGCTTTCACGCCGTCGGCTGGCCCGTCCACGCAGGTGCTCGGTGTTTCGCGCTTGCCGAGCGGAACCAGGCACTCGTCGCGCTCGGGCCGGTCGTCGAACGCCTTGAACGGGTTGGGCGTGACCGGTCCCGATGTCGCACCGGTGGACGCACCGAAAACCGATTCGAAGCTCACCGACGCATTGCCCGACCCCGCCCCGCTGGCCCGGTTGACCGCCATCACGCCGAGGGCCATCGTCAAGGCTGCGGCCACAATGGTGCCGGTCAAGCCGACCGAGAGCGAGGCCTGCAGATTGCGTTTCAATTCGGCCGACGACATGACCGGGCGTTCTAGCAGCGCAGTGGACGCCCACGCCACCAGCAGCGCCGCGATCATCACACCCACCAACGTCGGCCAGCTGCTGATGTGGGTGTAGCTCTTAAACAGCACCAGCGCCGGCCAGTGCCACAGGTACCAGCCATAGGAGACCTTGCCCAGCCACCGCAACGGGCGCGCGGAGAGGAACCACCCGACGGCGGGCGCGCTGTTGGCGGCAACCTGGCCAGCCACGATGATCGCGCCGGCGCCGAGTGTAGGTACCAACGCGGCCCATCCGGGATAAGGTGTCGAGTGGTCGTAAGTCACGGTCGCCACCAGCACCGCAGCCAATCCCGCCCAACCGAGCACCCACATCGCTACTTGCACAGGCAATTTCGTCATCAGGCCGGTTAGCAGCGGCCCTGCAACCGCGACGATCGCGCCGACGCCGAATTGCCACGCGCGCGTGTGGGTGGCCATATAGGACAACACGGGGTCGCTGCCCGTCGACCGCAGCGACACGAACAGCGACGCCGCCGTGACCACGGTGATTCCCCACCCCACCACCATGCGGGTGGACCACCGCATGCGCCGGGCCAGCGCGGCCAACGCAACCAGCAGCACGGGCCAGACGAAGTAGAACTGTTCCTCGATGGAAAGCGACCAAAAGTGCGTGGCAACGCTGTCGTCAGACGCGCCCGCCAGATAATCCTTGCCCGCGGCGATGAAGCGCCAGTTCGCGATGTTCACCGATGCGGCGAGGAGGTCGAGTGCCTGGCGGAAGACCGACAACAGCGGCATTACGAACCAGACAGCGATCGCCGTCGCGACGATGGCCGCAGCGGCCGGGGGAATGATGCGACGTGCGCGGCGAGCGTAGAAGCCCCTGAACGACACCCGTCCGTTGCGCTCGTACTCGCGCAGCAGCAGACCGGTGATCAGGAAGCCGGAGATCACGAAGAACACGTCGACGCCGACAAAGCCGCCGGCCAGGTGCGGCACACCCGCGTGAAACAGCACGACGAGCGTGACGGCGACGCCTCGCATGCCTTCGACATCGTTGAAGAAGCGGTTTTCCGACTTCTTGGTCTTGGTCTTGGCCTTGGACGGCGGCTGCGTCCGGACTAACGCAGTGGTCGGATCTCGGTCCATGAGGTGATGTGCTGCACGCTGGCGCTGCACCGTGTTGTGGCGCGCTGGTACTGGGCTACTGGACATACGGGACGTCTGCACCAGGCGCATGGTCTCGGCCGGGGGGGTATCGCTCCTCAGCCCCGGGCTATACCTCGTGGTCGGTTCTTCCCAGTAGGTAGTCATGAGGAAAATAGTCGCTTTTACGCAGGTGCTTCCGTAATCGTTGGGAAGCCAGATTCCACTGCTGAAAGGGGAGGGTTTCCTATCCGCCGGGTAAGCAGGCCCGAGTCCGCTTCAGCCACGAAGCCAACGACCGCTCGGGTGGTTGCCCCGCCGGACGTCAGCGGCCGCTGAGGTCGATGCCCCTCTCACGGATCTGCGCTTGCAACGGGCTGCAGCTCCTGGAGGAGCGATCGCCGTCAGTGTGAGTCGTCACCGTAGAAGGACGTGCGATTGCGGACCGCGGTGCAACGGGTCCCCGCGGACAGACGTGCATTGACGTTCAGCACAGGGATGTCGAGGTTTCGCCCTGAAGCTGGTCTGTCACAATGGATTCGGCTCAGCGGAGGTTGTAGGGGTCGCAGTACGCGTCCGCAGTAGCACGGTGGTTCGTCATCTCAGGCGCTCCACGGGATCATCAGGTCGAACCACCCAGAAGCGATTGCTCCGGCCAGCGCCAGGGCCAGCGTGTAGCACACCACCTCATAGAAGGAGATCCGGTTTGGATTAGATCGCCTGCGGACGTCGTCGGTCGGTGCGGCACCGACGCTGTTGCCCGCCGTGCGTGACCCGGATCGGCTGAGTCTGGGCCACAGGATCTTGACGAATTCGGTGAACAGCGGCAGCGCGAGGTAGGTGTATAGGCACACGAACATCGCCATCAGCCAGAACCGACGCACCCCATAGGCATGGATGTCGTAGATGACCACGCCCCAGAACGGCAGTAGCGACAACAAGATCGCGGCCGCGCCCACTCGGCTGATGCTGCGGGCCAGGGGATTCGGGCGATTGACCGCGCCGGTGGGAACCCATCCCGCCGAGCGGCCCCGCAGTTTGTGCACTATCGCGATGAGGTGGGCGTAGCTGTAGGCCATTTGCAGGCGCAGCACCTCAAATCGCCAGCGGCTCTTGGAAACCAACGGAATCACTACCAGATATACCCACAGCCCGACGAGGAACGGCACGAACTGGGCGGGCTGAACCTGCTTCGGGAAAAACGCGGCCATGATCATCCCGGGCAGGTAGAGCGCGATGACGTTGACGGCGGTGGTGATGTAGTAGAACAAGCCCGCCCAGAAGCAAAGCCGCTGCCGCAGAGTCATTTTCACCCGTCGGCCGTCAAGCTTCGCGTTGTGCAGCTTGACCAGCGACCCGTTGCACCACCGGTACTGCTGGTTGAGAAAGCCAGCCATATCCGATGGGCACAAGCCGCGCGAGACCACGACGGGCACGTAGCGGGTCTGGTAGCCGGCCTGCATCAAATGCAGTCCGGTGTGAATGTCCTCGCTGTGCTCGATCTGAGCGAATCCGCCCGTGGCTTCCAGGGCTTTGCGCCGGTACAGCGCGCAGGTGCCGACGCAGATCGCAGCGTTGAACCGGTCCCGCGAGGGCAGGATCCAGCGATAGAACAACTCCTGGGTCGCGCCCGCCGTGCGCTGAATCCAGTGCAGGTTCTCGCCACTATCGAAGCACTGTGGGCTTTGCACGATGCCGACCGAGGGGTCGTCCATGTACGGCACCAAGTGCCGCAGGAAATCCGGCCGCGGGCAGAAGTCAGCGTCCAGAATCACGATGTGGTCCCCCGACGTGCGGTTGAACGCATACTGAAGGTTGCCAGCTTTCTTCAGGTGCCCGCGATTCGAGCGCACGATGTAGTGGAAACCGAACTGCGCGGCCAGTTCCCCGACCTCGCTGCGATCGCCATCGTCGAGAACGTGCACCTCGATCCTGCCCTCCCACTCCATCGCCTTGACATACGTGTAGGTATTACGCAGAACCGCCACGTCCTCTCCGTAGGTGGGAAGAAAGACATCGATACTCGGCGCCTGGCCTGCGGGAGTCCAGCCGTCGACGAGCGCGCGGTGTGTCTTCGCCGACACCCGCCTGGTGTTGAAGCTCGTCAGCGCCGACAGCACGGCGCCGACCACGTTGAGCCCCAGCACCACCAACATGGGCCACAAAACCTTGACCGAAGCCAGCGCGAACTGCAGCAGACTCCAACCCGCCAGCACGTAGGCGGCCATCAGCAGGAGCGTCACCCATCGCATCTGCGGCCCGAAGTAGGAGTACACCTCGTTGTCGGCCGGCGGGGCAACGAGCCCTTCGGCGTCGGCTTCGACGGGCTGGAGCTGTTCGGTCGGCTGGTGGTCGTCCAGCACAGCCACGTCACAGCGGACCAGCTGCTCCGTAACTGACTCGTGCCGTTCCGTCACAGGCTCGTCCAGCACCTCGATACTGCGGGCCGCCAACGCGCCTGTGTGATGTTGGACGGGGCGCCGGTCGGGCCGACGCGACTTACGGCTGGGGTCGGGTCGATGCCAGAAAGTGCTGGGGTCGGGTTGACGCCGCTCGTGGCTCCAGTCGGGTCGATACCAGTCACGGCGGACGTCGGGTCGGTGCGAGTCATGTCGCCCGTCCGGGCGATGCCCGTCCCGGCGAGGGTCGGGGCGATGCACGTCGTGGCGTTGCGGGTTACCGAGCGGACTCGACGCCCACGCAACCGGCATGGTGGCGTCGCGTTTCGCCACCACCATGGTCTCGACCGTGGCCGTCTTACCGGGGCTGTAAGTCATGAGGGAAATACTCGTGAACACGGCGCGGCTCCGTAATCGTTGGGAAGCCAGATTCCACTTGTGAAAGGGAAGGGTTTCCTATCCGCTTGGTAAGCACTCGAGCGGTTGAAAAACCGCTGAGAAAGCTGCCGCCCATGCCATCCTCGTGATCAAGGAATAAGGGGGCGCATATGATCTCAAGGTTCGTACGGCTGAGCGGCGCGCTCGCGTGCACGCTGCTCGCCGCGTGCAGCACGTCCCAACCCGTCGCCCCCGCCCCCAGCAGTGGGCACGAGGAATTGAACTACTCCCGACAGATGCCAACCATCGCCACCGGCGACTGGAGCGCCCGTGGCACCGTGGTGAGCTCGTCGGACCAGGTGCCGTTTGATTTCAGCGAGCTGCCCGCCGGCTCAACCGCACGGACGATGGTCTACCGATCGATATCCGGCGTCACCGGTTCGCCCACCGTGGTGTCCGGCGCGGTATTCACACCGCCGGGCACCCCACCACCCGGAGGATGGCCCGTCATCGGCTATGCACACGGAACCGTCGGGGTAACCCCCGACTGTGGGCCAACGGTCGATTCCCGCCTGCTCGGCGACATCAGTTCGGTGGCGATCCAGCTCAAGCTCGGCTACGCGGTGGCGTACACCGACTACGCCGGTCTGGGCAAGCCCGCCGGGTCACGCCAGGACGCGGCGACATCACATGCCTACCTGGAGCCAAAGTCGGCCGCCTTCAACCTCATCGACGCGGTGCGAGCCGCCCGCACGGTGGTACCGCAGCTGTCGTCGCGCTGGGTGGCATTGGGATCGTCGCAGGGCGGCGAGACCGCCTGGGCGGCCGCCGAATATTTTGCCGCCTACGGGCAGGGCACCGACCTGGTCGGCGCCGCGGCGCTGGTTCCCACCATGGACATGTCCGGACTGGTGCAGCGGGCCCAAACCTCGACCTTGACCGCCGACCAGATGTATCTATACCCGAATGTGATCGAGGGTTTGGCCGCGGTCGACAAATCCATCGATCCGAACGATTACCTGCACGGCGTTCTGCGCGAGGACGAAAAGACCTTGCTTGCCTGCCTGCCGCCGGCTTCCCAAGGCAAGGACGCCTTGGCGAGCAAGTTCAAGGGCTCGGACGCCAAACCGTCGTCGGCTTCAGCGGCCGACCGGCTGACGCGGCGGCTCACCTCCTATGCGTTGCCCCAGCAGCCGACCAAGATCCCGCTGCTGGCGATCTACGGTGGATCCGACCAGACCGTTCTGCCGGAATGGACCGAGGTCGCCATGGGCCGGGCTTGCGCGCTTGGCGACACGCTGTTGCGAATCCGCATGGAAGGACAAGGGCACAAACTGGATCCCGGCGCGCCGCTGGGCCAATGGATTGCCGACCGCTTCGCCGGCGTTCCCGCCGTCGGCAACTGCTAACGCACACAAACGCGCGTTTTCCACCGCGACACAGCTTGGGTTCAAGGGGTGATGCAACGCGTCCTGTTGCTGCGCCCGCTGCCGTTGCCACAGTTTGGCCACAATTTGGCCACGCCTAGTGTCAACGAGCGTGGACTAGCGGCCGGGGGTACCCACCCGTTGCAGACCGCAGCGAACTCATCAGCCATGACCCACGGAGCAGACACGAAGCTGCGACTTCACCAAGTTCCGGATGTAACTGCCCACTTCTCGGCGCCGATTGGACCTGCAACCGGCGACGATCGTGAGTCCGACGCTGGCTAGTGCTCGCGATTTTGTCGAAGATCGCAAATGATCCGCCTCATGCTGGAGGATGATTGGCAACGTGGCCAGAAAACGCGCGGAAGGCGCTCCGCCCTCACGACCTGGCGGGATAGCTGCTGAGTTGGCAGCCGCCGGATTTGTGGACGCCGTGGAAGTCGGCCGCGGCGGCGCGGGCGTCGTCTATCGCTGCCACCAAACGTCTCTCGGGCGAAGCGTCGCCGTTAAGGTGCTGGCCTCTGATCTCGACGAAGCCAACCGGGAACGTTTTCTGCGTGAGGGTTACGCGATGGGCGGTCTTTCTGGCCACCCGAACATCGAAAGCATCCTGCAAGTCGGCGTGACTGAGGGTAACCGGCCGTACATCGTGATGCCCTACCACGCAGCGGGTTCCCTGGCGCAGCGCCTCCGCCGAATTGGCCGGATTGCGTGGCCGGATGCACTGCGTATCGGAGTGAAGCTATGCGGGGCGCTCGAAACCGCACACCGGGCAGGCACATTGCACCGCGATATCAAGCCCGCGAATGTGCTCGTCAACGATTACGGAGAACCGCTGCTGAGCGACTTCGGGATCGCGCGTATCGCCGGTGGATATGAAACGACGACCGGGGTCTTCAGCGGCACCATCGCCTACACCGCGCCCGAGGTGCTGGCCGGAAATCCGCCGACGACCGCGGCCGACGTGTACTCCCTTGGCGCCACGATTTACGCGCTGATCGCCGGGACGGCCGCACACGACCGCAAGACCGGCGAGGACCTCCTAGCGCACTACCTGCGGATCAGTTCGGCACCTTTGCCGGACATGCGTCCTGAGGGAATCCCGGCGGACGTGTGCGCCGCGATCGAAAAAGCGATGTCACCGGATCCGGCGGAACGACAGGCGTCGGCGGCGGACTTCGGCCGTGAATTGCAGGTGGCGCAGCGTCACAACGGGTTGATATCGGATTCGATGGCACTCAGTGCGGCCAATGCTGAGCCAGAGCACACGGTCGCCATGCCAGAAATGCCGTTCTCGGGGCCCGCCGGTCACACAGATGTGTCCGAAAGGGCTTCTATCTCACCGGGCGGGCCACCAAGCATCTCGCCGGGCGGGCCACCAACGCCAACGCCACCATCAGCCGCGAGCTTGTCGGGCATGCCTTGGCAGATCCCGGCGCACGAACGGCCGGCGACGATCACGCCGAAAAAGCGCGATCGCAAACCGATGCTGTTCGCCGCCGCCGCGGCGGCCGCCGTGCTAGCGCTGCTGTTGGTGATAGGCGGCGTCTACTTCCTGTCATCGCGGGCCGGCACCAGTGAAGGCAAAGGCCTGCCCAGTCGACCGACCGCCGAGACGCAGGCTGATTGGCAGCCGATCACGAATGCGCGCGTTGCCCGCGAGGCGGTGGCGACCACGGAGGCCGACGGGACCATCTGGATTTTCGGCGGCGTTGGGGCCGACAACCGCGTTAGCGGTCGCCACGAGGGCTATGACCCTGCCATTGACAGCTGGAAGGGCGGCGACGACCTACCCGTTCCGGTACAGCATGCGACGGCGGTGACTTGGCAGGGGAACCCAGTCGTGCTCGGCGGCTGGCGCACCGAAGGCACCAATCCGAAGGTTGCGTCCGACCGAGTTTGGCGGGTCGTCAACAGTCGCTGGGTGGAGCTGCCGCCTCTATTGCAGCCTCGGGCGGCAGCGGCGGCCGCGGTAGTTGGCGACCGCATAGTCGTCACTGGTGGTGTGAACGCCAACGGCAAGCTGCTGAACACCACCGAGATCTTTGACGGAAATTCCTGGACGCTTGGCGCCGCAATGCCAACTCCACGTCAGATGTTGGGCGCGGCGTCAGATGGCAAGGTGGTGTACGCCGTCGGCGGCACCGACGGGACCTCTGACCTCAAAACGGTCGAGGCGTACGACCCGGCCGCGAACACGTGGACGACCTTGCCCGACCTTCCGCAGGCACGCAGCGACCTCGGCGTGGCTGTAACCGATCGACGGCTGGTGGCGGTCGGGGGCATGGCCGCGGGGCAAGTCCTTAAGAGCGTGACGGCGCTAGATCTCGCCGCACTGAAGTGGGCCGGCTTGCCGGACATGGGCACTGCGCGGCACGGCATGGCGGTCGACGCTGTGGGGAAGTCGGTGTATGCGATCGGCGGATCCACCGGTGGTGGCGATGGTCAGGTCACGTCGTCGGCGGAGGCGCTGAAGCTGGCAGCGCGCAAAGCGCAGCCGGCATCACAGTGGCGGTCCCTGCCGGACACGCCGACCGCCAGGTTGATGATGGCGTGGACCGTGCTCGACGGCAAGATCTGGCTTATCGGCGGCATGCGGGGTCATGACACCATACTCCAGACCGTCCAGAGCTACGATCCGCAGACCGAAACGTGGCAATCGCAGCCTCCGCTGCCTATCCCCTTGCACCACGCGACGGCGGCAACCTACCGGGGCGAGGTGGTTGTCATCGGGGGCGCCAGCGACAACATCGCACAAGCGTCGAACAAGGTTTTCGCGCTCCGCGGAGGCAGCTGGGTGGAGCTACCAAGCCTCGGCCATGCCCGGGCCGGGGCGGCGGCAGCAGTCGTTGGTAACAACCTCGTGGTCGTCGGCGGGCAGAACGACAAGAAGATCGTCGCGGAGACCGAGGTGTTCGACGGCAAGTCCTGGAAGCAGGCGGCCGACCTGCCGACCCCGCGCGAACACCTGGCCGCGGTGTCCGATGGCGTCTACGTCTACACAGTGGGTGGACGGTTCCTGTCCTCCGACAAAAACTCCGCGGCGTTTGAGCGCTTCGACCCGGAATCCGGGAAATGGGACAAGCTGGTGGACATGCCGACCCCGCGCGGAAGCTTCGGCGCCGCGTACATCGACGGCCGGATCGTGGCCGTCGGTGGCGAGGAACCTACGCGCGTGCTGGGCACGGCAGAGATGTACGACATCGCCGACGGGAAGTGGATCACGCTCCCGCCGATGCCGACACCGCGTCACGCTGAGGGGGTCGTCGCGGTTGGCTCCACCGTGTATTGCATCGGGGGCGCCAACCGGCCCACACATGAAGGACCCGTCCCGACCATCGAGGCCCTGGACTTCACTTAATCCGCTTGGGCCGCCGACCATTACGATGGTCGCGCCGGTCAGTCACTTTTCGTCTTTACCGCGGTCGCGCAGCATGGCGAGGGTGACAGCCCCGCGCCGGATAGCCTCATTGGCCAGACGAACCCGGCGCTCTCCCTCTGGCGGGATAGCGAACTTGTCGTACAAGTTCTGCAGATGCTGTTTGATGGCGGCCTCCGTCACGAATAGCTCGAGAGCCATGTCACGAACCGACGCGGGCCCAGGAAACGGGTTGTCGGAGACCAAGGGGCGGCACAAAACCACCAGGACCTCTTGTTCGCGCCGGGTCAGCCGCGGCGGAGCGGGCTCGGCAGAAACCGTCTCGTCTTTGGCCGACGGTTCGCCCGCTTGCCTCACGTGCCAGAAGACCAGCCGTGACGAGCCGACCCGCAATTCATCTCCAGAACGCAGGACACGTTCGGCAGAGATCTTTTCTCCGTTTAGATAGGTGCCGTTGCGACTGCCCAAATCCCGTACCGACCAAGCAGACCCGAGGTTTTCCAGGACGGCGTGCAAGCGGGAGACGGTCGCGTCGTGCTCGAGCGACACGAGATTTGTGTCGGCCTTGCCGATGGTCACCCTATGGCCGCTCAGCGTGATCAGCTCGCGTCCTGACGGTTTCCAAACTTCCAGGTGGGACGACATGTAGACCTCCTGTCAGGCCAATTCTTACCCTGCGAGGTCTGGAACCAACCGATGACGCAGAAAATCGCGTTTGGCTGGGGTGGGGTGTCGAGACCTCGTCGGCTTCGTGGACGAGCGGGCCCTGGGTTGCGACTCCGACCGCACCCTCACCCTTAGCCCGGCCCGGCTGCAGCGTGTCGCATTTCGTCGCGAGCGGGTGTTCATTCGGTAGCCCTGATCCGCGGCAGCACTACATGCTGCTGTACCTGGAGGTAGAGAGCGCACAACGGGTCGCGACCGCCCCGCTGACCACCATCGCCGAGGGTCTCAGTTGTGCATCCCTTGCAACAACCGGATCAACCAACGGGTGGTGTCTCGGGCGGTGGCTCGCCGGGGTGCGGCTGGTGACCTCCGATGTCTAAGCCGGGTGCGCACCGCAATCTCCCTCCCGGAGGGCTCGACTGGCTCGTGGGAGTCGTGTCGTCGATGAGACTGGGAAACAACTAATTTAACGTCGAGTCACCCATGACGCCGTCGACTTGACCGCACCCGACACCGAGTTGGGCCGGCACGGCCAGACGCTGCCGATCGCGGTTGAACGCGACGCGCGCGTGCCCCGGATTCCTGTGCGGGACGGGGCAATCGGCGAATTCACACCCGGTGTTGCTTACCAGGCGGATAGGAAACCCTTCCCGTTTCTGCAGTGGAATCTGGCGTTTCAACTATTACGGAACCACTGCTTGATCATGACTATTTCTCTCATGGGCTTCGTGCCTGGAAAAGCGGCAAGCCAATTAGTGGAGCGATGACGCATTGTCGGTATCGCAACCGGTTGCGTTTAGTGCACCTATCCAGTTCTGGCCCAAGGGTTCTGAACAATTCCGCGGAAGCACTGCCGGAGAAAGTACAGCACCACGACACAGAAAGAGGTGATGACGTCGTATGCCACTCACACCGGGCGCACAAATCGACGAACTGCGCCGTGCTTTACGCGAGTCGGAGCAGCGCCGCCAAGCCGCCGAAATCAGGCTCGCCGATCGCGAACGCCGACTCGGCACCGCATGCCAAGCGATCGCTGCACAAGATCACCGAATCGGCAGGCTCACGACCGAACTCGCACAGCTGCGGGGCGCGACGATACCAGCCATGCTCAACGACTAGGCGCTACAGCTGGCACCGCGATCACCCCCGCGGCGCAGGTCTGGCGCGTTCGACCAGTGCCCGCCGCCGAGGTGTGGCCGATTCGCCACGAGGTGTTGCGCCCAGTGAGCCCGCGGAGCCCTGCCCCCACCCCGAGGACAATCGGCCCGGCGCCCGGCACTACGCCGCGCTGGACAAGGGCCCTACGGTCGGCGCGGCGTACCCGGGCTGCCTTACCGGGCGGATAGAAAACTCTTCCCTTTCACAAGTGGAACCTGGCTTTCCGACGATTACAAGACCGCTCCGCAATCACGACTATTTCTCTCATGACTTCGCACTGGCCACGGCGACAAAGTCCGGAAGGGAACAGACCATGATCACGAACGAATCACTGTTCGACCATTTCCGCAACGCGCGTCGTCGAGGTCATCGCAACGTATGGCGCCCGGCACCGTGGGCAACCGTGAATATCGCCGCGGCACCGGTGGTTTCACTGGCGTCGCCAGTGCGGTAGCCGGTATCCATGCGATCCGGCACCCCCGTTGCGGGACTGCTGATCGACGCCGACAGGGCGATCGGCGTTCTTGCCGGGGTTGGCCGCCCGGACCGCGGCATTGCAATCACTTCCGCGGCATCCCGGATAGCCCCGCACGGTGGTGTTGAGCCGCTGTTCGGCACCAACCCGATGAGCGTGGCTGCCGGCGGCGAAGGCGAGGAGTTCGCGCTCGACATGGCCACCGGCCAGGTCTGCTTCGGCGAGATCAAACATCGCCGCGCGGGGACAGGCACCAAAGCCCGGGACTAGCTGCACAAACGTCGCAGACCGCCGCGGGTATGCGTTCGATTGACTGACTCAATGCGCCGACGGTGTGCCAACTTGCCGCGGCGATCTTCAGTGCATCGTTCTGGGCGTGCACTAGGTCCGCATGGTGAACGCAGGATCAGCGTGGCAGAGCCACTGCGAAATCACCACGATCGGTCCAAAACTCTCTTGCGTCTGCGCGCTCACAGGAGCACCGTTGAGGCAGGGGGTCACGAGGTAGACCGATTGTTAAATTGCACCAGGGGGTGCACCTGTGAATCTCAAGAAGATTATGGCCGCAGCCGCTATCGCCTGCGCCTTTGGCTCCACCGCTCTAGGACTAGGCACGGGTACGGCGAATGCCGGCCCGATTTCTCCCGTCACGCCAGTAACATCGTGGGCGCAAGACGACGACTGGTGGGGCCACGGCCACGGCCACGGCCACTGGGGACACGGCTGGGCACACGACGGCGGCTGGGGCTGGGGCGGCCCGGGCTGGGGCTGGGGCGGCCCGGGCTGGGGCTGGGG